>JAEVZS010000020.1 GCA_023392125.1 Bacteroidota bacterium
CTCATAAATAGAGTTATTTTTTAGTCGTATTTTTGTTTTCAATATTCTTCACCGAACCAGAGCTGAAATTACCGGGGGCATTTCCGCTCTGATGCAGTACTGCACTGGGCTTGTTGGGGCCGGTGGGCGCATTGCCCAGTCCTGCATTGCCCAGTATGTTTTCAATAAAGCCGGATGGCAAACCAAGACCCGGTACTCCGCCTCCCTGATGCTCATCCGACTGCATGATGGTTCCGCTCTGGTTGTGAAACTCACTTACCAGCGAGGTCAGTGTATGCCCCATCTCATGTATATCCAGAATATAGGGTGATTTGGGATTTTCCAGCGCAGCAGCCCCTTCTACATACACAAATTGTTTTTTTTCGGTCAGACCTTCTGTATAGCCATGAACCTCCTCTCCATTCCGGATTTTAGTATTGGGGCCTGTACGGTTGCCGTATTCCGTTACTACATGCTCTCCGGGTATACCACTCAAAAACATATTGCCCTCCGGGTCGGCTTTTGCCGTTTCAAAAACGTTATTTCTGGAAGATTCGGGTTTCTTTACATCAAAAGTAAAAGATATAGTGTAGGCTACTTCCTCGCCTTGGTCATTTTTGACAATGTACTGGGCTTTCAGGTTTTGGTAGTAGCGAGCTGCCAGCACTGCCCGGTTATAACTCTGGTCAGAACTTTGCCGTTCTGCCGTCAGGCTGCTGGTTGTATAAAACGTCGCTTTCACAATAATCGTTTTGTTCGCATGGTCTACATAAACCCCGTAGTCCCTGCCGTCATAGTCCACATACAGTATGGGGCTGTTGCCGACAAAGTTGTAAGGAGACAGATTAGGGTACTTTGCCCCCAGCGGGTCCACGCTCAGCCACCTCCCCAGTCTGGCATCATACATTCTGGCTCCAAAGTCGTAAGCGAAAACAACCGGGTCAATCAGAAAATCCGAACCGGCAGCGGTGTCCAGTGTTACGATTCCCTTTGTCCTGCTGCTGTATACCACATGACCGTAAGTTTCCTGTTCCCTTGGTACAAAGACCTCCTGAAAAAGCCCTCCGTACATCGTATGGAATTTCTTACGGTGTTCATCCTTCGGGTCAATGGTGGTAAAAGGACTTGGGTTCTGATTGGTAAACTGCGCCGGGAACTCCCCCGACAGGATGATTTTCTGCATTGCTACCGGCATCTGGCGATAGCCCAGTGCTTTCAGACGGCCAAGGTGACTTTCCAGCCGGGCAATCAGTGGAGCTACGGCGGTATCTTTGCGGAGTGTCGCTATATGGCTGGTTCCCTTTTGCAGAGCATAGTTTTTCAGCCTTGCATCCAGTACCTGCTGTTTCAGCAGCAGGGCGTTCAGGTTCAGCGAATCGTAGCTTAAAACTAAATCGGCACACTGTTCCATAAAAGCAGCATCTTTGAGGCCATACTGCCGTTCGTAGCTCTTGGCCAGATGTACCAGACAGAGGCCGATAGCCTGTTGTTCATCATAGGTGCGCAGGGCGATACCGCTACGTATAGCCTCACTTGGGGTATGGGTAAGGGTTTGTATCGTGCCGTCACCCGGATGCCCTGCGGTGGCCAGCTCCACATTGTAATAATGCCCTTTGGGGTCTTTGTGCTGTATGTAAATATGCTGGGGAGCAGTACATATCCGTGCGCCTGCCTCCAGGCGGTCCGACAGAATTTTGTACAGGGCAGTCAGCGCAAAACAGTTGCCCCGTCCGTCTTCCGAGCGCAGCAGACCGATGACCTGTGAATGGCTCCAGTCTTTTTGTCCGAAAGGGTCTTCGCCCGCATAGCGGAAAGGCACATGTTTGCGGGAATAAAAGACGGTGGTATCGGTCAGGTAAGCAAAAATAGCCCAGTTGCTGAGGGCCTGACGGTACAGCTCTTTCTTTTCTTCGGGCAGGTAGCGAAGATCGGCCAGCCGGAAATAACCGTTCGCATCCGCTCTGGCATCCAGCCGCAGGGTATCGCTCCGGTCATTGGCTCTGACAAGCTGCCGGACACGGTATTCATACAGGTCAATCGTAGCTTGAAAATCCTCATAGCGGTATACCTGATTATGATAGGGATTTTCGCTGACAAATACTGCCCGTTCAAAATCCGGCTTCCTTGCTCCGGAAAGCATCTGAGCCAGTTCTTCATAAGCCAGCGCATAGTAATCCGTTTCGTCCTCAATGTTATCTTCTTGTTCCTGCTGAACCATTTCGATTTCCGTTTCGATTTCGATTTCAGCTTCTTCCACGGGTTCCGGCTCCACCGTTTGTACCGGTTCAGACAGGCTTATGACCTGTTCCAGCATAGCTTCCTGTTTGTCTCCTGTGCTTCGGGCGGTCTTTTCCGGTCGGCAGGCAGACAGGATAAGCAACAGGGAGGTAATGAAAATTGCTGAGGCAAAAAAAGTATTCATTTTCATAAAAATAAGCAGTCTGATGATAATAAATTAATTGAATTAAGTATTTGACTCATAACAGATATACATTTAAATACAATGTCCTGCCGGACAGGCCTTACTTTTTCTCCTTGATGAGAAAAAGTAAGCAAAAAGAATCAAGGGCTGTTGAAAAAATGGCTAAAAATTACCCTTACAGACGAAAATCGCCAAACTCCTTCGTCAGACAGTGGCGATTTTTGACGTCTTTCAGGATAATTTTCTTAACGCATTTTTTCAAAGGCCCCTTTCATATAAAAATTGTATGCCAGAGATAATCAATTCTCAAATTTCGTTTGAAGGTTAAAAAAACAGGTTTCGTTTTCTTTTGGCATCGATACCACTTTCCCGTTGCAGACGGCTTTTGTGGTCGTAATACGACATCAGGCGCATGTATTCCGGTTCCGGCATTTCCTGTATGCCTAGCGCAGCCACTTTTTCCATATAGTTCCGGTAGCGGTCCCAGGCTTCCTGTACATCCGGATAGGCTGCCATCCTGCTCAGGCTGGTAACCCCTCTGTCTCTTGCCTTTCGGTACAGGGCATCGGCATACAGGCGCTTGTGCAGGTAGTCGCAGGCGATACTGATATAAAAATGCCCCGGAAAGGCAGACCGGCCCAGCTCTATGCAGCTCCACAGAAACTCATGGTTGCCCATCCAGTGCTCCCGGACAAAGCTTGCGCCCAGATCAAACAGCACAGAGGCTACCACCTGCTGCTTGTCCAGATTGTGAATGTAGAGGGTATTTTTGTACGCTCCGGCCATAGTAGGCAGGGTTTCTATGTAAAAAGCATCGGGCAGGTAGTTGTCTACGGTCGTTTCGTAGTTGATCACACTTCCCCCGTTGTTGCGGAAGCGGATAAAGGAATGCTGCGGGTTGTAGGCCATGTAGGCCTCTACGCCCAGTGCTTCGGCCAGCAGCAGATACACCACTGGCAGGGTATGGCACTGACCGCTACCGGTAGCCAGTGTCTTGGTGACAAAATAATTGCGCCGGTCTTTGCCTATCGGGTCTATAAAGTCATAGTAATACGGCAGATGCCCCTTGCGCTCTCCGTTGGAATGTATATAGAGGGTATCGCCCATAAACTTCTGAATGCCCATGTGCAGGGCTTCCGCATCGTGCAGGGGATAGCTGTTTTCACGGAGCCACTGCCGGATAAAGGCAGCATTGCCCGCTATGATTTTGGAATACTCTTCATAGCTCAGGTGCAGGTTGCCGTAAGCGGCCTCCGCCAGATAAAAGGCATCCTTGACAGACAGGTCACGTCTGCCCTGCAACATATCGGCGATAAGGTCACGGGCTTTGATATAGCGGGGCAGGTCGTCCAGGTAGGCTTTGCTCTGGTAATGGGCTTTTTCGCTGGCTATAAAGTCATTTCGTTCACTTTCTTGCAGGAGTTCCTTCATTTCATTTTCAAGCCGTAGCTGTGGCGGTACAATGGGCTTGCCTGAAAATTCATGGTTTTCCTTTGGGGAAGGTGTATGTCCGAAACGCTGCCGAAATTCTCCATTCTGCTGCCGGATACGCTGCTGGTCCTGCTCCCGCATATGTTGCAGGATATTAGCAGGCGGACCAACCGGAGGATTCTGCCCGAAACTACCCTGCCGTATGCCTCCCTGCGGAGTATATACCGGAGTAAAAGCGGGCTGGGCCACGACAGGAAATAGCCCGATAATAAAAAGAAACAGTACGGTAGACGCACATAAAAATAGTGTAGCATTCATAGCGCTGCGGTTTGACAATAAAAAAGAGCGTGAGCTGATTCCCTCGCTTGTAACCGAGGCCCGACCAAGAGCCCGAAGCACAAAGCAAAAGGAACGCCCACGCATACCGCAGGCGTTTCCACTTTACTCTCCTGTGCTTCTTGAAATTTGGTCGGTTTCGGTTACAGGAAAATTTTAAGCGTAACGCTGTATTTCGTTAATATTCTATCTTATAGTTCGATCGTTTTTCTGATTCGTATAGCTTTCCCTATTGATTCTGATACTCAAAGATATAAAACTTATCGTATTTCCGAATCAATTTCATAAAAAAATACGTTTATTTAGTGTGCTTTTATTTTTAAAAAGAATTTACAATGCAATAACGAAGGCTGGTCATTTCACGAATGTCAGCCATATATAGCTGATTTGTACCACCGCCTAAATAAAATCAAAAAGGGTCTTCTTTACGGATAAATGCTCATGGAAATAAAACAATGACTATATTTATCATTGGCCGGATACATAAGAATAATTTTATATATGAGCACACTTCCCGACAATATTCCCCCTGCCAATCAACCGGACTGGGAAAACGAATCGTTCGATTATTTTCAGTGGTTCACCGTTCATCATCTGGGAACTCTGGAAAAATACTATACCCTCCTGGAACAGCAATACGAAGGCCTGCCAACAGGGAAAGGCTATGATCAGATTCAACTATCATACATGCTTGGGTATCTTGATGAGCTGATCAGACTTTATGACTGGCTGCCGGATACGGCAGGCGGGACAGAAACCATGGATGAAATAATCCGGGACCGGAATCAGCTGGAGGAACTGTATCTGAACAAAGAAACCAGTGATCAGAGCTACTGGCTTGCTCAGGAAATAAAACTGAAGGTTTTTGACCTATACAACTACATGAGTGCGCTTTGCGAGGACTAAGCACAGTGAAACCGGTCCCTGACTCTGACTAAAAAGAGAACAGGGGCCGGATAAAAACTATTCTTCGATAATCACTATCTTCTGGATTTTGTCACCCTGTCTTACCTCATCAATTACTTCCAGCCCTTCTACTACTTTTCCGAAGCAGGTATGGTTTCTGTCCAAATGCTTAGTATTTGTTCTGCTGTGACAGATAAAAAACTGTGACCCGCCTGTATTGCGTCCGGCATGTGCCATTGAAAGCACACCTCTGTCATGGTACTGATTTTCACCGGTCAGCTCACACTTGATCGTGTAACCCGGTCCACCGGCTCCTGTACCGTTGGGACAACCACCCTGAATCACAAAATTCGGTATCACTCTGTGAAAAGTAAGCCCGTCGTAAAAACCTTTTTTTGAAAGCTTTACAAAGTTCTTTACCGTTTCAGGGGCGTCTTTTTCATAAAACTCGATTTTCATCACACCTTTGTCTGTGTGCATTTCTGCTTTTGTCATAATTTTGATTCGTAAATTGAAAATGTTAGTTTTCTGTAAGCATCCCGATATAGTAAATGTTTCAGCCAATAGCAATCAACTGATATAATTTACCTTAACGGCCCGGCGCTTAAAATCCGCTGAGCCCGGGTTTCTGCAAAGAAACACAATCCTGCTGAAAATTCGTAGCGAATCCCGGATCCGGACGAATGGAAGCCTGCAAAAATGAGTTATCTGCTTATGGAAAATATACTGGATATCGCCATAATAGGAGCCGGCCCTATTGGTCTTGCCTGCGGAATAGAGGCTACGAAAGCACAGCTTTCATACCGGATTTTTGACAAAGGCTGTCTGGTCAACTCGCTGTACCGGTATCCGCTGAATATGACTTTTTTCTCAACCTCCGAGAAGCTCGAAATCGGAGATGTACCTTTTGTTTCACATCGCTACAAACCCAACCGGGATGAAGCGCTGGAATACTACCGGAGAGTAGCACAAAAATGGAATCTTTCGCTTTCGCTCTATACCGGTATACGCTCCATACGGAAAGAGAATGATTTTTTTGAGCTGGAAACAGACAGAAACGAGGTATGGCGCTGCCGGAATGTAATCATCGCAACCGGCTTTTTCGACATCGCCAACCGGATGAATATACCGGGAGAAGATTTACCGCATGTTCATCACTATTTTAAGGAGGCGCATCCTTTTTCGTATGGCAGAGTGGCCGTCATAGGCTGTGCCAACTCCGCGATCGATGCGGCATTGGAATGCTATCGCAAAGGGGCTGAAGTAACCCTTATAGTCCGGGATCAGGCTATCAGCGAACGCGTCAAGTACTGGGTAAAGCCCGATATCGAAAATCGTATCAGTGAAGGCAGCATCCGGGCTTTTTTCAGAAGCAGACCGATCGAGATACATCCGACGTATCTTCTTATCGAAACTCAGGACGGCTTGCATAAACTGCCCTGCGATCATATACTGGCTATGACAGGCTATCAGCCTGATTTCGGTTTTCTCCGATCAGCCGGCATCGGGCTGGAAGGCCCCCGGCAAATCCCGCTGTGTAATCCGGAAACCATGGAAACCAATATTCCCGGAATATATCTGGCCGGTGTGGTCTGCGGAGGCATGGAGACTCACAAGTGGTTTATCGAAAATTCAAGAGTACACGCGGAAATGATTGTCCGCCATATTAAAAGCAGCGGTCAGTAAAACCTGTCAGTATACCTCCCTGATTTCCATAGTCCGTCCGTTGACAGTGATTGTATCTCCGGGTTTCCGGGTCATCATGGCGACCGCTACCGGAGCTACCGGGCTGACCAGAAATACTTCTTTTCCCTGAATCATGTATTTGCCGGCGCTGATCGACAGATAAAATACGCCTTTGTCGGTAATCACCAGACTTCCTGGTCCCACACCATCCGTTGTTTTGTCTGCACTGATGCCCGCCAGCGCTTTTTTCAGCTTGTAGGCTTCCTCCAGCTGTAAGGCGTATTTTTCCTGCTCCAGCTGTGCCATGGCCCGGGCCGTTTCATACTTGTCTCCTACACTGCTTTTCGATTCCGAATTGCCCGCCTCTCTGGCTTCCCTGATTGCGTTTTGCAAATACGATATCCGTTCCTCCACATACTCATGACAATATTCCAGCAGTCCGGTCTTGATACTTAACCAATTCATTGTGTTTGTTTGCTTTTGAGAAAATAAAAAAGCCGATACGCGACCGGCTTTTTCCATACAGAAAGTACGAACAAGTTACATTTTTTCTTCAATATCCAAAAGACTGCCATCTGCACTGTAAGTGGCCTCCTTTTTGGTATCTCCGTCTTTGAAGCGCACTTCATACAGCCCCCCATCTTCCTTCCATTTGGTATCAGTGGCATCCGGATATCGCTGGTTAAAAGAAATCATCACATCCTCCGGTACCTGAGAATACTGCATGCTTTTGTTACATGCTCCTGTTGCAAACAGAGCAAACATTCCGATCAGCACTATATTCTTCATTGTTCTTACTGTTTTCGTTGTTTACGTTTTTTAAGTTAACAGACAGAACTGTTATATTGTTAATTATTTAATAATCAGCAATATATTGTTAAATAAATTAAATCAGGTACCCAGGATAACTGGTTTATTAGAAGAAATATAATAGTCTGCATTTCTCAAAGCAAAGATCTACAAAACAGAGCATGCCGCACTTCAATAGACTCTGCTCCCATTGACTGCCATGCTGCAATCTTTGAGCATTAAGCTTTTGGACTTTTTTCTGACAACGATTATATAAAACTGTAAATCAGCTCATAGAAACCCCAACACCTAATCCCATGTATAAATTAAAAAAGTCTACCCTGATTCAGGCCGTATTCTGAAATAATTGTCCGATTTGTTCGTATCTTTAATCTGAATCATACCAATACCAACCGACATGAATACACTGGAACCGGATCAGATCAGACAACTGCGCCATATCGGCAATGCCGAAGGGTTTTCCTATCTTTTTCTGCTGTTGATCGCCATGCCTGTAAAATATGCCATGGGCGTGCCCGAACTGGTAAAGTATACCGGCTGGGCGCATGGTATCCTTTTTGTGCTTTTCGGACTGGCAGTTCTGCGCGTCAGGCTTACACTGGGTTTTTCCTTCAAATGGGCCGTATGGGCAATGTTTCTGTCCCTGATTCCTTTCGGCACCTTTCTGCTGGACCGTCAGCTGAAAAAAATGTATACCCCGGAGTAAAATCCGGTTTTAGTGGTGGTGATGACTTTCTCCCTTGTAGAATTTCTTTATCAGCCATCCGATAATAAATATACAGATCCAGGTCGGATACAGCATCCATATATTGTCTATATGCTTGTCAATAAGCCATAGTATAAGCTGTGATGCCGCACTGAATATGATCCCGAAGACGCTGATCGTTTGTAATGGTCCGAAGTTTTTCATCAACTGTAGTTATAAGAAGAAACGGAAAAGTGCATAAAAAATAATGCTTTTCCTAATCGGGTTGCACTGCTTTTTATCTCTTGATCCGGTATTTGCACACACCGCCCGGTAAGGCAAATCTAATCAGAAAATTAATAGTCTCTCAAAAGATTTGTCCGGCCGGAATCATCCCCATCCGGATCATCGAATCCACGTCAAAAGCGTTTCACGACCGGCAGGGGTATACATACCAAAGCATATTCACTCCAAAGAGTTCAGGCTAAACCTGTTTTAGCGCTAAAAAAACAGATTTTTTTTAGGATAAAAAAGGGTATTTTTGCAGCCTTAATTTATTCCCATGCAGCATACATTATCCATTGATCATATAAAAGAAGCTTCCGAACGTCTGAAAGGAGTTGTTTCTCATACACAGCTTCAGCGCAGCCTGAATCTTTCCGAACAGTATCAGTCTTCGGTATGGCTGAAAAGAGAGGATCTGCAGATTGTACGCTCCTATAAAATACGCGGCGCCTACAACCTGATCAAAAGTCTTCCGCAGGACCAGCTGAAAAAAGGGGTAGTATGTGCCAGTGCGGGCAATCATGCGCAGGGGGTAGCTTTCTCCTGCCAGCAGCTGCAGATTCCCGGCGCTATCTTTATGCCCACTACCACGCCCAAGCAAAAGGTCAACCAGGTCAAGATGTTTGGCAAAGACATGGTAGAGGTCATACTGACCGGAGATACCTTTGACGATGCCTATGCGGAAGCTGTAAAATATACGAAGGAAAAGGACCGTGTCTTTGTGCATCCCTTTGATGATGAAAAGATCGTGGAAGGGCAGGCTACGGTGGGCGTGGAAATACTTGAGGATTTCAATGGAAGCATTGATTATATCTTTGTACCGGTAGGCGGCGGGGGACTTATTTCCGGTCTGGGTTCCTATATACGGCAGATGTCTCCGGATACCAAAATCATCGCGGTAGAGCCTGCAGGTGCTCCGTCACTCAAAGCAGCGCTGGACAACAAGGCGGTCGTTACGCTTGACAGCATTGACAAATTTGTGGATGGCGCTGCTGTAAAACGGGTAGGCAAGCTGACATTTTCCATCATCAAAGATATTGTACATGATGTAGTGCTGGTACCCGAAGGCAAAGTCTGCACAACCATACTGAAGCTGTACAACGAGGAGGCTATCGTGGTGGAGCCGGCCGGCGCTCTGAGCATTGCCGCACTGGATCACTACCGGGAAGAGATCAAAGACAAGAACGTGGTATGCATCGTCAGTGGCAGCAACAACGATATAGGACGCATGGAGGAGATCAAGGAGCGCTCACTTATCTACGAAGGACTGAAACATTATTTCATTGTCAACTTCCCTCAGCGGGCTGGCGCTTTGCGGGAGTTTCTGGATGAAGTACTGGGTCCCAACGATGATATTACCCGCTTTGAGTATACCAAGAAAAACATCAAGGAAGAAGGACCTGCGCTGGTTGGCATCGAAGTAAAGCATAAGGAAGATTATGAGCTTTTGCTCGAAAAAATGCATAAAAAGAAATTCCAGTTTATCGAACTAAACAAGAATCCGACCTTATTCAGCTATATACTGTAAACCTTCTGAACAAATTGCCCTTTTCGGGGTAATTTGTTTTTAATTTGATTTTATTGTAATTTTTCAATAATTCTATTGCAAGAAATCATGAAAAAGGTTTATTGCCTGCTCCTGACCGTCTGTGTTCTCATCCTTCCATACAGCGGCAGCGCTACCGGAAGCGTAAAAAAATTTACGGCCCGGTGCCATCGATTCTTCTCCACCCATGTTTCCGGTGGTCAGATTGATTACCGGCAGCTTCAGCAGAACCGGCGAAAGCTTGATCAGCTGACCCGGCTCATTGCCGGAGCCGACCTCAGCAAAAGCAGGGATAATGAACGCACCGCCTTTTACATCAATGCCTACAATATACTGGTGATCGACCAGATCGTCCACTCTCTTCCGCTACAGTCTCCCTATGAAATAGAAGGTTTTTTTGATCACAACTATTTTACTATTGCTGGCGAACAGCTCACGCTCAATCAGATTGAGGAGCAGAAACTCCTCGGGCCAACACTGGATATCGAAATTGTCTTTGCCATATGTCACGGTACAGTTGGTTCATTTCCTCTGCAAAACGCCGCGTATAAAGCAAAAAAGCTGGAAAAACAACTAAGCGAACGCGCCCGTTTACTGGCAAAAAGCGAAAACTATGTCCGGGTCAAGAAAAACTCTTCCCTGGTTCTGCTCTGCGAAGCATTTATTCATACCCGGAAATATGCTGATAAAAATGACTTGTTTACACAGCTTTCTGCCGTACTTGAACAGAATCTGCCCGATAATTATGCGATGGATTATTACCCCGTCAACAGGAGCCTGAATCAGAAAGCTCAGGACTGATATCAGATGCTATCTTTTGTCTTCGAGACTCAGGCAACCAAGTGGGTGAATGTTTTGAAGTCTATGATCCCTACCTTTGAGCCTTCAGCCTTAAACTTTTTACCATCTGCAATTAAAAATAACCGCAAATAAATAATATAGCTCCCCCGACCCTAATTACTTCTTATTACGGCGAAAATAAAAGGCACAGCCCAATCCTACCATCGCACCGAAAAAATGGCTTTCCCAGCTCACATATGCCTCTCCGGGAAAGATTCCGTAGATAATTCCTCCGTACAAAGCTGCCATCGTCAGCGAAATCACGATAGACATGAAGTCTTTGCGGAAAAACCCGATAAAGAACAGGAAGAAAGCAATGCCATATACTACGCCACTGGCTCCGACATGGATCGAAGGCCTTGCAAAAATCCATACCAGTATATTAGTACCGATATAGCTCAGGAAAAAGATGCGATCTGCCGCTCTGGGATAAAAGAAATAGACTGTCGTGCCGAGAATCAGAACAGGAAATGTATTGCTCACCAGATGCAGCGGATTGCCATGCAGCATGGGTGCGCACAGAATTCCGAGCAGGCCGATCTCGGTACGGGGAAAAATCCCTAAAAAAGCCCAGTTGGGCAGAAAATTGACCTGCAGTATATATACTGCCCACATGAGCAGTACAAACAACAGTGGTTTTCTTACGCTTTTGAGTAAATGATTCAAGTTCTAATCAAAAATTATCGTTTTGTTGCCGCTTACAAAAACCCGCTCCTCCAGAACAAGCTTAAGTGCCTTGGCCAGCACGATCTTTTCCACATCTCTTCCCTGCTGAGCCATATCAGAGGCACTGTTTGAATGAGCCACAGGAATCACATTCTGGGCAATAATCGGCCCCTCATCCAGATTCTCATTTACAAAGTGGGCTGTAGCGCCAATAATCTTAACTCCTCTCCGGTAAGCTTGTTCATACGGACGCGCTCCGATAAATGCCGGAAGGAAAGAATGATGTATATTGATAATGCGATTGGGAAAGCGTGCAGTAAATGTGGGATTAAGAATACGCATGTATTTGGCCAGCACCAGATACTCAGGATTATACCGGTCTATGACCTGTATCAGCTCCTCTTCATGCTCGTGGCGGTCTCTGCCTTCGTGACTGATGTACTCAAAGGTAACGGAAAAGCGCTCACAAAGATCTCTGAGCGAATCATAGTTACTGATCACTGCCGCTATATTGGCCGATAAGTCTCCGGAATAGTGCCGCAGCAACAGATCTCCGAGACAGTGGCTTTCCTTGGTAGCCAGGATCACGATATCTTTTTTTCTTCGTTGAGACAATTGTATAAAAGCATCTTCGGGCAACAGCTGTCTGATCTCCCCCTGCACTTTCTCAACATCGATTTCGCCGGAAAACTCCGTACGCATATAGAAGCTTCCCATTTCCTTCTCCACAAATTCTCCGTTGCTGATAATATTAAGATCATATTTCAGCAGGACACCGGTTACGGCATGAATAAGACCTTTACGGTCTTTGCAGGCTATCAGCAAAATATAAGGTTCCATAGTGCAAGTTTACAAAGATTATGCGATTTACTGAGAGATTATTTCTATTTTGGATCCCGGTTTTATTCATTCTTCACAAAAAATATACAAGTAGTATGGCCAAGGTCAAAAGCAGCTATTTCTGCCAGAATTGCGGGGCACAGTCACCCAAATGGCTGGGCAAATGCCCTTCCTGCCACGAGTGGAATACCTACGTAGAGGAAGTCATCAGCAAAACGGAGGAGAAAGGAAGCTGGCGTACAGGCAGCACCAGCAGGCAGCTGGCGCCCCGGCCGGTTCCCATCAGGGAAATTAACTATACAGGTGAAGAACGTATAGTAGCTCAGGACCGGGAACTGAACCGGGTGCTTGGTGGCGGCATTGTACCGGGATCGCTGATTCTGATCGGAGGCGAGCCCGGTATAGGCAAATCCACGCTGATGCTGCAGATTGCTCTCAGCCTTCATCAGCAAAAAGTACTTTATGTCTCGGGTGAAGAAAGTGATCAGCAGATCAAGATGCGTGCGGAACGGATCGGTATCAAAAGCAATTCCTGCTTTATACTGACCGAAACCGGTACTCAGAATATATTCAAGCAGATAGAGCTGCTGCAACCGGATATCCTTATCATCGACTCTATACAAACCCTGCAAAGCGCCTTTATCGAATCGGCGGCCGGCAGTGTTTCGCAGGTCAGAGAATGTACGGCCGAGCTGCTGAAGTTTGCCAAGGAAAGCGGCACACCGGTTTTCATCATCGGACACATTACCAAGGAAGGTACGCTGGCTGGCCCAAAGGTGCTGGAGCATATGGTCGATACTGTGCTGCAGTTTGAGGGTGACCGCCATATGACCTACCGTATACTGCGCACTACCAAAAACCGCTTTGGCTCTACTTCCGAGCTGGGCATATACGAAATGCTGGGATCCGGCCTGCGGGAGGTAAGCAATCCTTCCGAAATACTTATCTCACAGCGGGATGAACAGCTGAGCGGAATTGCTATCGGCGCCAGCCTGGAAGGCAACCGGCCTCTGCTCATCGAGATACAATCGCTGGTAAGCACTGCTACCTATGGCACTCCGCAACGAAGCAGCACAGGTTTTGATTCAAAGCGTCTCAATATGTTACTTGCCGTACTGGAAAAAAGAGCAGGACTCAAGATCAGTATCCAGGACGTGTTTCTCAATATAGCCGGAGGACTCAAGATCGAAGATCCGGCCATAGACCTGGCGGTCTGTGTATCTATCGTTTCCAGCTATGAGGACAGGCCTTTGCCCCATACGGTATGTTTCGCAGCCGAAGTCGGTCTCGGTGGAGAAATCAGGGCTGTCAACCGCATCGAAAGCCGCATCTCGGAAGCTGAAAAGCTTGGGTTCAGGCAGATCTTCATTTCACGATACAATACCAAAGGGCTAAATCTCGACGGATTTAACATAAATATTACAGCAGTTAGCCGTCTGGATGAAGTTTTCAGGAAACTTTCTTCCTGAAATCCGCATTGAACAAGCATTATGAAACTTCTACAGGAGCTTTACGGGCTTTATGAGGTATATCATTATGCTCTGATACCCTTCTTTATCTTTCTGGCCAGAGTCGTTGATGTCAGTATGTCCACTATCCGGATCATGTTTGTCTGGGCAGGGAACAAGTACTTCGCTACACTGCTTGGTTTTTTCGAAGCGCTGATCTGGATCCTGGCAATCGGACAGATCATGCAGGATATTACCAACGTAAGCTCTTACCTGGCCTATGCCGGAGGATTCGCAGCGGGTACTTTTACCGGTATGTGCATTGAAAGCAAGCTGGCTTATGGCAAATCGATGATCCGTGTCATTACCAAAAAGCCGGCAACGGATCTGATCAGCTTCCTGAAAACGGAAAACCTGGGGGTAACTTCGGTAAAAGCGGAAGGACATTTTGGTCCGGTACATGTCATCTACACCATACTCAACCGGAAGCAGGTAGACAGAATCATAGAAAAAATCCGTTTTTACAATCCCAATGCTTTTTATACGATCGAGAGTGTCCGGTTTGTAAGCGATACCGGACATGGTATGACGAAACGGAGCATGAAATCACTATATTTTCAAAATGCTTCCAAAAGAAAGTAAGAACGGGACGGGCGGCTGAGGCTCTTGAAGCCTCCTGTCTCGTTTACTTAAAATATCAGCAATCCGTTTCCTCAAGCAAACGGGTAAACAGCTTTGTCAGCTTTGGCTCTGCTTCGGACGCTACCTCCAGGATTTCCTGCAGACTGACAGGCATGAGACAATCCGGATTACACTCATCCGAAATCAGTGATATGGCCAGTATTCTCAATCCCATATGCACACCGGCAATCACCTCTGGTACGGTAGACATACCCACCACATCAGCTCCTATCCTGCCCAGGAAACGATACTCTGCTCTTGTCTCCAGATTGGGACCATTGACAGCAACGTACACTCCTTTGTGCATTTTCCATCCCTCTTCCTTGCCAATACGCAAAGCCTCCCTGACCAGCTCCGGATCATAAGGCGCGCACATATCCGGAAAGCGGGGGCCAAACTCCGAAAGGTTGGGTCCTGTGAGCGGATTGCCGGACTGCAGGTTGATATGGTCATCAAGTACCATAAGATCGCCTTTGCAGTACTCCGGATTTATACCACCCGCAATATTGGATACAAACAGAGTACGGATCCCGAGCAGCTTCATGACACGTACCGGATAGGTAATCTGCTGCATGGAATAGCCCTCATAGGCATGAAAACGCCCCAGCATGACCACGACATTTTTACCGGCCAGGCGCCCAAACAGCAGCTTGCCGGCATGAGACTCTACGGTGCTCAGGGGAAAGTGGGGAATATCCGCATAACTAAAGGTATGCTCAATCTCCAGCTCCCGTACCAGTCCTCCCAGTCCGGTACCCAGTATGATACCGATATCCGGAATGCTCTGGCAGGTCAGGCGTATATAATCAACACTTTCAGAAAAATTACTCATGGTTTTGAATTGATATCGGATCTTTTTTCCTGATCCGCTCTTTGTATGGAAATAACTCTGACTGCCGGTATGGGGCTGCGCCCGCGGCCACAATAAAAGGTATCGGCAGCTATATAGGATACTTTTACCCGAAGCTCATCCTGCTGAAAACCGGCAGGCAGATCTTCTACCCGGTAAAAGACCGAATCGATATAGAGCATATTGCCGCAGCCATCCGCTTCAGGCGGCACACCAAGCAATACAATCGCTTCTGCCTGTAGTGTATCACCTGCATGCAGAGCTTTGCAGGAAGACAATAATGCAGAAAAACTCCACAAAAGAATCAAAGCTGCCAGAAGGTTATACCGGTTGCGGGAATAAACTGTTTTTTTCATCAGGAATATCCGGAAGATTTAAGATTTGGTAAGCACCTCGTCCATCCATGCCTCCGGCACGTTTTTGAGAGCATTTTTCAGCTCTTCCTCCCAGAAAGCGGAAATATGCTGCAGATCCGCTTTTTCATAGCGATGCTCGACCAGCTCAAAAGAGTTGTGCCGGTACAGAATCACATCGATGGGAAACTCCACATCATTGGCGCTGACACGGGTGGAGTCAAAGGACAGAAAACCGGTTTTAAGAGCGGTTTTCAGGTCCGAATCATAGGTAAGGGTCCGATTGAGTATGGGTTTGCCGAAGCCTGAATTTCCGATAATGACAAACGGAGTGCTTTCTCCTATCTCAATCCAGTTTCCCTCAGGGTATATCAGAAAAAGCTTATGTTCCTGATCTTCTTCCAGCTGTCCTCCCACAATGGTATGCAGATTGAAGTGCAGACCGGCTTTTTCGAGCGCTGCTCCGTCTTCGGCCGCCACTTTCCGGAGCTCTTCCCCAAAAGCATTGACAGCTTTATAAAGCTTATTATACCTCTCCCCCTCTCCTTCCATTACTTCTTTGAAATACGTAATGGCTTTGTCGCGTACAGAGCGAAGGCCGCTGGTCATTATAAAAATAGAGTGCTTATCTTTCTGGGATATGGTTACTTTTTTTGCGGTAGTTGTCTCTGTTCCGGAAGTAATACGGGTATCCGAAATTGCGATGAGACCGGATCGCACCTTCATTCCGAGGCAATAGGTCATTGTAATACGTGGTTTAGACTGTCAAATATAGCAAAATGCGGTAAGGAGCCATGATTTTGGGGAATCATTTTCCATCCGGCATCGGGAAGATTCCAGCACATTACTGTGCCTGAACCCTGACAGAATAAGCAGTGGTGTTTTTCCCGTTGGTGCGGATCACCCCCCTGAGCGGGCTGCAATCAGTGTAATCCACGCCATGGGCTACTTTAATGTAGTTTTCATTGACCATACAATTGTTGGCAGGATCATAGCCAACCCAGCCCGTAAACGGAATAAAGGCTTCTACCCAGGCATGCATCATATCGGCTCCAAGGACATCTCCACTGCCCTGAAACAGATAACCGGAAACGTACCGGGCCGGAATACGGCTGACACGGGCTATGGCGATAAATATGTGGGAAAAATCCTGGCATACTCCCATGCCCAGCCTGACGGCGTCTTCCGCGGTAGTCGAAACATCCGTCGTTTCCTTTTCATAGCGGATGATACCATGTACATAAGGCAGCAGCTCCTCCAGAAAATCTCCGACAGGCGCTTTCCGGTCATATACCAGCATCTTCTTTTCCAGCTTCCTGCCGGGTCTGGTAAAGTTTGTGTGCCCGATAAAGAAATGGTTGTCTACATAAAAATCCATAGAATCCAGCACCGCCAGCTGGTCATCGACAGACACACCTGCGTTATACGCAGGTTGCGGAATTTTCTGCACGTTGCAAACCATGTTAAACCTGAAGGTTTTGAAATCTTTGGTAGTTCTCAGACGCTGGACATTGAATCCAAAAAAGTTTTTATATCTGAAAAACTCCGTACCTAACGACGAATTATGCTTACTGGATGTAACAACCTGCGTATTGTCGTTACAGGGATGTACCAGTATTTCAAAAATAGCGTCTGAGACACCGTCCTCATAATGATTGGTTGTCTGATATTCAATCTTGTACTCGCGCATGGATCTATATTAGGTTAAATATTTTTTTTCCAGTCTGGCACATAGCTGATTGAGCGTTTCGGTTGTCGAAGCCAGAAAATGCATCGTATCGTTCCTGATTTCGTCCCGTGTCAGGTAGTAGTAATCACTGCATACCTTGCCCAGCTGAAACTCAAAGCTGTCTTTGTCCCGGTCGTCTTCACGAAAAACTTTACAAAAGCATTCTTTGGTTTTCAACAGATTAAAAGTAACTGACTTGGGAAAATCAGGGTTTAGAATAAGAAAGTCCAGACAGTTTCCGATATTGGGAAAGGTATTGTAAATCAGACGGCTCATATCGAAAGCTTCTGTACTGCGAAGCAAAGCCACGCAATGGAATGTCTCAAAAGACCCGGCCACCTCCATCTTTTTGGATATCTCGATATCCCGGAGCTTGGCCAGCAGGATCCGGGATATCTGATTGGCTCTTTCCAGATGCACACCCAGATGAATCAGTGACCATATTTCATCATGTACCAGTGTATGATCCATATACCCATTGACCATAAGACTGTTTCTGGTGACCATTTCGGTAAAAGAAAACAGATCGCTTTCGGTCAGTGTAGCGCTTTTACAGGCGTTTACTTCATGATAATAGCTGTTGATGGCTTCCCACAGCTCAGTCGACAATACATCACGTGTGCCCCGGGCATTTTCCCTTGATATCATAACCGAGTTCCTGATGGAAACCGGATTGGATATATCGAGGGCCATGAAGTCAAACAGGCTCAGTGACGTTGTTTTTTTTGCCAGTCTGGCTCCCTTTGATATTCCTGTCATATAGTACAATGAATCCGCCAGAAGCTCCTTTCTGAAAGAAGAACGGTCATCCAGCGCCATATAAAAATGGACATTGAGGTATCGGGCGGTATGTTCTGCTCTTTCCAGATACCTTCCCATCCAAAAAAGACTATTTGCAATTCTGCTAAGCATACTCTTAGTGTTTTAATCCTCTACTATTTGTTCAGCACCCAGGTGTCTTTTGACCCGCCGCCCTGCGAAGAGTTGACGACAAGACTGCCGCGTTTAAGCGCGACCCTGGACAGCCCCCCGTTGAGCACATATGTTTTGTTTTTTCCCATGAGGCAGAAAGTCCGCAAATCAATATGCCTTGGCTCAAAACCACCGGTTTCATCGATAAAAGTAGCATGTACCGACAGGGACATTATGGGCTGGGCTATATACTTGCGCGGATTGGCCGCAATGACTTTCTTAAAGTCCTCGATCTCTTTTCTGGTATGCTTGCTGCCTATAAAAATACCATAGCCCCCCGATTCGTCGACAGGCTTTACCACCAGTCGTTCTATATTTTCCATGACGTATTTGTAGTCATCTTTTAATTCGCAGCGATAGGTATGCACATTTCTGAGTATAGGCTCCTCATCGAGATAGTAGCGGATTATCTGCGGCATATAAAGATATACCGCCTTGTCGTCCGCAACTCCCGTACCCGGCGCATTGAGCAACGACACATTACCTTCACGATAGGCACTCATCAGACCGGGCACTCCCAGCAGTGAATCGGGACGGTAAACCAGCGGATCCAGAAAATGATCATCGACCCGGCGATAAATCACATCGACTCTTTTGGGACCATGAATGGTCTTCATGTATACAAAATTTTTGTCTACAAACAGGTCACGTCCCTCTACGAGCGGAATACCCATGCTCTGCGCCAGAAACGAATGCTCATAGTAAGCCGAATTGTATATACCCGGTGTCAGCACCACACAGGCAGGATCATCGATTCCCTCGGGGGCAACCGACTGTATGGTAGCCAGCAGCTGTTCGGTGTATCCGCTGATCGGGGTTATATCATAGCTGTGAAACAGGTTGGACAGAATCCGCTTCATGGCTTCCCGGTTGGACAGAACATAGCTGACTCCCGAAGGGCATCGGATATTGTCTTCGAGCACATAGTATTCTCCATCGCTGCTTTTGATGAGGTCGGTGCCGCTTATGTGATTGTAAATACCGGCCACAGGAAGTATCCCTATCATCTCTCTGATATAAAAACCGGAAGAAAATACAAGATCGGCAGGCACTACTTTATCTTTCAGAATCTTCTTTTTGTTATAAAGGTCCTGTAGAAATAGATTCAGAGCTGTATTGCGCTGAATCAGGCCTCGCTCCACCTTTTCCCATTCCCTGGCGGGAATAATCCGGGGAAACAGATCAAAAGGGAAAATACGTTCGGTGCCGTTGCTGGTATCCGAGTAAACTGCAAATGTAATACCCTGATTAAAAAAGGAGTTTGATGTAAACTGCTTTATACGCTCCAGAGCATTTCTGTCCAGCCTGGCAAACAGCTCATATACCTTCTGATAATGCTTGCGCAGCTTGTTCTGTCCGGAAAATACCTCATCAAAAAAGGTGTCTTCCACTTTATAGGCATTGAAAAAGTCATTTTGCATATCCATTCTTTTTATAAATATCCCGCGAAACACCTGACGGCATGATTGAGGACCAGATCTTTTCAAAGGCGCCCGCACACGTCATTTAACTGAACATTGCACATACCACCAAACAATCCCAATTGAATTTTTCAAATTTTTCATTGGCAAACATCCATAAAATACATTATTTATCTCAATAATAGTTAAAAACTAATGTCATTATACTAAAATTTATACATTTTTCAGAAAAACACCTCAATTTTTAATCTTAAAAAATTAAATAATTATATTATTTATTAAAATATGGTTAAAATTCAAACTCACTATATACAGAAACCAATTCTAACAAAAACGTCCAATATGCATTTTATGTAGTACCGTAATCCCTTTTTGTGCGAATGGAAAAATTTGATGTATGTATTATCGGTGGGGGACCTTCAGGCTATGCAGCCGCCATGCGGGCTATTGACCTCAATAAAAGAGTACTGCTGGCAGAGCAGGACCGGATCGGTGGCACCGGCTTGTACAATGGCGCTCTGTCTTCCAAAACATTCTGGGAGGTTTCCAGGGATATTGCCAATGCCCGCCGGCGTATTGAACGTTACCGGAATCAGACACTTTCCATTGGGTTCAGGGAGATTCTGAACGATGTACGGGATGCGATTTTTTTCAGAAAAATCCAGCTCGAAACGCACCTGCTGCTGCTTCAGCGCCGATATGCGCCTCTGATCACCTACGCACATGCCAGAGCTTTTATCAGAGATCCTCACCGGGTCGAGCTGCGCTATGCAGACAGAACCGAAATCATCGAAACAGACCATATCGTACTGGCTACCGGAAGCCGTCCGCGCATATTGCCGCATATACCTGTGGATGAGAAGATCATTGTCAGTAGTGAAGGGATTGAATCATTCAAAAATTTTCCCAAGAGTATGGTGATTCTGGGAGCGGGGGTTATCGGCTGCGAATGGGCAACCATATTCTCCAATTTCGGGAATACCAGCGTATACCTGATTGATAAGGCAGACCGGATACTTCCCTTTGAGGATGAAGATATATCGCTCAACATAGAAGCTAATCTGGAAGAAAACGGGGTTACCATTCACCGCAATTCCAGCCTGGTGCGCATGGAAATCAAAAATGGTCAGGTAGAGTATGAGCTGAGCTACAAAGATGGCGGCAACGAGGTCTTTACTGTAGAAAAAGCACTGGTATCAGTGGGGCGTGTTCCGAATGTAGAAAATCTGGGACTGGAAAACACAAAAGTACAAAAAACCGAACGTGGTACTATTGAGACCAACGATACACAAACTTCTGAGCCTACTATATATGCTGTCGGGGATCTGACCGGAGATTTTTCTCTGGTAAGTGTGGGCGAGCTGGAGGGCCGCCATGCCATAGAGAAAATGTTTGGCATCAACAATCAGCCTCTCTCCTACAATAATATATCTACGATCATGTTTCTGAATCCCGAAACTGCGGCAGTCGGCATGAACGAACAGGAAGCCCGGCGCAGGGGTATCTGCTACAAAATGGTAAGCCTGGACTACAGCCTTATTCCCAGAGCTATAGCCATGAACAGCACCAGAGGATTTTTCAAGATTCTGGTTACGCATGATGAAAAAATGCACGTATTGGGTATGCGGGCGGTGGGCGAACATGCCAGCAGCGCTATTCAGGCGGTAGCCCTGCTTATCGCGATGAATAAAGGAATTGATGAGCTGGCTGAATTAATTCATCCTCATCCTTCGATTATAGAGGGGATACAGGAGTGTGTGCGTATGCTCAAAGGCAAACCGATTCTGAAACCGGAGATTTTTAAAGATACGCTCAGATTCAAAGGCTGTGGCCCGAATGGTGAAACCTATGATCTGAATTCATTTACACCGGAGAACATACAAAATCTGTAGTATACAAGACAATCAGTCTTCTATCGGAACCGCTACCGAAAAGCAAAGTCCGCCCTCCGGATTTTCACTGACCGATACACTGGCGCCAATGGCCTCAGCCTGTGACTTTATAATAAAAAGCCCCAATCCCTTGCCAGAATCCTGATGAAAGCGCTGAAATGGTCTGAATATCCTGTTTTTGTGCTTCTGAAGATTGATACCCCGCCCGTTGTCCCGGACACGAATCAATATATAAGCCGGTTCCCGGATGCATTCAACACTGATGACAAGCGTTTCGGCAGATCTGCCGAAACGAATAGCATTGGCAATCAGGTTGGATATGATATTTTCAATATAGACCGGCACAGTTTCCACCGCCGGCAGATTGTTTCCGTCAATCCATACATGCAATACACCTTCTTGTTTTTCGATCTCTCCCCGATAGGAAGAGGTGGCCTCATGGACAATTTTTCCGACATCCGTTTTTTCCCTGAGCAATTCTGCATCAGATGGCAAATCCAGAATAAAAATCAGCTCTTTGATAATGGAATCCAGCTTATCTACCGTCTTCCCGGCCTCCGGAATCAGCTCTACCGGTTCATTGCGCTCCAGATTACGCTGCTGTATAGAGCATATACCCTTGAGGGTGGCTACAGGTCCTCTCAGATTATGTGCCGCAATGAAAGTAAACTGCTCAAAGCGCTTATTACGCTCCTCAAGCGCGGTATTGGCATCCTGCAGGTGTCTGGTCTTCAATCCTACCAGCTCTTCAAGACTGCTTTTCTTGTCTTTCAGCACCCTGTTCTGCCCTTCGATCAGCTCACGATGCAGATCCGCCTGGTTTTTGAGAATTTCGAGCTCCGTATTCTGCTTTTCCAGAAAGCGGTTCTTCTGCACTATTTCCGATGTCCTGATCCGGAGCTCACTCTCCAGAATCTTGTTTTGTTTTTCGAGCAATTCACTTTTCTCCCGTTTCAGGATTTCATATCTTTTGACAACTGCCAGAAACAGAAAAATCACCTCCAGCCCCGAACCTATAATCAGCACTACCGATGAGCCTCTCTGAAAGGGAATAATATTGCTGACTCCCAGTGTATAAAACAAAATAGAAAGCAGAAGAAAGCTCCAGGCCCAGATAAGATACCTGGCTTCGTACAGTTTTTTCTTAATATAAAAATAGATGGATACCACCATAAGAAAGGGTGGTATGAAAACCCACAGAAGGGTAATAGTAAACATAGCCATGCTATACGCATCGATAATGTTAAACACAACAATCAGCAGGTGGACGGCATAAAGTAAAAGATAAAACCGGTAGAGCCTGCGGGAACTTTTGCGGATATCCAGAAAACGCTCTGTAAAAACCACCCCGAATACCATGAGACTGTATATAGAAGGCACTGCTCTGTTTATCAACGGGTAATCAGGCCAGAGTAGCTGAAACAAGTATCCATGGTCAAGACCGGAAACGAGTCCGCAGGCCAATACAGAAAACGCATAAAAGAGATAATTGGATTCTTTCAGGCTCCGGTACAGAAAAATATAGATTACCAGGGCAAGAAAGAGTATCCCTGCATAAAAATAGTAAATCCTTTGACTGTTGATGGAATAGTTAAGGAGGTTTCTGCTATCAAAATACACTACGGGAATAAGCAAAGGTCCTTTGCTATACACCTGAAGATAGATGGTTTCTGCCCGAGGATCGATGGTTTCGTTCGGATATTTGAAATGATAATTCCGGACATTAAACGGAAAAGCATCACCCAGCAAACTGACTTTCAAAAGGCTGTCATTCTCAGAGAACTGAAAAATCCGTATGGTGTCCAGATGGGCATTTTCTATTACCAGATCGGTAGCTTTTCCGAATATACTTCTGTCCGCCTTCAGCCATACCGCACCACCCGAATAGGCAGCATTGAGGGCATCACCCGGATAAATCAGAAAATGCCCCGGTGGCATAGCTTTTATGTCGCTTACAGTAAGTGTCCGGCTGGTATCCAGAACATACCTGTATGAGGTATGAGAATAATCCTGTCCGAAAGTCTTGACAGAGCATAGCAGGATCAGAGCAAGCTGTCCACAGTACCTGAGGAACTTGTCATTCATTAAGAAAAATTTGACGAAGTATATAAAATTATGAGCTACGGAAAAAATTTATTTGATCAATTCCGGATTGCACTATATAAGAGATTGAATGTAATCCATGTATCCAAAAATCATGGATTATGCACCCAAATCAAATACTAGATTATGAACAGATTATCTTGCACTTTATTTACAAAGTTTTTCACGTAATGTATTACTATTCCGATTCATGATTGTATATATTTAATCAAGTCTGAAAAAATCAATATACGAATGAAAAAACTAGTACTCTTTGCGATGCTGCTGGCGGTATTCTGCCGTTCTGCATACGCTCAGCTCAATGAATCCTATCAGTGGGGCAATGTTGCCATAGGAGCCGGCGGATTTGTAACCGGTATTATTACCAGCAAAACAGAACGGGACCTGATGTATATCAGGACGGATGTTGGCGGCGCCTATCGCTGGGACAACAGCAGTAAGAAATGGATTCCGCTGACGGACTGGCTCAGTGCAGAACAAACCGGCCTCCTGGGAATCGAAGCGCTGGCCATAGATCCGCAGGCTCCCAACAGACTCTATATGCTGGCCGGAACAGATTACTTTCACAATGGCAAAAGCGCCATACTGAAGTCTGAAGATTACGGTGAAACCTTTGAGGTTATAGATGTTACCAGCCAGTTTAAGGCGCACGGCAACGGTATGGGGCGTCAGAACGGCGAGCGTCTGGCCGTAGATCCTAACAACGGCAATATCCTGTACTGCGGTACCAGAAGAAACGGTCTTTTCAAAAGCACCAATGCCGGAGCTACCTGGGCCAGAATGAATTCGCTGAATGTAACATCTACTCCGAGCGACAACGGAATCTGTTTTGTCCTGGCCGACAAAGGCAACGCACAGGGCAATAGTCCTTCCCAAAATCTGATCATAGGAGTATCCACATACGGCACCAACCTGTACAGAAGCACTGATGCGGGCAATAGCTTTTCTGCCATTACCGGCGGCCCTTCCGATCAAATGCCTCAGCGTGCCGTACCGGATGGACAGGGCAATCTGTATATTACCTATGGCAACGGAGCCGGACCGCATGGTAACTGGCAAATCAGCAATGAGCCTATGAATAGCGGCTCTGTATGGAAGTATAACCTCAGCTCTGGTACATGGACAAATGTTACTCCGCCTGATCTCACGGCGGCTTTTGGTGGTATCAGTATTGATCCTCAGAACCCTCAGCGGATTGTACTGGCGACTACCAATACTTACCGTAGCCAGAATAACGGAAAAGCGTGGGGAGACCTTATATTCCTCAGCACAAACGGTGGAAGCTCATGGACGGACCTGGTTACCGGCAAAGCCATGACAATTGACCCAAATGGCTGTCCCTGGGCGGAAAACTATGCAATTCAATGGGCCGGCTCCATCGAGTTTAATCCGTTCAACAGCAAAGAAGTATGGGTAGTTTCCGGCAACGGAATTTTTAAAACGAATAATATTGATGCCACCAATACCGTATGGACTTTTATGCCCCGGGGAATCGAGGAAACCGTGCCGCTGGACATCGTCAGTATTCCCGGCGGACCATTGGTATCCGTTATTGGTGACTTTGACGGCTTTGTACACCATGATGTAAGAAGCTATCATCCGAACCACAACCCGAGAATGGGTACGACAACGGGTCTGGCATATGCAGCAGGTAATACCAACGTTTTATTGAGGGTTGGTGATGATATGTATTATTCTCTTAACCAAGGGACTTCATGGACCAAGTGCAGCTCCACCGGCGGACAGAAGGGCAAAGTTGCTGTTTCCAGTGATGGCAATATATTTCTTCACTGTCCGGAAAACTCAAGCACTACGTACCGCACCACTGATCGGGGCAACAGCTGGACACAAGTACAGGGACTTAGCTTTGCGAATGCAAAACCAGTAGCCGATCCGGTTAATAAAGATGTATTTTATGCATATGACCGACCAACCGGCAATTTCTACCGCAGTACCAATGGCGGTGTCAGCTTCACTCAGTTAACTAAGCTAAGTGACTGGGGTACTCCTGTAATCCGTACGGTTCCCGGATATGAAGGCCATATCTGGTTCCCGCTTACCTGGAACGGCCTTCACAGGTCAACCAACGGGGGACAGACAGTTACTAAAATAAATTCGGTATCCAGCTGTGCAGCAGTAGGTTTGGGAAAGGCCGCTCCGGGCAAAACGTATCCTACGGTATATATATGGGGAGTCGTTAATGGTGTAACAGGTATCTTCCGCTCAACCGACGAAGGCGCTACCTGGGATCGTATCAATGATGATCAGCATCAGTATGGCGGCATAGGCAACGGTGAGTTTGTGATTGGTGATATGAACGTATTTGGCCGTGTATATATGAGCACTGCCGGCCGTGGTATTGTACTGGGCGATCAGCTTGACTGCAACAACGAACCGGGTGGTACCGCTGCTATTGATGCCTGCGAAGTATGCTCCGGCGGCTCGACCGGCCTTCCGGTAGCAACCAACCCGGACGATTGCCTTATTTCTTCATTCAATCACAAAGCAGCTGCTACTTTTGAGTTCTATCCAAATCCTTTCGGTCAGCAATTGACGGTGACATTGAAAAAAGCGTCTGATTACAAACTAACGGATATGAGCGGACAGATCGTAGAGTCAGGCAGAGCAGAAGGCAAAATCCACCTCGGCCGGCAACTCAGACCAGGTATGTACCTGCTGAAAGTAACCAACGAACAGGAAGATATCGCTGTCAAGGTGACGAAGTTCTGATTGGCGGATAATTAGCATACACAAGTCAGAAAAACACAAAGGTCATCCGGTATCGGATGACCTTTGTGTTTTTGGTCGTTGATCATAAGATACAACAACGGCTAATGGATTTTCGGTAATGCCAACAAGGCATAAAAGATACCCACGTAAAACGGCCCGAGGCCTCACACATAACCGTCACTCGGCAAAGCCGAAGCGACTGGATCTACTTTACTTAAAGACCCCGAGCGACTAAGGAAAATAAGATTCAGAATACCTGCACGGCGCAAGCAACTCAATCCAACTTCAATTGGTGGCTCAATTTTCGGATAGAGCAACTTTCATTGGTATGAATTTCATATAAAAAAACGCTAAATCAATCAAAAGCACACTACAAAATTCACCTTAATATCAGCACTATATCCATTAATATAGATTATATCTATATGATTATAAAAAATAACAATTTTCATCTATAAATCATAGTAGGTATTTTTGCAGAGTACAGAAAAGTACAACATCAGCAAAGAATAATACTACTAACTATGAAGAAAACCCTTATAGCCGTCGGTCTGCTCGTATTTTTCACGGGCTGCCACCAAAATAATGAAGATAATACAGTCACCAGTGAAAAAGGAGGCTGTCCGTTTCATTTTGGTAAAAAAGGTCAGTCTGCCGGACTCAGTACAACCAGCAATAGCAGAACCAACAAAGACTGGTGGCCAAATCAGCTGGATTTAAGCATCCTGAGGCAACATTCGGAAAAATCAAACCCCATGGGCGAAGATTTCGATTATGCAAAAGCATTCAACAACCTGGATTATGAAGCCCTGAAAAAAGACATCCGTGAGGTAATGACCACTTCGCAAGACTGGTGGCCAGCCGACTATGGCAACTATGGTCCATTATTTATTCGTATGGCCTGGCATAGCGCAGGTACTTACCGTACAGGCGATGGGCGTGGCGGTACACGTGAAGGTCAGCAACGTTTTGCGCCGCTGAACAGCTGGCCAGACAATGCCAACCTTGACAAAGCCAGAAGGCTTCTCTGGCCTGTTAAGCAGAAATATGGCAATAAAATCTCCTGGGCTGACTTAATGATCCTTACCGGCAACGTAGCGCTTGAGTCTATGGGCTTTAAAACCCTTGGCTTTGGCGGTGGCCGGGAAGATGTATGGGAACCTGCCGGCAATGTGTACTGGGGATCGGAGGAAGAAATGCTGGACGATAAGCGTTTTGACAAAGACCGGAATCTGGAAAAACCATTGGCAGCAGCACAAATGGGCTTAATTTATGTAAACCCTGAAGGCCCCAATGGCAACCCTGACCCTTTGCTGGCTGCTAAAGATATACGTGAAACTTTTGGTCGCATGGGTATGAATGATGAGGAAACCGTAGCGCTTATAGCAGGTGGACACACGCTGGGAAAAACGCATGGTGCCGCTGCCGGCACGCACTTAGGCGCTGATCCGGAAGCAGCCGACATTGAAGAGCAGGGACTCGGCTGGAAAAACAGTTACGGTACCGGAAAAGGAAAAGATGCTATTACCTCCGGCCTGGAAGTTATCTGGACTACCACACCAACTAAATGGAGTCATGGATTTTTCAAAAACCTGTTTGAAAACGAATGGGAACTTACCAAAAGTCCGGGAGGTGCACACCAGTGGGTTGCCAAAGATCCTAAAGTAATGGTTCCCGACGCATTTGACAAAAGCAAGATGCATAAGCCTACCATGCTTACTACAGACCTTTCTTTACGATTTGACCCTGTATACGGTGAAATTTCAAAGAACTTTCTGGAGCATCCGGAACAATTCGAAGCTGCATTTGCCCGCGCCTGGTTTAAACTAACCCATCGTGATATGGGGCCTAAAACAACGTATCTGGGACCTGAAACTCCGGAGGAAGAGTTTTTATGGCAGGATCCAATCCCGGCACTTAACCACAAAATTGTTGATGCCAGAGACATTGCCGAATTAAAGGCTGCCATAGTAAAATCAGGACTTACTACCGGCGAGCTTGTATCAACAGCCTGGGCCTCGGCTTCGACCTATCGCCATTCCGACAGAAAAGGCGGCGCTAACGGTGCCCGTATACGCCTTGCACCTCAAAAGAGCTGGGAAGCAAACAACCCCGAACAGTTGAATAAAGTGTTAACCAGGCTGGAAGAAATTCAGAAAAGCTTCAATGCTAAATCCAGCAGCAAAAAGGTCTCTATGGCTGACTTAATTGTATTAGGCGGAAACGCAGGTGTGGAGGAGTCCGCCAGAAAGGCCGGATACCCGGTCAAGGTGCCATTCATTCCCGGTCGTATGGATGCATCACAAGACCAGACTGACCCTGCTTCTATAGCCTTACTCGAGCCAATGGCAGACGGATTCCGCAATTACTTAAGGAAACAGTATACCATTTCAACAGAAGAGTTATTGATCGACAAAGCTCAATTGCTTACGCTGACAGTACCTGAAATGACCGTGCTGGTAGGCGGGATGCGTGTTATGAATGCAAATTATGACAATTCAACGCATGGTGTTTTCACCACACAACCGGGCACATTAAGCAATGATTTCTTTGTAAATCTGCTGGATATGAATACTGAGTGGAAAGCAACTGATCATACCAGAGAAGTATTTGAAGGAAAAGACCAGACAACCGGAAAGGTTAAATGGACGGCAACCCGTGCTGATCTGATTTTTGGGTCTAACTCAGAATTAAGAGCGTTGGCAGAAGTATACGCCAGCAATGATGCCAAAGAGAAATTTATCACTGATTTTGTTGCAGCCTGGACAAAAGTAATGAATCTGGACAGGTTTGATTTGAATAATTAAGCGTGACACTACTTTTATAGATACAAGGCAAAGCTGTCCTGTATCTATAAAACGGATTAATAAATCCCGGGATAAGGGTACAGAATTAATATCTCAAACAGACTGGTCGTTTAGTCATAAGACACAACGACGGCAAGAGGGACGCAAACACCAACAAGGGTGGGAGAGCCAGTTCGTAGGAACTGGCTCTCTACTTTTCTTCTTCTTCTCTTCTAACATTTCGGTCGGTGTGCCACACGACCGAGGTGAGAACGGGGCACAGACCACGGGATAAGCAAGGCCTATAATAAATAAAGCCAGCTCCTTAATGTTGGCTTTAGTATTATAACTCGGATTGTAAATCCTATGTTAATCGGTTCGGGATTAACAAATCCCGAACAGCGGGTTGTGCCAAACTCCTTTCACCTGAACATTTTTTCCATCTTCGTTTTTAAGTACAATATATTCGATAGAATCATTCAGAAAGTTAATTTCTTTACATATTCCTTCTATTCTATCACTATATAAAGCAATATTCTTGGTAAGGACATCGATTACATAAATATTAAACCCCGGTTCGTTATTGGCATTTATATTCCACTTCACGAGAGCTAAATATTTAAAATCCTGATTCCATGCGTATATATCTTGAAAACCGCTAGGTTCAAAATTCGGAACAACAAAATCTTTAAATAGGATTTTACATATATTAAAAGGGGATCCCATTCTAATTTCCATTTTATCGGCAAAATCAACATCGAATGGCTGTTTCATCTATTATTTAGTTGGCAATGAAATTTTTATATAGATACCGGTAAGCCCCTACAAGATACCTTGAAGTTCCTTGAACCTATTCGACTAAATAAATAACAAAAGCCAGGCCCTCAGACCTGGCTTTGTGTGTAATAAATCCCCAACAGCGAGCAATCAGGTAAAACGGCCTGAGGCCTCACGCACAACCGTCACTCGGCTAAGCCGAAGCGACTGAAGGCGCAGCTTTATTTAAACAGCCGAGCGACTGAGGGGAGCGGAATGGTCGTTGGTCAAAAGACGCAACGACGGCCCGTAGCAGAAGACTGCGTGGTACGGAGATGGTTGTAATTAAATCCGTTGCCATTGACAATCTTGAAGTCAACTGCTCCCGGCTCGGTACCCGGACCAGCCTCCCAAAGGAATGTGCATGACCTGTGACTCCGTACTCTGCTAGCCACTGTAAAGACTGACCCGGCTTAAAAATCAACGTCGAAGTATTATCCCGAACTCTTCTTGTACCTTAACTTGAAATTTTTCCAAAACAATTGATAGATCTTTAGCACTTACCTTACCTATTTTAATATCATATCCATAATCGTCATATTTAAAATAATGTTTATTCAAATGGTTTCCTAATTTCCAAATAAAAAAGATCTCTTCTTTGTATTTAAAGTGACGAATTACAAAATCATCAAAACATTCACTAAAATTCACAATATACTTATCAAATTTAACCAACTCATTTTGCTCATCATCTGTAAGATCATAAAAGCCCATTGGATTATAAAAATGAGGACTCATTTGTAAGAGTATCTCTTTTGCTTTAGATTCTTGTTTCAAATCCAACAAAGGAATAAACTCTGGTTCGTAAAAATCTTCACTGTCAACCATACGTTTTAAGGCTTTATAAACAGGATATATAGAGCAACTTTCATCATAATAACCTAAGTATTGATTGTTTATCCATAATAAAATTTTTCCTGTTAGAATAGGTTTCTCTACAAATCCCTCGTACTGAATGGCTATTTTACTTTTATCACCTATTAGATTTGTCATATATTTATTAATTGTATTCAACTTTCTTTTTCAATTCATTAGGAACATTATTAATGTTGATTGGATAACTATCTCCCGATTTAGTTTTACCATTTGTGGAACCATTCCAATGATAATTACCATTGTTATCCTCTTGGAATCTATGAAAAATAGCCTTTTTACCTTTACCTTCAACACTCCACCAATTGCCCTCAGAGTCTTTGTAACTTTTACCCTTCCATAATTCTTGGTGATTTTCAGGAAGAACACTTTTATTCGATTTATATTCACCTGAATTAGGAACATGTTGTGGATTGATAACATAATTACCATCAAAGCTTATTCCTTTATTAGAAAGTGTTCTTTTATATGCTTCATCAAGATACTGATACTCCTGTGAGTGAATTTTTTCACCTGATTCGTGCCGCCTCCTGATATCATCTAAATATTGATCATCTAGCGTTGATGGGTCATCCGTATAATGAACCAACCCCATAGGTGATGAAACTCCTCTTTGATTTGGTCATCTCCTTGTAAAAAGAGTAAAGAAACAAACCAGCCAGCTTTCACCTCGGTCTGTGGCACACAGACCGAAGAAATATACACCTTGTGAATCAGGTAGGTAAATTAGCCAAAATATTCTCTATGATCAGGGATTTTAATATACTTCTTTACATATATTGCGGTCGGTGTGCCACGCGACCGCGGTCAAAATGGTTACAGACCACGGGCACACTGACCATGGGGATAGAGGCCCGAACACCTGCAACGGCGAAAGAATCGATAAGGTATAACCTTTCTTATCTCATAATACCAATGCTCTCTATTGGACAATATTTTTCACTCTGATTATTACAATCAGAGGACCTAATTTGTACCTTATCCTTCTCAAGCATTGACCTTCTAATTGCTAAATAGCAATTTTCTTTCTCATAAATATATTCAATTGAGGGATAACCAAATCCTTCTTCATCTTCATCTAGCACTGGATCCATATCTGGTTTTTTATCGATCGCAATACCAACAATAGTATGGGAGCATGACCTTTTCTCATTAGACACATGATACTCAAATCTAATTTGATTTGGTTTTATATCCTCTATTTTGATACTTTGGAGTATACTATCATTTCTAAAAGAAAACTCCTGGTAGGTATTAATCTCTTTTTTTTCTTCAACTACCTCTTTCGCATTACTATCTGCAATTTGTGTTTGTTCAACCGAAGGTTCTCTTTCAAAAAAAACACATCCCCAAAAACTAATAGTCAATAATAGCATTAGCACGTTCATTGAATTAATCTTTTTCATTAATATTATCTTGTAGTCTCTAGTGTTTCTGCACTTCCTGCAACCTTTTTTTCTCCCATCTTCTTATCCTGATCCGGTATTTCATATCCTTTGGGAACTCGATAATCAACGATCGAAGATCTTTTAAATTTGGATTCTTTAACTTGATCACTTTGGTTACCCCCCAACATGACCGTAATATTATCTCCTTCTATTCCTGTTACAAAGCCAACATGTCCTTTACCAGCTCCATAATCAATTACTGCAATTGCTCCATAAACAGGCTCTCCACCAGTCGACTCTCCCCAATCTTTCCAAGATAAAGCCCTAGCACTTCCAGTTCCCTCATAACCACCTCTTCCATAACCCAATTACAGAAAGAAGCGCACCAAGGTGTTTCATCATCTTTAAAACCACCTGTTGTAGAATGATATTCAATTATACGAGGGTTATGCTCTTTACCTTTAATTTCTTTCTGTCCTGTTTCACCAATGGCAGTACTCATCCAAGGTGCTGACACCAAGACTTTTTTTGCTACTTGGGCTTCATCTACTTTCTTTATCTCCGGCGTAGCCTCTGATTTCTTAACAGGTGGAGCCGGTGCGTTAGGTGATTTCGATGGTAAAATACTCCATGAATTCCACCAGCCTTTAATATCACTTACCGTCTGATTCCAAGACTTTTCAAGCTCTCCTACTAGATAGGATTCTACCATTGAGCCTCCTTCCAGACCGTCAATATCAATATTCCTGATTGGATCATTCCCAGCAAATTGATACGGTGTAAACCAAGGATAGGACATAAACAACGGATCGACACTCAAAAACTTACCTATCTGCGGATTGTAGATCCTAAATCCATAGTCATAGGTGCTGGAACGGTTTCTTTTTTAACCGTTGCCGAGCTAAAAACAACGGCCAATGCCGACAATAATAGTATTCTTTTCATAGCTGTATAAAAATTTAAGGTAAAGATACTTCTGTCAAGACATATAGCCTAAAGGTCAACTTCTAGAAGTTGACCTTTAGGCTATATACAAATTTCAAATAATATTAATCTTCCTGAAGCTTGATGTTAAAATACTCATAGATTAGATTTTGATAATCTTCTTCGTTTAAGATTTCTCCTTCTATAATCAAAGGTGCTTTCTTCCCATCACTCATTATCACACCAAACATTTTGTTATTTGCTGTTTTATCGAAAAGAATATACCCCTCAGATGTCTTGATCTTAAAAAAACGAATACGGCTTTCTTCTATTCTAATCCCTTTATTCTTTAAGGTTCTAGTTAAAAAATAAATCGGAGAGTATGCATCAGCCAATAAATCATTTATCTCTCGAACAGAATCATCTGATTTATTCGCAATAAAAGAATCAAACTCTTCTTGAGTTGCGAGAAAAAAAACGATGTTCTTCCCTTCCATTATATATTCATCAGATACATCAGCCCTTTCCGTATCTTGTAAGACTTCTACACTTTGACCATCTACATGAACCCTTTCTGTCAGTGTAACATCAGATGTTCTTATTTCCCTTCCAGCATTATTATCGCATGAAAAAAAACATACGAACAACAACAACAATACTTTTTCCATAATGATAAAATTTTAAAGCTAATTTCTATTGACTGGGCTGTTCCTTATTGGCTCCCGTTCCCACTTTCTCTTTAAAATCATCAGCTACTTTTTCACCAGCTTTCCGGAACTCGTTCATTATCTTAAACGGAATAACTAAGGCTTTTAAGACTTTGAATGGATTCTGCATAGTATTCTGATTCTGACTACTCGCAGTAGCTGGTATTGCTATAGGATTGCCGTTATCATCTACTTTTCCGTCAGGTGTTTCAACTTTAGGTCTGTAAAAACCATAAAACTTAGAAGTTCTATATTGAGATGCTGTAATATGCCATGCATTTTCAATAGATACTTTTCCCTGACCACGAGCATGAGTTAATTTAAACTTTCCGTCCTTATCAACATCTGTAACAATTCCCACATGCCCTTCCCAAAGCTTTATTTTTAGGAAGATCCCGAGCAGCGGGGCGGAAAATCTTAATATCAACTAAAAACTCTCAGAATCAACATCAAGTCTTTTCCCAGCTTCTCCATATATTTTACAAGTATATCCCCCCTCTTCTTGAACTAAAATCTGCACATACTCCGGATATTCCCAATTCACATTATTAGCCACATGAACAAGGAATTTTTCTAATTCAAAAAAATTATAAGTTCCAGCATATGTAAAACGAGGGAATATATCAGGAAATATATTAGTGTTATTAACATCAATCAAATTTAACTTTTTTCCCGATTTAAGCTCAAAGTCATTTATCTCCTTAATTCTTTCTTTTTCATTTTCTATACCAGAGATAAACAATAAAATTGATGTGTACTTGCTCATATTATTTCTTTATAAAATCATTTTTATTGAATGTTTTATCAAACCCTTCCCCTACTACTCTAATGGACTCTTTACTATTACCTTGACCAAAATATCTTGCAACCCCTCTTTTAGCTATATCTAAAGTTGCCCCAACTTGTTGAGTTAAATCTATAATTAAGTTATCTGCCTGCCCACTAGACCCTTTTATAGTTTGTGAAATAACATTTGACAATTTATCTGAAGTTGGATTCACCACACTAGATATTGCTTTTAACTCTGTCTTAACCCCATCAACTATAAAATCTGCTGTCCTAACTCCTTCTTCAGTACTTTCCTTAAGGAGTGTAACATTTTTACCTTCGCCAAGCAATTTTTTAGCCCAAGATCTCTCAAATGAATTGGCAAATTTTGCTCCCGCTTCCGCAATAAATTCAGTTTGCTTTCCGCCGGCTTTAAACAGAATCTTTGCACCTTTAACAAACTCGTCTCCTAAACCAGGATAATCCGCAGCTGGGTTAGGATCAAAAATTGCAGCTACAGTTCCAGCCATACCCATTGCAATTTGGGGATTTGCTGCAAAGTAGGCAGCTAAGCGATATGTTGTTAATTCAAGTATTGGCGCAGCAACTCCTCCTGTAATAACTGCTACAAAACCAACTCCGAAATATAACGAAAATTGCGCCCCAACTTTCTTTTCTTCAGCATCTACTTTACCATCTTGATTAACACCATGTAACTGATATCCATGCCTTTGCCCTGGAAATAAAAAGGGAGTTCCTTCAAGACCGTCCACATCAATAAACCATATAGGATTATTTGAAGCATATTGATATGGAGTCAACCATGGATAACTACCTGTCAGCGGATCCACACTCAAAAACTTCCCTATCTGCGGATTGTAGATACGGAATCCATAATGTCCTAGCCCCCTAATGAACTGGACTAAATTTGGGAAATAATTTAGTAGAGTTAAATTAGTAAATGAAATGGGAAAAACAAGAAGACATTTTAGTGTAGAACAGAAGATGCAGATCCTTCGGGA
>JAEVZS010000022.1 GCA_023392125.1 Bacteroidota bacterium
TAGCTAATGCATCCTTAACACGGATATAGCGAGAACTACCCTCACACATCGCAGCTAAATCCCCTGACAACACCGCCGGTAAGGGCTTGCCATGTACAACAACAAATACACTGTCCTCCAAGTAACAATGCTCAAAACCATTATTACCATCCTCAATTCTGATATAATGCCATGCCGAATCAACCTGAGTTACAGAACTGACTGAGTATACCCAGTCACCAGAATTGGCAGGCAATAAAGCTGTAGGATGACTGGCAAGTGCAGATCTGTTACGGCTCCATGTGTAATAATAGCCAAACAGAGCCGGACCATTGGCAGTATCAAGCGAGAAGCTTAGTTCCAATGCATCACCAAGACACAAGTTCAACGTATCTTCTGGGAAGCTTAAAGACACAGGTGCATTACAGGAGAAACAAGGATCCACTTCGATTGACTCGGTCAATACATCAACCAAAGGTCTTAAATGCACTTCATCCACAGCAAATGCAAAATACTGCATGGCATCCAGATAATTATTACGCTGCTTTGCAGTTATCACAATTTCAATCTGAACATTACCAGTCGTTGCGGGCGAATATGGCAATAAAAAGTCCTGCCAGCTATTATCAACTTTCAGATCAATCGAGGCAATCTTTACTCCGCCAATGAATACTTCTATCGGATAAAATTCTGTAAATTTCACCAGCTCAGTTAATTTTGTTGCATAAGCAAGACTTAATGCAAGATTGTACTCCTTCCCAGCTTCTACGGGAACAGGCTTTGATACGAATAATCGCTCATTAGTCCTGTTCTGGTCCGTATTCACCAGCAAAAACTTACCACTTCCTCCCCGCCCGGTTAATGGAGCATAATGATTACCATTGAATTCGTTTGCATTTCCAACAAATCCATAGTTGGGCGCTCTAAGTGGCTGATTATCGGCCGGATTTTGTGGTTGTTTAGAAAATAATGGCTCCATCCCAACCAAGCCCAGATTCATATTTCCATTTTCATTAACCGGCCCCAATCCGGCACTTACAATAGCAGAATATTGTGTTCTCCCGCTTGGTTGCACTCTCAAGGTATCATCCCGGGAAACAAGATTTCCTTCCGAATCATACCAGCCTTTAAAGATTCCATCGGTTTCATATGAAATCAGGCGATCTCCATCGTCACAATCCTCATCTTTCAGCGTCAGTGTATTACACATATCCACAGTAACCTTGACCTCATCGGTTTTTTCCGGTCCTAACCGGGCCAGTGAAATATCATCCATAGCAAGTCCTGACTCCCAATGGTCTGTCCGTGCAACAAAAGAAACCGCAACATTTCCTGACGTCTGAGCAGTCCATGTATAGCTAAACTGCGTCCAGTCCGTTCCGGGAGCAAGCTTCATTGTTTCCTGCACCACACCATTAACAAGCAAATCAAATGTATATTCTCTGGCATTGGCACCACCTACGTGAAAATGCTTTAGCCAGGTAGAGAAAACATAACTCCGGCCAGATTCAACAGGAATTGTTTTACCAACCAGCACATCATCCTTCTTGAAACGTATCAGCATCATTCTGCCGGTTAGCGATCCAAGTGTATGATCCGGCTGATTCTTTAACATCGTACCATGGAGATAGGTACTGGAACCGGTTGCTACTAAAAAGTCACCCTGCTCGATCGAACTATTGTTCGTTGTGGAAAGATCTCTCAATGTCGTTGTAAAATCAAGCGGGCCACTTTCGAAATTACCATTCTTTATAAAGTTAATGAGCGGATATCGCGCAGTTACCGTATATGTTTCGTTTGAGACCGGATAAACACTGGCTCTTTCTGTTTCGGCCACTATATTCCCTTTGGAGTCTTTCCAGTGTGCAATAAACCCATTATTTTTTACCGTGTACAATTCAAATGGCTCCCCGACACATACTGTACCATCTTGTCTTGCTTCAAGCTCATTACAATCATCGACCTTAATTGCTACTTCATCACGCTGCATACCTCTACCAGTACTGAACGTGATATCGTCCATCGCAAACTCATATCCCATCAGGGTATTACTTACTTCGGCGACAGCAATTGTAGCAGTAGTTACTCCGGGAGGAGCGGTCCAGGTACCCACAATAGTCTCCCACTGGCAGAACTTACTGGCCGGGAAAGCATAATAATCATTACCACCAGGCACCGGAGCTCCATTAATCTGAAGATTGGTTAACGGTACACCATTTACCAATAACATAATATTGGGAGGAGCAGCTCCGTCATTCCAGTTTGAAATATCCATCGAAAACTCATAAGTCTGCCCGGGTTCAATTGGCTGATTAGAAAGTCTCCATAGCGGATAAGTATTAGCAAACGCTGCAGTAAACGGGGTTCCCGGTCTGTTGGCAACAGCATCCGCGATAAAAATTTTACCTCTGGAAACTACATCCCCTGTCACCGGATCGGTTTTAACCCAATAATCATTCACCGTCCTGCATTGATACGAGTTGGCCGAATAACCCCTGATCACATCGTCAACACGGAACTGTCCTTCTCCGGTTATATAGTGTCCCTGGCGGCCACTCTCATCAGGTCCCTGAGCAATACCATAAGCCGTTTCAAAAATTCTATTGGGCTGTAACGGATCATAGTTGTCTTCCAGGTTGAAAAACTCAAACTTACCGTCCCTGGCAATATTACCGAGCTTTACCTCTCCCTCAACAGTGTAGGTATATTCCCCGGGCTCAAGAATATAAACGTCGGTTTCCTGAGCATTTTTAGTTACAATATAATCATCTGCCTCGGGATCATCACTGTACCAGTTATACTTGCCTTCAGCCCCCTCTCCTTTCAAAGTAACAGGATCACCCAAGCATATTGTAAAATCAGCAGGAGCAAAAATACTTTTTATACCAAGAGTTACAGAGCGATTGGCATAGCAGGCTGTCTTTGTCTGGTCTCCGGCTTCATTTACAACTCTGACAGTATATTGACCTACTGAATTGACCTGAATACTGGTTCTTCCCTGACCGTTATCAATCAGCGTATTATTCTCATCGTACCAGTAATAATACATGGAACCGGAAATATCAGCGCCGCTTACAGTCAGAGTAACAGGGAAATCTGCAGAGGTAGGTGTCAGTGTAGTGGCAGACAGAGTCACAGCCGGCCCAACCGGTATGCAGCAGTTATCGGAAAGTTGCGTAGTAACTCCAACCTTATCACATAATAAAGTAATATCCCAGTCCATCAGCAAGGGTGACAGATTCGAAGTACCTATGGTCTTTGCCGGATTACCAACCTCTATACTATTTGCAGCATACGTTCCACCTGTGTAGGATGCACCACTGTACCAGTATATTTCTTCAACACCTATATAGTTTCCACCTGCATCAGCAGCGGAAATAAACTCGATAAATCCAGCCCCCGCAGGGATTACAAAGTCGGCTGGAATTTCAACCCTGTAATATCCGGATCCGACACTGACAAAATCACTTCTGCGGCCGGTAAACCAATCTGCATAAGTTGTGTCCGTACCATCATGATAGCGTAAACCAAATCCATATGTCTCATTCGGATCACTCATCCGTACCACAACAGTAAATGAATTAATACGAAAACTGACATCGGCATCGACAGGCATCTGATACGAGTTCACTCCATTATTAGGGACAGCCTGTCCACCGGAAGGGATACGATAATCAGGCCCGGTTTTCATTGTTACTTCTTTTTGATAATAGAAAGTAAACGGCCCGGTCTGGGTACCAGGAGAAAGAAATCTGCGCCCCTTTCCATCCATTCCATAACTGGGAATTTGCTGATCCAGAATCGAATACCAGGCATAACGCACGTTAGGATCCGAATCATCTATCAGAATTTCGGCAAGCTGCCCTTCGCAGTACGTTGCCTTTATAGATGAAGGTGGCTCACACTGAGTATAGCCTTTATGAAAATTTAAAATAAGAAATAAAACCGGCAAAATGTGCCACCTACCTAACATATTCATATTCTATTATCTATACAATATCTGTTACTTAATACCTTTAAATCTGCCAATGTAAACCGGACGGACGCAGATATATAGTCATTATTTTACAAATTTGTTCTATTTCCTGTAAATATAATTCAAATTTAATCCCTAAAAAGTACATCTCCGTACTCGGGTACATTTTCATATTTCCTTCCGGCCAGCTCTACTGTTATTTCTTTATTCAGATCAGATATAGTATATTTACCTGCTAAATTGACAATGTATCTTGCACAATCCACAACTATCTGAATTTTCGACCATACTCCTTTTTATTATCGGAGGAATGTTGTTTGTGGCTGCCGGAATGCTGGTCAGTAAAATAATCCGGCCATTCAGACCCAATCCTGAAAAACTGAGCTCTTATGAATGCGGTGAAGACCCGATCGGTGATGCCTGGGGACAGTTTAACATAAAATTTTACATTATTGCATTGATCTTTCTGGTTTTTGAAGTCGAAATGATCTTTCTTTTCCCCTGGGCGACCGTATTCGGGAAAAAAGAAATCATTGAAAGCAGCAATGGATTATGGGGTTGGTTTGCAGTTGCTGAGATTTTTATTTTCATTGCAATCCTTGTCTTAGGACTTATATATGCCTGGAAAAAAGGATTTCTTGACTGGATACAGCCCAAACAACGTATTGTCGATTTCAAATCTCCCGTACCAGCCCGTTTATATGAGGAGCTAAACCAACGGTATACAAAAAATGAATCTAAGCCAAGCTAAAACCGGATCCGGAGGTATCGTTCTGACCAAACTTGATGATGTCGTCAACTGGGCCCGTCTTTCGTCACTCTGGCCTATGGGGTTTGGTATTGCTTGTTGTGCCATTGAGATGATGGGAGCATACGCATCGGGATACGACCTTGACCGTTTCGGTGTGTTTCCCCGTCCTTCCCCGCGACAATCGGATGTGATGATTGTAGCTGGTACCGTTACATTCAAGATGGCGGACAGAATCAGAAGATTGTACGAGCAGATGCCCGAACCCAGATACGTTATTTCAATGGGGTCATGTTCCAATTGTGGCGGACCGTATTGGGAACATGGCTATCATGTAGTAAAAGGGGTTGACAAAATCATTCCGGTTGATATTTATGTGCCGGGATGTCCACCCCGCCCGGAGGCATTAATCGGCGGTTTTCTCAAGCTTCAGGAAAAAATAAGAAACGAGCAGAATCTTTCCGCTCCTAAGGCTATCCAGAATCTTCTAAACCAGAAACAAGCCAGCTCATGACATTTGACCAGATCCGTATCATTCTGACAGAAAAAATCGGTGCCGAGTTTGTTTCAGGCGAAGACAAAGGAGAACTCCAGCCTCAGCTTAATGTGCATGCCGATAGTCTGCGGAAAGTTTGTTCTGAACTGCTTTCCAATTCCGATCTGTATTTTGACTTCCTGTCAAGTATCACAGCTGTTGACAACGGAACCTCTGTTAACACATTTGACCTTCTTTACCATCTATATTCGATTCCCTACAATCATAGTCTTGTGTTGAAAGTAACGATCCCCCGTGGCACAGACGAGAGTCTTCCTTCTGTCGATTCCATTTGCTCTGTATGGCAGGGTGCAAACTGGCAGGAACGGGAAATCTATGATATGTTTGGCATCTTGTTTAATGACCATCCTGATTTACGACGTATCCTGCTGCCCGAAGACTGGATCGGATTTCCTTTGCGCAAAGACTATCAGACTCAGGAGTTTTACCATGGAATTAAAGTCGAAAACCCGATAAGTAACTAATGTCCCAACGTGTCATAGAATTTATTTATAAAGAAGAGAATCTGCGGTTATCAGAGCCGAATTTTTTCCGGGCAGAAGATCTTAAACCCGGTGAAATGATTATTAACCTGGGCCCGCAGCATCCTTCCACCCACGGAGTTTTGCGACTCGAGGTTCTGACTGACGGGGAAACAGTAAAAGAGGTTATACCTCATATGGGATACCTGCATCGCTGTTTCGAGAAGCATGCAGAAAAGCTCCCTTACAATCAGATTATCCCGTTTGTTGACCGGCTTGATTATATGGCCGCAATGAACTCGGAGCATATTTTTGCCATGGGAGTTGAAAAAATGCTTGGCATTGAAGATAAAATCCCCAAAAGAACAGAATATATCCGGGTACTTGTAGCAGAGCTCAACCGTATTGCCTCTCATTTCATTGCCGTTGGTACATATGCAATTGATATCGGTGCTGTCACTCCATTCTTGTGGCTAATGAGAGACCGCGAACATATCAATCGTATGCTGGAATGGGTCTGCGGGGCCCGCATGCTATACAACTATATATGGATCGGCGGGCTCTTTTATGACCTTCCTGTGGGATTTGAGGAACGCTGCCGGGAATTTGTGACGTATCTCAGACCGAAGCTTAAAGAACTGCAACAACTGGTAATCAACAATAAAATATTCATTGAGCGTACTGCCAATGTAGGCATATTACCTCTAAATCTGGCTATTAACTACGGTATAAGCGGACCCTGCCTGAGAGCTTCAGGACTTCGGTACGACCTTCGAAGAGTTGATCAGTACTCAGTATATCCTGAGCTGGATTTTGACATTCCCGTCGGGGAAGGCCAGGTTGGAACAAAAGGAGATTGCTGGGACCGAAACTATGTCAGGGTTCTGGAATGTTATGAATCACTGAAAATAATCGAGCAATGTCTGGATCAGTTATGCGGAAATCACAAACGGACCAGAGACTTTGACCCGCAGGCAATTGCACCCAAAAAGATTCGCCCGAAAGCCATGGACTTTTATATCCGCGGAGAAAGCCCGAAAGGTGAACTGGGGTTCTTCTTCCGGTCCACGGGTACATATGATATACCCGCAAGAGTTCACGGACGTTCTCCATGCATGATGAATCTGGCCGTTTTGCCGGAAATATCCAGAGGTGTAATGGTTGCAGACCTGATTGCCATACTCGGATCAATCGATGTGGTAATGGGAGAAATTGACCGGTAAGCCCCCAATTTCTCTCTCAGTTTTCCATCAACTGTCTGCCACCTGGGTTTTTGCTGAACCAGTTATTCATTTTCTGTTCATAATCTGCCTTTTCCCCGGAAAAATGCGGACGCGTTGATGCTTTTTCGGGGAACGTCTCTACATGAAGCGTTTGAGCAGGAAGAGCAAACTGAATTCCCAGCTCCTCAGCAAGCCGTACAATTGACAGCATCACTTCCTGTCTGCCTTTTAACTCTTCCGGCCAGGTAGGTACTGCAAAGAAGATATAAAAAAGAATTTCCAGCGCCGAGTTATCAAAATTGTTGAGATAGATATTATAATAATCCTTTCTGGTGGCAGGATGCTCTTCGACAATTCTTTCCAGTCCTTTCAGAAATACTTCAATCAAATCAGCCGGTGTACCATAAGCAACCCGGATCATTGTCCTGTACCGGCGATACTGACGCATACCCATGTTATCTATGGTCATATCAGCCATCTTGCCATTAGGCACATAAGTAATCGAATTATGGAAGGTTCTTACCCTGGTTGACCGGAACCCGACTTCTTCCACTGAACCATCTATTTTGTCCGAAATAATCCAGTCTCCGATCTGGAAAGGCCGGTCTACAAAAATCATCAACGACCCAAACAGATTTTTCAGTGTATCCTGAGCAGCCAGAGCAAATGCCAATCCCCCAATTGAAATACCTGCAAGTAAAGCAGTAATATTGAAGTTGAGATTCTGCAAAGTAAACAACCCTCCCGTAATAACAACAAATACTTTCAGGGCTCTCCTCAAAAGAGGTACAAGCTGATCATCCAATGTGCTTTCTGTCTTTGCTGCCAGTCTTTCAAAATGGGCCGCAAGAAGATCCACAATCTTATAAAAGACGACGGTACCAAAAACCGGTATAGATGCCTTAAGCGCAAGGATCAGATATCTCGAAGAAGTAACCGGCAATTGCAGAACCGGCAGAAAAACAGTGAGAATTATTGCCACTACAAGCAGACTGAACGGTCGGGCGACCGGTTTGATATACCTTCCGGCAATCATGCGTTGCCCTGCCTGTACCAAAAGCCGTACTATGATACCTTCAAAAATCCAGGTAAGCAGTCTGTGGATCAAAAAGCTCAGAATAACCAGAATGAGAATTCCGAGGATTTGCCAGGAATGCAAACCAACGTATTTTTTTGATCCGGCTGATCCGGAAAGTAAATTCATCAGCTGATCCGTTCCCAGAGGGAACACCTCCGCATAAACAGTCTCAATTGCACCAACCGTTTCTTTCGAGAAAAGCCAGCGTCCATCAACCCTCTCCAGATAAACCTGGGGCAGCCGGTGATCGATAATCATATACCCCTTGCCATCTGCTGAATCTCTGTAATCCGGATTTTTTGAGAATCTGCTTGTTTCGATCAGATATCCTTTCGCATCAAATATCTGTTTCAACTTAATTGCCAAACGTTCACGATCTTCGTCTGAATATGCTGGTGCATATAATGTCCCGGCCGCTTTCTCCGGATAGTAATTCTCTTCCTGAAGATTATTTAAAAATACCGATATGGTATGATAGGGCGTACTCAGATTTATAGCACCGGAGTCTATTTCGTTCTGGGCCCATACAATAATCGGGAAAAACAACACTACCCAGATTAAATACAGATTTCTCATTTTGTTCAAAAGGTGTATTTGTCGCAAAATTAAAAATATCGTTCAATTAAACGTCCCGGTTTCCAAATATTGTATTCATCATACAGCATCAGGATTTCTTTAGCAACATACGGAGACTGGTACGAACAATAGCCCCCATTCCCTTACAATTAAGAAAGTCTTCATCCTGATAATGAGCAGCAAGTTCATTTCGCAAGCGTTCAATATGTTCCGGAATACTTATCTGATCACTCATCACTGCATCGCCCAGTTCCTTGATTCTGTATCGTGCTGCTCTCAACCGGTTCGCAATCAACGATCGTTCTTCATTCTGATATTGCTTTACCGACTCAGGAGTAAGAAGCTCCAAACCAATTTTTATTATAGGATTGTTACTTTTATAATACTGGGGCATATATACCAGCTTTCGTCCCTCATAAGACTGCTGATCAAAATCAATAGCTCTGATTCTGTAATGGTATTCTTCAAAGTCGGGAGTAATCTCTACCACATAGTTCCCGGAATGCATATCACCCAGCAACCGGACAAAACACCGCTCATTGAATTTTACAAATTCCTTGGCCAGCCTGATTTTATTCAGCTTCGGATCATTCAGGTAGTGCTTTATAAACATATCACCCGGAATTCCCACAATATGCTCCTCGATCAGTGTATCCCCGTCAACATAATAATTAATACGGTTGGGCGAAAGAATATGCTCCAGCTCCAACCCATATATCCGCGAGGCATCAGCTCTTTTTACATAGAAATAATCAAAGTTATCATTAATCTTATTCACCACTCTGACACGAAAAGGTTGTGTATTGCCATACACACATAAATCAATACGGTCAATATACAAGTGCTCAATAAGAGACAGATCTCCATGCACTTTCAAGGTAGCGTACGTTTTTTTCAGTCCATCGGTAATCATGGAGAAATCACTCTGATCGTATATTACCGACACCCAGAAAGTATCTTCTCCGCGCTGATCATACAAGGGAAATGTATTGGCATATCGGGTAAGATCAGAATATGCTAATGGCAACTCAACTTCACGCTCATATTCGATCAGGTATTTCCTGAGAGGCTTTCTGATATCAAAATGTTTTTTCTTTCTGGATAAATTAATCATAGGCTCCGGATTGCTAAGCGGCAAAAAAATGATTTATCCGGACAATGCAAGCATGATTCAAAATGTTTTTGACATTGAGATCAGCCACCCGACTCTTAAAAACGATAGTATAGCTTCAATTCGATCCCCGGAAAAATAATAAGACTGGGTTTACCAGAATTATGATTACCCTTCACATCACCGCCATAGCCCAAACCAGACAGATAGCTATTAAACAGGAACGAATGATATTGCGGAAGAAAACCAAGCCGGGTAGTAAATTCTAGAATGAACACATCCGAAAATTTTTTATTTATTCTAGTCGCCAATTCCCAGCCGCCAAACCATTGTCGGTTCTCAAAAACCGGCGTCTGATAGGCCGGAAAATATAATCCGTGAAAAAAACCCTGAGACCTGGATTGATGATACGTTATAAAACCCGCTATACCAGCGATTAGCTCATGTCTCTGCCCCATCCCGACCACTCTGAAATCAATGCCCTGCTTCATGTATATGCCATGCTGCCCGTAGTTCAGATTCTCATTGAGAAATTTTAGCCAGGTATACCCATATATTGACCGGTAAAAGAAACGTTTTGACAGCTGTCTCCTGTACGCTATCTCCGGTATCAATATTTTCCGTTCCTTCGTCGCCCACCAAAATTGACTGACAGGTCTTACAAGCTCAATCCCCAAAGCATTCTTTCTTGTATCCTGACCATAAAGACAAACTCCAATGAGGAGAAGATAACAACTACAAAAACAACCTAATACTTTTATCATTAAGCCAGACATCTTTAAACCCCGAAAAACATTCAATTCTTATATTTTTCGCATGCGTATCAAAACCGCACTTCTCACTCCTGTATTCAAACCAGATAGTATATTTTAATACAAGCGTATCAATCCGGTCAGGTCCGACAAACAGAAAAGCAGTACTATCTGACTGAGGATTCAGAGGAATCGAATTGCCCAAATACCCAATATTTATTTCAAAATCCTGTCCTTCAACTCTGATGATATCATAAGGCAGCAATCTTTCTGTAGTATCAACATAAACCACTTCCAGAAGAGGTTCATGCTTGTCATTGCACAAATTGCAAGAAGTGACGAATAAGATAAAAAGACCAATTACCGCCTTCACTACACTATTCATATTGAATTCTTTTTCGGATAACTTGTATATTTTTGCTTAATTCGGTCAGAAATTTTAAAAGTAAAAATAAAAACTCTTTTATCACCATGATCCGGTAAAAGTAATTCGGAAGTACTACCAGGTTTTTTAGTGATCATCTGTCAAATTACTACAAAAAAATTAAAGAATTGAACCCGGCAAAAACGCTGATTATTATCAATCCGGCATCAGGTACAAATTCAAAAAAAGAGTTTACCAAGCTTTTTAATAAGTACCTCGATCATAACCAATATGATTTCTCAATAGAGTTTACCTCCCAACCCGGTCATGCAACCCGGCTGGCTCAATCAGCCGTACTAAACGCTTATGGTAATATCATAGCGGTCGGGGGCGATGGAACAATTAATGAGATTGCCCGGGCCCTGATTCATACAGAAACAGCACTCGGTATTATACCCGCCGGATCCGGAAACGGCCTTGCCAGACATCTGGGCATTCCATTAAATCCCATAAAGGCGATAAACTCACTAAACAATGTTTCAATAAATAGCATAGACAGTGCCTCAATCAACGGAAAACCATTTTTCTGTACAGCAGGAGTTGGATTCGATGCGCATATCGGACATAAGTTCAGCAAAGCTGAAAGCAGAGGTCTCAAAAGCTATATAAAAATCTCCCTGAAAGAGTTCTTTCGCTATTCGTCTCATACGTATACTATTCAAACAGAAGATAACCGTATAAAACAAGAAGCCTTCCTCGTTACTTTCGCCAATACAAATCAATACGGCAATAATGCCTTCATTGCACCCAAAGCAAACATCCGGGATGGTCTGCTGGATTTATGTATCCTCAAACCATTCCCGCTGTATCTGGCTCCATTGATCGGCGTCCGTTTGTTTGCATCCCGTATTCACCAATCACGGTATATGAGCACCTCCAAATTTACAGAGCTGCTATTTGAACGAGACAAGGAAGGCCCCGTACATCTCGACGGAGAGCCTTTTACCATGCCAGCCCGGCTTTTGGTAAAATGCGTTCCCGGCTCACTCAACGTCCTGATCCCTCTGGAAGACTGAACTTATCTCTCGGATTTTCTGTTAGCAAACCGGTAGATTTTACCCTTTCTGAATAATTGATTAATTTTGTGTGTACTGAACTGATATGAAAAATAATCCTGTTATCATCTTTGGCGCAAACGGGCTCGGCCGGGTCGCTCTTGATATTTTTAATTCCAACAAGGTAGTCACTTATTGTTTCCTTGACGAAAACGACTCCCTCCATGGAAAAGAACTCAATGATATAGCGATTCTGGGTCGTCCGGATGATGATGGTTTTTTAAAATATATCGGAAAGAAATGTGAGGCTTTTGTTGCTTCTGATGATACCAAATACAAGGAAAGTATTGTAGAGATGCTTAAAAGCAAGCGGAAAGTAATGCCTGTCAATGCAATCCACGCGCATGCAGTTGTTTCTGACCTTGCTTTTCTTGGATATGGCAATATGATAAACGCCGGTGCAGTAGTAAATGCAAACGCACGCATTCCCAACCATTGTATCGTAAGTTCTAATGTTGTTATTGACTTCGATGTCGAATTAAGTGATTATGTACAAATCGGAGCCGGGTCTGTATTAAACTCCGGTGTAAAGGTAGGCGAAAAGGCTTTTATCGGTAGCGGAGTCACCATTGTAAGTGGCGTAACTATCGGAAAAAAAGCACGTATCGGAGCCGGATCTGTTGTAATCAATGATGTCAAAGACGGAGAAACCGTATTTGGTAACCCGGCCAAGGTAATTGAAAAAGTCAGTTAATTTTTCTATATACATTCATGACATACAACGTACTTTTATACTACTGTTATACAAAGATCGAGAACCCTGAGCAATTTCGGGAAGATCATCATCTTTTTTGTATCGAGCTGGGTCTTAAAGGAAGAATAATCGTTGCGCATGAAGGGCTCAACGGAACAGTTTCAGGAACAGAAGAAGCCTGCCAAAGGTATATGGATACCGTTAAAGCGGATCCTCGCTTTTCTTCAACAGACTTCAAAATAGACACAGTCAGTGAACATGCTTTTCAGAAACTACATGTTCGCGTAAAACCCGAAATTGTACATTCCGGTCTCAGACATATAGATCCCAATGAGAGAACCGGCATCCATTTATCCCCTGCCGATTTTAAAAAAATCAAAAATGCCGATGATGTCATCATTGTTGATTGCAGGTCTGATTATGAATATGGCGTCGGCCGGTTTAAGAATGCCCTTACACTTGATATAGAAAATTTCCGGGATTTTCCGGCAAAGGTTGAAGAGCTGAAAAAGTTCAAAGACAAAAAAATCATTACCTACTGCACCGGAGGCATCAAATGCGAAAAAGCCAGTGCATACCTTTTGGAAGAAGGATTTGAGAATGTATATCAGCTGCATGGCGGCATTATCAAATATGGCCTGGAAGAAAACGGAGAGGATTTTGAAGGTAAATGTTACGTTTTTGATAACAGAGTAGCCATTGATGTCAACAAAGTCAATCCTACGATTATCAGCAAATGCTATGTTTGTGGCACCGAATGCGATCGTATGGTAAACTGTGCTAATCCGGTTTGCAACCGTCATGAGCCTATATGTGAGAAGTGTGGCTGGGAGCTGGATGGCGCCTGCTCGGCTGAATGCAAAGAGCACCCGGAGAAAAGACCTTATGATGGCACCGGATACTATGCCAAGCAAATGAACGGTTACAATCCCCTGAAAGGCTGGAAAAGAATAAAAGCCTGATCACATCACCTGACCGGTAATAAAACCGGTCTTTTTCTTTTATATACTATCTCTACCCATGCAATTGCTAGACAAAACACTTTTCCCGTATATACGGGAAAAGGAAATAACGGCAAGAGTCAACGAACTTGCACAACAAATTTCCCGGGATTATGCCGGCAAAGACCCCATCTTCATTATTCTTCTCAACGGAGCATTTCTTTTTGCATCTGATCTCGTCAAGGAGATAAGCATTCCGTGTCAGCTGAGCTTTATAAAAGTTTCTTCTTATTCAGGTACCCAAAGTCTTGGTGAGTTAAGAGAACTAATTGGTCTTAGTGAAAATATAAAAGACCGGCATGTCATTCTTTTGGATGATATTATCGACACCGGTCTTACAATGGATAATGTCCTGACACAAATCCGGAACCAACACCCTGCCTCAGTCAGTACAGTAAGCTTATTGCTCAAACCGGACATGTTTACCAATGCTTTCAAACCTGATTATATTGGATTCAGCATTCCCAATACATTTGTTGTAGGCTATGGGCTAGACTACAATGGCTACGGCAGAAATCTCAAGGACATCTGGCAAATAACCGGATAATCCGGTTTTCTCTACGACGATTTACGTATTTTTCCTTTCAAAGAAACTTTTTATCTTGCCGCTGATTTCGCCAGGCGATTCAATAGCATTGATTGTCGCATTACCAATATTTTTTGGTCACGCGTTATTGCTTTATTTTGATAAGCACTTTACTTTCGGAAACAATTAATAACAAACACATAAAACCAATGAAAAAACTTTTATTTACCGCTTCTCTTTTCGTTTCTTCCTTTGGCCTGTTCGCTCAGGAAGCAGTTTCGTACAAACCAGCTGCCGGAGATAAAACTCTTGAGCTTCAGTTTGCTCCCCTTGGCGGTGCACCATTCAGTATGGGAGGTATCCGTTTCCGTCAGTTCATGTCTGAGACTACTGCGTTAAGAGCAACTGTATATCTGGGATATACGCGTTCTTCCGAAATCACTCAGGAAGCTGATTCAGATGCGAAACTTGAGCAGTTAAAAAAAGCAGAATCTGCTTTTGAAATCGGTATAAGACCTGGTTTTGAAAAACATCTTGGCGGAACAAGCCGTTTATCTCCGTACTACGGTGCTGAACTGGATCTGGCTATCAGAAATACTTCTGAAGTACAGGATATTCAGACTGGCGAAACCAAGGTTGAAAAAGGAAAGGTCAGAAATGCAGACGGATTCAAAAGAATTGGCCTAAATGCAATATTCGGTGCCGATTATTATGTTGCTGAAAAAGTATTCATTGGCGCTGAAATGGGATTTGGTCTGGCTTTTACTAAAGATTCTAAAACAGTCAATGTTGCTACTGATGGCAAGAAGACCGAATCTAAATTGAATAAAGGCGGAGACTTTGCTTTCGGTCCCAACGTACTGGCTCAGTTCAGACTTGGTATCGCGTTTTAATTGAAACAAACCAATTCATAACACTATGAAAACACCCAAATCCACATCGAGATTGGGACGACTATTACTCCCCTTGGGAGTATTAGTCGTTTTTGGACTATCCATATTTTCATGCTCCAAAAATGACAATGAAGTTGCTCCCGCTAACAAACAGTTAACTGAAGAAGAACAAAGAGAGGCTATAAAAGAGCTGATCAGCCGCATGCCTTCTTTCCAGTTACAAACCCAGGACGGAAAAACCTACCGTTTCGAAAAAACGGAAAACGGTGGTTTTACATTCTCCAATCCGCCCTCACAGACAGGTTACAACTATGTAGAGTCTACAGGCTCTTATACATTTGTTGAAAACTCCAATGGCGGAACATTCGTAGTCGCGGCTTCCGGATTTGGAGAAAACTCTTCCAGTGGTGGAGTAATCGCAGCAGGTAACAACTCCTACAATATGGATTATACCTTTTGTCTGACCGCAGACGATCAGGCTCTTGGTTTCAATCTTTTCGGCGACGATTTTCCTGACGGAGTTTCCATGGTCATCGGGATTTCCGGGAATCTGAAAAAGATCATGGACAACGAATCCGGAGAGTTTGGCGAAAAAGATTTCGAAGATCTTTTCAATGCCTTCGGGATTTACGTAGTATATGCGAAAAAAGCATCTGGTTCCTACCCTATCGTCAATTGGCTGGAAGATATGGACCAGGAGGAATCTCAGCTTAAAAACAAAGGATTTGCTGCATTGGTAGACTTTAAAAACGGGAAAATGTTTTTTTCCAAAGAAGGTAAGCTTTCCGTATCAGGTGGCAGCATAAACTTTTCGGGAAAATATCTTGAAATATCCGGATCGCTCTTTGAAAGCGACGATGATATCGAAAATCTAAAATTCAAAGAAGTGGTCGGCTCCGGAGCAATGGGTTGTAACTAATTTACACCTTCCATACACTCTAACAAAGTTAATCACAAAAACACCCGGAAGTTTCCGGGTGTTTTTGTTTATATCAGCTTCAGGCTTAAGCTGGATAATAGTCTTTTCTCAGAACTTTTTTCCCGACAAATTCTTTTGATATCTACAGATAAACCGGTTACTATATATCCCCATATGGGGAAATGTCCTATATTTGTTGTTCATAGACAATCATAAAACCAGATAAAACGAACATAGTCATGCTTAATCTAGTACTTTTTGGCCCTCCGGGTGCTGGCAAGGGAACTCAAAGCCAAAAGCTTATAGAAAGATACAAATTAATCCATCTGTCTACAGGCGATCTGTTAAGAGCTGAAATCGCGGCCGGGACCAAACTCGGACTTGATGCTAAAAGATATATGGATTGCGGTACACTTGTACCGGATGAAGTAGTAATCGGCATGATCGAAAATAAGATAAAATCCAATCCGGAAGCCAAAGGATTTATCTTTGACGGCTTTCCGCGTACTGTTCCGCAGGCTACTGCGCTTGACAAGATGTGCTATGACAATAAGATATCTATCTCCGCTATGATATCCCTGAAAGTAGATGTTGCAGAGCTTACCAAAAGGATTGTTGAACGTGGTAAGACCAGCGGCAGAACAGATGATCAGGATCCGGATCTGGTTGGTGAGCGTATTGCTGAATACAACAACAAAACAGCTCCTGTCTCTGATTACTATGCCAAGAAGAGCAAAGCGCACTATATTGATGGCATGCAGTCGATCGAAATCGTTTCCAACGAAATATTCAAAATTGTTGATTCTTTATAATCTATTTTCTTGGCTTCAGAGAACTTTATAGACTATGTCAAAATTAACGGCCGCTCCGGTTCAGGAGGGGCCGGCTCTATTCATTTCAGAAGAGAAAAGCATGTAGCCAAAGGCGGCCCTGACGGGGGAAACGGAGGCAGAGGCGGAAATATTATTCTCAAAGGGAATAAGCAATTGTGGACACTCCTTCATCTTAAATACCAGAAGCACATAATTGCCTCAGCAGGAGGAAACGGAGAAGGGGGATGCAGAACAGGCGCCGACGGAAAAGACGTGATTCTTGAAGTTCCCATAGGCACTATTGCCAAAGATGCGGAGACTGGAGAAGTCCTTCTTGAAATTACCGAAGATAATCAGACCGCCATACTGCTTGCAGGAGGACGCGGCGGACTTGGAAACATTAATTTCAAAACCGCTACCAATCAGGCTCCGCGAATGGCCCAGCCCGGCGAATCCGGGCAGGATTGCTGGTTTGTGCTGGAACTCAAAATACTGGCAGATGTCGGACTTGTCGGATTTCCCAATGCAGGCAAATCAACCTTATTGTCGAAAGTATCTGCCGCAAAACCTGAAATAGCCGATTACCCGTTTACCACACTCACCCCGAATCTGGGAGTGGTAAGATATCGTGAGGATCGTTCATTCGTAATGGCCGATATACCAGGCATAATCGAAGGAGCTGCAGAAGGGCGCGGGCTGGGAATCCGATTTCTGAGACATATTGAACGAAATCCGGTCCTGCTTTTTATGATTCCTTCCGATTCTGAAGATATCCGGAAAGAATATGGAATCCTGCTGAATGAACTAAAAAAGTATAATCCCGAGTTACTCGATAAGAAGCGTCTGCTCGCCATATCAAAATCTGATATGCTGGATGAGGAATTAAAAGAAGAAATGAAAGAAGAGCTCAGAAAAAACATTTCCATTCCATGGATATTTATCTCTTCTTATACACAAAAAGGTATTGATGAACTGAAAGACCTGATTTGGCATACTCTTAATGACTGATTTACGCCATAATGGCAGCAAATAACCGGTGGCAAAGTAATTGCCTCCATACCCACAGACGTTAAAACAAAACTCATATAAAACGATGGCTAAGGAAGAAGAAAAAAAATCTACTATCGAAAATGGTGACAACGAAGCTACCGTAGAAAATGAAAAAACAGGGGAACCTGTTGCACAAAACCAAAATGAAAACGGCACAGAGGAAGACGACGAACTGACAAAAGCAAAGAAAGAGGCCGATGAACTCCGTGACAAGTATTTAAGACTGTATTCTGAATTTGAAAACTTCAGACGCAGAACAAGCAAAGAAAAAAGTGACCTGATCAAGACTGCCAATGAAGAAGTTCTCCTTGCTCTTCTTCCGGTAATAGATGATTTTGAGAGAGCTAGAAAATCAATAAATGATTCAATCGGAATCGAAGTCATCCGGGAAGGTATAGAACTTGTTTTTAATAAGCTTTATAAGGCCCTTGAAAACAAAGGTCTGAAAGCTATGGAATCGCCGGTAGGCAAAGAATTTGACAGTGAAATCCAGGAAGCGATCACACAGGCTCCGGCTCCTTCAGAAGACCTGAAAGGAAAAGTCATTGATGAAATCGAAAAAGGCTACTGCCTCAATGACAAGGTGATTCGTTTTGCCAAAGTTATAATAGGATCATAAAGAATGGCCAAAAGAGACTACTACGAAATATTAGGTGTAAGCAAATCTGCAACTCCGGATGAAATAAAGAAAGCATACCGGAAAGTTGCTATTAAGTATCATCCGGATAAAAATCCGGATGACCCTTCGGCAGAAGAAAAATTTAAAGAAGCTGCAGAAGCCTACGAGGTATTGAGCAATCCGGAAAAAAAACAGCGCTACGACCAATACGGACATCAAGGCGTCGGTGGTGGTGGATTCTCCGGCGGCGGCATGAATATGGATGACATATTCAGCCAGTTCGGAGACATTTTCGGCGGAACCGGATTTGAAGGCTTTTTCGGTGGCGGTGGTCGAAACAGGCCTGGTACTAAAAGAGGTTCTAATCTTCGGATTAAGCTAAAGCTTACCCTGCAGGAAATAGCACAGGGCGCTGAAAAGAAAATCAAGGTAAAAAGGCATGTAGCCTGCGATGACTGCGGTGGCAACGGAGCTAAAAATGGTACAGAGGTAAAAAAATGTTCCGTATGTAATGGAAGCGGCCAGGTCAAAAAAGTAGTCAACACCATGTTTGGTCAGATGGTGTCCGCATCTGCCTGCCATAATTGCCAGGGAGAAGGATCCGTAGTCAGTACACCATGCCCTACCTGTCATGGAGACGGAAGACAGCTGAAGGAAGAGACTATCAATATCAAGGTTCCTGCCGGAGTTATGGAAGGCATGCAGCTTTCCATGAACGGAAAAGGCAATGTACCTCAGCGTGGTGGCGTTGCAGGGGATCTGCTCATCGTTATTGAAGAAGTCGAAGATCCGCAATTAAAAAGAGATGGGCTGAATGTTATCTTTGATCTTTATATAAGCTTTATCGATGCGGTAATGGGAGCTGATGTGGAAGTACCAACGATCGACGGCAAAGTAAAAATCAAGATTGAACCCGGAACACAAAGTGGCAAGGTCCTTCGGCTCAAAGGAAAAGGAATACGGGACATTAACAGCTACAGTACAGGAGACGAGCTTGTGCACGTCAACGTATGGACTCCCAAGCAGCTTTCAAAAGAAGAAAAGAGTCTGCTAATGCAGTTAAAGGATTCTGACAATTTCAAACCAGACCCGGGCAAGTCCGAGAAAGGTTTTTTTGATAAAATGAAAGAATTCTTTTAACAAGAAAACACCAATTATATCTGAATTTTAAAGGCATCGGCACTCCGGTGCTTTATTCTTTCATACCTTATCATAATTTCCCCTCACAATGGTTTCTTTTGAAGAGTTAAAACTTAACCGCCAACTAATCAACGCTACCGAAGATCTGGGCTATACAGAACCTTCAGAGATCCAGTACAAAGCCATTCCACAAATACTTGCCGGACATGATCTGCTGGGAATAGCCCAGACTGGCACCGGAAAAACTGCCGCTTATCTGCTGCCGATACTTATGAAGGCCAAATACGCACAGGGAGCTGATCCCAGAGCGCTTATCTTTGCCCCAACCCGTGAATTATGCATCCAGATCAACGAGAATATCAGGGAGCTGGCCAAATACACCGATCTGAGACATACTGCCATTTATGGGGGAACCGGAATGAAAAGTCAGATTGAGGCCATCAGTTCAGGTATCGATATCCTCGTTGCTACTCCCGGACGGTTCATGGATATTTATCTGAAAGGAGAAGTCAAAGTCAAACAAATAAAAACGCTGGTACTTGACGAGGCAGACAAAATGATGGATATGGGCTTTATGCCACAAATCAGGCGGATTCTTGAGGTTATTCCCACCAAACGTCAGAATCTTCTTTTTTCGGCAACCTTTCCCGAAAAGATAGAACGCTGGTCTGAAGAATTTCTGGAGTTTCCTATGCGAATCGAAGTAACTCCACAGGCTACTCCGGTGGAAACGGTCAGACAGAAGCTATACAGGGTTCCCAATCTCAAAACCAAGATAAATCTGCTGCAATATCTGCTCAATGATCCTGCCTTTTCCAAAGTCATTATATTTTCCAGAACCAGAAAAAATGCAGACAATATCTTCAATTTTGTACAGAGAAAAGTGGATCGGAATACCCGGGTAATCCATGCCAATAAGGATCAGAATACCCGGATCAACGCCATGGATGCTTTCAAAGACGGAGAAGTCCGCATACTGGTTTCAACGGATGTTGCTGCCAGAGGAATCGATGTATCTCAGGTCTCGCATGTAATCAATTTTGATGTACCCATCGTATATGAAGATTATGTACATCGGATCGGGCGTACCGGAAGAGCCAAAAGCACAGGAGAAGCGATCACTTTTGCCAACAAGGCAGAAGAATATCATATAGAAGAAATCGAAAAAATCATACAGATGTCTATTCCCCTGCATGATATACCTGCCCAAGTTGAAATTGAGAAAACAGATTTTGAAGAAAAGCAGGAAATCGACCGTGAAATCGACCTGATACGAAGACGAAGAGATCCTGAGTTCAAAGGCGCTTTTCATGAAAAAAAAGTGATAAAATCAGATAAAAGCAAGAAAGTCGAAAAACGAAAAAAAAGACGTTAAAACATTAATAAGCATCAAAAACAATCTTATCGAATTCACAAAAGTTTTAATCTAAAACCCCTTTACATTTCATCAAGTATATATTACCTTTGTAATGTCATTCAAGTGATGACAACTATTGAGAAAGAAAAGAATTAAAAATATTTAAGATTCCATAGCTGGTTGAAAGATCTTGGGGATTTGGTGGAGCCTTCTGCCTGCCCCAAGAGTTTTTTTAGGGATAGCCCCAACTTTCATCACATCGAAATCTACACTAATTTCAGAAGAGTAAGGTCAATACAAGAAACAGAGGCCTGTTTTTAAAGTAAGCATATCATTTTTATACACTTATACACTCCATAAAAGAACGAAACGATCTTATCCCTAATCGCTTGGGCTGCCCGGATGATTTTACTATCATTGTGGCCTCCGGTCAGTATTCCATATAACAGTAACAACTACCCGAACCCTTATAAATAATCAGCACTTACTAAAAGCAAGTGCCAGGAAAGGCTTCAACAAGCTCAGCCTGCCTGTTGTTATTTTTAAACATCGGATTCCTGTTCAAGGACATGCACTATTCCTCTTCTCAGATATCCTTTCGGTTTTCTTCCCGTTGCCGCCATAGCTGATTAAAAGACTTGGGGGCCACCCTGATTACCTCACGCCGCTTCGACCAGGTTTTTCGAAACAGAATACTAATTACCGCATTCTTTATCTTATAAGGTGCCATATTTATCAACGACCTGTTCAGCATCGCTTTCTGCCATATCCCAAACCCGAACTTTTCTGTCTTATCATTCAGGCCTTCTTTTACACTCTGCTGCCGGTTGAGCAAAAGCAGCTCATGAATGGGAATACGTACCGGGCAGACGGTGGTACAGGAACCACATAGCGAACTGGCATAGCTCAGATGCTTGTACTTGTCCATACCCATATACTGCGGGCTTATTATTGAGCCGATGGGACCACTGTAGGTCGTTTTGTATGTATGTCCTCCTATATTTTTATACACAGGACAAGTATTCAGACAGGCTCCGCAACGGATACATTTAAGCGCAACCCTTTTTTCCACATCAGCAAGCAGTTCCGAACGCCCGTTATCCAGTAATACTACATACATTTCTTCAGGGCCATCCGTTTCATCGGCTCTTCGGGGACCAGTTATCACAGAGTTATACACCGTCACGTGCTGCCCGGTTCCGCTGGTAGCCAGCATCTGCCACATAAGTCCCAGATCATTGATCGAGGGGATAAGCTTTTCTATACCTACCACAGCGATATGAGTTTTTGGAAATGTGGTGGAAAGTCTCGCGTTTCCTTCATTTTCTGTCAGAGCAATGCCGCCAACATCCGCGATAAGGAAATTCCCACCGGTAATTCCGATATCTGCTGTAAGGTAGCGCTGGCGAAGAAGTCTTCTGGCCGTCAGTGTCAGTTCTGTAGCATCGTCTGTGAGAGGGATTCCCAGTTTGTCTGCGAACAGCTCCGATATGTCCTTCTTGGACATATGCATAGCCGGAGTAACAATATGGTAGGGTTTCTGTCCGGCAAGCTGGACTATATATTCTCCAAGATCGGTTTCGACCACATCTACACCATGTTTCTCAAGAAACTCATTCAGATGGATCTCTTCTGTAGTCATTGTCTTGGATTTCACCACTGACCGGGCATTTTTTGCGTCCATTATTTTCCAGATCTCCTGCAGCGCTTCTTCCGTATTCTGCGCCCAGATCACTTTCCCTCCGTTGCGGGTAAAGTTCTGCTCAAATTCCAGCAGGTATTTGTCCAGATTGAGAATCGTGTGCTGCTTGATATAGGAAGCCCGGTCTCTGGCCCGCTCATGATCAGAAAATACCTTTAAGCCCCGGTCTACCGCTTCGTTATAGCGTCCTATATTAAAGCGGATCTTACGTCTGTGCTCAGGATCAAACGCTTTTTCTTCTGATTCGCTCTGAAACTGTTTCAGTATTTCGTTCATATCTATTCTGCTTCCACATCCACCTCAATGGACTGATCATAATTGGCCAGATCCCAGATTGTATAGAAGATCAGTCTGGAAATTTTACTTACTTTTTCAAAATCGATCTTATCTACCGTATCTGTCGGCTGGTGATAATCTTCATGTACTCCGTTGAAATAAAATATTACCGGAATATTATTCTTGGCAAAGTTATAATGATCCGAACGATAGTAAAAACGATTGGGGTCATCTCGCTTGTTATACCGATAGTCAAGCTCTATCTCAGGCATATATGTGCTGGCGGCATTTTCACTTATAGTATGCAATGTCGTTGAGAGCCGGTCACTTCCTATCAGATAGATATAATCAGGTGTCTCATGCAGGGTATCCATTCTTCCGATCATATCGATGTTGATATTCGCAACGGTGTTTTCCAAGGGGATTACAGGCTTATCTGTATAGTACTCCGACCCCAGCAAGCCTTTTTCTTCTGCGGTCACCGGCATAAACAGAATACTGCGTTTGGGACCTTTTCCATCTTTATCCGCTTCTGAAAACGCTTTGGCCAAGGCAATCACAGCTGCTGTGCCGCTGGCATCATCATCCGCTCCATAGTATATTTTGCCATCTTCGATTCCCAGGTGATCATAGTGTGCAGTTACTACTATTACTTCATCTTTTTTCTCATTACCTTCCAGAAAAGCCAGTACATTCTCCGTATCAAAAACCGATTTATCTACTGAAACTTTTACTTCTACCTGAGCAGATTTAAATTTCTTTCTTTTGGCAGCAGGATCAGCCAGTGCTTTTTTGGCATCCTGCAACTCTGTCTCGGAAGTTTTCAGCATCTCTGCCGCAAGACTAACGGGAACAAAAAACGCACTACCGCCCCGCTGCTTATAGTCAAAGGACAGCATTGGCTGGCTCAGATGATGCTTTAAGGCATTTAACCTGTTTTCAAAATCCTTGTAATTATTTCCTACCACAATAAAAACTGCTTTAGCGCCCTGCTTCTTTGCTTCTGTTGCTTTTCGTCTCCAGTCCTGCGCCCAATCAGAGGATGAGGTTTTGCCGGTTACCAGCGATTTTCCATCGGCAAATGGCTCCCCCATAAATAGTACAACACCCTTTCCCTTTACATCAATATTCTTATAATCAGAGTAATTTTCCGATTCTATTCCATAGCCTGCAAATACAATCGGTAATTTTTCAGCTTTTGCAAATTCGACATCACCATAAGCATAAAAATCGGCCAGAAACGTTTTCCCGTTTTTACCAACATTGATATATACCTCATTCCAGTTTCTGCGAACAAGGTTAAAGAGCTGAAAATAGGATTTTCCCGTTTCTGTCCGGACAACAGGTTCAAGTCCGAAGGATTCGAACTGATCTTTAAGATACATAGCTGCTTTCTTCTGACCGGGCGCTCCGGCTTCTCTTCCCTCGAGAGAGTCGGAAGCCAGTACATGCAGATACTCGCTCAGCAAAGCTGGCGTAATAATTCCGGCAAATTGCAATGCACTTGAGTCTTTCTGAGCAGATACAGTTATGTTCAGAAGAATAAATCCTGTGATAAAACCCCAGATACGAATCATATTTCTCTAAAAATTAACATTCAACTATTCCCGTTACTGCCTGAAAGCAGAAATAAATAATACAAACTCTGATCCTTTATGCCTGTTTCACCGGCAATCTTTCAAAGATACATTTTTTACCCGCCAGATTCGACATGATTCAGCGCTTTTAATAAAGTGCATATATGCTTTACATAATACCAGGCGAAAGACCTTTTGAATCATTATGTCTGGTAGCATTGTTCTTCATATGGGCAAAAAATTACTAAATTTGTGCTATGCAGACGCCAATAGTCAAAAAAGATATCCGGAAGCTTTCCAAAGAAGATCTGAAAGCCTATTTCACTTCTATAGGAGAGAAAGCATTTCGATCCGGACAGGTTTATGACTGGTTGTGGAAAAAATCCGCATCCGGTTTTTCTGAGATGACAAATTTATCAGAAAAACTCCGGTTGAAACTGGAAGAGGACTTTGGCATTTTTCCTTTGGAAATCGCCACCAGACAGAAAAGCAATGATGGGACTATTAAGTCTGCGTTCCGCCTTCATGATAAACACCTGATCGAAGGTGTATTGATCCCTGCGGACGACCGGATGACAGCCTGTGTATCATCGCAGGTTGGCTGCAGCCTCACCTGCAAGTTCTGCGCTACAGGCTATATGGAGCGTAAGCGGAATCTGGATCCTGCCGAAATCTATGATCAGGTGGTTGCTATATCAAAGCAGGCTGAAGAGCATTTTGATCATCCGCTTACCAATATTGTTTTTATGGGTATGGGGGAGCCATTGCTCAATTATGCCAATGTGCTGGCAGGAATTGAACGAATTACTTCTCCGGATGGCCTGAACATGTCTCCGAAACGAATCACTGTCTCTACTGCCGGTATTGCCAAAATGATCCAAAAGCTGGCTGATGACGAGGTCAAGTTTAATCTGGCGCTTTCGCTGCATGCAGCCAATGATGAAAAGCGGAACCAGATTATGCCGATCAATGAAAGCAATACCCTGGCCGCTCTTAAAGATGCTCTGCGATATTTTTATGACAAGACGGGCAATAAAATAACGCTGGAGTATATTCTGTTTTACAACTTCAATGACACGCTGACAGATGCTGCCGAGCTATGGGCTTTTGCAAAGAGTATTCCGTGCAAAATAAATATAATCGAATACAATCCGATCGCTGATGCGGATTTCAAAAACGCGGATGCAGACAAACTGGAGCTATTCAAAAACTTCCTGCAGAAAAAAGGGTTGGTCGTAAATGTCCGCAGAAGCCGTGGCAAGGATATTGATGCTGCATGTGGACAGCTTGCGGTAAAAGAAAAAAATAATGCACAGGTATGACATTTGAAGAATACTGCGTAAAAAAGAAAATTGACTCAGCCCGGTTTCGGGCGGATGATCCGGGACAATGGGAAGAGCTGGCTGCCATCTTTAAACAGGTATCGGAAAATAGCTTTACCCAGCAAAAAAAATTTCTTATAAATGATCTCCGCCGAAAGTATCTTCTGACTGAAACTGAAGCCCCCAAACAGGTCACTACTCAGGCGGCCAAATCTCCCGGAATCAAACCTGCTATCAAATTAAAATAATACATATCATTATGAAGTACCTAGGTATTTTATTCTTTTTTATCTTAAGCACTTTTGTTTCTCTTGCCCAATCCTCTTCGTCATCCAAAACCGATGAAGTGGTTTTTATCAGAACCGACCTTGGAGAAATTGTCTTATTGCTTTATGACACCACTTCGGGACACAAGGAAAACTTTCTCAAACTCGCTAAGGAAGGATTTTATAACGGCACTACTTTTCACCGCATTATTGACGGATTTATGATCCAGGGCGGCGACCCTAATTCCAAAGACTCAATCCCGGGCAATGATGGTCAGGGTGGGCCAGGATATACTCTCCCGGCAGAATTTGTACCGGGCCTTACTCATAAATATGGCGCTGTGGCCGCAGCCCGGATGGGCGATGTGGTCAATCCCCGCAAGGCTTCCAGCGGTTCCCAGTTTTACATTGTGGAAAATAAAGAAGGCACCCATTTTCTGGACAATAACTATACAGTTTTCGGACAGGTTATTAAAGGGATGGATATTGTCGAAAAAATCGCTGAGCAACCAAAAGGTGCGGGGGATCGACCTTTGAAAGACATTAAAATGACAGTATCTGTCGAAAAGATGAAGAAATCAAAGATTGAAAAGAAATATCAAACCAGCTTTTATGAGTAAAAAGATTCTTTTGACAGGCGCCAACGGCCTTTTAGGGCAGAAACTGGTAAAGCTTATTGCAGCTCAGGAGGGGTTCAGACTCGTTGCTACAGGCAGAGGAGCAAACCGCAATCCTGTACACGAAGAGCAACCCTATTCCTACATTCAGATGGATATAACCAATCCTGAGCAGGTAATGGACGTAATCAGTATGGAAAAACCAGCCTATATCATCCACACTGCAGCCATGACAAATGTAGATGAATGTGAAGAAGATAAAGAAGGCTGCCGGAAAAACAATGTAGATGCCGTACAATACCTGATCAAGGCCGCAGAAAAAAATAATGCATTCTTTCTGCATTTATCTACTGATTTCATTTTTGACGGTACTTCCGGCCCATACAGTGAGGAAGCAAAACCTTCTCCTGTCAGCTACTATGGTGAAAGTAAGCTCGAGGCTGAGCAGATTGTACAAAATTCATCGACAAAGTGGGCTATTGCCAGAACAGTGCTGGTATATGGCCTGGCACACGATATGAGCCGCAGCAACATTATACTCTGGGTCAAGAAAAGCCTCGAAGACAATAAGACGATACAGGTAGTAAACGATCAGTGGCGTACTCCGACTCTGGCAGAAGATCTTGCCATGGGCTGTTTTCTTATTATACAAAATAATGCAACCGGCATATTCAATATTTCCGGAAAAGATCTGCTAAATCCTTATCAGATGGCTGTAATGACAGCTGACTACTTTCAGCTGGATTCTTCACTGATCACCGAAACAGATGGCAGCAAGTTTCAACAAAAAGCGAAAAGACCACCCAAAACGGGATTTGATATCAGCAAAGCCCAAAAGATACTCGGTTATAATCCCTGTAGCTTTAAGCAGGGGATTGAAGTTCTTGCCAGGCAGCTAAATGAAATCAGCAAGCCGATCTCTTAAATGAAGTTATATTAAAAGCACTCCTGACGCGGGAAAATGTCCTGAAGCAATAACAGGAGTGCTTTTTGCATTTCATCGACAATTTCTACCCGCATACCTGAAATATTGTCATGTATGGCTCTGGGATCAACCTACCGAAAAATACTTATTTTAATCCAAGAAACACTTTCAGATTTGCTTTCAATCAGTATTTGAAATACTTTTGAGTCAAAGAAAATCAATCAAGGGTGAAAGAACCTGACTGATTTTGTTCCGGATGAATCTAAAGATGTAATTCCGGCAGTAAATTTGATCTAAGATTTTTACGCGGCTAGGGTTAATGGTTTTTACTTTTTAATCCATAATAGTTGGTAAATAGGTTAATAAAATGGTTAGTGCCCTTCGGCTGGTTACCGAAGGGTATTTTTTTGTATCTTAAAAATCTGTATTTCTCTTTTTTCCAACAATTCCTGTGGCACATCCATAGAAATACGATACAAAGCGTACTTCTAATCCGGCTCTGTCAAAAATCGCCGCCGCCTGCTTCGAGTCCCCAAACCTATCGGTATATTTCCAAAGCATTTTATATTCGCGCGGATCACCAAGTAAAAGCTTGCCCAAAACAGGAATTAGTACATTAAGATAAAATGTATAGAAAAAAAGCAGTATTTTATTTTGTGGCTTTGAAATTTCAATAAATGAAAAATATCCTCCGGGTTTTACAACTCTAAAAACTTCCGATGCCAGCGTATTCAACTGATCCGAATCAAATGTTTTAAGCCCGAAGGCACATGTGAGTATATCAAATGTATTACTTTTCAGACTGTTGCTCAAAACATCCTGCTGCAAAATCACCACCTCATTATTAAACTCTTTCGTATTTTTCTCTTTAGCATATTGCAGCATCCCTTCCGAAAAGTCCACAGCCGTAAGCTTCGCTTTCGGAAACTTTTCCCTTATTCCGGACCATGTCTCTCCCATTCCTGTAAGCAAATCGATGATCTCTATTGTATCATTCGAAGAGCTAAGCAGATTCAGAAACTGCTTCCGCCAGCGCTCTGAAAATCCAAATGAAGTTATATAATTCATTCGCTCATACGAGCTACTCATTCTGTCAAAAAGTCCTTTTACAAAATCCCTGTTATATATATTTTCTTTCATTCAATACAATCTCCATTTGCTATTTCAATAAACCCTCTGATTGTTTTGCTTCTAAAATATGATAAATTCCTCATTTCTTCATTCTATTATTATGCAATTGATTAGCAGTTTTTTAATAAAACCTATATCATTGCGGTACTTTTTAACCTAGCTGCTATGAAAAGGCCTGTACAACGTCTAAGCAATTATTTCACTATTTCCGAGAAGGAAGCCAATGGTTTTATTATCCTGAGCGGCATAATGCTCTTGCTTCTGGTATGCCCATACTGGTATCGTATCATTCACCAGCAATACGGGGCCGGAGAAAGTCAGCTGATTATAGCCTCCACGATAAATACCTCTGCGGATTATTCAGATGAAAGTTTTTCACTGTTCCCTTTTGATCCCAACAACGTTTCAGCAGAGGATCTGCATACCTTTGGACTTTCGGCATCGCTCGTACAACGAATAGAGAAATACCGGAACGCCGGAGGAAAATTTAAAATCAGATCCGATTTAAGAAAAATCTACGGATTTCCGGATGAGATATACGCCAGACTCTATGATTTCATACAACTACCTGACTCTGTCATAATCAAAAGAAAAGCACCTTTAAAAGAAACTCCTCATATCAGCAAGATCAATATTAACAGGGCAACGGAACAAGAGCTGCAAAGCTTAAAGGGTATTGGTCCCGTTTTATCCGGTCGTATCATAAAATACAGGGAACTGCTTGGAGGATATATTTCTATTGATCAGCTAAAAGAAGTATACGGTATGGATACAGCGTTAGTTGACAGAATAAAAGCCAATCTTTTTGTCTCTCCCGATTTTTCGCCCAGGCAGATTCTCCTGCAGGATAATCCATATCATCCGTATCTTAACAAGCAACAAAGAAAATGCCTGCTGGCGGTGAGGAAAAAATACCCGGATACTGTCGGCGAAACGTTGATTGACTCCTGTGGATTTTCTCCGGAAGATATCATAAAACTCCGACCTTATCTGAAGTAAAAGGCATATTTAAACAGGCATAATTTTGCTGTCCTTAAAGGTCGACAATACGACCATTGACTGCATATTGCCTATTTCTTCTATTTCGACAAGCTTGTTCAGAATCAGAGACTGATAAGAAGATATATCTTTGGTCAGAATTTTAAGAAGAAAGTCTCCTGCTCCGGTTATATGATGACATTCGACTACTTCCGGGATATTGTTGACTTTTTCTACAAATGCCATGATCTGACTCTTTTTATGACCGGCCAGGGTAACAAGAAGAAATATACTGACTCCTAGTCCCAGTTTTGCTGTATCAATTTCTGCATGATAACTTTTAATATACCCTGCATTTTCGAGTTTTCGCACGCGCTCCAGAGTCGGCGCGGGAGAAAGCCCTACCTCCTGAGCCAGTTGTGCATTGGTGATTTTGCCGTTAGCTTGCAAAATCTCAAGTATTTTTCTATCGATCGGATCTAATTTTAATGCACTGCTCATGGACAAATAGACAATTTTTACGTTATATTTCCTGTTAAATTAACAATCCTTCATAACATACCCAACATCTAAAAACCAAAGGTATAATTATTCCTGATTCACTATGGGCTTTAAAGACCTGATTGTTACTCCATTTTTTCTAATCCTAATCTATTTTCTTGCCTATCGTTTTCGCCGGAAAATTGAGGATGCAGATCAAAAGGTCTTTTTCATACCAGCTTTAACTGTAAAAATAACCGGCGCTATTATGCTCGGTCTGATTTATCAGTTTTATTACGGCGGGGGTGATACATTCAATTTTATGAAACTTGGGACCGTCCATGTATATGATGCATTCTACAATGCGCCTTCCAAGTTTTTTGGACTGTTGTTGTCTGATGGGCAGAATGCAGCAAAACTGTACCCGTATTCATCCAGAATTTATCATTTTTCAGATCCATCTTCTTTTCTCATCATTAAACTGGCATCAATAGCGGGCATATTTTCCCTTCATACATATTCGGTGATGGCTATCAGCTTTGCTCTTTTCAGCTTTTCCGGCAGCTGGGCTGTTTACAGAACAGTTTGTCGCATATATCCTTTCCCATCATTTAAAAAAAAGGCTGCCTGGGCTATATTCTTCATTCCTTCTGTTTTCTTCTGGGGATCAGGATTATTAAAAGACAGTATTACATTCGGGGCTGTTGGCTGGCTCTTCTACGCCTTCGCATATCTGCTTATTTTCCGGCAAAGACAACTAAGCTCATTTTTCATATTGGTTTTCTCAATACTTCTGATCAAAACCATCAAAATCTATATCCTCATGTGCCTGATGCCGGCTTTGATCATATGGTTATTTTTCCACTTTGATTACAGGATAAAATCCTCATTGGTGAAGCTTTTCAGCAAGCCTGTACTTGCAATCCTGGCAATACTGTTTTCCTACTTTGCCGCCCACTATATAAGCATGGACAGTAACCGGTATAGCTTCGAAAACCTTTCCGGTACAGCTAAAACTACCTATGATTATCTGACATATATGAGCAAGATAGAGGGTGGCTCATACTACTCTTTGGGTGAAATAGACGGTTCTCCCCAATCCTTCATCAGCAAGGCTCCTGCAGCTATTAATGTCACCTTATTCAGGCCCTATCTGTGGGAATCAGGCAACCCGATTATGTTGCTTTCTGCTATCGAGTCACTAAGTTTTCTGCTATTTACGATACTGGTATTTTATAAAACGGGTTTTTCTAAGAGCATACAAATTATACAAAAAGACCCTTTTCTGATTTTTGCTCTTACCTTTTCCCTTGCTTTTTCATTTGCAGTAGGCATATCTACTGCTAACTTTGGCACGCTGGTACGCTACAAAATCCCCATACTGCCCTTCTATCTGCTCTTTCTGGCCTTGCTGTATGAAAAAGGACAACGAAAAAAATTATTGCTGCACCAAAAAGCGGTCTTTCATAAAATACAGACCCCAAAAAACCAGATATAAGACATTGATACATAAGCCAATACTATCCTCATAAATCAGCAGCACGATAAGGTTGACCGGAATCAGAAGAAGATAAAAGCTAAGCTTAAACCATGGTTGCTTTCGATTAGGCATATCAAGCATATCCTTGCTGGCAAGGTAATTAATCATGCGATACAACACATAGTTGATCAGTACTACAGGAAAGACGAGTCCCAGCTGCTGAATATAGAGAAAGGGTATAAGCGGTAAAATAAACCTGAGCAAAGCCAGACCGGTAAAGGTCAGAAACTTTACTTCTTTCTCCCTGATAAAATTATGAAGGCCAAAAATCAGAAGCAAAATAAAAACGAAGCAAAACCATAGTAAAGAAGCTACGTCAAACCAATAGGCAGCCACCATTGCCACAATCACTCTGATCCCAATCCATGAGAGCACTTCCCATTCCTGCACTTCCCCATAGGCGCCCAGACGTAATCTCGGTTTATCCTCGTTTCGGGAAGCATAATAATCATTAACAATATAGCCTGTTTCATACAGTGCTATAAAGGGAATATACCCGAGGCAATAGGACAATAAAGCCTCTACCGGCGAAAAGCCGTTGAGATAACAGAGAATAAAAATACCGGCGCCCCATTCGTACCAGGCGTGAAAAAATATGGTCTGCCATCCTTTCAGACGAGTATCGTAAAAATACAGGAACGGTATGCAGTACTTCAGATAGTTCAGAGCCTGTCCGGGTACAGCAGTATTGGATTTAGTTTCTTCCACTTTTCTTCTTCTTTTTTATTGTGAATCACTACAAAACTTTTGTGAGCATTCAGAACAAGTGTATAATCAGAGTAATTATCTGTTATAACTATCAGTTGTTTTCCTGCATATCTCTCTCTGACGGCATTTTCTTTGATACCCGTAAGATCCTTTTGTAAATACCCCTGGCATATGTCATCTGTATACTGAAGGACTGAGCTAAGATAATTAACTTTTAATTCTCTGGCAATTACCTGGGCCACAGGATCAATGGTCGCCGAAACCAGACAGATTTCTATTCCCGTCTCCATGGCTGTCCGCACCATTTTATGTACGGGCTTTACTTCCTGTTCTTTCAGATACCCGAAATAAAACAGTGAAGCGCCCTCATAAAGTGTTTTCCGGTCAAATCCCTTAAGCAGGCAAAGCACCATTTTTTTGTGGATATCCTGACGGGAAATTGCAGATACTACAATCAGGCAGTAAAATACCGGACTTTTTCGGGAACATATCAAATGAAACAGCCAATATCGGGTCCTGTTCTTACTCCGAAGAAAGAAGCTGACAAAGTCATAGGTAGTATTTGAATAATATAATGTATCACAAATATCAACTATGTATATCATGACAATACCTCTTTATAAGCATCACAATATCTACGGACTGCATTTCTCAGATCATAATATGTTTCTGCTCTTACTCGCAAAGCCCCCGGATCGATTGCCATGAGCTCCTCCAGCCGGTCAACAGCCAGTCTCATTTCCGGCTCTGAAAAATCAGCCAATACTCTGCCTGCCTGCAAATCATTTACTATCTTTTCAACGTCGCCCACATCGCCATTGGTAACAACGGGTATACCCATTGCAAAAAGTTCTCCGAGCTTTGTTGGTGAACTTGCTTTCTTCGAATAAGAAGTTTTGATAAAAGAAAGGCTCAGATCAGAAGCTCCCAGAAAAACAGGCACCTGCTCTCTCGAGGCGCTTACTATTTTTATCCGGTCTGCCGAAATAGCTAATGCCTCTGCCTTTTGTAAAATCCAGGAAGGTTTTTCGGCTGTAATAATCAGGAAAACAGCAAGCGGATATCGCTCAGCAATCAGAACAAAGAACCTTAACATTTCATCCAACAGATACCAGGTACCTACGGAACCCAGATAACTTATAACAGGAGCAGCCTGAGATAAATCAAGATTTTCTTTTGCTTCAGCTTTTGTCCACTGATCTGGTACCATAAAATGGCTAAAGTCTGCACTACAGGGAATGACGGTGAACGGGGCTCCCTGATAACTTGACCAGGAACGAATTTCCGCAACTGCATTTTCGGTTAATGAAACAATATAATCAGCATACCTGATATAATCCCCTTCCTTTCGTTTGTATGCCTTGTAGGCCAAGCGATAAAGCGGATTATTCAGATTCCAGATCCCGCCATCGACCCGCTCATCCACCCAGAAACCACGCATATCAAAGAAGAATTTTGTACCAAAACGTTTCTTTAGCATAAGTCCGATTTCTGCTGCCACATAACTCCTGCAATGGACCATACTGAACTTCTTTTCCTTATACAGGCTAATCGCCAGCTTCTTAATTCTTCGCTTATCCAGCAGTTTGGAAATCAGAGGCGGCTTCGTTGTGAATGGCAAAGGATACCAATCTATACCATGCTTTTCACACAGCGCCCTGATCTTCTTCCCTTCTTTTTCAAACCGCTCTTTTTTCTCACAGCTAATCAGGGAAAAAGAGTATCCCTCTTTGCTCAACCCAATAATATAAGGCAATACCTGCGACTGACCCAGGGGATCAGTCATTCCGTCGTAGGATATATACAATATGGTTTTATCCGACATACATTCCGTTTTTTAACATCCATCGCTGCAGAAGCACAAGTACCCATATCCTGTTATATAAATAATCTCTTCCACTCAGAAATTCATTCTTTAAGTATTCTGTCCATATCGGATCCAGTATTCCCGTTTTACGCAAAGCTGCAGCATTCAGATTGTCTTCTACCAGATATCTCAACTCCCCCTTTAACCACTCTGCCAACGGAACAGAAAATCCCCGTTTGGGTCGCTGAAAGAAGCGGGCTGGAACCCTGGAGTACAGAAGTTGCTTCAACAAATATTTACTCTCCCCTTTCCTGACTTTCAAATTCTCCGGCAGATTCAATGCAAATTCCACTATACGGTAATCCAGCAGAGGACAACGTACCTCCAGGCTGTTCATCATACTCATACGATCCACCTTCACAAGAAGATCATCAGGCAGATACAGTTTCAGATCAAAATAAGCCTGCTTCTCCCGCTCCGACAGTCGGGCATGCTCAGGAAATTTTAAGGCCGGGAAGTCCATATTCTGATCCTTCAATAAATGCTGTAGCTCTTTTTGAGAAAACAAATACTGCTCCTGACTAAATATATGGCTTTGTCGATTGTGGTCAGGATTAAACAAAGGAGCAGCTCTTTTCATTCGATCTGACCCAAATGTGTCCAAAATAGAAGAAATAGCGGGACCAGCAAGCCCGATAAAAGGCTTCTCCAACCGCTTAGCCCAGGTATAGGCTCCATATCCCATAAACAATTCATCGCCTCCATCTCCGCTAAGTATCATTGATACCTGTTTCCCGGCAAGTCCGGAAACAAGATAAACAGGAAGAGCAGAACTATCTGAAAAAGGTTCATCAAAGTGATCCATAACCGATTCGATATGATCACGTGCTTCTTTTTCACTTATTATAAATTCCGTATGGTTCGTCTTCAAAAACCCGGCTATATCCCGGGCATGAGCCGATTCATCATGTTTTTTGTTTTCAAAGCCAATAGAAAAGGTATTGAACTTTTGTCCATAATGACCCACTGCAACTGCTGTAACAAGGCTTGAATCAACTCCCCCGCTCAAAAATGATCCGAATGGAACATCACTCATCAGCCGCTGAGATACTGAATCGGTAACCAGCGCCTCAAGCTTTTGAAAAGATTCTTTCTCCGATACTACTCTTTTATCTGTAAAAGAGTCAGCCGGATCATACCAGCAGCGAACCTGAAAACCGGAAGAATCTAATACAGCATACTGTCCACTGCCAAGCTTATACACATTCTGGTATATTGTATCGGGAGCAGGGATATACCCAAGGTGCAGAAAATTGTATACAGACTGATGATTTAGTACTTCGTTTGGAATGACCGGCTGTAAGGATTTCAGTTCCGAAGCAAAATAAATTTCTCCCACTTCCGGCGACGTATAATACAACGGTTTTTTACCAATCCGGTCTCTGAAAAGATATAGCTTTTTTTCACTTGTGTCCCATATAGCGGCAGCAAACATTCCGTTCAGTTCCGGCAATATGGACAGCTGCTTTCTGGCAAAAAGCTCCAGAAGAACTTCTGTATCACCAGTCGTTCTAAGATTTAAACCATAACGGGATGCCAGCTCCCGATAGTTATACAATTCGCCGTTAAAAACGATCACAAAGCGTCCGTCAGCTGAAGTCATTGGCTGGTCAGCAGCAGATGAAAGATCCATAATACTCAGCCGCCGGTGACCAAGCATAAGATTTCCATCGGAATATGTACCAGCAACATCCGGGCCCCTATGCCGGAGTCTCTCCAGCATTGTGTGCAGGAGCTCTGCGCTAGTATGCAGATCCCGGTTTGAAATAAATCCCGCTATTCCGCACATCAGGGTAACATCATATGTTTAAAAATTGCCAGTGTACGTCGTGTAAACACTTCCCCCGGAGAGTATAAGACACCTTTTATCCAGTACTTAAGTCCGCTAATACGATGCTTACTTGCCATAGCAAATAAAGCAGTGTATGTAAACATATGCCCTTTTATCCGTTCTACAGCTTTATCCGAAAATTTTTGAATAAATACGAAATCCTTCCTCAGCTCATTGCACAAAACACTAACTCTGTACAAATAGGCATCTTCATCATAATGCATAACGCTTCTTCCGGCATGCTGTAATAAAACAGCTCCAACTACCGGTAGGTGATATATGGAGAAACGGGCACCTATCCTTAGCCATAGCAGCCAGTCTTCCACACCCATAAAACCCCGGTCTTCGTGAAAAGTAAATCCCGAGGCTATATCTTTTCGGATCACTACTCCTATACATGCCATTACATTGGAATGCAGGATACGCTTATTAAGAAACTTGTCGGCATAAACGTGTCTGCTCAGAAGCTTTCCTTTATCATCTCTGATTTCAAATGCGACGGATAAAATTTCAGGCAGTGAATTACTGATGAGAAACGCGGAAGCGCTGGAAAGAAATTCGGGATAAAGCCGGTCATCCGAGTCCAAAAAAGTAACATAATCACCACTTGCATAGGAAACTCCGGTATTCCTGGCTCTTCCCCGTTCCCCATTACTTATTCTGATGTATCTGATCTGTTCCGAAAGATATTCTTTCAAAATGTCTTCAGTATTATCAGTACTTCCATCATCAACAATAATCAGCTCCCAATTGGTATAGGTCTGCTTCTTTACAGACAGCAGAGTTTCAACAATGAGATGCGCCCGGTTATAGGTAGGTACAATAATACTAAACTTCATTGGCACATTCCTGGTAAACATGTTCGAAGTTCTTTACGACAACCCGGATATCATAGTTGTCATATACATCCTTCTTTCCCTGATCCGCAATCAATCTAGCTCTTTCTTTATCTGACATAAGCCATTGCAATGCCTGAAAAATACTTTCGGGCTTGTTGTCAGGCAGAATATATCCGTTTTTCAGATGCTGCACTACATCATTGGCGCCCGAAACGGGTGTAACCATGAGCAGGCAGGACTTTGCCATTGTTTCTATCATGATCTGCGGAAAAGCTTCCTGAAGAGTAGGATGAATGAGAACGTCCGCAAGATCAATAAAATCCAACGCATCCTTTCTCCAACCGGCAAATATAATACTGGAAGAAAGGGACAAACTCTCCACCTGTTCTTTCAGCTTTGCATGCATATCACCATCCCCCACAAGTATTAGCCTGGCATTCGGCTGAAATTCCAGAAATCTGTGAAAAGCCTTTATAAGATATAACTGCCCTTTTACTCTGCTGTGTCTCGCTATATTGACAATCACTGGATTTTGCCCTTCCGGCAAGAAAGCAGATCGTAAAGCTACCAGCTTTTCCTCATCTGCCTGCTGGTATTTTTCCGCAGTAAAATCAAACCCATAAGGTATCAGTCTGATTTTGGCGGCCGGAACACCGGATTGCTTAAGAAGCCGGACAATATCAGTAGAAGGAACAACAATCAGCGTGGCAAAAAGATTGGCCAGATTTTCAAACCATAGATACATTTTCAGTTTCAGACCTCGTGTGGTTATCAAAAGCTCATCATGATAATGTCTTCCGATAATCAACCGGCATTTTCTGAAAGACAGCAGAACAGCAAATGTGGCAATTATTGATTCATAATAATGATGGGCATGAATCAGGTCCGGATGTTCCCTGCGTATTATACGGGCAAGCTTAAATACGGAAAACAGCATCCCTTTCAGGCTCATAGCTTCATTCAGATTATAGCAGGGAATCTGTATATCTTTATATTCCGGCTCCTGAATATTACTTACCGGATTCATCCGGACAGCTACAAACTCATAGTGGCGACGGTCTGAAAAACGTATAATCGTATCTATAAAATCATTTTTATTTATAACTGAGGTAAACTGAAGAATCCGGATACTGCGCTTATTCATTCACTATCTTTTTCATTACTTTTTCAAAAGCCTCGACCGCACTGACCTCATTATACGGAGCAACGACCTGGCGACTCGTCGATGATATTGCCTGCTTTGTCCGAAGGTCCTTATTGAGCAGCGCTGCTACTTTTGCCGTCACAGACTCAACTGTATTGACACAAATCAGATCCGGAGAAACCTGTCTGACAACTTCTGAAGCTCCAGTCCATTCTGATACGATAACCGGTAGTCCGGCTTTCATTGCTTCCAGGACAGAGATTCCATAGGCCTCACCTCTTGCAGGATGTACGTATACTTCCGCATCAGACATAAGCATACGTAAATCAGCGGTTCTACCTGCCCATACAATACGTTCCCTGATTTCTTGCGGAATACCCTTCATTGCAACTTCTCGAAAAACAGGCTCCCATTCCCCTGCTATAAAAAGTCTGCTATTCGTAAATTCTTTATTTATGCGAACAAAAGCAGCCAACAAAATGTCGAGCCCCTTATACCAAGCACGCCATTCTCCCGGACCATTTCCTATAAAGAGAATATTACCTGAACCCCAGGCTGGCTGAATTCCATTCAGATCTCGTATGCGTTCCGAAGAAACTGCATTAAAATTTCGTAATACCCGGTCCGAATCCTTTTTATAGCGCTTTACCAGCCTTTCAATCATTTCACTGCTGCATATATGATAGTCATACATGTTAAAAACAATTCTGTTTACCCATAAGGTTATCGGTCCATATCTGCCGGAATATGTAAAGAATGGCTGCTCATTATCCATCAGACCTACTATCCTGATTTTGGAGAAAGGATGGAAAAATTTTACCAGCAATGGCATAACATGCAATCCTTCTGATAAAAGCATATCATACCTGGATGCCGGAAACAGAACTGCATTGACAATCCAGCTCAGATATCTTCTCAATGAAGAGGCTTCTTCCCGGTCATGCCAACGCAGCCGGCGATCCACGAAAAAAAAATCCGCCTTAACAGATCGCGCCAGTAAACCATGAAACGGATGCGGCCCAGGCCGGCCATGAACAAAAGCAACTTTCATCGGAACCAGTTTTTTATGCATTCGATTATATATCCCTGATGTTCCTCCGGTAATCCCGGGTAGCATGGCAGACTAAGTGCTCTGTCAGCGATCATCTCTGCTGCAGGAAAATCTCCTGATCTATAATTCAGGAATTTATATGCCTTCTGCAAATGAGGCGGACACGGATAATGGATAAGTGTATCGATTCCCCTGCTATATAAATAATCTCTCAATTTGTCCCTCTTATCGGTCAGGATAACATACAGGTGATAAACATGATACATATCTTTTTCTTCTGTCGGAAGGCCGAGGGCTTCAATCGTTCCAAGTTCGCGATTATAATAATCAGCGATAGTCCTGCGCTGCCTGTTCCACTCATCCAGCAGCAGCAGCTTTCTGTTCAATACGGCTGCCTGCAGCTCTTCCAGTCGCGAATTTACTCCAATATCTTCATAATAATATTTTTGTTCCGAACCATAATTTCTTAGCTGGCGACATATCCGGTCTAAACGTTCCGAATTGGTCGTAATAGCACCGCCATCACCAAGAGCCCCCAGATTTTTTACAGGATAAAAACTGGTCGCACCCATATCACCCATTGAGCCTGTTTTTTTACCCTTAAACGTTGCTCCGTGACTTTGGGCAAAATCCTCTATGCAATACAAATTATGCTCCCGGGCAAAGTCGGTTATAGCATCCATACGGCAGGATTGTCCATACATATGCACCGGAATAATCGCCCTGGTTTTTGGGCCTGTTACTTTTTCCAACTGGGAAGGATCCAGATTAAAGCTGTCAGAAAGGGCATCTGCCGGAATAACCTGCAATCCGCAGTTGGCAATGGCATGCCAGGTTGCAATAAATGTGTGAGCAGGCACAATCACCTCATCCCCCGGATGTAACCGGAGTGATTTCAACGCAATATATAGCGCGTCATATCCGGAGCCGGTACCAATGGCATAACGCACAGAACAGTACTCAGAAAAACTTTGCTCGAAAGCAGCAAGCTGTTGCCCCAAAAGAAAAGTATCTGCCGACAAAACATCATTGAATGCCTCATTTAATGTATCCTGAAGCGCTTTATGCATGTAGTCAAAAGAAAAATAAGGAACTTTCATTTAGTAATATCCAACGGAAAATTATAAACTTCGTAACAAATTAACGGTAATTTCAACGTTTAAGTCCAAATAACCATCATGTCGTCCGGAATAAAATCAGTTTTCTGGGGTTCTGTATCTTCTCAGGTATACCTGATCATCACCATGCTGGTCAATCTGGCCGTCATTCCTTTTACCATAAGTTATCTGGACAAGGAACAATACGGATTTGCTCTCGTCATTATGCAACTCTTCGGCTATTTTCTGATTCTTGACTTTGGTCTGGGCAATTCACTGGCACGCTTTCTTTCATTGCACAGAGAACAAAATGAGGAAAACAAGAAAGCCATTAATCAGATCATTTCAACCGGATTTTTTATTTATCTGTTAATCGGGCTGCTGGTTCTGCTGTGCGGTTATCTTGTTTCAACTCATCTGGCATCCGGACTTGGTATTCATTCGGAGGAAGGCAGAAAGATGATATGGATACTTACCATCTTTCTGGCCATTCGTTTTCCATTGTTTTCTGTTGAAGGAATTCTCTTTGCTCACCAGCGACAGTCGCTGAACAATACGATTGTATTCTTCTCCGGCCTGATGAATTCTTTTATAATCATCACTGCCATATACTATGGTGCAGGCATTTATGCTTTTGCTTATGCATTTATGGCAAGTTCTACAACCTCTTTTCTTTTAAAATACTTGGCGATCAGAAAATTATATCCTTTTATTCGTATCAGCCGTTCTGATTTTAAAAGCAACATGATTTCCGGATTCTATAGCTTCGGTTTTTATACCTTTCTCAACTTTGTCGGAATTCAGCTCATTCTTCACAGCGACAAGCTTCTGATCAGCTCTATCGTATCTGCTGAAGCAGTGGCCATCTTTACCATTACCGCACGTATTCCGGAGATTGTTATGACATTGATCAATAAGATCGGAGAAAACAGTGTTCCGTTACTGGTCGAAAAGACCAAAGAAAAAAATCAGCAGGAATTTCAGGATACATTCCGGCAATTACTCACACTCACCACTGTATGTACATGCATCAGCTTTTGGCTTATTGTCATATTTAATGAGCCCTTTGTAAGCCTGTGGGTTGGTAATGAATTTTATACAGGTAATACCACTGCATTACTGATCACCACATTCTACAGTCTCTTTTCATTACAATATTTCAATAGTATATGTCTCTACTCATTAGGCAAAGTCAGGAATTATAGTATCCTCACTCTGATACAGGCCAGCCTGAATATTTTTCTGTCTGTCTATTTGGGAAAGCTGTATGGGGTCAGCGGAGTAATCACTGCCACCATCCTGTCTCTGACCTTATCCCTGATTTATATTCCTTACCAAACCATACGAACTTTAAAGGGTAGTTTTAAAGACTTCGTATATATGCCTGTAATAAAACCGCTGGTAATATTGTCTCCGGTTGGCCTGGGTTATTATCTGCTGGTCGAAGCTTATATTCACACGGCAAGCCTCAACTGGATTTCCATGACCGGAGCTGTTTTAACCGGTTGTGCATTATTAGGTAGTGTCGCTTACTTCGTCTTCCTGAGAAATATAATCCGGAATTTATTCGTCCCCCGTTTACAGGACTTGAGTCTCAAAAATCAGTAATGAAAAGAAGCGTTTTTTTTCTAAAAGGTCCGGGACACCATGCTTCCGGAATTGAAGCATCGCTAAAAGAAGTATTGGGCGACGAACAGATAAAGTCTGTATCATATTATCCTTCTTTTAAAATCACCAGCACTAAAGGCGTTTTTTATATACTATCAGGCCGTTTATACGCTATTTTAACCTATATCATATGGGGATTAAAGAACAGACTCGGATGGGTGGCAAATTATCAGCGTCATCTGAGTATCTTATTTCCCCTGCTTGATTTTCTTTCGTCAGTATTTTATGATAAAAGAAGCGTATTAATCGGATGGTCGCAAATCAGTTATTACAGTCTGAAAAAGTCCCGTCTTCCTTCACTGCTGGAGCATCCGATGATCCATGGTGAAGAGTGGAATGATCTGATCAGGAAAGAATATAATACGTACAATGATGGGGCTGTTAAAGACAGCCTGTACAGCAAATCCATGATCAGACGGATGAAGAGGGAATATGAGTTAGCCACATACATCAATGTACTATCCACCTATGCTGCTTCTTCCTTTCTGAAACATGGCATTAGGGCTGAAAAAATCCGGATTACGTTGCCGGGAATCGATACTTCATTTTTTTTTCCTGCAGAAAAAAAATCCAATGGCAAATTTATCATTCTCTATGCGGGACGGCTCCAGTTCCTGAAAGGTACTCACCACCTGATTGAAGCCTATGATCGTATTGCTACCGACCAGACAGAGCTTTGGCTTTGCGGTAATATCCATGATGAAATAAAACCCTGGCTTCGGAGAAACAGCTCCATACGACATATACCCCTTCAGTCTGCCGAGAAATTAAGAGAATTATACTGGCAAGCCGACTTGTTTGTACTTCCTTCTGTGCAGGAAGCTTTCGGGCTTGTGCTACTGGAAGCTATGGCTTGCGGCGTACCCGTTATTGCTTCCCGCAATACGGGAGCTCCGGATGTAATTGATCATGGCCAGAATGGCTTTTTATTTGACAGCGGAGATATTGCAGCTCTTGCAATGTATATAAGTTACCTCCTGAAAAATCCTGAGCAGACCCAACATATAGGTATCTCCGCCCGGAAAACAGTAGAAGCAAACTTTACAATGGCTCATTACGAAAAGCGATTTCTGGAACTCTTTGAGCAATTAACCGGCAATCTCTCTGAATAATAAAAAAGTTCATCTGAAAGTTTTAAACAGACTTTCTAATGCAGGTATACCCCAAAGTCTTTTTCGTCAAAGCAAACCTCCACATGCTCTTTGAGCGTTGTGGCCAGAGAGTATCCGACATAATCCGGTGATACGGGAAAAAGCTTATGTCCCCTGTCAACAATTACAGCTGTCTGTAATTTTGCCAGCGGAATCGATAGGAATGGTTGTAAGGAAAAAATCATTGCCCTGCCGGTATTCAGCACATCATCCGTCAGAATCACTGTCTTTCCCTTCAATTCGGACAAATTGACATCCAGGCTAACCTCAGGCTGGGTTTTGGCAACCTTATTCAATTCTATTCTGATTGAACGAACCTGTACATCCTTAAACTGCCCAAGCTCGACAGCAAGCAACTCGGCAAACCGGTACCCTTTATCAAATATTCCCGCTATAATTATTTCTTTTGCTTTATAATTATTTTCGTAAATCTGAAAAGCAATGCGCTTAACAATCTGCAGAACCTGCTTTTTGTCCAGAATCCGGTTTTTCTCTGCTACCATCTTGAGCTTCTTTTGTAAAGTGCTAATATAACCAAAATCATTCTGAAATGTATAGCCCCATAGCGATTGACAAAAATACAGACACTATCAGTCTTCAAATTAAGTTCCTGATTAACTAAAATGTTCATATTCTGAACAAATGATAATATTACTAGCAAAAACACCTAGCATTGTTTGCATAATGAACATACATATATTACCTTTGCAGACCTTTTTGGGTATTAAAGAGCATATTGAAAATGAAAAAAGATATTCATCCAAACTACCAGCCTGTAGTATTTCATGATACTACCAGTGATTTTAAATTCCTTACTAAGTCTACAATGGTTCCAAGTGAAACCGTTGAGTGGGAAGATGGAAAAACGTATCCTGTAATTAAAGTGGAGATGAGTTCTGCTTCTCATCCTTTCTATACAGGTCAGAAAGTATTTGTTGACACCGCTGGTAGAGTTGAGAAGTTCAACAAGCGTTATAAGAAATAATAAGCGAATACGAATTCGTATTTTTAAAAAATGGAGTCTCTGTGGGAAAACCGCGGAGACTTTTTTATTTTCAGCCTATGAGTTACACACTTTTTGACGATCCCGCTATCAGACCCAACCTGATGCCCTTTACACTTACCAGACCGGTAGCCGCTATTCGCGTGGGCATATTGACGATTGCCGAAAAATGGGCACAATACCTGAATCAGGACCAATACTACGATACAGCGCCGTACCTGACTGTCAGGTATCCGAAATCTCCGGAACCCGGTACACTCTATATCAATGGGGCAGTATGCCCCACACAGGAATTGACCGAGACAATTTTACACCTTGAAAATAACCAGGCCCTTTTTTACGATGACCTGTTTATAGCAGGCAGTCAAAGTTCTACTGCCCGGAAAATCACCTATTCCGGGACACTCAGCATTATTCGCCGGCCATGGGATATCTTTCTTGAGAACGGCAACCAGATACGCAATGACTTTGAGCTAATCCGCCAGGGTCGTACAAGTGCCCCGGTAAACGATCCGCACACAAGCGTGTACAATCCTGAACAAGTATTTATCGAACCGGGAGCAAAAATCAAAGCAGCTATCCTAAATGCAGAAGGTGGCCCCATATATATCGGAGCAAATACCGAGATACAGGAAGGAAGCATTATCAGGGGACCATTTGCTCTCTGCGAAGGATCCACCATCAATATGGGGGGGAAAATGCGGGGAGATACCACGATCGGACCATTTTCAAAAGTCGGTGGTGAGATCAGCAATTCAGTGCTATTCGGATTTAGCAATAAAGGCCATGAAGGATTCATCGGCAACACTGTAATTGGCGAGTGGTGCAACCTCGGGGCTGATACCAATACGTCCAATATGAAGAATAATTATGGTATGGTCAGGCTCTACAATATGTCAACCGGTGAATATGAAAATACCGGATTGCAGTTTTGCGGAACAATGATGGGAGACCACTCCAAAACATCAATTAACAGCATGCTCAACACCGGCACTGTGATTGGCGTATGCAGCAATGTATTTGGCCATGGTTTCCCCCCTAAACATATTCCTTCCTATGCCTGGGGCGGAGCTCAGGGCTTTGAGATCTTTCATATGGAAAAAGCCTTTGAGATCGCCGAAAAAGCCATGGCACGCCGTAACAGAGTTTTTACTGAAACGGACAGGGCTATTCTTTCTCATATTTTTGAGGAATTTGTGAATAAAGGACAATAGGGTTGAAACAATAAAAATCATCTGGTAAATTTATAACTTATCATTCTGAAGTAGCATCAATGTTGTTTAAACAGATCCCGGGACTTACAGAACAGAAAAACATTCTGCTCAATTCTGTAAAGACTAATCACATGGCACATGCCCAGCTGTTTTTCGGTCCGGTAGGCTCTGCCAATCTGGCTATGGCGCTGGCCTACGCTACGTACATCAATTGTACGGACAAACAAACAGATGATGCCTGTGGCGAATGTGCTGCCTGTCAAAAAAATGGCAAATTCATTTTCCCCGACCTGCACTTCGTTGTTCCTACTGCAACAACCAAAAACAGAACTAAAGATGCCAACAGCGCAGCATTCATGAAAGAATGGCGCTCCTTTATCCAGACCAATCCATATGCATCACCTCAGGAATGGGGTAATTTCTTCGGCGCCGAAAACAAGCAGCTCAGTATTTCTGTAGAAGAAAGCCGAAGCATCATCAGAACCCTGAGCATGAAAAGTTTTGAAGGAGAGTATAAAGTACTGATTCTATGGTTACCGGAAATGATGAATGCATCCTCAGCCAACGCGCTGCTGAAAATTCTGGAAGAACCACCCGCCAAAACTATTTTTTTACTGGTCACACAAGACCCTGAAAAGATAATTACCACGATTCTTTCCAGGACACAGATGATCCGGATTCCGTCATTCGGCGATGAGGAAATAATAACAGAGCTCAGCTCCAGAAACATTGATGCTGAGCGGGCCAGACAAATTGCCTACCTTGCTGATGGCAACCTGAACGAAGCATACCGGCTTGTTCATGAAGCAGAGGTTAGTAACGGAGATATGTTTCGCGACTGGATGCGCCTTTGTTATAAAAGAGACCTTGGAGCACTGGTTCAGTGGTCAGAAGAATTTGCCAAGATTGGTCGCGAAGGTCAGAAAAATTATTTCCAATACGGGCTTAACATGCTCAGAGAGACACTTATATTCGGACATGGCGGTGAAGAGCTGTTGCGGCTGCAGGATGATGAGCGCGGATTTATCGTCAATTTCTCCAAAGTTCTTAATCGGGAAAAGATCGAGTATATCTCACGAAAGCTAAATGAAGCATATTATCATATTGAGCGAAATGCCAATCCCAAAATCACGTTTCTGGATATTTCACTATCAATCAGCTTGATGATCAAATAAGCAGAAATTTCCAAACGATCTAACTAATTAAAATCAGAATTTACAATGATTAATATCGGAACCAGGGGAAGCAAACTGGCACTGTGGCAGGCCAATAACGTAGCCGAAAGATTGAATCAGGCTGGTATCGAAACAACTATTGTTGTTATCGAGACCAAAGGAGATCAACTATTATCCATTCCGTTCTCAAAAATCGGGAGTAAAGGTCTTTTTACTGAGGAAATCGAAAACCAGTTACTGAATGGCACAATTGATATAGCGGTACACAGCGCCAAAGATGTCCAGAGCCATCTTCCCGAAGGATTGGAGATCATAGCCTTCTGTGAACGGGAAAAGCCCAATGATGTACTGGTTTCTTTTGACAAAAACTACTCAATTTCAAAAAATGGAAAAAAGATAATCGGGACTTCTTCAACCAGACGCAGAGCAATTCTTCAGCATTATTATCCGGATGCAGAAATGCGGGAAGCCAGAGGTAACCTGCAAACACGTTTCCAGAAAATGGAAGAAAAACAGTTTGAAGCAATGATACTGGCCTATGCCGGCATACACCGGATGAATCTGGATTCATATATCGTTGAAGAGCTGCCTTTAGATGTATTTACTCCTCCTGTGGGACAGGGAAGTGTAGCTGTGGAAATATCTTCCCATCTCAATGATCAGAAAAAGGAGACCATACGAAAAGCCGTTAATCATCCTGAAACAGAAGTCGCCCTGAAGTGTGAGCGGGCCTATCTCCGCAGGCTTGAAGGCGGCTGTAGCATTCCATCCTTTGGGATCGCCGGCGTATCCGGCAATTCACTTTCTATGCATGCGGGTATAATCAGCCTGGATGGATCAGAGCTTATCAGAAAACAGCTCTCTGGCTCCATAGAACAACCTGAAGAGCTTGGACTGGAGCTGGCAGAAATAGTTCTGGCAAATGGCGGAGATAAAATTCTGGAAGAAATCAGAAAGTCAAGATAAATAGAACCCTTGGGACAATGTTCATGCCCGAAAAATTAATATTTACTGTCACCTCAGGTAGAAGTGGTACCGAGTTCCTAACCTACCAGCTAGGATTACTAAAAAACACCACTAGTCTCCACGAGCCTTCTCCAGGATTTGAGTCTGTTATGAGAGCGGTGCAAGATAATCCGACTATTGCGAACGATTTTTTGCTGAATCAGAAAATCCCTTTCATCAAAAGATTCCATTCTCTTATCTATATTGAAACCAGCCATTTATTTTGCAAAGGCTTTCTCGAACCATTAATTAACCTAGGATACGTCCCGGATCTAATATTATTGCGAAGAAATATAAGAGATATCGCCAAAAGTCTATATGCCCTGAATACTATACCAGGCCGGACCAATTTAGCCTTAAAATATTACCTTTCACCAGACGATCCCTCCGTTTTTCTTCCCCTTACGAACTGGAGCAGGCTAGACGACTATCAACTATGCTTCTGGTATGGTCTTGAAATAGAAGAAAGAATGAAAAGGTATAGCGAAATAATTGCCAAACATGGCGGACAAGTCGCGGAAATAACATTTGAAGAAGTGATTTCTTATAAAGCACTCCCCATATTGATCAAACGATTAAACTTACCCTCCATATCGATCTTAGGATATTTGAAGCTATTTAAAAGGAAGCTATTTTCGAAGCGGATTAACCCAAAAACACATTTAAAATTCCGTCAACTTGATCTAAACTACAACTTTAATCAAGCTGAAAATGAAGTAAAAGAGCTAATAGCAGATAGCCTCTCATGATAAAAAAATATTTATCCATTATTTACAGGGTGTTTTTTCCTCATAAAGAAATATTTCGGTTGAAGGTGCAAAATACTTTTGTAATTTCTCTGGAGAATGAAGACAAACGAAGGCAAAAGATTTTCAAAACCTTTCCCAACTTAGAATGGAATTGGTTTAAAGGAATAAACGGCCATCACCTAAATCGGGAGTATTTAATAGAAACTGGTCAAATTAAAACTCCTAGCCTCTCCAAAGGCCAAGTTGGAGTTTTTCTATCTCATAAAACACTATGGGAGAACCTGGTAAAAAGCGAAGATCATACTTGGCTAATACTAGAGAGTGATATCCTGCCTTCTGAAAAATGGAAGAATAAGGACAAATATCTAATAAACCAATATATACTGGAAGAAAATTACGATATCCTGTTCTTGGGAAGAGGATATAGGTATACCAGCGCTAGGGATCAACCTATTAAAAAACATCTTACCATAGCCGCTCCAAGCTGGCAAGCGCATGCTTATGTAATAAAAAAAGCTGGGGCGGAAAAACTGCTCAGACATTTCAATGGAATAGAAAAACCATTGGATATTTGGTGGTGGGAGATAAAAGAACTTAGAATTCTTGCTCTTAGTCCAGATTTTTTAGTACAGGGCGGAGGTCCTAGCAGTACACAGAATTAACAAAGTTGTATACAATAGTTACATATAAATAAAGGTTCTCAGCCTTTATTCAGTTAAACTAGGATTAAGAAAGAGCGCGTTTAGCTCGATTTGGGCTTGCCTCTTCATTATGCTCCAACCGCTTACAACATATAATCAGCCACCACCGCACTTACCGCACCAACTACTGAAGCCAGCAGACGATTTGCCTTAAAGGTATGATTGGGACTGGATTCGAAAAAGATGGTCGTTGATATATACAGGAAATTACCCGCGATCAGGGCAAATACATAACTGAAATATTCCTCCGGTACACCTTCAAGGTTGAAAAAGAATGTACTTGCCAGTAACCCCAGAGGTGAAGCAAGTGAAAAGAGAACGAGAAGTATAAAGCCTGTAGTGCGCTGTTTCATACCAAGCACTAATATTGACATAAGTGCAAATGCCTCCGGAATTTTATGAAGGATCAATCCGAAAAGCAGATTTCCGACTTCCTCGCCTTCATGAAACGATGAAGGATGATAAAGCAGCATTCCTTCCAGAAAAGCATGCAGGCACAAACCACCAAACATAGCCATAGGAATGCTGCTATCAGGAGTATGATCATGTAAGTGAATATGACCATGCTCAACTCCCTCAGTAAAAAACTCAAGCACCAGCTGAACAAAGAAGCCAATCAGAACAAAAATTCCGGTTAACGTGAAATTATGTGACTCGTGCACTGCTTCCGGCAGAATATGAATTACTGTAAGCGAAAAAAGATAGGACCCGCTAAAAGCAAGCAGCACTTTAAACCGTTTCATATTAAGATCCTTCACAAGAAAAACGGAAAGCCCTGCGAGCATCGTTACAACAAAAAGTATCAGAAAATTAACCAGCATATATTTTTAAAACCTTATAAGTCAAACTATCCGTTATTGCAGAATAAAGATCATTCGTTCAGATGTGGTGCAATCATACGGCAGCAGATCGTAATTCCCGAACATTGCCTCCACAGACAACTCAGCCCGGTTAAAATAGCGTTCAAAATCTTCCTGTCGTAATGCCCGTACCTGCTCCTCAAAAAAGTAGGGCTGTCCGTTATCTTCAAAGCAGATTTCCTTCACAATAATACCCTCCCGAACAAAACGCCTGATTCTAAAGTCTATTCCTCCTATTGATTTTACTTCATGTTCCACCAGCATATCCAGTACACGGGTTGTATTCATAAAATCAATTACAAGCATGCCTCCAGGCTTTACCCCCTTTTTCAGATTGCACAAAACCTTCTGATTTTCTTCTTCATTAAAATACCCGAAACTGGTAAACAGATTGAGAATATAATCAAATGGCCCTGTTATAAGAGGCTCCCTCATATCATGGACTATAAACCGCAACCGATCATTGGCAGCTGCTGATGCTTCTCTTATACTATTTTCGCTCAGATCCGCTCCCGTCACGTCAAACCCTTTTCTGTTCAGGTATATCGCATGTCTGCCTTTCCCGCATGGCAGATCCAGAATCTGATCATTCTGATCCATTTGCAGATGCATTGCAAGCCTGTCCATGAAAAATTCTGCTTCCTGCTCATCCCGGTCCTGATACAAAATATGATAGTAGGGAGAATCAAACCAATCCGTAAACCAACTGCCGTTACTAGCGCTCATCATTCCAGCGAAAATTTGACCAAAGTTAAAACTTCACAATGATACTTTCAGCAGAAAGTAGTAATTTAGAAGAAATCTTTGCCTTCCGATGCGAGAAGATTATTTAAAGCCAGATAATGAAAATCTCAGCCCAGCCGAAAAGGAAATAGAAAAAGCATTGCGGCCACTGAGCTTTGATGATTTTTCCGGTCAGGAACAAATACTTGAGAATCTGAAAATCTTTGTCCAGGCAGCTGTAAAAAGAGGTGAGGCATTGGACCATGTTCTTTTGCATGGCCCTCCCGGACTGGGAAAAACAACCCTTTCGAATATTATCGCCAATGAACTCAGAGCCGGAATTAAGATAACTTCTGGTCCCGTAATGGAAAAGCCAAGCGATCTGGCTGGTATTCTGACCAATCTTGAGTCGCATGATGTATTGTTCATTGACGAAATTCATCGCCTTAACCCCGTTGTTGAAGAGTACCTGTATTCCGCAATGGAGGATTTCCGTATTGATATCATGCTGGACTCTGGCCCCAATGCCCGTACTGTGCAGATTGGTCTCAATCCATTTACGCTCATTGGAGCTACTACCAGAGCAGGTCTGCTGACTTCCCCCCTGCGTGCACGCTTCGGTATCAATGCTCGTCTGGAATACTACGATGCCAAGTTACTTTCAACAATCATACAACGCTCATGCTCCATACTCAATACTCCTATTGACGAAAATGCTGCCTATGAAATAGCCCGGCGCTCACGTGGCACTCCCAGGATTGCCAACAATCTTCTGAGGCGCACCAGGGATTTTGCACAGGTAAAAGGCGATGGCAAGATTAATCTGTCGATTGCAAAAATAGCTCTCAGTGCATTAAATGTTGATGAAAATGGTCTCGATGAAATGGACAACCGTATTCTCCTCACCATAATCGAAAAATTCAAAGGCGGACCGGTAGGCATATCCACCATTGCCACTGCCTGCGGCGAAGAAGCGGAAACAATTGAAGAAGTATACGAACCTTTCCTTATTCAGGAAGGTTATATCAAGCGTACCTCCAGAGGCCGGGAAGCTACCGAACTGGCATACCGCCATCTCAACATTATCCCTTCTGCCCGTATGCGCAATCTTTTCGAATAAACTTATTCCCGTGCATTCCCGGAACGATACAAACAGTCAGCTCATCAAAAACAAGGCTCATGAACTGGGTTTTATGTTTTGTGGTATTTCCAGAGCCGACTTTCTGGAAGAAGAAGCACCCCGGCTTGAATCCTGGCTTAGCCGAAACTACAACGGACAAATGGCATGGATGAACAATCACTTTGACAAGCGGCTGGATCCGAGACAGCTTATGGAAGGAGCACGCTCAGTTATCACTGTATTATTAAATTATTATCCGGAGCAGGAACTTCGCTTAAGTCAATATAAAATATCCCGCTATGCTTATGGTAAAGACTACCATTTTGTATTAAAAGACAAGCTAAAAAGTCTGCTTGGCTACATGCAGGAAAACATAGGTGAGATAAACGGAAGAGTATTTACAGACTCTGCACCTGTCATGGACAAAGTATGGGCAAAAAAAAGCGGAGCCGGCTGGATAGGAAAGCATACTAATCTTATACATCCCCGAGCCGGCAGTTATTTTTTCATCGGTGAGATCATCTGCGATATCGAACTAACCTATGATGGTCCGATTAAAGATTATTGCGGAACCTGTACCAGATGTCTCGACGCCTGTCCGACTGAGGCACTTTTTGCTCCATATCAGATCGATGGCAGCCGATGTATCTCATACCTTACTATTGAGCTAAAAGATAAAATCCCTGAAGAATTTAAAGATCAACTATCCAATTGGACTTTTGGCTGCGATATATGCCAGGAAGTTTGTCCGTGGAACAGATTTTCCGGCCCCACCAATGAAATGGATTTCAAACCGAATGAAGAATTAAAAAATATAAGAGACGAAGATCTCAAAGAGATCACTAAAGAAGCATTTAATGATCTCTTTAAGGGATCTGCCGTAAAAAGAGCCGGTTTTGAAGGGCTTAAACGGACGATACGCTATATCGATGATGCTGATTAATTTGAGGCAACAAATACACTATTCAGAATAGGCATGTACACATCACCAAAATGACTGTAGCACCATGACTGCAACTCTGTCAGCTCATCCGAAATAAGATGTTGCATACTTTTCCGCAATTCTTTCTCAAAAAGATAAGGATCAAAACTCACTTTGTGCAGAATTGTTTTTACATATTCAAGCATACAGAAATAGAATAAATTATTTATAATTTAAAACAAAACGATAGCTTACATCAATATTGCAAACTAAACTCTACACAATATTACGCCCAATCAAGGTAAATTGTTTTGAGCAAACTTAATATTTAACAGAATATTAACACGACCTTCGTCGGACTTTATCGATTTCACTAATGATCATCAGTAAGGACAGCTTTATAAAAAAATACTTTTTCTTATTATTCATTACATTTCTATCTCCTTTATTTTTATTCAGCCAACAAATAAAAATAGAACCAGAACCCGCTGTACTTGGCATTAATCAGGAATTCATAATCTCACTTACCATTCCTTTTCAGAAGAAGGTACGAATAGGAAACTTTCCCGAGATTGCCGATTTCTCTAAAAAACAGACAATTTATAGTCGTGAGGATTCACTTATTATAATATATCAGCACTACCGTCCAAGGAAAGCCGGCACCTTCTACCTTGCCCCTTTTTCAATACTTGTTGACGATCATACATTCAGCTACAAGCAAAGCACTGTTATTAAAGTCTCTTCGACACAGATCAGGGACAGTCTTTCTGCCATTGTTACATCTGAACGGGATGAAGCCTTCCTTCCTGATAATATTGAGGCCAGACTGATAACGGATGTCTCATCACGCGAAGTATATCCCGGCGAGACTATATCCTTACGAGTATATCTGCACATACAACGAACCGGAGATGCCGAGTTTAACTTTATAGATGTGTCAGAACAGCTAAGCAGAATAAAGAAAGCTTTTATCCCGGAAAATTCCATAAATGAAATTATTAACTTCGGCTCCATCACTATCGACACACTCACTGAAAACAATTCATTCATCACAAGATATCTGCTTCTGGATGCTCTTATTGCCCCAATCGGCACATCCGATATTAAACTTGGACCGGCTTCTTTTTCACTTCTCACATATTCCAAGCGAAAGTCTGCCGGTCTCACAGAACGGGAAGACTTCATCCTTACAGCCAATAGTAATCCGGTCTCAATAAACATCATTAATCAGGAAACAGCCTGGGAGAACCTTACTCCTGGTATATTCAGCCTCTCAGAGAAAATAAGTACGGAAAAAACCGAACCCAACAGAAGTATTGTGTATGAATTTATTATTCAGGGCAATGTTAATAACTTGTTTAATTCTGTCCCGGTTATAAGGAATAATGATATTGCTAAAGTTCTTCCGATCCATAAGCACAAAAAAGTAAAAAACGGATATTCATATTCTTTCTATATTGTTCCGTACAGAAGTGGCAGCATTGCAATGCGGGATCTTGTATACTGGCCCTATTTCAATACGTCTGCTCATCAGCCAGACACTTTATGGCCTTCAAAAAAAATTATAGTTACCGGCAACAATCAGAGCGAAAAATCCAGCTACAAGAACGACCCCTTTTACAAAAAAATCGATAACGAAAGCAATAAACTACGCTCACTTCAGGCAGACAATATGTTGAAATTATTCATAAATCTTGTAATTTTATTTATGTTCGCAGTAACAGTGATTTTGATTATCAGAAAATGAGTAATACATACGGAAAAATATTCAGGATAACTACCTTTGGAGAGTCTCATGGTACAGGTGTGGGGGTGGTGTTGGATGGTTGTCCTGCCGGAATAGCTATAAACGAGGGATATATACAGGAACAGCTTGACCGGAGAAGACCCGGCCAGTCTAAAATCACTACCCAGAGACAGGAAGCCGATGAAGTCAGAATCCTGTCGGGAGTATTTGAGGGACTCTCTACCGGTACCCCCATATGCCTGGTCGTATACAACGCAGATGCACGAAGTAAAGACTACTCGCATATTGCTGAGAAGTTTCGCCCTTCACACGCCGATTATACCTATCATCAAAAATATGGAGTAAGAGATTACCGGGGCGGTGGCAGAAGCTCTGCAAGAGAAACCCTCGCCAGAGTGGCGTCCGGAGCAATTGCCATGCAGATTCTGAAACAGCTGGGTATTGAAATCTTTTCTTATGTATCGCAGGCTGGACCTGTAAAACTGAATAAAAGCTATCAGGAGCTTGATTTATCAAAAATTGAGGATAATATAGTTCGCTGCCCTGATAATGATGTAGCAGAAGAAATGATTGCTTTTATTGACGAAACAAGAAAAAACCGGGATACAGTCGGTGGTGTGGTCAGTTGCGTAATAAAAGGAGTTCCTGCCGGACTTGGCGAGCCTGTTTTTGACAAACTGCATGCCGAGCTCGGGAAAGCCATGCTTAGTATCAATGCTGTAAAAGGCTTCGAATACGGTAGCGGTTTTGAAGGAGTAGAAAAATATGGCTCTCAACATAATGATGAATTTTATGTTGAAAATGGCAAGGTGAAAACCAGAACCAACTATTCCGGCGGCATTCAGGGTGGTATATCCAATGGAGAAGATATATATTTCCGGGTAGCTTTTAAACCCGTTGCCACACTCATGATGGATCAGGACAGTATTGATATCCACGGAAACAACGTCACTGTTTCGGGCAAAGGTCGTCACGATCCCTGTGTTGTGTCAAGAGCTGTTCCGATAGTGGATGCCATGACTGCTCTGGTAATTACCGATTTTTACCTGCGAAACAAATCTGTAAAACTGTAGCTTGAAAAGTATTCCACTCCATACCAGGATCATTCTCGGCATAATCGCAGGACTTATCTGGGGCTTTCTATCCCAGAAGCTTGGTATTAACCCGGAAATAACTGTGCTTTATATCAAACCGGCAGGCACAATCTTTATCAATCTTTTATTGATGATTGCCATGCCTCTGGTATTAGTATCCCTGATAAGTGGTATTGCCCAGCTGGGAGATATAAGCAAATTCTCTGACATGGGACTGAAGACAGCAGGATTGTTTCTTCTTACTACCTGCCTTGCCATTCTCCTCGGATTAGCCTTGTCTAATATAATAAAACCCGGAAAACGTATTTCCGCCGAGACCCGTCAGAAGCTCGAAGCTACATTACAGGAGAAGGCTGCTTCCGAAATACAGAGAGCTGAAAATATAGAATCGGGCAAGCAACCCTTACAGCCACTTATCGATATTGTACCCAAAAATATCGTAGGGGCCGCTTCCGAAAATACGAATATGCTGCAGATTGTATTCTTTGCATTACTTATCGGTATTGCTCTGTTAAAAATTCCTGCTGCTAAAGCACAGCCTGTCATAGCGTTTTTTGAAGGCCTCAATGAAACCATTATCAAGCTAATTGATATGATTATGGTGCTCGCTCCTTTCGGTGTATTCGGTCTGATCTCAAGTCTTGTTATAGAGACCAGAGACGCTGATCTCCTTTTAGGTGTACTCTGGTATTCACTGGCCGTCATTGCCGGGTTGGCTATTATGCTTTTTGTGGTTTACCCGTTACTTATGCAGCTGTTTGGCAAGTTTTCCTACTGGAAATTCTTCAAAGGATTACGGCCGGCCATGCTGCTTGCATTCAGCACAAGCTCAAGTTCCGCTACCCTTCCCGTAACCATGCAGGTCGTCGAAAAGAACCTCGGAATACCGGAAAAAATATCCGGATTTGTGCTTCCCATGGGTGCAACCATTAATATGGATGGAACCAGTCTTTATCAGTGTATAGCAGCAGTATTCATCGCTCAGATTTTTAATATCGACCTGAGCATCGCTGACCAGTTTACCATTTTGCTCACTGCTCTTCTGGCTTCTCTCGGCAGTGCCGGTGTGCCCGGAGCAGGTATGGTAATGCTTGTAATTGTATTAAAATCTGTGGGTATTCCATTAGAAGGTATCGCTCTGATTCTAGCTCCGGACCGCCTGCTGGATATGTGTCGAACCCTCGTCAATGTTGCCAGCGATGCAGCAGTAGCAGTTATTGTTGCTTCCGGAAAAACCGAAGCCTGAATAAGTCGTCAATCCTTTCTGGTGTTTTCTCCGGATCCCGGGCTTTTAAGTTCTTCAATTCATAAATAAAACGGGGCTATATCTCCACGATTTTGTAAATTTGAATTATAAGCAACCCATAATCGTTATAATTCATATGGAGAAAAAATACATTGAGATATATACAGAGAGCAATCCAAATCCAAATTCTCTAAAGTTTGTTACCAATCAGATTTTTCTGCAAGAAGGTTCGGTCGATTTTCCGGATGCAAAAAGCGCTTTCAACTGTCCTCTGGCTCAGGATCTTTTCAAGTTTAATTTTGTAAAGAGAGTATTCGTAACTGCCAACTTTATCACCGTTACCAAAGACGAAAGCATTTCATGGGAAGAAGTTGCACCTATGATCCGGGCACTGATAAAGGGATATCTGGAAGAAGGAAAGCCTTTATTTATTGAAGCCGTAAAAGTAGACACCATCTCATCCGACGATCCGGAGATTGTACAAAAAATAAAGGTTCTTCTGGACGAATATATACGTCCGGCTGTAGAGCAGGATGGCGGAGCCATAAACTTTAAGACCTGGGATGAGGAAAAAGGTATCGTAACTGTAGAATTGCAGGGTTCGTGCAGTGGCTGTCCTTCTTCAACAGTTACATTAAAATCTGGTATTGAAAACCTAATGAAAAGGATGATACCGGAAGTAAACGAGGTAGTTGCCGAGAATGTATAACAAAGAAAAATAATTAAAAAGAAAAAGGACTCTTGGAGTCCTTTTTTTATTTGGCTATAAAACAGATACAAATAAAAAAGGCAACACTTGTTGCCTTTTCGGGTGGAAGACCGGATTCGAACCGGCGACCTCTAGTGCCACAAACTAGCGCTCTAACCTACTGAGCTACAACCACCATTTTAAATTACCACTTGATCATTACCTCAAATGGACTGCAAATTTAGTGATTATATTTATTCAAATCAATAGCTCTCTCTACAAATATTTTTATCGTGAAAATGCTAATCGTTGCCCCTTTTGTGTCTCATCAAACTTACCATTTTCATAAGCAAGGTGCCCGGAAACAATAGTGTGCGTTACTTTTGAATGAAAGACCTGTCCTTCAAGAGGCGACCACTGGCATTGATACAATAAATTTCCCTTGCTCACTTTCCAGCTATTGTTCAGATCAACAACAACAATATCCGCCTTATAGCCTTCCCTTATATATCCTCTGTCCCTGATCTGAAAACATATGGCCGGATTATGAGCCATCTTTTCAACAATTTTCTCCAATGATATCTTTCCCTGATGATAAAATTCCAGCATAGCAACAAGACTGTGCTGAATCAAAGGTCCTCCTGAAGGAGCTCCCCAATAATCGGCACCCTTCTCCTCTAAAGTATGAGGAGCATGATCGGTAGCGATAATATCAAGAAGATCATCAAGCATTGCTCTAAAGAGACTTTCTTTGTGGTATTTTTCTTTTACTGAAGGATTCCATTTAATCAACGCCCCTTTTTGTGCGTAATCATCCTTGTCAAACCATAAATGGTGAATACATACTTCCGAAGTAATCTTTTTATCTTTCAAAGGCATACGATTATCAAACAAAGCTATCTCATCCTCTGTGGAAATATGAAGAACATGCAGACGACTACCGTGCTTTTTTGCCAGCTCGACTGCATAGGAAGAAGACTTATAGCACGCTTCTTTACTACGAATTTCTGCATGAGCGCTCCAGGGAACATTATTCCCATATTGTTGCCTGCAGGCTTCTGCATTATTCTTTATTGTAGTCTCATCTTCGCAATGAGTTGCAATCAGCATCGGACTCTTTGCAAAGAGTAATTCAAGTGCTTCTGCATTATTAACCAGCATATTACCGGTAGAAGATCCCATAAATATCTTAATACCACATATTTTCTCAGGGTCAGCGCGCAGTACTTCTTCAATATTATCATTTGTAGCCCCCAGAAAGAACGAATAGTTTGCCAATGAGCTCTGTGATGCAATCTGATACTTCTCTTCAAGAAGCTTTAATGTTGTGGCATTGGGAACCGTATTGGGCATCTCCATAAAGGAGGTAACTCCGCCGGCAACAGCCGCTTTTGCCTCCGAATAGATAGTTGCTTTGTGGGTAAGTCCCGGCTCTCTGAAATGCACCTGATCATCAATAACACCAGGTATTACTATCTTTCCCTCAAGATCAATAATCCTGTCCGCCTTAAGACCTGACAAATCGTTGTCTATTCTGGCAATAATATCGTTCTCAACAAGAATGTCTTTTTTTTGATCAGCCCCCTCGTTAATCACCCTGCCGTTTAAAAGAAGTATCGTAGACATTTCAATCGGTTTTTTTAAGTTAAATCTACTTTATTATACAAAGATAAACTTCGCAGAACTAGAACAGAAGTCAGATAATAATAAATGTATGAGAAGCATAAAAAAACCCGGACTTATAATCCGGGTTTTTTTGCTTAACCAATTTTATCTTTCTTAGTTGTTATTACTCACAATCTGAACCCAGCCTTTATAATCTTCATCTCCGCATCCGGTCTTCAGAACATAATAATATACACCTTCTGCACATCCCTGACCTCCCCAGTCATTCTCATAATTATTTGATCTGTAAACAGCCTGTCCCCAACGGTTATATATTTCAAGCTTCGCACCGGGGAATATATCCGTTCCGGTACTTCTGTCTTCTATAACCAACGTCTCGTTTCTGTTATCACCATTTGGCGTGATAAGATTAGGAATAAGCAGATCCTGCTTCGGAGTAGGATACACAGTCACACTATCAGTAGCGGTACATCCCATACTATCTACAGCCATAACAACGTATACCTGTCTTGGTGTGACAAATGGTTTCACCTCGATCGAAGCCTGTTGCGTATCCGGAGTAGCAATTCCTTCTACTATAGCAGGAACATAAGTGGTATCCTTAAAGCCCCAATACATATTATATGGATACTTTCTGTCCGGATGCTCGTACGGAGTTCCTTTATCAGCATTTGCAGTAAGTGTAATCGGAGTGTTTACACATATGGTATCCAGACTTGAAACTACACTCACTACAGGTAGCGGATGCACACGCAACAATACAGAATCTGAAGCTGTACAAGCCGGATACTGGGTGTCTCTGACTGTCAGATACAGCCATTCCTCACCTGCTACCTCACCTGCAGCTGTAGCAATACCGGTAACCAGCAAATTGACTGAGTCAGGAGACGGATATGCCTCCACATCTGTATATCTAAGTCCATTCACGTCAGTCCATTCAAAAGAATTAGTGCCCGTGCTGGAAAAATTATAAGCAAGCAATATTCTTTGCGAATTCAGACAGACATTCAACGTGTCCTCATCAATCCGGGCACTTACTGAGATCAGAGGTAATTCTCCCGTACTTACAACAGTTGCACATCGTGTTCCGATACGTGACGTGTCTGTAACTGTTACTGCATATATCTTGAAGTTGGCTGGTATCGTTATCGTATCCCCATTACCAGCAAACTCCCAACGGTTTTCTTCTACAAGGGAAGCCCAAGTGAACACATAATTCTTATGGTCCGGATAAGTAATTTCCCCTTCCTCATCAAAAGATGTTCTCATCACAAGAGACTCAAGCCGGATAGGTTCCCCTTCACATATTGCTCCGTCAGGACTCGTAGAAACGGCTACTATTGGCATTGGATTCACTTTCAGCTCAACAGTCTCCTGCGCATCAAACGGACACTCTTTCCCATCCTCATAACGAATGGTTACGATCGCACTGTAGACACCGGAGTCCCCGGTTGAGAATGTTGGTCCGACATGGACAGGAGTAGCGCCTCCATCCTTATACCAGCTTACAATATATTCCGGAGAATCGGTATAGTTCGTGATAAAGTCCGCATTTGTACCATGACATATTAAAGAGGGCCCGGAGACGGAAGGCTGAACAGGCTCAGGCTTCACCTCTACATCAATCTCGGCGGATACATCTGAACGACAACCTGTCGTTTCATGTTCGATCATTGCTGTATACTTTCCTGTCTCACTAACCTCAAGCTCGGAAGAGGTTTCAGGCAGCAATTCGCCGTCCTTATACCAGTTAATAAGATGGTCGGTAAAGTCGGTAGTAAAATCAATGGATGTTGTTTCCCCAAAACAAATTACAGCCTCCCCGGTCAATAGCCCCGGAGTCTCAGGTTTCTCATTGACAAGCAAAACTACTGATGCCGTATCACTACTACATCCAAGCGCATCTGTAACCACCACGCTATAGGTAAATGAACCATCCGCATCAGGGGTCGCCGAAGGGTTCGGCACATCTGTTGAGGCAAGCCCATTACCGGTCCATTCAAAAGTGATATCATCAGACGGTGTTGCCACCGCATTCAGTGTCACCGATTCTTCTTCACATATAGCGTCAACCGGATCAATCTGTACTGTTGGATTAGCATTTACAACAACTGTAACTTCGGCAGTATCACTGGAGCAGGCTGCATCATCTGTCACCACTACCTTATAAGTCGTCTCGGACTGAGGCTCGGCAATCGGATTCGCGATAGCCGGATCAGACAATGTTGCGGCAGGTGTCCATTCATAAACATATCCTGATTCGCTGCCACCTGAAGCCTGGGCATTTAATTCAGTCGAACTACCAAAGCAAACACCATTTGCCTCAGCTGAAACCGGGTTTGCAACAGGCCGCTCTTTGACATTTACTGTGACAGCTGCTTCATCGCTGGAGCATCCATTTGCATCAGTTATAATCACAGAATACGTAGTCGTATCAGCCGGTACATCATCAAAAGATAAATCTCCGGTGCCAACCGATACCGGCGACCATGAATATTCATAAGGGGCCGTTCCTCCAGAAGCAGTAACCGATACAGTTACTGTATCATCAGCGCAAAGCTCAGTCGATGAAGCCACCAGGCTCGCAACCACAGGATTATCATTCATAATAACCGTTACAGCCTCGGAAGTATCTTTACACCCCAGGGAGGTTTCAACATACGCTTTGTAATCTCCCGCCTGCTTTGCATAATATTGAAGCTCCGTAGCTCCGGCAATCTCCACATCATTGTAGAACCACTGAACATCCGTTACCTGCTGTGTAGTCACAACGATACGAACACTGTCATTCTCACAAAAATCCGGAGCTGCTGCAGCTACAATTGCAATCTTATCCGTACTGAATACAATCTCAACGGAATCAGAGCTTGAGCATCCGTTCGCATCGGTCAATATCACTTTGTAAATACCTGAAACAGTTGCTGTATATGTAGATGATGTTTCCGTCGGATCCGACACATCGTCTACGAACCATTCTAACGTTCCTGTACCAGTTGCAACAATCGGAACTTCTGAACCAATACAGGTCTGCATATCTTCTTCAGGAGAAATAGTCAGGGCAGGACTCTGATTAACGATCACATCAACCGAAGCTGAAGTAGAATCAGCACAACCAGTTACTGAATTAGTCACAACAACTGTAAAGCTTCCGGAAGTAGTAACGACCAATGAGTCTGCAATACCTTCCGGAGCAGGGATAACAGCAGCTCCGTTTTTCCACTGATACGTATACGCTCCGTCCTCTACAGCCTTTAATGTAACACTATCTACACCTTCGCAAAACTCCAATGGTCCGTCGACGGAAATAGCAGGATCCGGCAACACATTAACATTAATAACAACTGCCGTACTGGTATCGGAACATCCCAGAGGACTCGTCACAACTACAGTATATTCGGTTGTATCAGTAGGAGATACCGATCCTCTTTCACCCGTTGGTACTGGTTGACCGGCCGGAACACTAGTCCATTCATATTGATAGGTGCCATCTTCCTCATTGTTAATAGTAACTCCCAGATCTACAGAAGCCCCGAAGCACATATCAGTTCCTGTAAGAGGGAATACCGAAAAGTCAGGAGTTTCATTTACAACAAGTGTTCTGGAAACAGACGAGGTAGAACATTCTCGTATATTAGTATAAACTACTACTGCATATTCGCCAGCTTCTGTAGGAGTATAAACAGATACAGTATCGGCAGGATCTGTTTTCTGATCATTAAAGACAAGTGTCGAATCTTCACCCACCACCTGATACCACTCAAAAGCAAGCGGGGTCGGTTCTCCACCGGTTGCCACCGCTGTAAACACAGGAGCATCATCTATATTACATATCTCGTAGGTATCAGCATCCAGTGAAACAGAGGAAACTGCGGTACAAACCAGAATACATGAAGAAAACTCCGATGTATTATAATGTGCGGCTGCTATAGGAGCAGAACGTACATCTGAAGCGGTCGCCGTAAATAATTTATAATCGGTAGATGTCGGCTGAGCGAATGACCACATTCCATTGGCATCGGACATGGTAGAGCCAACATAGGTTCTTCCCTGAAGCTTACCATTTCCGGGAACACATTCTCCATTGCAGTCATCAATTCTGAATATCTCGATATACGCGTTTGCCGGAGCTTCACCTCTCAGCAGTTCATCTGTAGAGTTGCTATGTATACGAGGAGCCGGATATGCTGCATTTCCGATTCCATTCAGCTCAATACCTCTCAAACCATTGCAGTATATTGAGTTTCTCGTGATGCTGTTACGATTTGAGCCTTCATCAAGTATATTAATTCCATTTGCTCCGTTATTAGCAATTATGTTGCCCTGACCAGCCAGGGGGCCACCTATGATATTATTGAAGGCACCATTTGAAATATAAATTCCTTCACGGACGTTTGGTAATGAGTCCTGATTAATATCAGCTCCGATATAGTTACCCCAGATCACGTTTTCAAAAGGAGCAGTTGAGCTATTCCCGGCCTCATAACGGAAGATAATTCCGTTTAAGTTACCGGAAATAATATTGCGGTCAGCTTCAGAGCTTCCGCCAATACGGTTCTTATTTGCTCCGTGCTGTATACCGATCCCGGCTCCGTCATCGTCACCAGGCCGGGTTCCGTTACCCACCGGCGTCACACCATCAGCAGCTGTTCCTATAAGATTTCCTACAATAATGTTTGCAACAGGTTGTCCGCTATTAACCCCATTCTGAAAATCGGATTGCAGGAATATACCAAAAGTATTATTTGAGATAACGTTGTTGCGGATAGTATTGTCTCCGGCTCCCAGCAATGAAACACCATCTTGTCTGTTACCCACCATACTCGATCCGTCAGCACCTATACCTATGTAATTGTTTTCAACCACCGTACTGCGCACAGAAGCCTTATTCAACTGGATACCGTGCCCCTTATAGAGATAACTCTCTCCCATAGCTGCTCTTCCGGCATCATCATCAAAACCATTCCCACCGATAATATTTCTGTAGGTAGCATCCGGTCCGCCAATTGTATTACCGGTAGATGCATCTTCAAACTTAATACCTGCATACATATTTCCAGTTGCACTGTTTGTTCCGGTTGAATTACCGGTTGCATCCGTACCTACATAATTACCCCTTATAAAAGAAGAACTTACACTTTTAAAATAAATACCTGTTTGCAGCGTACCATCATACTTGTCAGGGCATTGTGCCTCACAAGGGTTCTGAGCACAAGACTGCCCGCCACCCGTACCGGAAGACCATTGTGCCGCACCGCAGTTTCGGCTGTCAGGAGCTCCTCCATTTCCGGAGATAACATTTCGTTCAGCCGGACTGGAGCCACCAATGATCAGCCCCGTACTTTCATCAGCACGAATACCGGCACCTCCATTGCTGATTATAGTGATTCCATCAGCCCCGAGTCCTATAATGTTACCGGTGATAAGCGTATTATTGCTTTGTCTGTTCCAGATTCCGTTTCCTGTCGTACCACTTATTACGTTGTCTTTTACAGTCACCCTGTTACTTGCGCGTATATACACTCCGACTTCTCTTAACGGGTATCCTGTTCCGTTCGCTACTCTTACATTACCGGAGATATCCGTACCGAGATAATTGTTTTCGATTACTACGGAGCTTCCGTTTGCTCCTAGTCCATCAATATGTATAGCTCCGACTTCTCCGCCCGGAGCTGAGGTATATTGAAGAGTATTTGCTATAACATTACGGTCACAACCCGGACCTCCGATTACAAAGCCGGAAGAGTTGTTACCGGATAGAAAGATCGCATGCTCACGGATCGCCACCGAGCCTGCGCCAGCAGTACCGGTATTATTTAATCCGATCCAGCAACTCCTGATGCTACCTCTTGCATTATTAAAGTTGAAAGCTCTGCTCCAGTTTTGAATAATAAAACCCGACACATTCAGATTTATATTGGAACCGTTGAAGCAGTTACCTCCTCCGTTTCCTCTTAAAACAATCACCGGAGCCCCGCAAGCATATCCGGATTGCGTAGTTGCGTCAATCTCAATGAGTGAGCTACTCCAAAAATCCAGAGAGTTATTTAACGTGATCACATACTTACCATCAGCCCCCGGAGCAGAAGAGATATTGAATACAATTCTGTGGGGAGTTGCGGGCGAGCCATTCCCGGGGTTTTGATTATTATTGGCATCCTGCACAGCCTGACGTAAGGAGCCGCTTCCATCATTATTTGTATTTGTGACCACATACTCGTAGGCAAATACATTAACTGAGAGAAGCGCAGAAAAAATCACGGACATGAGTAAGGCGATTTTTCTCATAGTAGTAAATAATAGGGTAGTCTGTTTTTTTATTACGTTAACCGATAATTACCAAAAACTAATTAAAATGTTTAAATTTTAAGTCGGAAAATTACAATTTTTCACCGGAAATTTAAAGATAAAATTCAATAATATCTATCAAATAAGCAAAAACCGGTTAAAAAATCACGTCATCCCGTTCTTCGGTAATCCTCTTATCTACAGCCAAAACCTGCGAAAAGCAGCGAGTTAGCAGATATGCATAAATATAGTTTAAGGTCTGTTTCGTTATAATAAATTACTTTTGTAAAAAAAAAGTAACCGCACATTGAATCTTTTAACAATAAAGAATATCCGAAAGCAATACGAAAACACAACCGCGCTCTCGGATATATCCTTCTCAATTCCTAAAGGCTCGATACTGGGACTTCTTGGTCCCAATGGAGCGGGCAAAACAACATTGCTCCGTATCCTGACCGGTATTATAAAGCCGGATTCGGGTAAGATTTTATTTTACGATGAATCAATAGAAAAGGTTCATTTTGAGAAAATCGGCTACCTCCCCGAGGAACGAGGCTTGTATAGGGATATGAAAGTTGAGGAACAGCTGATCTTTCTTGGCTCCCTGAAAAATGTACCCCGGCATGTACTAAAAGAGAGGATCCATTTCTGGCTTGAAAGAACCGGATTAGGCCTGTACCGGAACTTCAGAATTAATCAGCTATCTAAAGGTACTCAACAAAAAATTCAACTCATTGCAGCGATTATACATGATCCGGAAATCGTAATTCTGGACGAGCCTTTTTCCGGTTTTGATATTTTAAATACTCAACTTGCAAAAGACCTGATCCTGGAACTGCATAAACAGGGCACAACTTTTATATTATCTGCACATCACCTGCAAAGCATAGACTCATTATGCACCCATATAACACTGATAAACAGTGGTGAAATTATTTTAAATGACTCTATTCAGTCGATCAAAAAAAACATGTATCGGACAGAAACATACAAAATCGGCGGCCACGGAAGTCTGACAAACAAGCCTCAAAGTTTTGAAATAATCAGTGTAAAAAATTACGGAGAACATATTGAGGCTGTAATCGTATCAAAGAACTCCTCTACCTCTAATCAGATATTGGCTGAACTGGCTGAAACTGTTATGATAACTTCTTTTTTCGAAGATAAGCCCAATATGGAAGAAATCTTTATTAAATCCATAACCAATACAAAATGAAAGCAGTCTGGCTAATTATTCATCGCGAGTATAATCAGCGTATACGAAAAAAATCCTTCCTTATTCTTACTTTACTGGGACCGGTTTTTTTTGCATTACTGCTGATAATTCCGGCCTGGCTTTCATTGCGAAAAATCGATAATCAAAAGATCATTCTGGTTTATGATCCTGCGCATGTGCTTCCGGAAGATTTCGTAAAGGATGGCATTTTTACGCTCCATAGGTTTCCGGATAATTATTCCGGGGAAGAGGTTTTTACAAGGTTCTCCAGATCGGACAGCTACACCCTGCTTTACATTCACAATCCCCAAAAGGCGAGCTTGTTTTTTCATCATGATGTTAATCCGGGAACAAAGGCATGGATAAGCAATCTGCTCAACCGGATTTATGTCAAACACCTTCTCAATGAGAAACTGGGAGAGGATCAGAGCAGTCAGCTACCTACTGAAGTCAGTCTGAATGTACAATTAATTAATCCCGGTCATGGTGGCATGGATGAAGCCCGGAACGGCTTATCCATGCTTTCCGGAATTATTATTTATTTGTTTATTATTACCTATACTATGCAGGTGATGCGGGGTGTGGTTCAGGAAAAATCGAACCGTATTACGGAAATTCTGTTAACATCCGTGAAGCCTTTCCAGCTAATGCTTGGAAAAATTACAGGTATCGCGCTGATCAGCCTCACTCAATTCACTATCTGGTTTACCGCAGCCTTTTTATTGTATCAGTTATTTGATATCCGGTATGGAGAAAGTTTAGATCTTTTTGGGAATGAAAAGATAAGTGAAACAATAAGCAATCACTCTATCGATATAAAACAGGCCATGGAATGGAATCAGCTCATCAATACATTTTCGGGGATTGATATTCCATTCTTTTTAATCGTTTTTGGCTTTTACTTTACTTTCGGCTATTTATTTTATAGTGCCATATTCGCAGCTATCGGAGCATCTGTTGATTCTGAAACGGATACACAACCATTTGTATTCCCCCTGACTATACCGATATTGATCAGTTTTGCCCTATATCAGACACTCATTGAACAGCCGGATTCATCTCTGTCCGTTTTCTTCTCTATTTTTCCCTTTACTGCTCCTGTAACGGTTATGTTTCTCCTGCCTTATCACCTCCCTTTATGGCAACTTATCTGTAGCATGATTTCTCTGATTCTTTCTTTTATGCTAGCTGTATGGTTTGCCGCCAAGATATACAGAACAGGAATTCTTATGTATGGCAAAAAAATCACATTGAAAGAGATGATTCGCTGGCTAAGAGCCTGAGCAGTCAGGCGACTGCATAAGAAATCATCCTATTCTTCATCAAACCGCAGATAAACTTTTTTCGATGTAATCGTCTCCAGAATAGGTTTAAGCATAACCTGTGCATTGAATTTTGTTTGTTCCAGTACCCTCATCTCAAGAGCTCCTTCTTCAATCTTTGTCTCTGCAAGTTTGTAAGCCATGTCGATTATTTCTGCATCCGGTTTACTGCTCAGATTGGAAATAGTATATACTTTTGACTCTTTATGATTTACTTTGACATAACAGATTTCCGGTTTTGGCAACAAGATCTCCACATGATCCGCTGATATTTTAATATCATTTGTATCAAGTCGCGCAAGGTCCAGACATCCGACCACCTCTCCGCTCACGATCAAGACGGCTTTAGGATCCAGTGGCCACCATTTGATATATTCGGTATGCTCAATGATATCTTTCAGATAGAAACGCACCAGCTCCAGCCTGCCCAATGCCTCCATTCGTTCGACAATCATATGATGCGCTGACTCACCGGATTTATTTGCAGACTTCTCGGATTCCAACCAATTGCTGGTTTGAAAAAAAACAACCGACAGAAGTAAGATCCAGGGTAATATTATCAGAATGGTCTTTTTGATAGCAGTCTTACTATTATGTTTGGAACTATTTTACTTTTTCAAGATGATAAAAGTTCGTAGTAAATCCAATATTTTTCAATATAATGGCTGCCAAAAAATCAAACAGCTCCCGTAGCTACCGGCTTGCTTAGTTGTGAAAAAAACCGATCGAAAAAAATTCTGGTTAGCTGCAGCTGCTCTCTGTCAATATCATAATATACCCGCGGCCCATTTATCGTACCAGTAATTATTCCTACATCCTTCAGATCTTTCAAATGCTGCGAAACAGTGGACTGACTAAGGGGCAACTCTTCCACAAGCTTGTTTACTATCATTGGTCCATGTTGCAAAAGCAGTTTCACAATAGCTATCCTTGCAGGATGAGCAAGTGCTTTGGCATATGCAGCCAGCTTAACTTCGTCACCTTTAAACTCCTGTTTTTTGTTGATTGCCATATATATTCTGTTTTGTATATAAATCTATGACAGCCAGACAAGAACATCAGATTGCCAGTTATTATCGGCCAATAAATTATGTCTCCGTCTGCTTCTATGTTTTACATAGTATCATAGTATTAAATATACGATTTCCACAGAATACTTATTCACAAAGCACTACAAATCACATGTTTTCATAAAAAAATTAAAGAAAAGATATAAAAAATGATAAATCCTATTCGGATTCAATGAATGCAGCATGCAAGTCTAATACCTGAGTAATTAGCATATGCTTTTCGTCATTCCGAATTACATAGTCAGCTTTCGACAACTTTTCTTTTTCGGGCATCTGACGATCAATAATATCTTTGATCTGCTCAATGCTTCTGAACGGATCTCTGCTTTTTACCCTATCGATTCTCAGAGAATCAGGCGCATACACGACTATAACTTTATCAAGAAGACGATAGGACCCTGATTCAAACATAAGAGCCGCTTCTTTTACTATGTACGGAACATCACTGAAACCATTGACCCAGACTTCAAAATCTTTACCTACTGCCGGATGTACAAGCCTGTTCAGCTTATCAAGCTTTTCAGGATCTGAAAACAATGCTGAAAGATATTTTCTATTAACTTCTCCGTCTTTCGTATAGCTATCACTACCGAAGGTGTCGATAATACCTTCTTTAAGCTTTTTATCCGAACGCATCAATTCTTTTGCTCTCGAATCCGCATCATATACCGGAATTCCAAGTATCGAAAATATTCGGGTTACAATACTCTTTCCGGAGCCAATCCCGCCGGTTATTCCAATTTTTATTGGCATAAAGCTACTCCAGTTCGGATATTGGTATTACAGAAGGTGTAAAAAAATATTCCCGGATATAATCCGGTTGCCGGACCAGCTTCAAGGGCAATGTTGAATCGGCCCGATCGAGATCTTTACGGTTTATGACAACCTCCAGTTCTTCATTTTTAAGCCGTTCAATATCTTCGGGACGTATCAGCACGGTCAGCTTAATTCTTTCTCCGATATCAGTTTCGGTCTCCCGGAAACCCTTCAAGACCGGAATTATTCCGATAGTTTCCTGAACAAAGGCAGCAACATCAAAGCGAACTTTTACTTCTTTGGGCTTAAATGTGGTCTGTCGGGGTAATTCAAAAGCGAGATTGACATAGGCATCATACGGTGCTTCGATATTTCGCTCCGGAATACGTATGTAAAAGGAATCTTTAAGGCTTTTAATGACACTTGATGGGCCGGTAACTTTTACAAATTCCGGTTCAATCCGGATGGCACTTACAATCTCATTGCCTGGCAATAGTGAAATTGCGGAGCTGTCAACCCTTAAAGGGAAAGGTTTTTCAATAATTTTATCAAATCGAAGAAAGATCGTATCCTTGAGAAGATAATTTATTTTAATATCATCCAGCTGACTCTTGACAATCGGCAGCAAGTCAGATGCTGCAATATATTTATCAGAGGGAAGATTGCTGACTTTGATCAGAATCGGCTTTCTGTTAATCTTGAGGGTTCTTCTAAGCAGATTCCAGCCAAATCCACTTGCATTAAAGAGCACTCTGGCCGGAAGCGGCTCAACCGGTACTATGATGTCCTGATCGTACACAAATTTGACCGGATAAGAAACATCCGCGGTATGATCTTCATTCATGGCATTGAAAAACCAGAATGTTCCGGCAGCAACAAGACATAATGCTATTGCCTGCCAGTCTGCACTAATACCGAAGATGCTTCTTCTTGCTTCCATACAAAGCAAATGTTACTTGGCTGGTGTCCCGGCTTTTTGGGTAGCTTCAGCAGAAATAGCCCATTTTTCAATTTTAACTCTAAATCCTTTGTCAATCTCCACTGTGACTGTCTCATCAGATTCAATGCCTACTACCACACCATGGATCCCGCCAATGGTTACAATATCATCGCCCTTTTTAATACCCTCTCTGAATTTTTTTGCATCTTTCTGCTTTTTTTGTTGTGGTCTGATCATAAAAAAGTACATCACCACAAACATTAATCCCATAAAGAAAAGAAACGTATAGTCTCCTCCAGGCTGTGCCTGTAAAAATAATCCGAATACCATTTATCAAGTTTTTATTTAAAAATTACTTTTTCAACGGACCTTTATCGTCCATATCGACTGCTTTTACATCCGCAACAATCTCAAGAACTGTTTCCCGTGGCTCCGTGTTTGCAAGAACAGTAACTGTTTTATGAATTTTCCCGGAACCCGAACCATTGTATTTTACTTCAATATCACCTGATTCTCCAGGCATTATCGGTTCTTTGGTCCATTGAGGCACTGTACATCCACAGGAAGCCTTAGCATCTACGATCAGCAAAGGAGCATCACCTGTATTTTTAAATTTAAAGACATGCCCTACCATATCACCTTTATTAATTCTTCCAAAGTCATGAAGACTTTCTTCAAACTCGATTTTAGTAGTCTGCTGAGCTTCCGGTGCAGAGGACTGAGGCTGGGCGGGTTTGTCCGCTTCCTCTATAACCTCTTGTTTTACCTGTTCACTTTTCTGCTCACAGGCAGTAAACAAAGCACTGCCCAGTAATAATCCGATAAAAATACTTCTGCAATTCATTTTTATAATGCGTAGTCTCTATATTACTTAAGATTCTTAATTACGTTTTCAGTAAACTGCTGTGTAGAACAAGCTCCGCCTAAATCTCCGGTACGCTGATTTCTATCTGCCAGCGTCATATCAATTGCCTTATCAATGCGATCAGCATATTCAAATTCCCTGAGATACTGAAGCATCATTACTGCAGACTTCAACAAAGCTGTCGGATTGGCAATACCTTTACCGGCAATATCAGGAGCAGTACCATGTACAGCTTCAAAGATAGCAACATCTTTACCAAAATTGCTTCCTGCTACCAGTCCAAGACCACCGATCAGTCCTGCGCAAAGATCAGAAAGTATATCCCCGAAAAGATTTGTGGTAACGATCACATCAAAACGCTCCGGACGTGCGACAAGCTGCATACACATATTGTCAATAATGTAATCATCCATCTGGATATCCGGAAACTCAGGAGCTACCTTTTTCCCTGCATTCAGAAATGTTGCACCGGCTGATTTAAGTATATTGGCTTTATGGACCAATGTTACTTTCTTACGATTATTATTTTGTGCATACTCAAATGCCGAACGGACAATACGTTCACATCCAAGCTCGGTGATACGTGCAATGCTGTCTGATATTCCCAGCCGCTCGTCCCAGGTCTCAAGCCCTGAATACAGACCTTCAGTATTCTCCCTTACAGTTATAAGATCAACATTGGAAAATCTTGTCTCGACACCGGGTATGGATTTACAGGGACGGATATTAGAGTATAGATCAAAAAGCTGTCTTAACTGTATATTTACACTTTTAAAACCCTTACCGATGGGTGTAGTAAGCGGACCTTTCAAAGCTACTTTGTTTCTGCTTATTGAATCTACAAGCGAATCAGGAACAAGCTTTCCTTTCACATTTAGTGCTGTCTCTCCGGCCAGTTCATCCTCCCATTCGATAGGAGCACCGGCTGCCCTAAAAATTGCCTTAACGGATGCAACAATTTCCGGCCCGATTCCATCACCTGGAATAAGTGTTACAAGTGTGCTCATTCTCCGTTTGCTTTTTTGGTTTTAATTTCGTCCATCAGATTTTCGACATCAACCAGAAGACGTTCTGCCTTGTTACGGGCATCACTGATAATTTTCTGTCCCTCAGCTCTTGCTGATGTAGCAGGCTGATCCTTCTCCTCAATCAGCTGGTCAATGAGCTCTTTCAATTTGGTCCGGTATTTATCAAGTCTGAAGCTTAGCTTGTCTCTGGTACTTGACCCCTTGTCCGGTGCAAACAATATACCAATAACCGCTCCGGCGAGTATGCCGGCAATGAAAGCAAAAAACGAATCTGGCCTTTTATTCATACCTGAATTGACTTTTATTTATTATCTATTAATCCACGTCCGCTTTTTCGTATGATTCCCTTTGCTATCAGCTCCTGGGAAAGGGAGTCAAGCATACCATTTACAAACTGCTTGCTTTTAGGAGTGCTATATAGCTTGGAAAGCTCTATATATTCATTAATCGAGACCTTTACCGGAATAGCCGGACAGGTTATCATTTCTGCCATTGCCATCTTCAGAATAATATTGTCCGTCATAGCTATACGTTCCATTTCCCAGTTTTTTGCTTTTCCTTCCATATAGGAATCCAGCTCTTTATCTCTCTCAATTGTTTCCTGATACAAGTCTTCAAAAAATTGTCTGTCCTCCTCCCAGTTACCAGAGATATCAATCAGAATTTTTTTCGTATCAGCTTCAGCAGATTTAAGTGTCTTAACGACCAGGCTCTTAACAATACTCTGATTTTCGACCCAGTTAAAATCCCGTTCTTCAAAAAAAGCCTGAAGTGATTCGTTCTTAAATATACAATTTTTAGCCGTATAAACTAAAATTTTTCTATCCTCTTCGAAGTCCGGATTATCATACAACAAGTATGCCTTAAATTCATCATCTGCCTTTAAAATACTTCGAAAAGTTCGTTTCACCAATTCTCTTTCCCAGTGCAGATTACGCTTCACTCTGCTGATTTCCAGATCTTCATCTTTTTTCAATTTCTGATATAGGGTATTTCTTATAAAATTACCACATTGAGGAAAATCGGACTGCTTTAAATACTTGCCTTTTTCTTCCGTTTCATAATCTGATGAATAGTCGAACAGGTCCACTAAAAACAGCAGTGAAAGGATATAGTTTTCATAAATCTTATCGATTTCGCCCAGCATCACTTTTTTGTAATGTTTCTGATCTTTGCGGATGCGGTTTTCATACAGCACTATCGCTTCATTGACGGCTTTTCTTATTTCATCGGGGTGTTGAAATAAATCGGGTTTGTCTTCTGTAAAGGATTTCCGGAACAGTTCTGTGGCAAGGTTTTTATTATCCCGAAGCTCCTGAGGCGGGCGTGGCTCCATTGAATTAAGATCCGGAGCAAAAAACTCTGAGATATAATCAACGGATAAATGAAAATCAGATTTCTCTGCCTGCTTAAGTCCGTAAAGGGCCTGCATGACCTTTATTCTTAGTAATCTCCTGTTCAGCATTATTTTTTGTAAAAGAACGATTTTGTACCGAAAATCCCGAAATGAGTTTATACCTTTACAGAAACATTCATACGGTATTCCGTTTTGCCAACAAAATTAGTCTTTTTTTAAAACCTTTTCAATTGATAAAGTTTTAAAAAAAAGTTTATTGAACCACGTGAAAGCTTTAAAACATCTTAACAAATATTTCTTTATTTATAAAAAACGCTTTTTATCCGGCGTTTTTATCGTTCTGTTATCAAACCTGTTTCTGGTTTTACCTGCTCCATTGGTAAGAAACGCACTCGATATGGTCATTGAAGCAGTCAATTCTCCAGACCGGGACAGTACTTTATTCAACCGGTCTCTGGCATACTATGTCGGCCTCATTCTTCTGGCTGCCATACTCCGGGGATTGTTTCTTTATCTGCAGCGCCATATTCTGATCGGTATGTCCAGATATATAGAATATGATCTTAAAAATGAAATATACGCGCACTATCAGGATCTGCCGACGGAATTTTACAGACGAAATAATACCGGAGACTTAATGGCCCGGATTTCTGAAGACGTCAGTCAGGTACGAATGTATCTGGGACCCGCCATCATGTACGGATTAAACCTGATTTCACTGTTCATGATTGTTATTCCGTTTATGCTCTCGGTCGATGTCAGGCTAAGTCTATATGTTCTTATCCCGCTGCCATTACTATCAATTAGCATTTACTATGTGAATACGTTGATTAATAGAAGATCATCCGAAATTCAAAAGGCTCTATCCCAGCTATCGACATTTGTTCAGGAAGCTTTTTCGGGCATACGGGTTCTGAAAGCATTTGGCAAGGAAAAAGATTCTGCAAGGCGTATGTATGAGGAAAGCAACAATTTCAGGTTCAAATCACTTCAACTTGTCCGGGTCGATGCCTTCTTTTTCCCTCTTATTCTTCTTCTTACAGGCCTCAGTAATATCATTATTATTTACTTTGGTGGAATGGGAGTGATAAAAGGAGATATTACATTCGGAGTAATCGCAGAGTTTGTAATTTACATCAACCTCCTTACCTGGCCGGTAGCCTCTTTGGGCTGGATAACGAGCCTTGTCCAGCGGGCAGAAGCATCTCAGGAGAGAATCAATGAATTTTTGAATACAAAAAATACGATTATATCCTCGAACAACCGGGAAAATAAGATTAAAGGTAAAATCGAGTTTCAAAATGTAAGCTTCACCTACCCGGATTCGGGGGTTCAGGCGCTCAGAAACGTTTCTTTCATTATCGAACCAGGCCAGACACTGGCCATACTTGGCGGGACTGGCTCCGGAAAAAGTACAATTGCCAATCTCATCTGCAGGATGTATGATCCGACAGAAGGCCTGATTCTTATCGATGATATTGATATACGTGAATATAGTCTTCAGGCACTCAGAAGCCAGATGGGATATGTACCGCAGGATGTCTTCCTGTTTTCCGATACAATACGAAACAATATTGAATTTGGCGCATCCGGGCTGCGCGAAGAGCAGATTGTCCGGGCTGCATCTGATGCTGACCTGCTCAACAATATCACGGATCTTCCGAATGGTTTTGAAACCGTACTCGGCGAACGGGGTATTTCTCTGTCGGGTGGCCAAAAGCAGCGCTTATCAATTGCCAGAGCAATTGTAAAAGAACCGGTAATAATGCTCCTGGATGATAGCCTGAGTGCAGTCGATACACATACAGAGCACACTATTCTGAAAAATCTCGAACGAATAATGAAGAATAAGTCGTCTATTATAATATCGCACAGAGTTTCTTCATCAAAGCTGGCGCAATCCGTTATCGTGCTGGATCAGGGACATATTGTGCAGCACGGAAGCCATGAGGAACTCATTAATCACCCCGGAATCTACCAGGAGCTCTATCGCAAACAGCTTCAGGAACAAAGCTAAAAACAACAGTATTCAGGATCCTTTATTGAGAAGTTTTCCCAATTTGGATTTGATTCGCTGCCAGACGGTAGGTCCGCCATCTCCCTCGTCTTCTCCAATAAGATAGCCGTATGGCTCCAGCGATTCTACGTTGTCAAAAATAATCTTTACAACCCCCAGAAAGGGAATAAATAAAATCATACCAGCTACTCCCCATAGAAAACCTCCTATAAACAGGGAAATGATTGTAGCAAGCGGATTTACTTTCACTTTTGATCCTACAATAAGCGGAGTCAGAAAGTTATTCTCAATAAACTGGGATACAATGAACACTGCTGCAGTTGCCGCTGCATACCCAAGAGAATCCTGAGTAATGAATGCATACACTGTTGGAATCAGCCCTCCTATAAATGTCCCTACATAGGGTATGATATTAAGAATAGCTGCCATTACTCCAAAAAAAATGGCATGAGGTAAACCGACAATAAGCAACCCGGTTGTATTCATAATTGCCAGTATGCAGACCACTGTTAATACTCCTGTCAGATAGTTCTGTGTCACCTTGCTTATTCCATCTATAACATTGCGTGTCCTGCGCTCATCTTTAACTGGTGTAATCTTTAATGTAAAGTTAATGAACCGATTTCTGTATAGCAGGAAAAAGAATGTATAGATTACAACAATACCAAAAGTAGCCAGTGTACCGGTAGTTCCAGTCAGGATTCGTTGCGCGTATGTACCACTCGTTTCCAGGAAACCGGAAAGTCGCTGTTTTAAGATGGACAGCTGTCTGTCGGGGGCCACTCCGGTTTTCTGATGAATAATCTCCTGAATTTCTTCTATTCTGGAAGTCATATTTTCTTTTATCAGCGGAACATCCTGTGCAAACCCGGCAATCTGGGTTGACAGAATAGTAATAACGGCTCCTACCACCAGAAAGAAGGCAATGATGGAAAGAACAATAGCAACTCCCGAAGGTACTTTCCAGGATTCAAGCTTATGTACCAGAGGGAATAGAAGCATGGCGAGCAAAGCTGCAAATGACAAGGGGATAAAAAAATTACGGGCAAAATACAATCCCCCGAAAAAGAGAAAAGCAAACAACATCAGTAGGATAAAGTTAAAAAGTCTGCTGTGCAACAATTCCTTGAACATAAAAATTTATTTTTCTCTTAATAATTCAACCTGCTTCGTCCGGATAAGTTTAACCGGAATACTAATATCAAAGTAAAGTTCTGTTATTTTTTTCTTATTTTTCTTCAAAGACCACACATCATATGTTTTTCCATTATAAGATTGCTCTCTAAAACCGGATGCTGTATAGTTCAGGAACCGTATGATTTCAAATTCATCATTCTGATTTATAACCGGAATAGCTGTGGAAAAGGACACGCCATCATGATCCTTGGTCAGACTTCGAAGCAAGGCCTTATACTGCATTGAAGCAATATGTTCTTCTGCATTCCGCCCTAACCGTGCGCATGAATATGCCTTTTCAAATAAAGCCGTAAGACTTACAGGATAAATACTCAACAAGCTATCTGACAACTCAATGGCATACGAATAATTGCCAACAGCACTAGCCTGTCGTATACCTGCTTCGATAGCGATCAATTGCTCAGGATCATATGTAGGCAGGGTTGCAGACATAAAATAGAGACTGCAGATTGTCTCAGCATTAAGACTGGTATCCAGTTTCTGAAAACGCTCTGTCAACTCCTGATATGAAAAACGATCCGGTTTCTGAGCCGTTGCCGGGACAAACGTCATTATTGTAAAAGCATAAAAACAAAGAAGAAAGTAATGCATAGACTTCATATAAAAACAGCGTTCTCATTGAGAACGCTGTTTTTACTTATATTAATTTCTAATATTATTTAACGGACCGTTACCTTACCGGTGATCATCTCTCCGGATTTGGTAGTAATCCGGTAAGTATATATACCAGGAGTCACAGCAGATACATCAAGCGAACGCATACCTTCCGAAAGTAACCCCTGCACAACCTGCTGTCCTCTCATATCATACAACTCTATTGAAACAGCATCTTTCATATTAAAATTGATCAGATCCTGAGCAGGATTCGGATAAATTCTGTTTTCTGCTGTTTCGGCAGACAAAATAGAGGTCACAACCGGCGTTGCTCCCGGGAAAAGAAAAATATACTCAAAGATCAATGGCTCATCATTCGGCTTGCCTCTGTCAGTGTTGAAACGTATAAAATAAGCCAGCTGATGCTTGTAGTCCTCTGAAAAGAAATAGTATTCTTCCAGCGAAGACACAGGAGTTCCAAGTGTATAGTCTCCCACAATAGGCAAGTTTCGTGCAATGGCTGTATCTTTTATGGCAGAAGAGATTTTCACTCTCAGCACATCCTGATACTCCACTCCCGGAAGCTTCAGGACACCTCTTCCATCAACTGTTGTTTCCGAAAAAGTAGTTCTTTTCGTAGTTACGTCTGTTGAGGCTGTAATAGGATACTCCGGATGCTTAACATTTTCCTTAAACTCAGTAAATACCGCTCTGGCAGTATCTTTAAAGGAACTACCATACATCATCGGAAAACGAAACATAACCAATTCATTCTGATAAGGGACATTAAACTCAATATCTTCAATAAAACTTGAAGCCATTCCGGTCATCCTGTAATCAGACTCAGATGCAGCAAAATATACTTCGCCCATTATCCCCAGGCTCAATTTCATTTGAGCACTGCTATAAACCGATGAATTAACAGGCACATACTCAAAAGGAATGGGGTCACCGGCAAACCCGCTAAAATCCCAAACCTGATTATCTCCTGCTGCTCCCGGATCCCAGGTATCACCTTCAGAGAATACAGTTAGCCCTTCGTATACATCTCCCGGATCAGGAAGATTATTTCGGGTTATGGTCTGGGCCTGAGCACCAGCTATAAATAGCGAAAGCAGCGATGTTAGATAGATATTTTTCATATGCTATTGTTTCTATAATGAAATAAAATATAAAAATAGGTAAATTTATATCCTGATAAAACTTTTTGCAGTTTTATCAGGAGTCTCTTCCAAAATCTGTTATAACAATCTTAATCAATAAAAGTTTGTTCTTTTTTCGTAGCGAGATCCTTTGAAACCAAAGAAGCAGATATACAAATAAGAAATTACAATCAATACAAACGAAGCCGTAAGCGAGACTTCAAACAGATTGCCCCAAATCATCGGGATAATGGCTCCGCCAACAATAGACATAATAAGTACGGACGATCCCTCTTCGGAGTATCTGCCCAATCCATCAATCCCCATTGTATAGATACAAGGGAATAATACGGAGTTAAACAAGCCTACAGAAGCAAATATGAAATAGATATTATCAGGAGTCAGACTTCCTGATAGCATGATTGCAAGTGTAACCAAAAGAGCAGCGATCATTGAATTGATTCCGATCAGCTTGCGCGGACTAACTTTTGATAAAAGCGCTACTCCTACAAAACGGCCGATAAGCGCTCCTCCCCAATACATTGGAACTGCGATTTCGGGGGCCATATTTGCACCCACCGCATTAGCAAGGAACCGGCCAATAGTTACTTCTGCACCAACATAGCAGAAAATAGCCAATCCTCCCATAACAACATGAGGAAACTGAAGGATGAAGCGTTGCGTATTTTCTTTGGTTTTAGCCAACGGGTCAGCAACTTCTGTATTTAATTTGGGCAACCTGGAAAATCCGACAAAAAGAGCTAATAAGAACAAAATTGCCCCAAGCCCCAGATAGGGTAACTGCACATACTTGATTGTTGCAGCAACAAATTCTTCCGGAGACATTGCCAGCCTGCTTTCTTCAGTCAGGCCTGCAACTCTCATAAATAACCCCGCAGCAAAAAGGGGGGCAAGAAATGCACCGAGCGAGTTGAATGCTTGCACAAGCGTCAGCCGCGCAGCCCCGCGCGCTCTGTTTCCGACAAGGACTACATATGCGTTGGCTCCAACCTGCAAAACAGTAATACCAGTGGCAAGTACAAATAATGACAGGATAAATATTCCGTAAGAACGATTTTCTACAGCCGGATAAAATAACATACAACCAAACCCGGCAATGACAATGCCCCAGATAATAGCATTTTTGTAGCCATACCTGTTAATAATACTCCCGGCCGGGATGGCAATTATAAAATAGGTAGCAAAGAAAATAAAGTTTACCAGCAGCGCTTCAGCAGGTGTCATCTGAAAAACTGTTTTCAGTTCATCAACCAGCATAAAGTTCAATACCGTAATAAGTCCCCACATAAAAAACAACGTGGATAAGACGATCAGAACTCCGGCATTATTTCTTTTGTCACGGGTATATAGCTGACTCATATAGCAGTTATTATTGTAATTTGTTTACTATCATTTTTACAAACGTTTCGCAGCATCATCAATTTCTGTAGTTCAGAAGCACAATTCCGGAAAACACTTTTGATCCATCAAAAAGTTACAAAAAATATTATTATAATTCAAATACCTTCTGCGTTTGTATTTTTATAGCCCAAAAATAATGGGAATATGCCATGAAACAGAGAAAACAACCAAATAAAAGTATACAGACGGCAGGGGGAGTGAAAATAAAGAAACCCAACAGGAGATATTGGGTTTCTTTATAAAGCTATAGTTTCAGACAAGATTATTTTACATTGAAAAAAGTCTCTCCTATTTTGTGACCATCAGCAAATACTTCGACCCGGTGCTTGCCGCGCTTGTATTCACTGCCTTTTTTATACACGAAAGAAACTTTTTGTCTTGAACCGCCAAATGATACAGCCTGGGACATAGAGAACATTTTTTCTTCACCCTCCGCAGTAGTAAAAGATCCACCGCTATTTCCGCCAAACAGCACTGTACCGTCAGGTTCTACAAGGCGCATTACAATATTCTTTTCATTTTGCGGAGCTACCTTATTCTCAGCAAGGAAGAAGGCAAGTTTCAGCTTGTCTATTTGCTTCGCTTTAAGATCAGGGCCCGGAAATTCTTTAGCCTTGGCATTTACGGCACTCAAAGAGAACTCCTCCGCTCTCATAACTGAGGCTATCTCAACTTTTTCGGCAAGTGAAGCTTTTTCTCTGCTTATGCTACGAAGGGAGTCTGACAAGGACCTTTTTTCTACGGTAAGGGTATCAATTTTGGCAAGGGCAGCATCCTTTTCCAGTATCAGGGCCTGTATCTGCTCATTCAGCAAAGCAACCTTGGCAGCCAGTTCATCGCGCTCCTTCTTATATACACTGCTGGCATTCGCCAGTTTACGTGAGCTTGCCAGACTAGCCTGAAGCTGGTTAATCTGATCTATCAGCATCGGAATTGAGTCAACTTTTAGCCCCAGCTCTTTTGCGACAGCCTCCATTGCTTCCAGCTCGTTTTTAACGATCTGTAATTCGGCAATCTGCTTCTGAACAGTAGCGCTCAACGTATCAATTTTTTCCTGTTTTTCAACCAGAATTTTATTTGTTTCCTGTCCTTTAAACAAAAGGAATCCGACAACTCCGCACAATGCTACAATTGCAATCACCATAACAACGATCCCAGCATTGGAAGATTTCTTCTCTTTGGGGGTTTCCGGTCGTTTTTTAGCTGCCGAGGTCGGCCTGGCGGGAGTACTCAGAGAAGCCTGAGTCTGCGGATTCGAGTTTACGTTGTTGTTTTCTTCCATTAGTTTGAAGTATCTTATTATTTTATATTAAATGCATTCATGTAAGATACTACAATAGGACGATTCCCGCAAAAAAATGTTGCATAAGAAAGCCAATTCCTGAAAAAATAAATCAAATGTACCTTATAGTAAGCCCATTGCTGAGATGGTATATGCTTGAACAATTTAATATTTTTCTGAGAAAATCAGCGGACCATGTTTTTGTAAAACATAACCCTGATAAGAAAAAGAACGATAGCACCGATGAGAAAACTGTGTACTATGTCACCTGTGTCAAAGGTGTACAGACTGATAAGCCATATCCCCAACAGCACCAAAGAAGTAAGTATCAGATAAACTCGCATAATGGCTCTTTTTCCTATAGAACCATTCGAAGAAAGATTAAGTTAGACTGTCGGAAACTATCAATATAAATTATAATTCACCCCAAGCAATACACAAATATAAATTACTAATTACAAGATGATTACCTTCAAAATTTAAACTATTGGCAACTTGGGAAAGTTAAATTACAAACCAGCCAGGTTTTTCTTACCGGTTGGGCAGGAGGTAAAACATCTTTTAAACAGGAGATTTATGGAGGTGATCAGTTTTTTATCTGTGATGGTTGTGGTACTTTTTTTCTCCGGAACCCTGACAATAGGTGTTCTTGCCATTATTTCCGGTCTGGCGTGGAAGCCAATTCAAAAAACGGGTAATCTGGAACAGCAATATTCTACCTATCTTCTCCATTTTCCCTACTACAAAAAACTGACGAATGAGCAGCGTAAAGAATTTGAGCAGCGGCTCAGTTATTTTCTATCCGGTAAGATTTTTATTGCCCGGGAGATGGACAGAGTTACGGATGAGATGAAAATAATGATAGGAGCCTGCGCAATTCAGCTGACTTTTGGACTTAAACCAATGCGGTTTGCTCATTTTAACAAAATCATCGTCTATCCCGGCAGTTATTATTCGCCTTTCTCCCGAAAAACACATAAGGGAGAAGTCAACCCCAACGGAGTGATCACATTTGCCTGGGATGCGTTTCAAAAAGGGTATGAAGTAGAATATGACGGACAGAATCTTGGATTGCACGAAATGGCACATGCTTTACGACTTGAAGATGCTACAGATAAGGATGATTACAAAGTTATCAGCGACAGCAGTCTTTCTGCATGGCACAAAGTAAGTCTGAGAGAAATCAAACGAATAAAGCAAGGGAAAAAAACCTTCCTGAGACAGTATGCGACTTCGGATACCGAGGAGTTTTTTGCTGTTTGTGTGGAAGAATTCTTTGAGCAACCTTATTTTTTCAGAAGGGAGCTGCCAGAGGTATATCAGGCGCTGGCAAACCTGCTCAATCAGGATCCGACTCAATTTTACAGATCGGTGCTGGAAGATGATATAATAAAACAGGGAGACTCATAAGAATCTCCCTACTGTTAAAATTACGTCTATTTTATCAGAATACGCACAAACTGATTTTTTTCGGTGCGTATGATATATATCCCTTCTGCAAGACCAGAGATATCAAAATCATCTCTGTTTTCAAGTTCAGCGATTGGATTCCCGACTAAATCGTATAATGTTCCTTTTACTATAGTTTCACTAAAATACACTACATTTTTAGCAGGATTTGGGAAAACCTGAATGGCTGAGGAGAGGGAATTCTCTTCTGCAATGGAAGGCAGCGAGGTAACGATTTCTGTTCTGTCCAGCTTAAACCGGAGAGGCACATAGTACAATGTATTAACATCTACCTTCCCGCTAAGAGGCAGGATTTTCTGCTCATACCCACCTTTCAGATCCGGACTCACTGCAAAATCATCATCATTAATTACAACCAGTGTAGAGTCGTTGATAATAGCCATACCTTCCAGTTTTTCATGCGGATATTCAGGCAAATCTGTGAGCAGATCCGATATCAGGACTTTAGAAACCGGCACAATATCATTTTCCAGAAGCTCGATGTCTGTCAGCTGTTCAAGTGTTTTCTCTCCGAACATAATACCTTTTTCGTGATTATCCGGATCTGATACATCCGTTGCATTGGCTATATCAATCAGGTAAAATCTTTTATAGGCTGCATCCGGCATACCACCCTGAAAATCTCCGTCCCGCTCCAGAACAAGAAACCTGGTAGAAGTCACTGCGACAATGCCACTGTTGGAATTATTATTTTTTTCCTGACGATAGACATATTGCTTTGAGGTTCCGGTTTCAATATTATAAAACAGAATACGGGTTGTCTTTGCATTTAAACCTGAGCTGCGAGGATTATCCATTGTTGACTGCATAATACCTACCAGCGTCTTTTTATCAGGTGTAATGGTAAGCCCTTCCATACCTCTGTTGGCTCTCCGGTAAGCAAATACCCGGGGCATAGTTCTCCCTCCAAAGCCGGTTCCAAACGGATTTATCCGTTCAATAGTTTTTCCTTCAGCATCTACATGTAACAGGTGCGGACCATATTCATCACAAATCCAGAACGACCCGTCTTCCATGGCTACCAAGCCCTCTGAATCGATACCCTCCGGATCTGCCTCAAGTAATTGCAAGTCAAGATTTCTGGCAGTCTCTCCTGTACTTCCCATGCCTTGCGGATTCGGCAACCCAGTCAGCCAGGTTCCATCATTGCGTTTCAGCTCAATTTTCTCTACCAGTTCCAATCGGTCACCTTTAATCACAAAACGGCCGATCTGAGGAGTAAATTCAGGATTGGAAAAGATCTTTGTAGCCACACCGGATGCAGAATCTGCATTTGGACCACGATCCGTTAACATATAAAACTGATCGCTTGTACCAGGTACCAGACACATATCCGAACCGAATCCACCATTCATTACTTTTACCTCTCCCTGCGTAAATATCACTTTTCGTTCGGTACTGGGAAACTTATCCGCCTGGTAATTCAGGTTCTGAATCCGTTCATCATCTCGTGCCTGATTTTCGCCGGACGAATAAGGCTCTGTCCTGAATCTCTCATACAGATACTCAGCTAAAGCATCCTGCTCACTTCCATCGGCTGCAAAAAGAGCGTTTCCAGATCTTTCCTCATCTGTTCCTTTCGTAATAAATCTCTTATCTGCTCTTTCAGGGTTTTCCAATACAAATGCATTGAAAGGATAGCCATCACCACCATTAGGTCCGGTACCAGACTGATCTACCAAAAAGTTCAGAGAGACAACCCGGACTGTTCTTGAAGGATCACCCATAATTCGACCTCTCTGAACCAGCACATCCTCAATTACACCATTTTCATCAACCACCACGATCTCACTTACACGCTTTCCTGTTTCTTTGGAAGGATCAAAGCGAAATCTCATTCCTCCAATTTGTGGAAAAGCCCCCGGAGTTGCTGACGGGCTCCAGTCTGAAACTGCATGTTCCATAGTCAGACGCAATTGCTCAGGAGTCAGGCTCACCAGTGTGAGTCCGTTATTAAATCTCAACGCATTGAGAATATCCAGCTGAGAAATATCTCCTTCCTGCTTTCCTGCTGCCGGATTTGCCTGAGGTGGCAACAATCTTAAAACATTATCTTCACCACTAACGCTTATATGGCCTATCGCAGACCGGATACCCCCACCATTTTTTATAGATATTCTGACAGTCGGATCAATCTGACGGGCATACCATAAATTAGCGTCTGCTGAGAGATTTCCGAAGTTTGTTTCTTCCGAACGAACCGAAGTTCTTCTTCCTTCAAGAAAGACAGAGGTTTTCCCATAGATCGAGCCATCCTGAAAAGTGATGATGTCATTAAGTGCATTGCAAAGTTCTTTTACAGCATTCCCTTTAGAGCCCGATGCAAACGCATTTTCATATTCTCCCCATACTCTTGTTACTCCCTCTTTATCCGTCGCATAAGCGCCGTTTACAGACTGATCCAGTGATTCCGGAATAATTCTTCCCTCTGCATCAAAATCAACAACGAGACGTCCTACATATTTCCATTCACCATCGGTAGAAACAACAATAGCATCCTCATTATCCTTATTCTTTGCCAGATAGGGATATGTTTCTTTTGCCTGATCCCCATTTCTTAGAATATCAGTCGGATCAGCCTGCAAAGTGTTGGAACCTGCTGCCACTATAATATCAACACCACTAAGTTTCCCGGCCAGTTCTTTCTCAAACTGGATCTGCTGAAGGTGCGACAACAGAATGATCTTATTACATCCATGTTCATCTCGGAGCTGATCAATATATGGCTGAATATAGGAAGCCAGGATCGTCATGTCATTGTCTTTAGGACCTTTTACTCTTACTCCTCCAACAGAAGATAATGTTTCTAATACCTGCGTGGTCGCCCCGACAATACCAATCTTTTCTCCGTTAATTACAATGGTAGTTGCCGGCGCAATTTTTTTTGTGAATGAAGCAGTAAGCGCATCGGCTGGCAAAGTTCTGTAATTATTTGCAGGTAGAATCTGTTCTGTGTATAAGCCTGAAAGAGAGCTTTCAGCAGTAAAATCAAGATTGGCGGTCAGATAAGGAAACTGGGTACCAGCCCAGCGAACTTCGGTACCGCTCACTTCTACTCTGACGGCGTCAGCAAGCACACTAGGTCCCAGATCAAATTCATGATTACCTAATGCGGAGGCATGAAAACCAACTATATTCATGATACTGATGTCAGTTCTTCCATAATTTTCTCTCAATCGGGAAGTCCCTTCTGTATCATTGAATAAAAAGGCGTTTGCAGCCTGAATGGCGGAACGTAAACCTGCATCGGTTGACGCATTTAAGAAAGGTCCTGGTATAAAATTATCTCCGCCGGATAATTTCAACGTGTTTTCAGGATAGATTCTTTCGAGCGAGTCAACGACTGCAACAAAATTTGGCGCATTTTCTATTGCTGATAAACCAGCCTCCATATCAGAACTATGGAGCAGCTGTAGTCGAAACTGAGCCTGAGCAGACATTGTCGTTACCGAGAGTAAGGCTACTGCCAGAGATTGCCTTCCGGCCTTGTAAATTTTTTTCATTGATCAGTTTGTTTGATAATCCCAATCTGGCATTATCATGTAAACTGACGGTTAAGGTCTGGTAAATAATTTTATAAATCTACTTGCTCCTCGTATTAAGCAACTACTAATCAGAGATTATCATTCAGGTAATTTGTCATTATCTGATAGAGATGATAACGTGTATTACCACCATAGATGCTGTGGTTTCTGTCCGGATAATAGAACACATCTGCATGTTTTCCTGCCTGAATAAGTTTTCGCTGCATCTCGACAGCATTTTGAAGATGTACATTATCATCTGCAGTCCCGTGTATCAGCAGATAACGCCCTTTGAGCAGGGCTGCGTGAGTAAGGGGACTATTTTCATCGTATCCTGCGGGATTATCATCAGGGAGCCCCAGAAAACGCTCGGTATAAATGGTATCATAAAATCTCCAGCTGGTCACCGGGGCTACAGCAATAGCAACTTTGTAATAGTCAGCGCCCAACGTGATGGCCAAAGAGGACAAATAACCGCCAAAACTCCATCCGAAAATTCCAAGTCTTGATGGGTCAACAAATGATAATGACTGCAAGTATTTTGCTGTCTGTATCATGTCTTCCGCTTCGAGCTTACCCAAACGACCATATGTCTGTTTTTTAAAATCCGCACCTCTCCCACCGGTACCACGATTATCTACTCCTACTACTATATATCCCCTGGCAGCCAGCATCTGGTACCATAAGTAATTATTCCCACCCCATTGATTTAATACCGTCTGATACCCCGGACCACCATAGACGCTGACCAACACCGGGTATTTCACCGAAGGGTCAAAGTTTCGGGGTTTAATCATCCATGCGTTCAGACTGATGCTGTCTTCTGTCATAAATGCGACGAATTCTACCGGGGCAAAACCAGCCGAAGTCATTCGTTCTTTCAGAGTTTTATTATCTACAATGGTTCTTACCCGTTTTTTCTCCGGTAATCTATACAAAGTGATCTGGTAGGGCGTACCGGTACTACTGTAGTAATCAAGAAAGTAATGTCCATCCGGACTGAGGCTAATATCGTGACATCCTTTATCTGTCGTCAGTTGTTTTTTGTTTTTGCCGTCCATGTCTACAGCATAAAGATGTTTTTCCAATACAGATACTTCATTGGAGAGATAATACAGGATCCCTCTTTTTTCGTCCACTCCGGCAAATTCCTGTACTTCATACACTCCGGATGTTAGCGGATACATTTGGCTACCGTCCATAGATACCTTATATATATGCCGGAATCCGTTTTTTTCACTGGTTATTACAAAATACTTATTATCATCCAGATAGATGAGATCATCCCTAACCTCGACATAGGTATCGGACTTTTCTTCATAAACCACTTTACTTTCATTCCGAACCACATTTACATGGATCAGCTCGAGATGATTTTGCAAACGGTTGAGGCGCTGTACAGATAGCAGACTAGCGTCTCTGGTCCACTGTACCCGCGGAATATATTCATCCTTATTTTTCTTCAGATTAAGAGGTTGGGAAAGACTATCTTCCAGGTTATATACCCAGAGGGTAACTTCAGAATTTTTCTCCCCGGCCTTGGGATATTTAAATGTATAATTCTCCGGATACAGCTCTCCCCAAATTTGCATGGTATATTCCTTCACTTCGCGCTCATCAAAGCGATAATACGCAATGCGCTTACTATCCGGTGACCAGAAAAAAGCCCTTGTAAACTCAAACTCTTCCTCATATACCCAGTCTGAGGCTCCGTTGATTATTTCGTTCTTTCTCCCATCACGGGTGACCGGAACCTCTCTACCTCTTTCGATATCATACACAAACAAATTATTCTCCCTTACATAGGCCAGAAAACGACTGTCGGGTGAAAATGCAGGATTAAGCAGCTTTTTATCGGAAACCGGAGTTAACTTCCCGGTTTTCAGATTATACAAATAGTATGTTGCCAGAGCAGAACGTCTGTATATTGATTCTTTCTCCGTTTCCAGCAGAATCATACGCTCATCCGGACTAAAGCTATATCCTTCAATACTCAGAACTTTTCCATCTGCTGATAATTCACTTCCTAATAGAATTGTACTGACCGGCTTACCAGTCTGCACAGAGTATTTTATAATATCTACAGCCTTGCTGACAGAGTTGTATTCGAGCGCTGTATAATATCTGCTATCTTGCAACCAATTGAGACCGTATACAAAATCCGGACGGTAGGCACCTTTAAGCCAGATATCTTCCAACGTAAGTGACTGGGATGAAACACTCCCTGCCATAAAGAATACAAGAAATAATACTAAAAACACTGATCGATTTCCGGACATAAAAATAAACATTCGTACCATTGATACGGTTTGGTATAACTTACCAAAGAGCAATTAAATTATTTTTTTCAAAAAAATGCTTGTTGTTAGAATAATTATTCGGATACTTGTGCCAAATTTAAACCCTAATTCAATAAACAAATTTCAAACAAACCTATGAAAAAGCAATCATTACTGTACAGCCTATTGTTTGTAGTAACAGTTGGTTTTCTGGCAAGTTGCAGCAAAGATGACGAGGCTCCTCAACCATCTACTCCGGACGAGTGTGCAGCGGCTACTTTCCCTGCTACTACTGGTACAGCAACTGTCAACTTCCTCAACTTCCCAGGTTCCGGCATCGTAGAAATCAGTGCAAAAGCCGGCGATGTTCTTTCTATTGCTGTGGAAATCAACAAAGGAGAGACCAGACCTAAAACCTTGAGAGTATACTCTACTGATTGTGTGAATGCAAAAGGTACTATCGTTTCTTTCAAAGGCCAACCTCAGACAAACAACAGTGGAGAGGAAGTGGATCTTAGAAATGTAGACAAACAAGTAAGAACTGTTCTTTATACTGTTCCTTCCGGTATGACCCCAATCTATCTAAACTTTGAGATTGACGAAAGAGGTTCAGATAAGATTACATACAAAAGACTAAAAATCAATGTTACCAACTCTGGCGTAATCGATTCATTCACTGGTGTAACTCTTGGTGCTCAGCTAAATGCGCTTCCATCCAGAATGTCAAGCTCTACAGGCTATGTTTATCTTGCTTGTGAAACTGAAGCCAACATCGACTACATTGACGTAACTTATGCTTCTACAGGTGCTGATTCTTACCTGGCTTCAAACCCTGCAAGATTCGAAGCTCCGATTGGTCTAACTGCAAAATCTACAAACTGTAATGACGAAGGAACTCTTCCAACAGATGGTGGAAAAGCTACTTACTTCGCTGCATCCTCAGCTAACTTTGATTCAGCTACAGATGCTACTCTAAATGATCTGTCCGTATCTTCTTCTGACAATCAATACATCAAAATTTCAAACGGTGGTGTTTATGCTTTCGTAACCTCCTCTGGTAAGAAAGGTTTGATCAAAGTTACTTCTCTAACTACAGGAACTAGCGGTTCTGTTACCGTAGACGTTAAAGTTCAGAGATAATTCAGATCTGAAATATATACAATAAAAAAGGGGCATAATGCCCCTTTTTTATTGTATCAATCTATGCCCTGCAAAAACTCTCTGAATGCTTTTATACTTTCTTCCTTCCGCTCATACATTCCCATGTGGCCGGTCTCTTCCAGCACATGTACGTGATGTTTCTCAGGTAAGTAGCACTGTTCCATACTCTTTTCGTACGGAACCGCATTGTCTTCTCTGCCTATAATAAAAAGCACCGGCAGATTCGTTTGCTTTAATACCTCAATGCGATCCTTCCTGTCGCGCATAGCAAGAGTTGTTGCGACAACTGTTTTCACCTCCATCTTCCGGCATACATCTTTCAGCTGATCAATTTCCGCAGACAATTTTCCCCTATTCTTAGGATAGAACAGGGGAGCTACAAACGAATCGGCAAAAGCATCCATTCCGTGCTTTTCGATAAACTCGACTGTTCTGTCACGATTACGTTTCTTATCCTCCGTATCAGCAAATGCTGTGGAATGAAAGAGACCAAATCCGCATAGCTTTTCGGAATAGATTTCGGCAAAAGCAAGCGCTACATAGCCTCCCAGTGAATGTCCGATCATTACGCATTTTTGAACAGCTAACTCTTCCAGAAGCTCATTTACCATCTGAGCCATAATCTCAATCGTCAGCTCATGGAGTACTTCTGCACTTTGTCCATGCCCCGGAAGATCAACTGCAATCACACGATATCCGGCAAAAAGTTCCTCCTGAAAATCAGCCCACAACTCTTTATTTTCACAAAACCCATGAATTAATACGACCACCGGACCAGTTCCCCGGTCACTGTATGCAAGTCTCATATCGTTATAAATAGTTTGATTTATAGTAAAATTAATCAATTACTTTTATTCATTAATGCTTCCGAAATCAGGAACCACAAAACAATTGAATATGAATTACGTTTCAGAATAGATTTTTAGTTACTTTGTCGACCTAAAACAAACACTTTTTAGTAATAATGATTCAACGAATTCAGAGTATTTTTCTGTTGCTGGCCGGGACGGCTTCAGTAATGGTTTTGTTTCTTCCCATCTGGTCCAATGAAGTAATCGGGCAATATAGCGTTACGGCAGATTCGATTCTTGTAAAAATGTCTGATCCTGTCGGAAATGTACTTAAGACTGAGCCTGTAGCCTATGTAGCAGCCCTGGCAGCTATTTGCGCTATTGTTACTTTTTATACAATTTTCAGATTCAAAACCCGCAAAATTCAGATTAAGCTGGGATGGCTTTGCATATTGCTCAACTGCGGGCTCGTCGTAGCTTTTGCATATAGTATCAGCAGAGGACAACTCCTGCTTGGTGTCGATGAGGCAGGATCGTTTAAGGCAGGATTCTTTATGCCATTTGTGTCCATGATTTTTGTTTTCATGGCCAATCATTATATCCGAAAGGATGAGAGACTGGTTCGATCTGTTGACAGGCTTCGCTGAAAACAACAACTCACTTGTCACCACACAAGGTACAAGAAGCTACTGGCAATAAAAAATCTTCAGCAGATTACTGTAGCTACAGTAATCTGCTGAGAAAGTCTTCGTCCAGTTTAATATACTTCAGAGGAGAAAAATGCTTGGGCATAACAGACTTGAGACGGATCACGTAGCCCTGTAGCTTGGTAGCTTTAGTCTTTTTCACATCATTCAGCGAACTCTTCATGATCTTGGTATACAGCAAAGCATGTCCGCAGTGTTCTTTACCCAAAATCCGAACCTGTCTCTGCACACTGTTGATCAACTGATTAAATAAATCATAGTCTTTCATCAGACAATATTGCAAGGCCAGAAAAAGCTTTACTTCCATCTGGGCAAATGGATGTTTTTTCAGGCTGATATCATTCAGCATGCTATTGACAACTTTTGCTGCCTCATCATATTTATCAACGTAATAGCAGGAAATGGCGCGGTACATAACATATACTACATACTGCGGAATATCTTCCTTATCTACCTCAAAGTCATCAAAAAGAATTTTATTTTCCTCGTATAACTGATTCTCACTGCCGATCCTGATAAAACGATCCAGTCTGGTCAACAGGAACTGCGCCGGGAATGTATAAAGACTATAATTTGAAAGAAGCGTTGTTGCTGAGTCATCCACCTCCTCAAAAAACTTCTCGGATTTCCGGTACACGTTGTTTTTGGAGTAATACTCAAACTTGAGATATTCAAACACCAGCTTAAGGTGATAATAAATCGAATCAAGATAATACTGATCAAAAGCCTCCTGCACTTTCTCAAAAATATCCTCTATGGCTTCTTCATCATCTTTTTTCTTATTATCCTCTACATGAAGCCTGTGGAATATATTAATACAGCTTTCATAAACAAACAACCGGTGGGACTGATACAGATTGGACACATTCTCAACTTCTTTTTTCAGAATTGTCAAGCCATATTTTTCGGTCTCATCATGACTAAGTAAGAAGTTTCCATACTTTTGAAAATATTGCGCCAGCAAATCTTCCGCCTTATCCAGAGCGAGCATATAGGCAACATGCCGGTTATACAGTTGAGAGTAGCTGAATGCCTCCGGAGAGTTTATCTGTAATTTTTTCAGCGTTTTGTATACAATTGTAAGCTCATTGGCAAGATCATAATCAATCAATTCCTTCTCCAGCTTTTTAAGCGTGGTAATTGCGATTGCTTTCTTTTTTGTAAATATGATCTCGTTTATATTGGCAACTTTCTTCAACAGAGAAGTCCTCGGACTTTCCATCTGTTGCAGAAGATACTCCTCTATTTTCTGATTTAACCGGGATCGCAACGTATAATACGCATTGGTATTTACGTCAAGTGCCTCCATGATCTTACCATCAGAAAGTTGTTTTTCGCGAAGGTATTTTAACAGAAACGCAGACTTTTCCGCATTGCTCTCTATAAGAGAATCGTAAATGGAATGAAAGTCTTTAACAGATAACTGTTTTATTATATTTTTTAGTTTCGACATTTCGAAAAATCACTGAAGTACCAAAAACACTATGATTCCGACCAAATCTAACAAAAAATAAGTAGGAAAATAGAAAGAAAGCAAATTAAATATTACCAGGTGTAAGTTTTTTCCGGGTTATTTATATATTTTCTCCCGCTTATTTTCTATTCGGGCCTATATTGCCTTAAAGCGTAAAAACTTCACAAAAGTTTCATTGATTAAAACAAAAAAGCCTTTTACCAGAAGTAAATCTGTTAAAAGGCTTAGAATTTTTGTACTCTAAAAGAGCTGTTGTAATGTGGAGAATATCGGAGTCGAACCGATGACCTCTACGCTGCCAGCGTAGCGCTCTAGCCAGCTGAGCTAATTCCCCTGGATTTTCCAAAAAGGAATGCAAATATACATTAAAAAGTTATGTTTCAAACAAAGCATTAATTAATTATTCTCACCGCAAATAAAAAGACCGACAAATAATACTCTGCATAAAGATCACTCTCAACAACTCCAAGCTTTGTAGACGCATGAATAAATCTGACATTATTTCGTCCATTGATTTTAGTGACCATTCCTACGTGTGTGACCTTAGTCCTTCCTTTTTTATCCGTAAAAAAAACAAGATCTCCTTCTCTGAGATCATTCAACGAAATTTTTCTACCCAGGCGACTTTGCTCCTGCGAAGTTCTTGGAAGCATCTGATCAATGCTTTTGAATGAAGTACATATAAGCCCGGAGCAATCCATTCCTGCTCTTGTGGCTCCTCCCATCCGGTAGGGCGTACCAATATACGATTTTGCACTTGCAATTACTTTCGTCACTGCAGGAGATACAGAGGTGCCGGCTGATGCTCTGGACTGTGTGGTTTTTGAAACGCTACGGGATTTCGAGGTTTTCCGACAGGCCCCCAGAATCATACTACCTGCCAGTAAAATAAAGAGAATGTATTTTTTCTGAAATTTTATCATTATTCTCTAATTTAAAACAGCGTAATTAAAATTAAAACATATTTTTAGGGAAATAACAGTACCATAGAATCAGATGTGTGGAATAACCGGAATCAAGGCATTCAACCAGGTTGGCGCTTTTTATATGATGAACCTTGGCAACTCTATGGAATTGCTGACAAAACGCGGCCCCAATCAGCGAGGTACTTATATTGACAATACCACTGCCCTGGGACATACCAGGCTGTCGATCATTGATCTGAGTATGCAAGGCAGACAGCCGATGAAAAGCCCCGATGGTAATTATATATTATTGTACAACGGAGAAATCTTCAATTATAAGACGTTACGAGGTGAGCTGGAAAAAGAAGGCTGTATATTTGCCTCGGATACGGACACTGAGGTTTTGCTTCAACTATATATAAGAGAGGGAGCAAAGTGTCTGCACAAGCTCAATGGGTTCTTTGCATTTGCCATATACAATGTCGCTGAGGAGAGTTTATTTCTGGCCAGAGATCGTTTTGGAGTGAAACCTCTGCTTTATTATACAGACGAGGACAAGTTTATTTTCGCTTCGGAAATGAAGGCGCTGCTTACATATAACATACCCCGGGAAACAGACTACCATAGCATTTCCCAGTTTTTCCACTACAATTATATACCAGGCCCGGCAACAGGTATCAAAAACTGCTACAAACTGGAGCCAGGTCATTATTTGCATGTTGCAAAAAAGGAAATAGAGAAACACAACTACTACCAGTTACCTTCAGGCAGCAATTATACTTTTCATGATTATAACAGCGCATGTAGTACACTTTATACCCTGTTGGAGGATGCTGTCCGTATTCGTCTTAATGCGGACGTTCCCGTTGGCGCTTTTCTGAGTGGCGGTATTGATTCTTCGGTAATCACTGCTCTCGCAGCCAATATGCAACCCGGCCTCAGGACATTTACGATCGGTTACGAAGATCACAAGTTCTTTGATGAAACACATTATGCATCCATCATTGCAAAAAAATACTCTACCGATCATGAAACAATATATCTGACGAACAAAGAGCTTTTTGCTTCTTTTCAGGAAGCCCTTGATTATATTGACGAGCCTTTCGCAGATTCTTCTGCGCTAGCCGTTTATATTCTCAGCAAAAAGGTAAGTAGTCATGTCCGTGTTGCATTATCCGGCGATGGTGCAGATGAGCTTTTTGGCGGATATAATAAGCATCTGGCAGAAAACATGATCATCGAAAATAACTGGAAACTTTCATTTGCCCGGTCCTTACATCCTGTTATAAAACTACTTCCCCAAAGTCGCTCCGGGAAAATAACGAATATGATAAGGCAACTTGAAAAGCTGGCTTCCGGGGCGAAGCTTAACCGAAAAGACAGATATTATCAGTGGGCTGGTTTTTCGTCCGGCGAATTAAGCTCAGATCTTTTTTCTGAAAAAATCAAAAGTGAATTGGATTTCCTGGAAATAAAGAACAGAGTTCAGCATCAAAGCCGCTTTATAAACTCTAAAGGCGACTTCAATGAAATACTTCGGAACGACGTAGATCTGGTTCTTTCTAACGACATGCTCGTAAAGACTGATCTCATGTCAATGGCTAATAGCCTTGAGATCCGAAATCCGTTTCTTGACTACAGGATAGCAGAATTCTCTTTCAGCATCCCCCCTGCCTTTAAGACCGATTCACTGAAAGGCAAAAAAATTGTACGGGACACATTTTCAGAGTTACTTCCGGCAGAACTTCTGAACAGACCTAAAAGGGGTTTTGAGGTCCCGTTACTCAGCTGGCTCAGATCAACTCTTCTTCCAGAAATCAGGGAATCGCTTCTGTCTGAAAAATATTTAACAGAACAGCAAATATTTGACCCCGCAAAAATAGCAGGATTACTGATCAAAATATATTCTTCCAATCCCGGTGATACGCACGCACGCCTCTGGGCTGTCATTGTTTTTCAGTACTGGCATAGAAAGTACATTCTCAGACAGTCATAAATATGTATAAAAAGAATTGTCTTTGAGCTGTCAGAGTCTTTTAAGAAGTTTAAAATTTTTATATATGAATCTCAAATAATAACTTTGTCGTTTCCAAATATCAATCATAATGAAGAAGGCATTAATCACCGGAATAACTGGACAAGATGGAGCATACCTCGCTGAGTTTCTTTTAAGAAAAGGCTATGAAGTCCATGGTATTAAACGAAGAAGTAGTTTGTTTAATACTGACCGTATTGATCATTTGTACGAAGATCCTCATATTGAGAATCGTTCTTTTATTCTTCATTATGGCGATCTGAGTGACTCTCTCAATATTGTCCGGATAGTACAGGAAGTACAACCGGATGAGATATATAATCTCGGAGCAATGTCTCATGTAAAGGTTAGTTTTGACTCCCCTGAATATACAGCCAATGTGGATGGAATCGGGGCATTAAGAATTCTTGAAGCTGTAAGACTACTTGGTCTGACCAAAAAAACAAAAATATATCAGGCTTCTACCTCCGAATTATATGGTCTGGTGCAAGCTGTTCCTCAATCCGAAACTACTCCGTTTTATCCGCGTTCTCCATATGCTGTTGCCAAAATGTATGGTTACTGGATTACAGTCAACTATCGTGAAGCATACAATATGTTTGCAGTGAACGGAATTCTGTTTAACCATGAATCACCACTCCGGGGTGAGACATTTGTAACCAGAAAAATTACTCGGGGTGTATCCCGTATAGCGCTGGGAATGCAGGATAAGCTGTATCTCGGAAACCTTGATGCCAAAAGAGACTGGGGACATGCCAAGGATTATGTTGAAGCAATGTGGCTGATACTTCAGCAAGAAACGCCCGAAGATTTTGTAATCGCAACCGGAGAAACAACGATGGTAAGAGACTTTGTTAAAATGGCTTTTGCCGAACTCGGAGTAGAAGTTGAGTTCAAAGGAAAGGGAGTAGATGAAGTTGGCATTGTAGTCAGCTGTAAAAATCCTGAGTTCTCTCTTGAGACCGGCAGAGAAGTTGTGGCAGTAGATCCTCGGTATTTCAGACCAACAGAGGTTGATCTTCTGATCGGTGATCCAACCAAATCCAAAACGAAACTGGGCTGGAAACCCAAATATGACTTGCCTGCCCTGGTAAAAGATATGATGAAAGCTGATGTTGAGCTATTCCGCAGAGACCTTCTTCTGCAAAAAGGCGGTCACAAAATCATGAATTATCATGAATAATAAAATGGAGAAAAACGCTAAGATCTACGTTGCCGGTCATAGAGGCATGGTTGGTTCTGCAATTGTAAGAAAATTACAAAGCGAAGGGTTCTCAGCTATACTAACCCGAACCTCTTCAGAGCTGGATCTTACGAATCAGGAAGCTGTAAACAGTTTCTTTGAAAAAGAAAAGCCTGAATATGTTTATCTTGCGGCTGCCAAAGTTGGTGGTATTCATGCCAATAATGTCTATCGGGCTGATTTCATATACAAAAACCTGATGATTGAAGCCAATGTCATCCATAGCGCTTATGTTCACAAGGTTAAGAAACTCTTATTTCTTGGTTCTTCGTGTATCTATCCTAAGTTTGCATCGCAGCCACTAAAAGAAGACAGCCTGCTTAGCGGAGAACTGGAACCTACCAACGAGCCATACGCCATTGCCAAAATTGCAGGAATAAAGCTATGCGAAGCTTATCGGGATCAATACGGATGCAATTTTATATCTGTAATGCCAACCAATCTGTACGGACCCAATGACAATTACGATCTGAATAATTCGCATGTATTACCTGCTCTGATCAGAAAGTTTCATACAGCCAGGGTCAAAGGTGACACATTCGTAGAAATCTGGGGGACCGGTATTCCAAAAAGAGAATTCCTTCATGTTGATGATCTGGCAGACGCGTGTTATTTTCTTATGAAGAACTATAATGCAAAAGGCTTTCTGAACGTGGGTGTAGGCTGGGATATCTCTATTAAGGATCTTGCTCTTATGGTGAAAGACATTACCGGTTTTGAAGGAGAGCTAAAATTCAATACAGATAAACCTGACGGAACACCCAGGAAGCTTATGGATGTTTCCCGGCTGGAAGAACTGGGCTGGAAAGCTCAGATTGATCTCAGAGAAGGTATAAGCCGGGTCTATGACAGCGTAAAAGACCAGCTCCTTGTGGAGGCATAAAAATAAATTGGGAAGCCTTTCCTGACAAAAGCTTCCCATATGTTTCATATTAGTCCTTTTTTATTATTGGCGCTGCATTGTCAATGTTTGCTGCATACTAAACTCCTCTCCTGACAATATCAGCCTGTCATTGCTTATTTGCTCAATTTTCTTTTCCGCAACCAAGTCCAAATCAGCAAACTTAAAGATCAGCACACCGGTTTCCGTGTTAATCTCATAAGTTCCTTTCTCAGATTTCCCATCTTCAGATCTTGAAAAGTTTCCGGTCTTATCAAACTCATATGTCATATCAATCTGATCACCTGTAAGTTTTGTACCGGACAAGTCCAACTCTGTTACTTTCCACACTCCCAGCAAAAGTTCACCTTTGCTCTTGCCGCAAGACCATGTCAGAGAGGCAATCAGAATCAGAACAATAAATGGGCGATAAGCAGCAGATGGTTTCATAAAATGTAGTATCATTTAGGATTATAATATGTCAAAATTAATAAATAATAAATGGTATTGACAGGATAGTCAGAATTTTCTATTCTTCGCTATTACCCTTATCAGCCAGGAAGGATGCATTGTAATTATGCCGGACAAAATTACACCAGGCACAGTCCTCCTTTCCACAACCAGTCCGAAAATCAAAAGCACGTATTTTCAGATAGGTATCTTTAATTTGTACCTTTACCAGACTTATATCCTCTGGACTGACCACTACTTTTTTCTTGACATATTCTCCGGAAGAGTCAGGTTCGACAAAGTCAATTTCTCCTGAAACCATCGTATAGCTACTGCTTTTATGATTATCAAGCAGTAATTTATAGAATACAATTTGCCGCCAATAATCCCCTCCCACCGGATCTTTCTCGGAGGGCGGATTCAGCTTTTTCTTTCCATTATCCGGTTTCCCGGTTTTATAATCAATCACATTTACATATTTTCCTTCAATTTCCATTTTATCGATTGCTCCGTTAACAGGCACCCCTTCCACTTCACAATTGGAAATTCTCAGCTCGGTTTTTACCTGCTTATTCCACTTACTCACATACGTATTGTAGTAGTCAGACAGAATTTTGTGGCCATATTCCATGCGTCTTTCAAAATCCTCTCGTGTAAAATGCGAGTGATAAAACTTCATGCCGTCTTCAAAGTAACGCAGAAACAGATTGAGACCGGCGAACTCTCTTTGCTCATCATGCTGCATATTCTGGAACAGCTGATATAGTGCATGGTGTACTGCACTGCCAAAACCGATACTTTCATTTCGTGCCGAAGGAACTTTAAGCACATTCTCAAAGTAAAAGGAAACCGGACACCTCAAATACTTATTCAGGTGTGTCACACTCATTGAATAATCCTTAAGCTCCTCCTTCAAGAATTCTTCATCCAGAAAATCTATTTCTGCTTTATTAAACTCAAGCATGGTAGCCATCTGGTATTCAGCCAACTGATTTTCAGGTACAGACTCTGTAGTCAGCGTCACTAAGCCACTATCCGCGAGTTCTGCAACATAGCGACTGGCCTCATCTTCTTTCTCATTAGCTTTACGTGCCGAATAACTAATATATAATTCCTCTCTGGCTCTGGTCATGGCAACATAAAAGAGTCTTCGGCCATCTTCTGCAAGTTCTGTCTCTTCTTCCCTGATCAGATTGTCCGGAAGCTTAAAAGCATTACCTGCCCTTGATTTATCCCATGTATCAGCATTGCAGCCAATAAGGAAGACTCTCTTGTACTCAAGCCCTTTGGAGGAATGAGCCGTAACAAAATGAACTCCGCTTTCATGAAGGACCGTCCGATTAAGGGGCAATGGAATATTGTTATTGGTCATCAATGAGAGGGTAGCAAGTACGTCCCCGAGCGTTCGAAACTCATTTTTTGCCGTTTCATCCTTGATAAAATCAAACAAAGTTGTCACCACCTGCAGATTCCAGACTTTTTCATCCGACTGCATTATCCAGGACAATAATCCCCCGCGAGTCAGAATCTTTTCAAAAAGGACCTGCACGGTACAATTTGGCACCTGGCTTATCCAGTAACTTATATTTTCCTCAAATTCTGATATAAATCTGGCCGTTCGAACCTGAAGCTGAAAGAGTGTTTCTCTGCTGGCAAGTACCGTTCTCCAGCCTTCTTTCCGGACATCCCTTTTTCTGCAGTGTCTGTTTATAATGGCAATATCATGAGGGCTGATTTTAAAGAACTCATAATGCATTATTTCATACAAAAGCGCCTCGGAAGAATCGGTCTTCACATATTCTTCCCATACATAAGTAAGCAGATTTATAATGTTGCGGATCAGTGGCAATTCAAGAACATTAACTTTCTGCCGGATATTCAACGGTATACCCTTTTCTTCGAGAAACTTTACCATGGAAGCCACCTGCCGGTGATTCCGATAAATTACCGCAGTCTCTCCCAGATCTTCCCCTGCTTCAGCCAGATCAATAATCTTCTGACAAATAGCAGCCTCTTCGTGATAAATATTAAAGTACTCCGAGATAAATGGTTTTGACTTCAGATTCTGCAAATCAGGATGTGCTGAAAGCAACGTTTTATCAAGCCCTTCAATTTTGTTAACCAGACGTTCCTGATTGTTCTTTATTAATGATCCGGCTGCATCCAATATCGCCTGAGTTGACCGGTAATTTTCTTTCATAAGAAAAATACGGACATGATCTTTGTGTCTGTCATAAAAATCAACAATATTCGAGATGCTTGCACCCTGAAACCGATATATAGCCTGATCATCATCTCCGACTACAAATACATTAGGAGCCTCCCAATAACTCGTGAGGGCATTCAGAATTTCATTCTGAGCTCCATTCGTATCCTGATACTCATCCACCAGAAAATACTGATATTGCTCCTGATACCGGGTGAGAAAAGCAGGATGTTGCCTGAAAGCCTCAAGAACCCAAAGAATCATATCATGATAGTCATATCTCCTTTCACGAGCCATCTCCCGTTGTATGAAGTCATAGCCAGCCACTGCTGCAAGGAGCTTTTCCATTTTTTCCTTTGTGGCATTATATTTTGTTGTATTTAAATCACCTTGCTTAATCCCTTTGGCTTTGTTAGCTCTTTTATATTGATATTCTTCGCTGTATTTTATTTCTTCAAGAAACTCACTCGTTTTTTCCTTCAGGAACTCAGGAGTCCAGGCCTCCTTCTTCATTGTGTCATAAAGTGTTTGTAGCCTGTACGTATCATAATATATATCCCCGGTATATCTTTTGAGAGGACTGTCGGCAGGAAGCTTATCTATCAGTTTATGATACATCCCAAGACTTTCCAGTTCTGACAGCGGACGCAAATCCCTGTATCCGAAAATGTGCAGGTTATCCTGTATCAGTTGATTGCAGAACGCATGGAAAGTATAAATATGCACCCGGTATGCATCAGGGCCGATAAACCGCAGAAGCCGCTTACGCATAGCGATTGTGCCCGCATCTGTGTATGTCAGACACAATATGCCGTGGGGCGGGGTATCCGTCTGCAAAAGTATATTTCCGATCCTGGCAGACAGAATCTGGGTTTTACCTGTTCCGGGACCAGCAATTACAAGTACCGGACCTTCAATAGTTTCAACAGCCTGTCTCTGAACAGAATTTAAGCATCTCAGCTCCTGATCAAAAGAGGTATTGTGTGCCGGGGTATAGCTCATAAATAGTAAAAACCAATAAGTTATTAAACTAAATGAGGTGTCGGGATATACCTCACACCTCATTAAAATATGTCTGAAACCCGAATAAAATCAGTATTTATTCATCTTTATCCCTTTTAAAGATGTTGCCAATACCTTTTCCAATCTTTTCAATGGTTTCAATACCTTTCGACAAAGGTTCTGAAGTTACATGATCATAGCTTTCGATATCATATCGGTTGTATTGCTGCGGATAAATAATAATCTTATTGTTTGGAGCGAAATGTTTATCAAGTTTCGCAGGGATATTGTCCAGGTAGCTTAAATAAGAAACGGACCCTCTTCTTGATGAGACAATAACCAAAAGATCACTTTCCTGAATATTTCTTGCCAGTATCAGAAAATCATCCCAGTCATCAAATACGTTATAGTTAAAGACTGCATTCAGATAGTGATTCTTTATTTCTTTTTGAATAGCAGTCTGAGTCGCCTCAGTTCCATAGTAAATAATCGGCAAACTCAGTTCTTGCGCCAGTTTTGTAACTTTAAGCAGCCATAGTTTGAAACCCTTTTCTTTTTCGGTAAGGGGCGGAGCAATCAGAACTATTCTTTTATGATCAACCAAAGGCCGGTTCATCTGACTTATAAACAAACTTTTATCAACACTATAAATCAGATTTTCTACCTTTTCTCCCATTAGCTTGTTTAGGACACCGGAGTGATGCGGCCAGCCGATTACAATAATATCTGCAGCTATTTCACGGGAAGCCCTTGTTATCCCGCTAACAATATTATGGTCAATCGTTGCAATTACATTAACCTTAATTTCAGCAGCTGTTGCCTGCTTTACGAACCCTTCCAGCTTATTTCTGGATTTTACCACATTGTTTTCTGCTTCTTCGTCATTGGGCACTACCGTCAGAAACGAAATAGGTTGGGCTGATTTCTTTTCTTTTATCAAAAGGGTAAATTCCAGCAGCTTTTCAATATTAGAAATATTGGCAAAAGGCAGAAGAATTGTCTCGGTATTCGCTCCTTCTGTTCTTGTTCCCGAGAAATCATCTTCTTCTGAAGTAATAACGATCTTTTTGGCTGCTTTTTCTGTTGCAAAAGAGGCAACTACGCAGGTAACCAGAATCAGAATAATTGTTCCGTTCAGAATATTCTCATCCAGAATATCTGCTTTATAACCAACAAGGATAACTGCAAGAGTTGCCGCTGCATGCGCACTGCTCAGACCAAAAATAAGCTGACGCTGTACCGCCGAATAACGGAATATTAATTGCGTAAAAAGCGCCGCAATCCACTTTCCAAAGATGGCAACCACAGACAAAGTTCCTGCCACAATCAGGGCTGTAGGACCTTTGAGCAGAACGCTTATATCTACCAGCATACCAACAGAAATAAGAAAGAAAGGGATGAAAAGGGAGTTTCCGATAAACTCGATCCTGTTCATAAGAGCAGAAGAGTGCGGAATAAGCCGGTTTAATGCGAGACCGGCAACAAACGCACCGATAATCGGCTCTACTCCTGCAACTTCTGCCAGAAATGCAGCAAAGAAGACTACAGACAGCACAAAGATATAATGTGAATGTTTTTCACTTTCAAGCTTGCTAAAAAACCATTTTGATACTCTTGGTATTACCAGAAACATAATCAGGGAAAAAATCGTCAGAGAAATGCCAAGTCTCAGCCAGAATTCCTGATTCAAATCTCCCTTTGAGTTACCGATAATAACTGCCAGAATCAGCAGCACTGCTGTATCTGTCAGAATTGTTCCCCCGACTGTGACGGCTACAGCCTGATTTTTGGAAATACCTAATTTACTTACAATCGGATAGGCAACCAGTGTATGCGTAGCAAACATACTGGCAGTCAATAGACTTGCATTAAAGTCATACCCAAGAAAATAATGGCAGACCGGAAAACCGATTGCTAATGGCAGAATAAAAGTAAAAAAACCGAAAAGTAAACTCTTATTCCTGTGTGTTCTGAATTCGTTCAGATCGAGCTCGAGTCCGGCGATAAACATGATGTACAGTAGTCCAATAGTTGAAAAGAGATCTATTGCTGAGTTCTTTTCCAGTATATTGAAACCATATGGGCCTATAACCACTCCCGATATGATCAATCCAATTATTCCGGGAATGTTTAGCTTCTTAAGAAGAATCGGTGATAAAAGAATAATGAGCAGAATAAGCGAAAAGATCAGAACCGGATTACCCAAAGGCAATTCAAATTCATGCATCAGATGATTAAAAAAGTGATTCATACATAGAAATTTATCTTACTACACAAACTGCTTTCATATCCTTTCACCTGACTGATGATAAAAAGAGTGATCAATAGTACGAATCACTCAAGACACTATAAGCAGGACTAATTTTCTAATTTATGAATTTTATTTTTCCGATAAGAAGTAAAATTTCATTTTATATCGAAAAATCAGACCGGATTCATTAGTTAAAGCAGTCTACCCCCTTTACAAATCAATCATATCATCATAAAAAAGCCGACATTAGTATCCTAATGCCGGCCTGATAATCACTTTGAAACAGAGGATAGTCAAATTAAAAGAACTTGTATCTCTTATCCTTAATATCCGAAGCTTTCTTAATTACCTCTGAAATCAGGAAGTCCGCTCTGCCACTGCGTTGTTGAGCGATTCTGTTTTTATTTGCTGCATAATCAGCAATCTCCTGCACTTCTCCGATATTGGTAAGCTCGATTATTGAAACGCTGCTTTGGCCAATGACCGGCTGACTTTTCTCATTTACCTTAAGTCCAAAAGTTCTTCCGACAAGAATCGGATCGTATCCCACACCTGATACATAATTACCTGCAAGAGTAATATCGGCAGCGTTTCCGAAATTTGCATCACCACCATAGCTTGCAGCTATTTCCTGAAGCGATCCGGTAATACCGTCAAGCTTATTCTTAATTTGTTCGCCTTTTTTCTCAAGACGCACCTTGTCTGTAATTTCCGATCTCACCTCATCCAGATCTGCTGTTCCAGCTTCCCGGGCGTCGGTAACAACTGCAACAATAAACTGATTGTCTATAGATTTAACCTCTGAAACATCACCGGGTTTCGCATCATTAAACGCCCAGCGTATTATATCACGGGCATTTCGTATTGAATTCAGATTACGTTCAATAGGGCGAAGGTTGGTGGCTGCATTCACAGTCAGATTACCATGTTCTTTGATTTTAGCATAGAAATCCGAGCTGTCTTTTATATCGTTGGCAAATTCAAGTGCCTCCTGATACATTTGATCCTTTGTCTCTTCACTATAATCTACAACACGGCTTACTTCTGCCACCTTATACATTTTTCTGGTTCTTGGCTCAGTAATTTTTACAATATGAAAACCAAACTGAGTTTCCACAAGATTTGTCAATAATCCGGATCTCGCTGATCCGAAAATGGCATCATTAAATGGACCGACCATTGCACCCTCACTAAACCAGCCCAAATCCCCCCCTCTTACAGAAGTAGCATCTGTACCATGTTCAGCAGCCATTTCTTCAAATGAGGCTCCGTTTCTGATCACATTCAGCACCTCCTGTGCTTTCTTTCTGGCATCTGCCTTTTCTTCTTCTCCGTTAAATCTGAAAAGTATATGGCTTGCTCTGGCAGAATAGACAGAGTCCTCCTTACTTCCAACAACTTTGTACAATTTAAAGCTGCCATTTGTCAGATATGGTCCATAAACATTTCCGGCTTCCAGATTACCTGCATTCTGAAGACCTTCTGCCAGCTCTCCCATTCTTGTATATCTAACCTGAGCAGGTTCATCTGAGTTAAACAGAACAAAGGTTGAATCATCCGCGGCATTTTTAAATTCAGCAGCAATACTTTCCAGATCTCGGGACAAGGCAAGAGAGTCTTCCTTCGACGGATGAACAGTAAATACTACATAATCAAGGGATCTTGACTCTTCCCTTTTATATGCATTCTTATGCTGATCAAGATATCTTTTCAGTTCAGAGTCTGTAATCTTTACCGCTGAATCCGGAATAGCAGAGAAAGGCACATTCACAAAGTTAATGGATGCTTTCTGATTGGTCGCAAGGTAATCTCTTTTAGCTTCTGCAGTAGTGACGTATTCTGTCTTTTTAAGAAGATTTGAGTATTTCTCTCTCAGCCTGATTTCCGGTATCTGGGTATCTACATAATACCACAGAAACTGATCCTGCTGAGGATATTGCGCAAGATTGGCAAGAAAATTATTCACCATATCTTTGCTAAATGTCTCCGGATTGCCAAATAACTGACGGACCATAGGGTGAATAAAATCTCCTTTGGTCAGATCCGCCCATTCCTCATCCGTAACCAGGAGTCCGATTTCTTCAAACTGTTCCCGGTAACCGTATTCAAAAATAAGCTGATTCCATGCATTATCATGCATCATACTACGCTCATTCTCAGAAACAGAGCGATTGTATTGCATGGTGTAGTTTCTTTCAGCAATGCTCAATTGACGCTGGTATTCTTCGGCTCCGATCTTTTCACCGGCTATTTCCCCCACTTTATTGTCTGAGCTTCTCAATATGGAGTTTTGGCCAAAAAACAGATCGGTAAGAAGAAACATAGCAAGCGCTGCTATAACAGTCACAACGACTACTCCCGACCTTTTGTTGATTTCATTAAATATTGCCATTTCTAAGTTTTAATAAAAAGGATTGCAAAATAATTACATAAAAACTAAAAAACAAAATTAGCTGGTGGTGAATAGAATTCTTTTAGAAATTATTTACTGGTTGAGTTTCTGGATTTTGAAGTAACTAATCCATAGATTCCCAGCAAAACAAAAACCAGCATAAAAATCCAGTAGCTTGCAGCAAATCCATATACTGATGTCTGATGAATACCCACCGCCAGGAAGAATATTGTAAGCGACAGGATAATTGATTGATATAATTTCATTCGCAGTCCATAAATATATTAGCAGAAGGCTTCAGAATCCTGTACGAGGTAAAATCTTCATTGGAGACCATACCATCTCCTGTCATGATTTCACATGGTGTTTCGATTCTGACAAACTTTTCTGTTGTAATCTTCTTTTCGGTCGGATTCCATATCAGCTCTTCCGATGAGAGCTTATTCTTCTCTTTCAGGTTGTGTACCACAACATCTCCATTTACTACATATATATTCCGGTCCTTGAAATACCGGGCTTCATTTCCTTTCAGAGTAGATGTCATCTCCCGGGTATCCAGATCAAAAAATTCCATATATACTCCCTCCGGAAAAACCTTATCTCCGTTCTGCAATTCGTATTCGTAAGGACCGGTAAAACGAATCTTGAGTCGCGCCGAATCGGAATAAAGGGTCTCGAAATCATACATTTCCAGCATAGGCCCTTCGTAAGGATCCGGTTTTACAAGCTTTTCATTTGAGCAGGAAAAAAAGCCTATAATACCCGCGAAGAAAAAGATCATATAAAAGATTTTCATCCTTATTACTGAATTTTTCTTCTGGTAAACCATTTATCAGTAATTAAAATTCCCGCGCTTAATCTCACATAAAATTCCTGACCAGGGCCAAGACTTTTACTTCCCTGGCTTCCACCGGTCAAGGCCAGAGAGACTTTGTTCAAAGGCTGGTTCTTATCAGCAGGATTGAGACGCCCCACAGGAATAGACGCACCTATGCTTACAGAGTAATCGTTGACATAGCTGTTTTGTATGAGAAAAGGCAGCCTTTGCACAGCAGCGCCGATGCGGATGGCCGGTGTTTTGGGAGTAAGGGAACGATATTCTCCCAATAACTTGGTCTCGGCGCCTACTGACAGCCGGTATGAGCTGATATAATCAAAACCCTGGGCTGGCGCTGTACTCGTTCCCATCCAGGTCGAATAAGCAAAATCTGCGCCTACCGACCACAAACGACCTTTTTGCAAAGCCACGCCAATCGCCAGCTCAGAAGGGAAGGGAGCTGTTACTCCTCCGGATTCAACCGTGCTGTCCGACAAAACAATTCCGTACATATTCCGGTTCTCAAATCCCGTTCTTCCATCTCCCGATGCACCTGTAACAAAGCTATAGGTTGCCCCCACATTGAAAAACATCGAAGAATCACGAGGAGTTTTTATCGGAATAGTATAAAAAACAGAAGGTTTGAATGCGAAGGCTTTATAATACACTTCCTGTACCTGTCCGGAACGATTGGCATAATCCGAGTCGATAACTGTTTTTAGCTGGGAAAAATTTTCGGACTTTAGAGACCCGAATATAAAGCCACTCTGCACTCCCAGCGAAAGATGCCTTGTCACATCATATCCCAAAGAAAGGAAAAGCTGATTTAATCCTCCCCGGGCTGTATTGTTTTCCCGAACCGTGGTAGAGTCTGGCAGGCTATATTCGTAATATGAATTAAAATTGGCTTCTGAATAAGGAGCTAAGCCTGCTACAGAGGTTAAACGCTGGCTTACAGGAAACAGTAATACAAAATGCTGATAAGCAAGAGATCTGTCCGTATAGTTTCCTGTCCCGGACTGGACAAAACGAATGCCGCCATTTCCTGCTGCCTCAAATTTTGTATACTTACGGGTTGGAATTCTGAGTACCATGCCTTCTCTTACTTCACCGGTAAATCTGTTGAGAGTCCGGATTTCATCTTCTGTAACCGAGTATGTCTTGGCAATCGAAATCATTGTTTCCCCGGCTGCCACAATATGAGACACAGAACGGGTTCTGGAAAGCATAGCCGGATTTATGAGATTAAGATATTCTATGTCAGACAATGCAACACCCGTACCAGCCATACCGGAATTCCGCAAAGAGTTTAGCGGTTTCAATTCTCCGATGCCATATGAAGAGTAAGGATTGTTGCGCGAGTAATCTGTTTGTTGGGCCCGGCTGTTTAACACTACCAGCAATATGCCCGATAAAACTAAAAATAGCCTATGCTTTAGATACATTATATTCCAAAATAAAATTTAATCCAATCAAAACCAGTTCCGGAACTACAAAGATGTCAGCTTTTAGATTTCTATCAAAAAAAAAGCTGTCTCCTCCCGTAATAATTATTCTGCAATCAGGATAAACCAACCGGTAAAAATCAATCATTCCCTTAACTTCTGCAAGTATTCCGTTCAGCACGCCGCTTTTAATCGCTTCGCTTGTAGATTTACCTGTCAAAGCAACCGGATTTCTTTCATCCACAAGTGGTAAACGTGCTGTAAAGGCATTTAATGCCTTAAACCGCATATTTATTCCCGGACTGATACTGCCTCCTTCATAAATGGTATTGCTGCCAATAAAATCTGTTGTCAGACAGGTACCGGCATTAATTACCAGACAATTCTCGGCAGGATACAGCAAATATGCCCCTGCAACGCCTGCAATCCTGTCCGGTCCCAACGTTTCCGGCGTTTTATAATCAACTTTGAATGGCAGGGAAACGGAACTGTCAATACTTAATAAATGACCTTTACTCTTTAACCAGGAGAAATCAATTGAGGAAACTGATGATAAAACTATATACTCTGCCTCTGGTATCAGATCAGAAGTAAACCCGGCATTGGGTATTATTCTGACATCCTTCAGACTCCCGGAATCAAAATACCCGATTTTCGTGTTTGAATTACCAGAGTCGATTACTAAGTTCATTTTCAAAATTAATAAATACTTTTGCACGAAGCTTATCTTACTTATGAAATATCCCGAAAAAGTAGTAATCGGCCTGATGTCCGGAACCTCACTTGACGGCCTGGACATAGCCGCCTGCCTGTTCTCCCGTCAGAATGAACTGTGGAAATTCCAGCTTCTTAAAGCTGAGACTATAGAATATGATTCCTCTCTGAAAAATAAGCTTTCCAGCCTGATGACGGCAAACGCTCTCGAATATGTTCAAACGGACTTTGAATTTGGCTATTACATGGGAGATCAGGTGCGTAAATTTATAGATACCAACAAGCTACAGGCAGATCTGATTGCATCGCATGGACATACCGTTTTTCATCAGCCGCAGCTTGGCTATACTTCACAAATCGGACAGGGCGCCTGTATTGCCGCTCGGACCGGGCTTCCGGTTGTATATGATTTCAGATCACTGGATGTTGCCCTTGGCGGTCAGGGAGCTCCATTGGTACCAATAGGGGATCAGCTTCTGTTCAGTGATTTTGATTACTGCTTAAACCTGGGGGGAATTGCCAATATTTCTTTTGACAATGCTTCCGGAGAGCGGATTGCCTTTGATATATGCCCTGTCAATATGGTACTTAATGAGCTGGCCGGTATCCTGAATAAGCCATATGACGAAAATGGTGCCGCAGCTGCTTCCGGCAAACTTCATTCAGAACTATTCCAAAAGCTGGAATCGCTTGATTTCTATTATCAGTCTGGTCCTAAATCCCTGGGCAGAGAATGGGTCGAGAAAACAGTGCTTCCGCTAATCCATCAATACGATATTCCTGTTCCGGACAAACTGCATACGTTTTGCCTGCACATTGCCGGACAAATTGCCAGAACCCTCAGTCCGGTGCCTGATAAAAACAGGAAGCTCCTGATAACCGGCGGAGGAGCGTTCAACGCATTCCTGATTGATACGTTTCACAAAACCTTTCCCGCCGAAATAAAACTACACATTCCGGACAAACCGGTAATTGCATACAAGGAAGCAATAATCTTTGCTTTTCTTGGTTACCTGCGCAGCCTGGGATTAACCAACTGTCTGTCTACCGTTACCGGTGCCGGCAGAAACAGTTGCAGCGGGGCAATGCTGTTGTAAAACACGTATTAAATGTCCTTTCACTTAATCAGATGATGTATATTAGCAGTAAAAATAGTTCCATATGAAAAAAATTTTACTTGCTTTAAGTTTTATGCTGCCTATGATTGGGCATGCTCAGTGTGACATAGACTTTAATTACTTTGTAAGTAATGACACACTCTCCATCTTCGGATTCAGTAATGACACATCATCTGCAACGGGGCAGTATAACTGGTATTTAAATTACAAGCCGGTAGGATCAGGGCAGCATGTAGTACTATACGATGTTCAACCTGGTTACTATAACATTTATTTACTAGGTGACAGCGAATGTAGTAAATCGAAAAATATTAAACTTGGCAACTTCCCATGCCAGGTTAACCAATTTACATATACCATCAATGACTTAACCGTAGACTTTGATTTCAACAACCTTAACATTGACTCATTATTCTTCATTTATTCCTGGGATTTTGGGGATGGTTCATCTGCAACCGGATGGTATGAATCCCATTCATATCAGGAACCAGGCTCCTATCTGGTAACATTGTATAAGGAAGGTCCCGACACCTGTTCCATAAGTCAGTATATTGAAGTCGGGCAACCCTCCTGCAATATTGATTTCGACTTTGCAATCTCAGGCAATACCGTTTCTTTCAATAGCCTTGTTCTCCCAGGCGATACATCTTCTTTCCGTTGGGTATTTGGTGACAGTTCTTCCATCGTATATGGCAGAAGCGCTTCTCACACATATTCAAGGCCAGGAAGCTATCAGGTGCTGCTAACACGAATTAGTCCTCAGGGAGAGTGCAGTATAGCCAAAACAATCACAATTGATAACTCCATTCAGTCAAGTCCTTTATCCGGAACCATAACATTCGACAGCTATGCTCCCATCGATGATAATATTATTTCCATATACTCGGTAGACGGGACCTTCCAGTTTGAGAGAAGTCTGACGTTGGACACTGGTCTCTTTTACATCAATCTGCCACATGGCAATTATCTGATCTTAGTGACACCTCACACGGAATCCGTTTTTTTCAATAATGCTGCACCAACCTTCTATGGCAACACCACCAATTGGCAAACTGCTTCCATTCTCCAGCACAACGGGAACCAATCAATCAGCATAAAACTACAGGCTGCCCCAGAATTAAGCATTCCTGATCCTGTCTGGCTGAGCGGAAGCGACCTGATTGAAGGGTATATATATGAAAGCAATCCGAATGAAAGAAAACTCGCCAATACGGGCTTTGAAAATGTAATGGTTACATTGTACAACGAGCTTGGCCAGAAACTTTCAGTTACTTTTACCGACAGTGATGGAAAATATGCCTTCTCCAATCTGATTGCCGGTACATATACGCTACAGATCACCTATCCCGGCAATAATGAAACAATCACACTGGATGTAACACTCGATGGAGATGCCGAAACTCTGGAAGACATTGCACCGCTAAACTGGGCAAAAGAATACATCATATTATCTGCTTCTTCTGAATACAGGACCATTGATATCAGTCTTATTCCTAATCCTGTTGTCGAGATCTTAAAAATAAAGGGGCCTGCTGTCAGCTTTAACTATGAAATAATAAGCGCAACCGGAACCACTGTTAGCAAGGGAACAGCAAACTCAGAAGCAACTGTCAATATGATCAATATGCCAGAAGGTGTCTATCTTGTAAGAATACATTCCAGTCAGGGAAGTATAGTAAAACAAGTTGTAAAGAGATAGTTTCTGATCATCCTTTCCAAAAGACTTCTTACACAAAAATGCAAAGGGGAAATCGAATGAACTTCCCCTTTGTTATTCTAGAATGTTATATAATCACTCTCTGTATTACACTTTTCGGATAATGATAATACAGATAAAAGAAACGGGGGTATAATGATGTATTATACCCCCGTTTCTTTTATCTGAATCCGATTTTTTTTATTGGACAATATCAATGATGATCCCGTTTCTTTTTCAAGCGGATTCTGGTTTTATTTTCCTGCCCGTTGATCAGTCTCTTTATATTCTTCTGATGTGTGATAACAACCACACTGGCCAGAGCAAATGCAAAGACGATGGTAAGCGGTTCATCGGGCTTAAATCTGGGCATAAGAAATGCCATCGGGAAAGCCAGCGCTGCAAGCATGGAGCCAAGCGAAACGTATTTTGAGACCACCAGCACAATAAAGAAAACACCTATACAAATCAGCGCTATAGTCAAATTAATAGCCAGGATCATACCTAATAGGGTAGCGACTCCTTTGCCCCCCCTGAAATTGGCATACACCGGAAATATATGTCCCAGAGCTGCCGCAAGCCCGAAGAGAAGCATCCATAACTCCAGCTTATCAGCTGAGATAGTTCCCATTTCAAGAAGAACCTTTGAAAGACTGGTAGCGATAAATCCCTTAAGAAGGTCAACAATCATTACTATGACTCCGGCCTTCTTACCCAACGTTCGTAAGGTATTCGTAGCACCGGCATTACCGCTGCCATAGTTTCGTATGTCAATTCCATGAACTGCTTTGCCATACCATACTGCTGTTGGAACAGACCCAACCAGGTAGGCCACACATAAACCGATGATAATAAAAATAATATCCATTTATCAATTAAAACACTAATACTGACGAAACAGTTTGTCCGGCAATTTAAACAAAATGTAAACGAACAATAAACTTTTAAATAGTTATTACGAATTAATTCCCTCTCAGGTTTTATTTAAGCAGATTCCTGAGTCGCTCCTGCTCCTGCTGCAATCGACGCTTTTCCTCAATACTATGCTCTTTCTTTCCGCGATTCAGCTCAGGCTCCTCAATTACCTTGCCTTGTTTCTTCCGAACCGGCTGGTTGCCTTCCTCATCGTATTCATCATAGTCTTCTTCTATATACTCAGGCTCTTCCTCCTCCGGAATATCAAGCTCCATAACAGGTTCATCTGAAGTCCTGGGAACTCTGTCCGGAACATATCCTGCCTCAGCTCCCAGATACTTTTGTCTGAAATCTGCCAGAAAGTTTGATTTTTCCATAAAGTCAGCTTCGACAAAAAACAGCTTAGTCCGGTCAGCCTGTTCGCCTTTCGAGCGTTTGGCAATTACCGCATTCACCTCATCACTGGCAGTAGTAACTGCGACACGATTATCATCGTACGTAAAGAAATACCAGTTATTAGGTGTCGGTTCCAGCAACAGATTAACGACATCTCCATTAAGTGTTTTACGAATTTCCACGTATCCGGTCATTACTCTGTCAATTTCCGTTGTATTTATATTCGCAACCTTCACCGGGCCATGGCTATAAAAGGCTTTATGGGTATTAGACCATTTCAGATTCACATCAGCCAGAACAATTCCTTCAGAAAATACTCCGGATATCTGATACAATGGTAGCGCCAGACCGGCTGATTTACTGAGATAGTTTTTATATTCCTTATCCCCTATAAGATCCAGCACCTTTCTGTTCTTTTTCATTTCCATAGTATGCAGCACAACAGGATCCTGTATCGTTTCTGAGGCATCCGGCGGTAAAATATCCGCCACAATCCGAAGATTATCTGCCAGAGCCACCGGAATGGTTTTATGCATGGCAAACTTGAATACCATCATATTGTTGAAAGAGTAAAAGCTCGAATCGATCTCGGCGGAACCGCTTCCCGAAGCAAGAAGAGTAAGCCCTTTGTTTTCTTCGATATAATTAAACCGGCCACTGAATTCCACCGTTGAATTATTATCATCATATATAAAAAGATTACCGGCTACCGTAGCCGGGTCCTGAAGCTTTTTCTCCGAAGCAATCTTAAAGATTGAGGAATCGGGGTGAGAGCTAAACTTCAGAATCCCTTTGGTAGAAAACACATCAAAATCTTCCGGGGCATCTTTTTCCGAGATAAAGGTCGTATAAAGGTCTGTTTTATTGTTGATGCTCAAACCTGTTGTGAGGAGATTACCATTATCCGCCTTCGGATCCTCCAATACAATCCGGACATTGGTATTATCTCCTTCATTCTTATACTGCAGCCACTGAGAATAACTAAGCGCTCCTTTCAGGTCAAGTTTCACAAATCCATCAAACAATAACTCAGGCAAATCGGAATGCATCGTTACTTTACCTTTGTATAGTATTTTCTTTGCAATTTCAATAGAGTCTTCCGGATAAATTAGTCCGACTGCCACGGTTCTTTTTTTATCAGTCACCGTATTGAGCACCTCTGGCTGTGCCGGCTCCTGGAGATATTGTGTCGGAACCGGTTCGCTTTCATCCGGATCTCCTTTCGAGGAAGACTTTTTACCCTTTTTATCTTTCGTGGTAGTTTTGCTCTTTTTCTTTTTTGCAGCTGCTTCCTGTTCCTGTGCTATTTTTTCATTGGCCAGGTCCTCCAAGGCTGTTTCACTTTCCTGATTAGCAACAAGAAGTGCCTGAATATCTTCTTCGGAATCTTCCGGATTACCCTTTCCCTTCTTTTTATTATGCTTCTCCTCAGCAGCTTTATTCATCGCTGCATAATTTTTAAACAGGAATGAGTAATTGTCCCCGCTTGCATTCGTATAAGAATAGGTAGCAGTACCTTTAAGCCGGTACCGGCCTTTCACCTCAAATGTTCCGTCATACAACTGATGGTATGCATTAACCGTATCAAATTCTGCTTTCACATTATGGAGTGTCTCCATCAGCGCATTCTCATATATTACAACCTTGTTATTCTCCGGAAATAATCTTCCGTCAATTACATTGATATGAGGCACGCCTTCTATATTGAGAGATAGCGTCTTCATATCATAGATTCCTGCCTTTGCATTAAAGGCAAGCGAATCCTGGTGCGGATGCGTAGAGTAAAAATAGGAATTGGAAATATCGTTGCCTTCGGTATTCATTATTACCCGCTCCTCATTGAGATACCAGACCCCCTTCTCAATAGAAGTTCTGTACTTCAGATAAGGGAATTCCGTACTCGCAAATCCGGCCACCTCCGGACCAAACGTTGCAATATCTTTTTCAAGATCAAATGTCAGCTGACAGTCTGTGCTCCGGATCGCCGGTTTGGCAGGGATCTCTGAACGAACGGTAAAAGTGGCATGACGCCCCTCAAATCGTCTTTGCTCAAAATGAAACAGGGTAGACACAGACACAGAGCCCCTGGTTTCCAAAACTCCGGTTCCCAGCATACCCCTTTCTGTGATAATCGCCGTTCCGTTAAGAGTAGCAGAATTATCATATAACTGGAAAGGATCCTTCATATTGGTAATTTCCATACTGTCCTTTCGGGGTTTCCAGTTCATCTCGTATTCTCCGACCGTTAACAGAGGAAATGTCACACTTTTGGGTAAATCCTTGTTCGTACCTGCCCTGGTGTCAGAATTAGTTCCTATCGTCAGGACCGAATCAACAAAAAAATGAAACTGAGGTGAATAACAGATAGTATTCAGATATTCAATCCGGCCATTTCCGGTGAGACCACGATTGTCCATCGTGATTTTGTTAAAATAACGTCCTTTTCCTTCATACAGCTGAAATCCTTCCGATGGAACAGCATATTCAAAACCCATTGAGAAATCAGGCATAACCACCAGCTTCGTCTTAAATACCGGGAATATACCTGCTGATTCAAATTCCCCATCAAATCCGATAGACTGGGGGTCATTGCTGGCAAGACTGTCTACTGTAAAAGGCGGAATCTTGAACCGGATGGTCGTATCATATACTCCTCCTGCAATCTCCTGCTTGTCAAAAAATACAGACGCTCCCGAATTGGCACTGAAAATGGGATACTCGGGATAGTTTACCCGACCTGACTTATTATCCGGCTTGTTAAGATATAGTGTTCCGGAGGAATAACGAAGCTCATTACCAAGAATACGGGCTTTTTTATCTCCTGTTCTTCCTCCTTTTTCCTTGGGGTCAATAGCTGCGAGCCTGATCTTATCAATTTCCGGCATATGAACCAGAAAACTATCGTAGTTAAATTCAAAGTTTTTACCAATAAACTGGAAATTGGCAGTATTAATCCGCCCGTCAAATGTAAATCCGCGATCGCCTTTTATAATCAGCGTTTTACTTTCCGGTATGATAAATATATTGAGAGAATCCATGATTCTCACCTTGTCCACACCTCTTACGGTCAAATCTTTGGAGTCAAGATCAAGAGTCGCATTATTTCCTCCCGGTTCTAATGACTCAAAAGACAGGTTGTCATAGTCTTTCTGGTCCCTTCGGGCTTTAACATAATGCACTGCCTTATCTCTTATGATAATCTCTCCGGATCTGGGCTTATAATCAATAAACCCCTGACGCATCAGGCTTGTCATTGCTCCCCGCAGCGTATTTTCTTCAATTTTAAAAGTCGTAGCTAAATCATGGATTGTAAACGGCTCATATTCTTCACTCTTTCTTTTTGTCTTCTGCCCTTCAGCATATCCGATGATCATTTGCAAGGGGTGAAATCTGTAAACCCCTTGTAGCCTGGAATATTTATTTCCCTCAAAAAACTCATTCGACTCAAACTTTCCGGTAAGCTCATTGGCTGCATTCGTAATAGAAAACTTAATATTTGGTGTTTCTATATTCCAGATCAAAGCATCCACTGTAATTTCCATCCGATGGTATGTATCTATAAAAGGTGTATACCTGTATCCGGATGTTTTGGTCAGTCTCAGAGTAGAGTTATTCTTGGTATATTGTAATACGGCTCCAGGGTGATAAATCGAATCATTGGCACCCTGATAAATTACAATAGAAGCAATATTTCCATAAATAACGGAATCGGAAAGCTCAAAGCGATTCGCTACTGCTTTGATTTTGACTTCTCCGTTACGCTTAATCAAAATCCTCGCCCGCCCTTCATCAAGCGAGGAGCTATATATTTTACGTCCTTCAAGAGCTAATCCGCCATAGTACTCAATATTCTCTCCGACTCCCTTGAGAGGAATATTGCTGGCAAATGACTTGAATCTGGGATATTGGGCATCCTCCAGCCTGAATTTCTTTTTGCTCTGAAATTCAAAAACTCCCTCTACCAGAGAATCAGTCTTTTCCGGATAATGTAATACAACCTGTTCGGCACTGAATTTAGGACTTTTGACATTAAAATTATATTCCTGCAATTCGACAAAGATTTCTCCCGGAGCCGCTCCGGCCGTTGTCCAGTCAACTGTCCCTCCGTTGCCTACGAAAACACCATCTTTCAGCATCAGTGATCCTTTCGTTTTTTTAATAACTGCACTATCATGTGCAGACACAATAGAAAGATCACATTCCTCAAGCTCTATAACTGCTCCGTGTATAACAGGCTGGGGAGTTGCCGAATAACCATAACTCAATAATTCGGCAGTATGATTTTGCTGGGATTCAAAACTGTTGCTGTTTCCGGAAGACTCCGAGCTACCCCAGTCGTCGGAGTCCCAGTCATCCCAGCCACCGGACCATTCATCCTGCACCTTTTCCTGATTATCCCAATCATCAAAATAGTTATCCTCACCGGATGAATCGCCTTCCAGTGCCTTATCATATATATCTATCGGTGATGCCTCAGGCTGAGCGTCAATAAATTTAAACTTAAAAGAAGCTGTCTGGACATGCAGCTGATTATAGGTTGATGAATAAAAACGACTTTGTTCAAGAAAAAGGGCAGTTGTATAAAAAAACTCGTTTCTGTCCTTGGGATCATAATTCTTTAAAACCTTCTCGGTCACCAATAAGATTGAATCTATATCGGCACTGCTCATTTGATGTTTTTGTACACTACTGGCAAGAGCAGCATAAAAATCAGTGAAGTTTGTGCTTGCACGCAAACGCATACGGGACATGTCCTGACTGATACGAATGATACTTTTTCTCGAGTTTTCGCTAAAGCTTCCTGGCCATACGGACGAAAAGTCATTGAAAGCCCGGACTGAACGCTCACTTTTGGTGTTGGTCATCATCTGACCAACGACCTGAATAAAGCCCTGCGGATCATCCGGAAAAACATATTGCGCATTTGCTTTTGCAACAAAAAGCATCAAGCAGACCAATAAAAGATTCTTATAGTTTACCATAGAGAAAATCTTATAATTTCGAGAAAACCAGGCAAGCCCAGTTGTTCTTGTAGGATTCCTTTTCGAGTTTCAGTTTATAGCTCCCGGCTTTTACGGAAATATCCTCCTGATCGGTTTTATAAAATCCACTCAAAAGTAACATTCCGCCTTTTTTTAATTTTCCTGCGTAATGCGGCATCTCCTCCAACAACACATTCTTATTGATATTTGCCAGAAGAATATCGTACTGCTCTCTCAGATCCAGCGTTTCAATAGTACCCTGTTTTACGGATATAGTACTACAGTTATTTAACTGTACATTCTCTTCCATATTGTTAAATGCCCAGTCTTCGATATCAAAAGCATCCACAGAATATGCACCAAGCTTTTCAGCCAGAATTGCCAATATTCCCGTTCCGCTGCCAGCATCCATTATTACCTTATCCTTATGATCAATGTTTAACTGATTCTCAATCATCAGAGAAGTTGTTTCATGATGTCCTGTGCCAAACGACATTTTAGGATTTATAACAATCTCAAGGGGATAGTCCGGATCCTGTTCATGAAATGAAGCTCTGATCATACAGCAATTCGCTATCCGAACCGGATCAAAATTCTTTTCCCATTCTTCATTCCAGTTTTTATCTTCCAGGTCTTCAAACGTATATCCGACCGGAATTAATTCTTTGTACTTGAGGACCAGATCCTGCAGACACCCCTCATCGAAATACTCCTTTACCACATATGCATCAAGCTGATCGCCTTCTGCAGCAAAGGAGTCATAATGGAATTCATTAAGTTCGGCTATAAGAATATCCGCAAAATCTTCAGGAACCGAGAAGGTAACCTTGATATATTTCATCTGCGGCAGATTTGTTTAGAAATTAGAACGATTTTGCAATATCGATAAAGTCACGGGATTTTAATGAAGCACCTCCAATAAGCCCGCCATCCACATCCGGACATGCAAAAAGCTCCTGAGCATTATCCGGCTTACAGCTTCCGCCATACAGAATAGAAGTTTCATCAGCGACAGCCTGTCCATAGTTGCTTGCCAGATGTTTTCTTATTTCAGCATGCATTTCCTGAGCCTGAGCCGAGGATGCAGTTACGCCGGTTCCAATCGCCCAGATTGGCTCATAGGCAATCACAATTTTTTTGAAATCTTCCTCTGAAAGGTGAAAAAGACTCTCTGTTAGCTGCTGCTTAACAAAATCAATATGAATGCCTTTTTCTCTCTGTGGAAGGGTTTCTCCGCAGCAAAAAATCGGAACAATATTATTTTTAAGAGCTATATTCACTTTCTCAGCCAGTTGTGCATTTGTTTCATTAAAATACTCCCTGCGCTCGCTATGCCCCAGGATCACATACTGAATTCCGATATCGGCAAGCATAGGTGCAGATATCTCACCTGTATAGGCTCCGGACTCCTTCGTATGACAATTCTGCGCTCCTACTCCTACATTGCTGCCTTCTGTCAGCTTACTGACTGAGGTCAGATATACATAGGGCGGACATAGTATCAACTTTATATCGGAGCTGACCTCGGATCCCGCCATGTTAACTACTTCAGAAGCAAGGGACTTACCTTCCTCCAGAGTTTTATTCATTTTCCAGTTCCCTGCAACAATCTTTTTTCTCATTTCTTTATAAAAAATTTAAAATTAAACAGTATGAATTGGACAAATATAAGATTTTTCTTTCGGAATATCAGAATCCTAAAAATTTAACAAAAGGATGTACAATCTTAATAAAAGATTAAATACATTTACGCAATTGCGTTAAAAGCATCTGTTTGCACAACAAAAAACATTAAAATATAAACACCAATATATCAATACGAAACATATGAATCTTAGAAAAAACATCTTGTTTGCCTTTGCAATATGCATACTAATAGCATCATGTAAGGATAAAAAGAAAGATGCGGAGCCAAAAACATCCTCGGTCCAATTGTCTGCTGACGACTCCAAAGAACTCCTGAAAAGATCAGGACAAAACCTGACTTCGGATATTATATCCTTTACCCAAAACGAAGGGGCAGAGGCTATCAGCAACCTGTCCAATCTTCTTGCTTCCGCAGAAACAGACCCGATCAACGGAGTGCTGAGACAAAAGAATTCTAAATACAGATTAAAAAGCATATACAAAGACCGGACAAAAAATTTCCGGACACTGTTTCTGCCTGATGAGTTTAAAAACGGTCGTAAGACGGACGATGGAGCATTCGACTTTAACAGCAATAAAGGAGTTTACGAATGGGACAGCCAAAACGAAGATTTCAAAAAAACAGGCTCCTCTCAATACATTGTCATGAAGTTTCCTTCAGTCAAGAACTCATCCGTAAATGATGCCGCACTTACTTTGTACAAATATTCAGAAGAAAAAAGCAATGATGAATATGGATACAATCCGACCGAAATGCAGATCGATCTCAAGATAAACAATGTCAAATATTTATCTCTGGATTATACCGCTACATTTAAGAACGATATACCTGTCAAAATGACTTACACTCTATATCTGAAGCCATATACCAACAGTGTCAATTTTGACGACGCAGGCGCTAAAACCGCCATTACGGCCGCCATACTAAAGGATGGAGAAAGTCAATCTATTATTAAAACAACGTTTGCTCTTGAGTATACCGACTCCAACAAGGAAGAATTAAAAGCTCTGTCCGGAGATTTTGTCTACAGAGAATTAAAAACGGACTTCCATGCTAATATTCAGGCATTGGAGAATACATCCCAAAACGAAGATTTTGAAGCCCGTCATTTTAATGACAACATCACCATAGTAGTTCGTAACAGCTCCAATAGCGAAGCCGGAAAAATCATCGCCCAAGACAGCAATTCCGATATAGGCGTAGATTTCCTTATTCAGTTTACCGATGGCTCCACAACCAGTGTAGAGTCCTATTTTGACAATGCTATCACTGAGCTGGAAAACTATATAACCTCTCTATCCAACGAATAGTGCACCATTGATTAAAGATGAAGAGAAACTTTATGCCTTCTCTTCATCTTTAATTTTTTCTTCAACTCAATCACCCCTCCCTGGTCCCTAAATAGATTTCCTCAGTGATCAGTCTCTTGTAATGCTGATAACGGCTTAATACTTCTTCTACATAACGAACGGGTTCTTCACCCCGGCAATAGCCAAACCTCACCACCGGATCCCGATGATAGGCAGGATTGGCCTTGAGTAAAAGAAAGACGGAGACATCTTCCCAGCTATCCGGATTTTTATCGTATTTGGCAGCCAGCCGGCGGGCATCAGCCACATGTTCCTGTCCTGCGTTGTAGCTGGCAAGTATAAACTTGATTCGTTCATCCGGATCGGTAATCTTGTCTTTCCAGTACTTATCCAGCCAGGTAAGATAAGCTACTCCCCCCCGTATGCTCTGCAAAGGATTCTGAGTATCCGCAACTCCGAAAGCTGCCGCGGTACCCGGCATCAGCTGCATCAGCCCCGATGCGCCTGCCCAGGACAAAGCCATTGGATTAAAGCGGGATTCCTGATAAATCAGAGACGTAACCAATCGCCAGTCCCAGCCGGTTCTTTCGGATTCTCTGATGATGATAGCATCGTACGGAGAAACAGATGATCCACAAGTTGATTTTCTCGAGCAATTAACCATCTGACGGACCACTTTCGAATTACCATAGTATTTATGGTACAGGACATGCCATTGTGGTTTTTGCTGTATCTCCTCAAGCCATTGGTTAATCGCATCCAGCAGAGCCGGAGAACCGGCACGTACAGCCCAGGCTATATACTGATTAAAGCCTACAGGTGTCTCGATATCAATATCCGGATACCAGGTCTTGATATGGCGGGCAGCTCTTTCATCTGCTATAGTATAATCAATTTCTCCTCGTGCTACCATTTGTATCAGCTCTTCAGTTTCAACATCTCCTCCTGATTCACGGACAAGCAATTGCATACCTGTCTCGGTTATCAGGTTCTCAAGTCTTCTGGAGTATGGCGAGTTCCGGCGGACATGAATTTCTTTCTCCTGCAAATCCAGCAGATTCCTGACAGGTTTTATACGCTGCCCCGCAAAGCTTCTCTGTACCAGAACCTGGCGGGTAGTCGCATAGGGACGCGTAAACCTGATTCGTTCATTCTGCTCCCCTGTCATGATAAGGTTATCCGCCACAATATCACCTTCTCCTCTGTCAAGCATATCATATACAGTTTCCATATCCCTGACAAGCACAATCTCCAACCGGACTCCCAGATACCTTGCCAGAAGCTCCATAAGCTCATATTCATAACCCATCGGGGTACCTTTGTACATGAAATAGCTTGTATAGCTATAGCCCGTAAGTGCCACAAGCCTGCCACGCTCCCGGATTTGTTCCAGATCAATTGCTACCTGAGGAGCAAGCAGTATTGTATCAGGACTTTCAGCCAGCGAATGTATGAATGTAGAATCGGCTGCTGTCAGTTGTATATTTCCCGGTTGCCTGCAAGACACAAAAAAAATGAAGCCGATAAGAGCAATCAGTACTTTTTGCTCAATTGATCCCCCAATTTTCATCATCTCCATATCCAATTGAATTTAAAAGTCATCACTTTGGCAGAGATCAGCTGATTCCCCCAAAGCTTATAAGACTAACCACCGGATAAAAAGAAATGTTGAAAGGTGTCGGACGTTTTGAGTTTTACGTAGTACGTACAACGTTTTAAATTTTACGTATTACACACTACCGCCAACCCACCATGTACAACGTACTACATACTACGTCCAATACTCTGACGTTTAGCGAAATAATTAACCCAGACCAGAAAAAATACGATGATAAAGACGTATACCACATAATTGAAAATATCGTGAATGGTATGCGTCATACTGTTATTGTAGTGGTTGGTAAGCACAATGGCAATGATTCGGATATTATTCATCAAAAAGATGATCGCGACACCTATAAAAATTCCGCCAAGTTTCCACCAATATGCTTTAGTGACATGTATCGGATAGGCGACAATGAGAGCAATCAGAGCGATCCAGAGTTCAACCGCAAGACAGGGATATTCCACCCGCACTCCACTGGCTCCTTTGATCAGCAAAAGCTTGCCACTGGTAATGGTCTCATAACCGATTAACCCGAGAATAAAAGCAGAAAGGTGTGTATGCGCTCTGGTAATAAGCATTACCAGATTATAATCGCCGAAAAAGCCACTCAGATCATAGCGACCATTGGGATCAGCCAAACCAACATAGCCCAGATAGAGATATTTGAGAGCAAAATAAAGAACCACTACCGATACTATAAATATCAGCAGTGGTTTATATTTTCTTAGCATAGACCAATCAACCTTACGAAAAGATAATTAGTTCATCAACTGACGTATAATCTTTCTACCTCCCAAGAGAAGTCCACTTGCAAGAACCAGCAAAACGCCACCATCAATAGGAATTGCCTCAGGGGGACTCCAACCACCAGGTCCAGGATCTTCATCTGATTGGATTGAATTCATTTCAACAAATCCCAAATTTCGGTCAGATTTACCAAAGCCACCAGTTGAGTTCATGCCATCTCCTGGCCCGGCAATAACCAGAAACTGGGCAAATAAACTGAACGTTACTAACAAAAAAGCTTTTCTAATATGATACATCGCTTTTATATTCTTTACAATTTAATAGATCACTACCCGTTCGGAGCGGATTTTTTCTCCTGCAACTATATTTACAATATATACTCCGGGAGTAGTTCCAACTTTAAAGCTAAAAGTCTTATTGTGTAGATCAACTTTATTATATTCAGCAATCATACGACCAGCTACATCATACAACCTGACATCAGCAGCCTCTTCAATATCTGCCCCTGTCAGCGTCACATCCCGTCCTTTGGAAAATACTCTTACAAAACCTGAATTAATGCCTTCCATAGCCGTAATCACAGCATTTTCAAAATGTAATGTAAAACGGCCTGATCGTTCCTCCAGATTAGTAGAAAAAGTATAGGATTGATCAATACCGATCGGATGCATTACATTCAGCACCTTGTCTTCTAAGTAAATTTCATATGGCAAGTCATATGTATATTCCTCAGAGAGAGTAATTGTATATGTTCCTGCAACTTTAGGTTCAAATGCCAACAATATAGAGTACTTGGCAAACATATCAGGCACACTATTAATAGAGTAATTGACACCATCCTTATAGGAGAAGAAAGAAGGAACAGAGCCTCCATTTCTGAACTTATAAGCATCCATATCCGGATCAAAGCCGACAGTCGCATCACTACTCAAACGCACATATGTGGCATCAGAATATTGACCATTACTTACGTTCAACTTCAGCACATTTGTCGGCTGCACCTTTCTTCTGAGAATATTTGAACTCCCAAGCCCGGCTTCTTTGCTAAATGTAAACGTATTATTAATCGGCGTATTACCAGAGTTTGGCAAATAAACCATAACCCCCTGCATAGGACTAAGTCTGTTATAATTTCCTGTTGCCGGCACTCCGTCTATATATGGCTGGAACTGATCTCCCATCTGATAATAAATTCCACGATAAATAGCAGTATTCCCAGATACCTCCAGCAACTCGTCCCAATCCACATCAAACGCAAATGGATTACCAATAAGGTTCCATCCGGTATAGCCAGCAGCAAATTGTCCATTGACAGGCGTAGAAACAACCGGCACACTTACTGTTGCTCTGGTATTGTCGTAAGTTCCAGACACACGTATTATCGGATTAGATGAATTAGTTTCCGCCGAGTGACAAGCATAAGCCTTTCCATCAGCAGCAAGCGCTGTCGCGTTAGATAATGGTACAAGATAATGAGGTGCAGCCTTGTCATCGTATCTAAATACATATTCAAAACCCGCTGATTTCAAATCCGATACGGATGCTCCTACAGGAAACGACACTGCCGTATATCCTTTTTTGGAAGCTGACTTTATAAAGGTGAGATTCCCATTCAAACCGCCGTTACCTTCAGGATTTATATAGCCCGTATTTAAGTCCAATGCCAAGGTACCATTAATTGAAGAGATACCGCCAGTCTGCAGATAAAGCGCGTGATTAATCGTATCCTGACCATCAAAGTTTAGTCCGCCAACAATGGTTACATCCCAAAACTGTCCTACACCTGATGTACCGCGAGAAGCACTAGGCTGAGCAAAAACCACCCGACCCTCATTATGTATAAAGCTTCCTCCAGAATTAACAATCAGACTTCCAGAAACAGTCAGTATCTGTGGAGCCGAAAAATCAACACCGGAGTCTATAATAAGGTTGTGGAAATTATTAACACCTGTCCCGATAAGTGTCGAAGTAGTACCGGCTAAGCGCACTGTACCTGTCTGTCCGTTAAATGTTCCGCTGTTCGTCCAACCAGCAACAACTGTAAGTTCAGTGTCTGTATTACCATTATGAATACCATTAAAAATCGCATTTTCCCTAATATTCACCTCTTTTACCAAAACAGACGCATCGAGATTGACACCTGAAGAATTCTCAAATACCAATCTCGGGAACGTATCAATAGCAACAAAATCTGTAAATCCTGCTCGTTGAACCCCTATTCCTCTATATACAATTTCCGCATTATCCCCAAAGTCTATACCAAGCACAGGGTTGAAACCGTCAAGTCCTGCTATGTGCTCCGTAATTAATGTACCATTAAGAAACAATTGAGTCTCATTATCAACCGAAATAGTCGCTCCACCAGACAAATGAAAACTAGCGCCTTCTTCAACCAGAATATCCACATTTACTTTCATCTGCCGACCAGAGTTATTAAAGACTCCGCCATTTCTAACAATCAGATCTCCTCCTACATATCCCGTCCGCCCACCAACATTCCCGATAATTTCCACCGAACTTCCATCTACAACCAGATTAGGATATTCTATCTTTGTATCTCCTCCCATATAAATCTGCTGAGATATACCTTTAAGAATTACTGCAGCAGTAGATGGTGCATTCAAAAAACCACCATTTTGAGGCAAAATCATATTACCCGCTAGTTCTAACTGGGCTTCTCCTATCATTCTAATACCCGAAAAATCACCGCTCAAACTTCCTCGAATAGTTAAATCACCCTGAATTATCGCTTTAGCTCCAACTCCCGTTCCTTCTATTTCAACCTCAACATCCTCATCTTCCTCCTCATCATATACCATTTCATATGACAAAGATCCAATCACTATTGATTTAACAAGCGGATTTCCGCCTGAGGTTCCTCCTCTGAATATATTGCAGCCACCATTTACCGTCAACGAGTGGCCGTCTGAGATAATCAATCTAGCGGTTGTACCCCCATTGGATGTTCCTATGTTTAAGTTGTTAATAATAACATCCTTATCCAGAATAATCACTGCTCCATTAGCTATAGTAACATCATCTCCTGAAGAAGGTTCCCCGTTGGACCAAGTGCTAGAGTTGCTCCAATTTCCATTAACAACAACATTACTAATTCTAGTTGTCTGGGCCAGTGAATGACTCGTCCAAAGTACTCCACTCAATAAAATTACAATCTGTATATATTTTCTCATGATTAGTTGATAAGCAGTATTTGATTGCGTCTGGCATAGATTTGCCAGTTTTGCATATTTTTTATAATGGACTTATAAAGTTAGTTATGATAAATCAGATTTACAAAGACAGAAGTTTCATAGTTTCAACTCTCCGACAAGTCAGCATATTGGGGTTAGCATTGCCAATTTTCGCCTCAAAAATACGCACAGTTAAGGTAAACAAGCCCCGTTATTCGATGAACAGCTAAAATATCTTCATCAGACAATATCTTGCCACGTCAAGATTAAAATACTTTATATCTCAGTAACAGATAAATGCATCTCAACAAGCCAGAAAATAGTAAAGGGTAAAACATACCTTCTGCATGTCCGGTTAAAATTTAATAAGGATCATGTCTGAATGCTATTTGTAAAAATTCTGCTATGTACAATTTTAAGTTTCGGGGTTTTAAAAGCTTCATCGCAATCAGATGTCTTTACGGCACCTGTTGCAGATGAACAGACGGGAATGTACTCGTACATGGCCGGCATCTATTTTATACGAAAAAAGGAATACCCAAAAGCATGTCTTGCCTTTGATGAGGCCGAGAAACAGCTCCCCGATCCGTTAAAGCTTTATTATCTCCGAGGTATTGCATACAGCAGACAAGATATGCATCAGAAAGCTATCGAGGACTTTTATCGGGACCATTTCCTCGTACCTGGCAGAGCATCTTATACAACGGCACAATCTTTTGCCGCCCTCCAGGCAGTAAGCTCTTCACTGAAATGGCTGGATACAGCCCGATCTTATCAGATACGGTATAGCCGGAAATCGATTCTTGATGATCCCTGTTTTCAAAAAATACGCTCCAGCCGAAAATTGCGGAAAAAGCTCAGACATTATACATTTTTTCTGACTGAACGCTATGTACGCATAGCCAGAAAACGAGTAAAGGAAAAAGATCATGCCGGTGCACTGGAGTACTTAGATAAGGCGCTTGCTATCCAGCCGGGAATACCGGAATGGTATCAGATGAAAGCCCGCATCTACCGACAGCTTGGTGAATATTCCAAAGAAAGAGAGTGTTATTTTGAAGAAGCTTCTTTTCGGCCTTTTGATAAAGCTGAGGTGTACGAAGATATCGCTTTCTCTTACTTTGCTCAGGGTGATCCTCAAAACGCTGTTATCTGGCTCCATCAGACAATCATGGAGGACTCTTCTTTCATTGCCAGGCAACTTGATATTGCAGAGATTTATGTGGCATCAGGAGAAGTTGACAAAGCAACCGAAATTCTTGATGGCTATATGAAAAAGGTCCCCATGGACCATTATGCTTATTTTCTTCAGGCATTGCTGCTGACAGACATGCCCCGGAAACGTCTGCTGGCAGAAACAGCCATACAGCTTTGCAGACAACAGAATGAAGACATTCCCAATGAATATGTCAACTTGCATAATAAACTGAAATAAATAGGATTAGCTTCACTATATACTGATTTTCAGTTGTTTTTAACTGTTAAAAGAAAAAGTTTAATGCTTAAGGCTCAAAGAACCCGATATGGTTGTCAGAACAAACCAGTACACTCCATTTTTCTGCTAATAGACGGCTTCATCAAGCCTGGAGCTGCGCCTGCTACCCTTGCAGACAATTCTCTTTTTGCTCCAGAATCCCTATATTCACGATGAACTAATCCGTATCCAAAATTGAAAGCTCAGATATTACGCAAGGCATCTATACCTGAAATTGAATCTGCTTCGGGAATGGAAGTAATCAGAGGCATGATTTATATTGTAGCTAATAATTCGACTGAATTGATATGTCTTGATCCTTATCTGAATATCAAATACCGGCTCGCTCTGACAAATGAAACGAACCTGCCTGAACAACCTGGCAATAAACTGACTGCCATGTGCAGTTTTGAGATCAACAATTTCTCTCATTTACTTATACTGCCTCCGGGTAGCATTTCCGGTGCGGATAAAGCCTGCCTGATAAAATTACCAACTCCATACAACCGCAGGCATCTGGTCAGGAAGAGAGAGCTGGAAGAATTTTATAATCTGCTGCGTATCAATGATTCAATAACATCTACCCGGGAGTTGTCCATAAGATGTGTCACTGCCGGCAATGATTTTATTGCCCTGTTCAATCCGGGACAGAGTCATAATTCAGTGATGTATTTCTATAAAGAAGAATTTATTGAGTTTATTCAGGGAGATACGGAGTCTGTACCATTCCCGCTGGCAATGACCTTTGAACTTCCCAGGCAACTAAGCCCTTCCGGGATCTCAGTCTTTGACGATAAACTATTCTGGTCTGCTTTTCATACCCGGCAACATGCCTCCTTCGATCAAAGCTGTATAGGCTGGAAGCCTTTACGTAGTTTTGAGCGTATCCGTGGTATGATGAGCATTCCGGTTGAAGAAGAAAGTCATCTGTGTCAGCCGGAAGACCCCGAGACGGGACCATATATGGGGCATATCAGCTCAATATGTGTGACAGATCAGCCGGAAGCCAATGTTTATTCTGCCCTGGCCCTGGGCAGACATAGCTCTGGCAAAACAGAGCTTTTACTTATGGATGTTTATATTTATTAAGCAACTCGCAAAATGATTTATACGCATATTTTTTGTCAGGTCCTCAATCCTGCTTAGATTTATAGGCTTTATTCGATACCCGATATGAAAATTCATTTTTTCCAACATGTACCTTTTGAGGGTTTAGGTATTTTCGAAGACTGGGCAAAAAAGCCGGGAAATAGTCTCACAAGTACACGATTTTACGAAGACCAGAAACTTCCTTTTGTTGACATATGCGATTTGCTGATAGTGATGGGTGGCCCGATGAGCATACATGATGAATCAGCTCATCCATGGCTGGTAAAAGAGAAGAAGTTTATAGAGCAGGCCCTGAATCGCGGAAAAAAAGTACTGGGAATATGTCTCGGGGCCCAGTTACTGGCTGACGTACTGGGTGCAAGGGTATACAAAAATGCTGAAAAGGAAATAGGATGGTTTCCCGTTCAGATTCAACCCGAAGCTGCTAATCTCCCGCTTCTTAAAGGATTCAGACAAGAAGAAACTGTTTTTCACTGGCATGGCGAGACATTTGATCTGCCTGCCGGAGCAATATCACTGTTCAGAAGCAAGGCTTGCACCCAACAGGGATTTCTGTCCGGACAGCAGGCAATGGGACTTCAGTTTCACCCGGAAATCACTGTTGCCGGTATTCAGGCGCTTATAGAAAACTGTGGTCAGGAGTTGTCTGAACAGGGAACATTCATCCAGCCGGAAGATGCTTTACATGCACACCAGAACATAAAAAACGGCCATCATCTGGCGCTGGAACTTATTACCCGATTCATTTCTTTATGAAAAAGCTAAAAACCGGTAAGCTTACCCCTCTGGCACTTTTGGTAGCCCTGATTCTTGTTGCCTATGAGTTTTACCAGGAATACAGCCATAAAGAGCTGAATGCAAAAGTGGTCAATGTCAGCGACGGTGACACGTTCAGAGCTATTATCGATGGAGAGACTCAGCGTGTACGGCTTAGTGATATTGACTGCCCGGAAAAAAACCAGCCTTATGGTAACAAAGCCAAATTATTTACCAGTGAACGTATTAAAGGACAGCATGTCTATGTACGGATAGACGGCAAAGACAGGTACGGCAGAATACTGGGAACGGTTTTCTTGGAGGATGGCACCAATCTGAATGAAGAACTTGTAAAAAAGGGGCTGGCCTGGCATTACAAAGACTATTCGTCTAATCAGCAATTTGCTGATTTTGAGAAACAGGCCAGAATGAGCGGTAAAGGTTTATGGTCTCAGAAAAAGCCCGTAGCCCCCTGGACTTATCGCAAAAATAAACGAAAGGCACAACCTGCCGCTGCCTGATTCAGAAAACCAGCTTAACTGTCTGAAAAACGGCAAGTCCCATAAAGAGTATTCCGATCGCCTTATCCATATTATATCTTGTCAGATTAAACTGCTTGTCCAGCTTATTTCCTCCAAGCACCACCAGAGTCAGCAAAAGACTTGTGCCGCAAATAATTCCAAGCACAAAAAAATTAAGCAAAGCAGAATCGTTTTTTATCCAGTTATTGCTGAGCATATATGTCCCGTAAGCAACCCAGAATGGTATCTGCAACGGATTGACCAGTCCTATAAGAACTCCTTTAAAAAAATTACTTTTCTTATTGCCGGCAACTTTGGGCTTATCAGCCGGCCGGGATTTCTTATTAAAACTATACAGGCTCAAAGTCACAAAAGCGGGGATGGCAACCAATTGTATATACAGCTCTACATCCCGGTTTGCAAGCAGATAAGCGCTAAATTTTATGGCAATATAGCTGTATGCCAGTTCTACAATAGTTGCTCCCAGCGCAAAGATCAACCCTGCCTTTATCCCCCGGTCAAGAGTGGTCTGCAAAACAGAAAGATTGACACTACCCAACGGGATTGATCCGATAAAACTCACCACCATACCAATCAGAAAGTGCCAGATAATTGCCTCCATTATTATCTTTTAACTAGTTATCATCATGCTCCCTTTTAATAAGAGAACAAAAGAGCGGGCAAATTTAACGAAATTTTAATTAAAGAATTGCGAGGGAACTTCTCCGGCTACTGATTCCCGATTGTAAACATTAGATCTTCATACAGGGGGTGCGATTGCATAATCCTGATAATGGTAGCCGGCTTCATGTATCGTTCCCGGCCGGTTTTCTCCATATTTTGCAGATCTTCCACAGAAAAATCATCCACTCCTGAATACGATTTGATAATCATATGATCTCTGACTGCATTGCTCCAGGCAAGGAGCTGAAAACCGAGGCCATGGTCAATGGTTTTACGGTCCGTTTCGAATTCAAAACGATCTATCCATTTGGACGACAGGTTTCCCCAGGATATCCCAAGCAGTCCCAGGCTGCCCCGCTGGGAAAAATCGACTACATGTGTAAGTTCATGCCCCAGCACTCCGATCTGCGCGTTAAGATTTAGCTTTGAAAATTCAATATGTTTCAGGTATTTTTCAGTGTCTCTGCTTATAACAATCAGGTAAGTGCGTTTGTGGGGTTGTCTGAATAATGCGCTAAACAGCTCCGGTCTGGTGAGAAGGGGACTTTTTTTATCTCTCAGCACAACACGTATCCGGATATCCTTGAGCTCCGGATAATAGCTAAGCGCCACAAGAACAGGCTTTTCATATTCGGCAGGAATTTCCTTAAATTTCCCGTATTCCTGTCTGAGACGATCAAAATCTACCGATTCGATGTATTCATCCAACGAAACATGAATTACCTGCTGAGAAAAGCCAGCCTGAAGGATAAATACCATATAGGCGATTAAGCAGACCGTCCGGTATAGGTTCATTTTGTTGACAGGAATTTGTAATATATACCGGAGCTTTTGAAAAAATGTTATTCATGAGATCCGGGAACTGCTACCAGCTTCCACCGGCTCCGCCACCACCAAAGCCGCCACCGCCAAAACCACCAAAGCTTCCGCCGCCTCTGGAGGATCGGCCACTGCCAAGCCCTCCATAAAAACCTCCGCCGCTGTAGCCGCGACCCGAATACGTCGTGTAGCGTCCTCCGTTTCCATTATTTTTATTCCCAAGAGAAAATAATACAAGTAATACTACTACAATAAGGACGATCAGCAAGCTTCCAACCTTGTTGTCAGACTTCTGGTCAGCCTTAAATTCTCCTGATGCGGCCAGCATTAATGCAGAAGTCCCCTGTTCCAGTCCTGCAAAATAATCGCCCTTTCTGAATGCCGGGGTAATGACCCTGTCTATAATATTTTTTGCCAGAGCATCAGGAATCGCCCCTTCCAGCCCATATCCTGTAGCTATCCAGATTTTTCGGTCATCTACAGCTACATACAAAAGCAGACCATTGTCTTTACCCTTCTGGCCGATTCCCCATTTCTCGGCCACCCGTTCAGCATAGTCCGAGTAATCATAGCCACCGGGAACTTTTTTATCAATCAGAACCGCTATCTGCGTCGATGTAGTATCCTGGTAGTTTAGTAGCTTCTGTTCAAGAAAGCGAACCTGTTCGGAGCCCAAAACACCGGCATTATCTGTCACAAGACGCCTGGCCACCAAAGCCAGATCATCAACCTGAGCCATAAGCCCGGATAGTACGCTGCAATAAAAAAATATAAACAGAAAGAAACGTTTCATTCGCAAGTATTAATTGGTGCCAAAAGACAAGTCATCCGGCAATTCGTTAACATCATCATCTGAATAGGGGAAATGCTCTTTTAAAGCTATTCCGGCTTTAAGAATACCTTCCTTAAGACCTTGTGAAAACTGCCCGGTACGAAACAAATGCTGCATATGCTTTTTAATGTCGTCCCAGAAATTGGCAGGGACAGCATCATTGATACCTTTGTCCCCTATAATGGCAAACTTATGATCTTCAACGGCAAGGTAAAACAAAACCCCGTTTTTCAGTTCGGTTTCATGCATATGCAGAGAGGCAAATACAGATACTGCCCGGTCCAATACCGCTTCTTTGCATTTTCGTTCAATATGAACTCGAATTTCCCCGGAAGTTTTCCGTTCTGCCTGCTGGATACAGTCAACAATCTCCTTTTTTTCCTGTTCGGTAAAAAACTCCTTTGCCATAGCATTAGTCATTTATCCGGTTAAAATTCAACTGTCGGAGCCACATCAGCACCCTGCTTGGCTTCAAAATACGGCTTGGGTCTGAAGTCAAACCAGCCTGCATAAATCACTGTAGGGAATCTTCTGATTGCAGAGTTATATTCCTGTACAGCTTCATTATATTTTCTCCGCTCTACTGAAATTCTGTTTTCAGTGCCTTCAAGCTGAGCCTGCAATGTCAGGAAGTTCTGGTTGGCCTTGAGATCCGGATAGCTTTCCCTGAGCATCATCAGCTTGCTGAGAGCTCCTGTAAGGCCTTCCTGAGCTCTTTCAAATCTTTTTATATTTTCTTCTGTCAGATTATCGGCATTAAGCGTAACCTTTGTGGCCTCTGATCTGGCCTGAATCACACCTTCCAGTGTTTGCTTCTCATGACTCGCATAGCCTTTGACTGTATTGACAAGATTGGGTATAAGATCGGCTCTGCGCTGATAGGCATTTTCTACATTGGCCCATTGCCCGGAAACCTTCTCCTGCAAGTTTACAGCACGATTATATCCACAGGAACTCATACCAGCCGAAACAAGAATCAGCAATAAATACAAGAAGTATTTTCTCATACGATCTAAAAGTTTAATTATTTTTTATGATGCTACGTGTAAAAATAAACGGAATATATGTAACGAACAATGTAAAAAAACACGGATTTTCTTTTTGTTCTTTCTGCGAATTAACCATAAATTAACATGAAATATGAGCAAGAAGTTAATTTTCGGAATTCAGAGCTATCTCTATCTCAGAGACGAGATTGCCCGACTTGGCAATTTTGAGAAAGGCGAAGTAGAAGTTAAATACTTCCCGGATGGCGAGCGTTACCAGCGTGTAATAAGTCCATCTGCCGGTCATGATATAATTCTTGTCGGTGGTACCATTACGGATAATGACACACTGGAATTGTACGATCTGGCCTGCGCACTGGTAAAATACGGAGCCAGATCTCTTACCCTGGTAATACCCTATTATGGATATTCCACAATGGAGCGCTCCGTTATACCCGGAGAAGTCATAACTGCCAAAACCAGAGCACGTATTATATCCGTTATTCCCAAATCAAGTCTGGGTAATAAAGTTTTGTTTCTGGATCTGCATTCAGAAGGGATTCCCCAATATCTGGAAGGCGATCTCAGGCATATTCATTTATATGCCAAATCGCTGATTCTGCAATCTGCCAGAGAACTTGCAGCGACCACACCATTCGTTCTTGCCTGTACAGACGCCGGAAGGGCAAAATGGGTAGAGTCACTGGCTAATGACCTTGGAGTCAACGGTGCCTTCGTCTTTAAAAGACGTCTGAGCGGTGATCATACAGAGGTTATTTCCATATCAGCCGACGTAAAAGACAAATACGTTATTATATATGACGACATGATCCGGACCGGCGGCTCGTTAATAAGCGCCGCAAAAGCCTATAAAGAAGCCGGTGCCCTGAAAGTTGCAGCAATTACAACACATGGATTGTTTACCAACAATGCTGTACAGCGTATAAAAGACTCCGGACTATTCTCGAAACTGATCTGTACCAATAGCCATCCTAATGCCGTAAATAATACCGATGATTTTCTGGAAGTCCGTTCCATCGCACCATTATTGACACAGAAACTGACCGAACTATAGCAAATCCGAAATGTATACGTATCCATATCCAAGACCCTCGGTTGCCGGAGACATGGTGGTATTTGCACCGCTTGCCAGCGAATTGCGGATATTGCTGATTCGCAGGAAAAATCCGCCCTTTCAGGACAGCTGGGCTTTGCCTGGCGGCTTTCTCGAGGAAAAAGAAACAACAGAGCATTGTGCTGTCAGAGAACTACAGGAAGAAACCGGCATCACCGTAAAGAACCCTCAGCTCGTCGGAATATTCAGTAATCCGGAAAGAGATCCCAGAGGAAGGGTTATATCAGCAGCTTATTATGCTCTCACCTGTATGCCAGATGAGCCCCCCCGGGCGAGTGATGATGCAGCAGAAGCAAAATGGCACTCTGTCAGGCAGCTCCCTTCAATAGCATTTGATCATAAACAGATTATCATCAATGCCCTGGAAAAATTACGGGATTATGCCATTTATAATCCTGTCGGGATAACCCTACTACCGGAATATTTCCATTTTAGCGAACTTCACGCGCTTTATGAAGCTATATTTGAAAAGCGTATTGTGACCCGTACATTAAAACGGAAATTGAGAAAATATAATTTCATCGTAAGGGCAACCGAAAGCCCGACATCTCTAAAAAGCTCCTCACAGCTCTTCCGGTTTGATCCGGAGCAGTATGCATTTTATTGCCGAAACACTTTCTTTCTGGATCTGAATGAAAAAGAATAAACTATTTCTTATCGTTGTCATCCTTTTTGTAGTCATTATTGTGGCTTTTACCATACATATGTCCAGCATTACCGTTAAGCCCTGGAACAAAAAAACCAATAATGTTCTTGACAAATACAAAGTCAGGTAAGTTAAAGTTAGGAGTTTTAAGTTTGAAGCTTAACATATAGGATATAGGCTTAAAACGATTGCGGCATAGTATTAAGCAGTGGACGGCTTTGCTAAAGAAAAAAGATTGTTCCGGTAATCATGAACGACTGTTCTCGGTTTTCATGTCTCTGCACGAGAAATACACCCTGTTTTACTTATGCCATCTATGCGCCTAATCCTTCAGGAACGTTATTTACTGCGCGATATTTATTCTTCTCAGAATTGAATCAATCAGGGATCTCGGGGTGATCCCTTCCGCAGAGGCTTCATAACTAAGGATAATCCGGTGATTAAGCACATCGAAAGCAATCTCTTTAATATCTTCCGGTAACACATAATCCCTTCCATGCATATAGGCAACCGCCTTGGCTGCCAGATTCAGGTGTATACTGGCTCTGGGAGATGCTCCATACTGGATATAAGACGCTTCCTCATTCATCCCGTAAGCAGCAGGCTCTCTGGTTGCAAAAACAATCTCAATTATATATTTCTCAAGTGATTCGGAGATCGTTACATTATTTATTTCCTGGCGGATAGCAACGATGTCTTCTTTGCTCAGAATTGGTTCGATTCGGTTTTCATACGCCATATTGGACATCCTCCTCATTACTTCCAGCTCCTCCTGCCGCGAAAGATAGCCAACATAGACTTTCATCATAAAGCGATCCATCTGGGCTTCCGGCAAAGGGTAGGTTCCTTCCTGATCAACCGGATTCTGAGTTGCCATTACAAGGAAAGGTCTGTCTATCCGATAAGTCTCATCTCCTATCGAAACCTGCTTTTCCTGCATGGCTTCCAGGAGTGCAGACTGGACCTTGGCCGGAGACCGGTTTATCTCGTCAGCCAGAATAATATTGGCAAATACAGGTCCTTTTTTTACTTCAAATAGGCCTTTAGCCTGATTGTAGATCATCGTACCAATCACATCCGCAGGCAACAGGTCAGGCGTAAACTGTATTCTCCGAAACTCCAGCTGCAGCGCTTTGGCAAGTGAATTTATTGTTAAGGTTTTGGCAAGTCCGGGAACTCCTTCAAGCAAAATATGACCATTCGTAAACAGACCTACAAGCAAACGGCTAACCATGTACTGCTGCCCGATTACCACTTTACCGACTTCCTTTAAAACGGCTTCAATTCCTGGATTCATGATTTTATATTATCTGTCTTACAGACCAGAGATACCTCCCCCTTGTTTCTGCGATACTATTTCTGCAATTTTATGATTATTTCAAAAAGTAAAAAAGCAACCAACAGAAACATTCATTCGTATATGCGTTTTTCTGCATCGCTTTTTGTATGCGTAAAAAAATTAAATTGACCCAAAACACCCCTATCTGATTTCAGTTAAAGAGGAACCTAAACCTATTGCTAATTTTTTATAAAAATTTCCTTTTATCATGTTTACAAACAAAGATATTGAGCAGTTTTCGTCTACAGGGATTGAAGTTGCAGATGTTGAGCAACAATTGAAGCGTTTTCGGGAAGGCTTTCCTTTTTTACCATTAGTCAGGGCCGCTACTATTGGGGATGGCATATTAAAACTGGATGAAAATACCGCGGAAGCATACGAGCAATTCTTCAGGGAGCATGCCGGGCGCCTCAGTGTTATGAAGTTTGTTCCTGCTTCAGGGGCAGCCACAAGAATGTTTAAATCTTTGTTCTCGTTCATGGACAAATACAAGGGTAGTGAAGAGGATTACCAGAAGTACAAAAATGATCAGGGTTTTCAATCAATGTATAATTTCTTTAGCAAGCTTGAGAGCTTTGCTTTTTATGAAGACCTTGCCGCTGCATATAAGGAACTTTATGATGAGGATATACAAAAAGCGCTTGATCGCAGAAGCTTTGTACCTATTCTTGATGCTTTACTGGTTCGCGGATTAAAATACGGAGAACTGCCCAAAGGATTACTTAAGTTTCATCGATATGATGATGGCAGTACCCGCACTCCGGTAGAAGAGCATATGGTTGAAGCAGCCGAATACGGAAAAGACAGAAACGGTATCGCTAATCTGCATTTCACCGTTTCACCGGAACATAAAGATCGTTTTATAGAGCTAATCGGCAAGGCCAAATCATTCTATGAGAAACGCTTTGATGTATCCTATACGATTTCTTTTTCTGAACAGAAGAAATCAACCGATACAATCGCTGTTGATATGGCCAATGAGCCGTTCAGAGAACCGGATGGTTCAATTCTCTTCAGACCAGCCGGCCACGGAGCCTTGCTTCACAATCTGAATGAGATCAAAGACGATCTGATTTTTATAAAAAATATAGACAACGTTGTTCCGGACCGTATTAAGTCGGAAACATATCGTTACAAAAAAATCATTGCCGGAGTACTGCTTAGCTTCCAGCAACAAATAGCTGATTATCTGAAAAAGCTTCAAACGCCGGATTTTGGGGATCATTTAGAGGAAATTGATGGCTTTTTGCGAAAAAAGCTCTGCATCGAGTTTCCTAAAATCTCAGGAGAAGTTGCCCGGGAGTATTATATCCGCAAACTTAACCGTCCGATTCGGGTATGTGGCATGGTAAAGAATGAAGGTGAACCAGGCGGCGGGCCATTCTGGGCTAAAAATCCGGATGGCAGTACCAGCCTTCAGGTTGTGGAAAGCGCTCAGATCGACATGGACAATGAGCAGCAAAAGAATATCTTCAGCCAGGCAACGCATTTCAATCCGGTTGACCTTGTTTGTGGCGTTAAAGATTTTCGGGGTAATAAATTTGATCTGAGTAAGTATACAGACCCGGCTACCGGATTTATCAGTTACAAATCCAAGGACGGTAAAGACCTAAAGGCCATAGAGCTGCCCGGATTGTGGAATGGCAGCATGTCTGACTGGATTACGATATTCGTAGAGGTACCGATTATAACGTTTAATCCGGTCAAAACCGTCAATGACCTGCTGCGGGACGAACACCAGTAGGAAAAGTAATAGCTCTGAATAAAAGAAGGCTGCTCAATGGGCAGCCTTCTTTTATTTATTTGATTTCATAACTCTGACCACTTTAACAAAAAATATTTTGTCCCGGTTATCCTAATGAACCAATTACATTGTGAAGTATGGAGGAGCGGGGAAAACCACTGGTCTCAATTATCACTATAAATTATAATAACGTCAGTGTTACGGGGGCCTTAATTGAGTCTCTGAAAAAAGTAAGTTATCCGGCTGTAGAAATCATTGTCGTAGACAACGGATCAAGCGAAAATCCAGATCCGCTTAAAGAACAGTATCCTTTTGTAAAACTCATCAAAACAGGCAGAAATCTCGGATTCGCCGGTGGTAATAATGAAGGATTTAAAGCGGCCGCTGGTGAGTATTTTCTGATGCTGAATAATGACACCGAGGTCGATCCCCATTTTATTGAACCCTTAATCGAAAGATTACAGACCGACAAAAGCATCGGAGCGGTCAGCTCTATGCTGATTTATTACAACTCGGACCATATTATTCAATATGCAGGAAGCACGCCGATCAACAGATTTACAGGGAGAAATAAATATATAGGCCAGAAAGAAAGAGACAACGGTCAATACAATCATTGTTGCCCTACTTGTTATGGACATGGAGCTGCCATGATGATTCCCAGACGTGTAGTTGAAGAAGTCGGTCTGATGGCAGATCTGTATTTTCTCTATTATGAGGAGCTTGATTTCTGTGAGCGCATACGAAAAGCAGGATATAGTATATGGTACTCAGGCCGGTCAAAAGTGTATCATAAGGAGTCTATGTCTGTGGGTAAAGAGAGCGCCCTCAAAACCTACTATATGACTCGCAACAGACTCCTGTTTCTACGCAGAAACACCAAAGGTCTGAGCCTGGCAAGCAGCCTTGCCTTCTTTACATTTGTATCAATTCCCAAAAATACAATCGACTACATTTTCAGAAAGCGTCTCGACTTGCTGAAAGCATTTTTTTCCGGGTATATATGGAACTGGAACAACGATAAAATACACGATAACCCCAAATTAGAAAAGCTATGACATTGCTCGATACACTTTATAGTGTGCTATACATATATATGGGTATATCTGTGCTTTATGCACTGATTTACTCGATCGCCGGAAGATTTGGCAGTATTAAGCCTTCTCCTGCTTATAGCGCGGAAAATCGCTTTGCCGTTTTAATACCCACCTATAAATCGGATGAGGTAATACTGGCAACCGCCAAAGATGCTGCGATGCAGAAATACCCTAAAGACAGTTATGAGATTATCGTTATAGCAGATTCCCTGCAGACAGCAACCATCGAACAACTCAGAAAGATCCCTGTCAGGGTAATTGAGGTAAGCTTCGAACAGAGTACCAAGGCTAAGTCTCTGAACTATGCATTTGAGGTTCTGCCGGCAGATGACTTTGATTTTGCACTGATACTTGACGCCGACAATGTCATGTCCAGAGATTTTCTTGCCAGAATCAATGGTAAGCTTAATGAAACCGGTGTCAAAGCCATACAGGGACACAGGGTGGCCAAAAACCTGAATACCAATTTTGCCATTCTTGATGCTGTGAGCGAAGAAGTAAACAATCACATCTATCGAAAAGGCCACCGGGTACTGGGTCTCTCAAGCGGCCTGATCGGATCAGGAATGGCCTTTGATTATAAGATGTATAAAGAATTATTGAAGACCATAGATGCAGTAGGCGGCTTCGACAAGGAATCAGAACTGAAGCTCCTGAGAAACCGGGTAAAGATCGAATATGCCGAAGATGCCCTTGTATTTGATGAAAAAGTAGAAAACTCCGAGGTCTTTGGCAATCAGCGAAGACGCTGGATGTCTGCCCAGCTTCATTACTTCAGAAGATTCTTTCTTGCCGGTATCATTGATTTATTTACCAAGGGTAATATAGACTTTTTCGACAAGGCATTTCAGCAGTTCCTGCTTCCCAGAGTTCTCCTTCTTGGGACTATTATTCTTTTTACTTTTCTATCCATACTAACGGAACTGGCAGGATTTGCCATAGGACCATCTGCTATAAGCTGGCTTATATTACTTGGAGGCTGGTGTTTAGGAATATTACTGGCCATACCTGCTTCTTTTTACAACAAACGAACCATGCAGGCTGTCGCTCAGTTGCCAAAGGCTGTTATGGTTATGTTTGCAACCCTTTTTAAGTTAAGAGGAGCCAATAAAAAGTTTATTCATACGCCACATAGCGCAATGTCTGCAGACATAAGGCCAGACGACCAGTCCTGACACAAAAAAATAATATAATCATTTTGAGAAGAGGCAGAGATTCTGCCTCTTTTTTTTACTTATTGATCAATCTCCGGAAATACGGTATATTTTTTCATTTCTACCGTATTTCTACAACCTGAATCTGCCCCCAATCGTATTATTTCCTTTTTTTCGTCTTCATTCCTGCTTTTTATCAAATAAACTTACAACGGTTCATTTATATCTTTCTGCGAAGGAATGGAACTATTATTTATCGGAAAGATAATCAACTAATCAACAATTAATTAAAAACGCCCCCTCCATATAGTTCCCTCAAAACCTCCTTATACAGACGAAATACCAGACAATTTCTTAGCTGACTACTCAAAACCTCAATAATAATAATCGAAAAAGACCTCCCGTTAGGATTAGCACATTCAAAAAGTACAATTCGAAAAGTACAAACTCTAAACAAAAAGCGAACTTAAAGGAATCAATTATGAGGTTTTCAAATGCTTTAATACTGGGAGCATCCATTCTTGCCCTTACATTCTGTAAAAGGCCTGATGAGATAAAACCCAACGAAAGCACCCCTAATGCAAAAGTCAGTGCTGCTGCGTTTACCCGGTTTGACCATGTAATAACAGCCAATGAGCATCAGATTGATGGTAAAGCAAGAAATATCAAGCCCGGCGATGTCATTGGGATCGAAGCTGGAACCAGAACCAGAGCCCTGTTATTTACCAATATTGTCGGAGAAGCAGGTAAGCCCGTTATCATCGTAAATAAAGGTGGTAAAGCGATCATTAAGCCCGGTGGCAATTACGGAATCAAGTTTGAAAACAGCAAACACTTCCGTATCACAGGAACCGGAGATGCTAAAACCACATACGGAATTGAGGTTGATGGCGGACATATAAGTGTAACCATGGAAAAGCTCACTACCAACTTTGAGGTTGACCATCTTGAAATTCACAACAGTGGATTTGCCGGTTTAATGGCCAAAACCGATCCAAGCTGTGATGAAGCAACATGGAGAGACAATTTTACCATGAGAGACCTGAACATTCACCACAACTATGTTCACCACGTCAAAGGTGAAGGCTTCTACATCGGTAACTCATTCTACAATAATGGCAGACAGTTAAGTTGTGGCAGCATCATGCCACATAGCATTGAAAATGTAAAGCTGCACAATAATAGAACTGAGTATACTGGTTGTGAAGGAATTCAGGTAGGATGCGTCATCAAAGGAGCAGAAGTGTACAATAACAAAGTATCCTATTTTGGTCAGGATCCGTTTGCCGCCGCGCAAAACAACGGAATCCAGATCGGTGAAGGTACCGGCGGAAAACTGTACAATAATATTGTAAGCAATGGTCCAGGCAATGGCCTAATCATATTAGGACTCGGAGACAATGTCATATATAACAATGTGGTAATTAACCCCGGAACAAATGGTGTATTTTGTGATGAACGCTATACTCCCGGACCAGGCTTCACCTTTATTAACAATACCATCATTAACCCTGGCAACGATGGTATGCGGCTCTATTCCGAACTTGTTTCATACAATAAAGTATTCAACAACATTATTGTAATGTCCGGAAACGGCAAATTCTTAAACACCAGATCGGGTTTAAAACTGGAGGAATCCAACAATATCATGACCAAAAACATCGCCGAGCTAAAATTCAAATCTCCTTCTCAGAACGATTACAGTCTGACTGCGGGCTCTCCGGCTATTGACAAAGGCATGAATGTGGGCAGTTACGGCATCTCTTTCGACTTTAACAATACTTCCAGACCTGCCGGCAACGGATACGACATAGGTGCTTATGAGTTTGGCGGCACAAAGTTACCTGATGATAATGACAACGGCGGCGGCAGTGAAACCCCGGGTGGTGGTGATAATGGCGGAGGAAACAACGGAGGAGGAGAAACCCCGGGTGGAGGCGGCTCTACACCTGAGCAGCCGCAAAATCTCAGTGTTACTGACTTTATCCTGATTGACGCCAATACCAACAAAGAGATTGCGACATTAACCGATGGATATGTTATTAATCTTGCCCAAACAGGTACAACAAAGTTCAATATAAAAGCCAACACCCAAGGGCAGACAGGTTCCGTAATATTCCGCTTCAATAACAATACCAATCGTACGGAGAATGAAGCCCCATATGCCCTGTTCGGAGATAGCAAGGGGAACTACAATGCAGGTACACTGGCAACAGGCTCCCATACATTAACCGGAACCCCCTTCTCATCCCCTTCAGGAAAAGGAACCCAGGGCACTGCCAAAACAATAACTTTCACTGTCGTTCAGAAAGACGCTCCAACTCTGAGCAATGCTGTCTTCAAAGTATCAGAAGATGTATATATTCAGGATGGAAAGAAAGTAAACAGTGCAGAGATCAGGGTAGACAGAAACAGAAAGACTGCCTACCTGAAGTTTAAAGTTGAGGGACTTCAGACAAACAAAGCACAACGTGCTATCCTGCAAATAAGAGGAAATATCAGTAAGGGCAATGGTCCTGTAAAAGTCTACCTTGCCGCTCATAACAACTGGAACGAAGCCAGCATTGCTGCGGCAAGCGCTCCGGCTAAGTTGTCAGAAATCGGTACGATCAATACATCTTTCAACTCCGGATCGCTCTACACGGTTGATATCACCGATGCAATAAAAGGTGACGGTACGTATACACTGATTCTTGATAAAGCAGCAGGAGCAAACGACTTCTCCTTCAAAGCAAAAGAATCAGGACAGGGTGCTACACTCATAATCAATTAAAACAAACAGTCTGGGTTTATTTTTCAGGGAGCCGGAAACCATTGGACCGGTTCCCTGTTTTTTTATGCAGCATTGATATTTTTAACCCTTAACCCGATGAAATATCTTTTCTGTACAATACCGGTGTTTTTATTATTCACCCAGGTCATACATGGTAAGTGTAAGTATACGATCCCGGCCGACGTTACTTATTTTGATGCTTTCAGATACAAATTCAGAGGCGGCGATACTCTGTGTGTTGAGGGCGGCACCAGACGACTACTCCAGATCAAACACCTTCTGGGCGACTCACTCAATCCTATTGTTATTATTAATAAGGGGCAGGTTATTATCAACAATACCGACTTTTATTACGGATTCAAAATTCACAATTGCCAGTATTTCAAATTAACAGGAACCGGCAATCCCGATATTGCTTATGGCTTCCGGATTACCGGTACAGGCTCACAGGCACCGGGTCTTCATATTACGGGCCTGAGTTCTGATTTTGAAGTTGAGCATATTGAGATATGCAGCACAGGTTTTTCCGGCATTATGAGTAAATCAGACCCTTCCTGCGATCATAGCACCAACAGGGAAAACTTTCTGCAGAAAAATGTCTACTTCCATCATAACTATATTCATGATGTTGCAGGTGAAGGAATGTATATCGGTAATTCATTCTACCGCGGTTTTGCCAAAAGCCGAAAATGTATGGGAGACACCTTATTCCCTCACGAAATCCGGAATCTGAGAATTTATAACAATAAAATTGAAAACACAGGATGGGAAGGCATCCAGGTTGGCTGTGCAAGCAATAATGTACAGGTATACAATAACTTTATACAAAACTTTGGCCTTGATAAAATGTCAGGGCAGAACAATGGGTTGCAAATCGGAGAAGGTACAACCGGACTGTTTTTCAATAATATCATTCGCAAGGGAAACGGCAATGGCATTATTGTTCTGGGGCAGGGACAGATTCTCATATACAATAATTATATAGGAAACTGCAAAGCCTCTGGTATTTTCTGCGATAACCGTACAGATTCCGGCAACGATATCATTGTTGTTTTAAACAATACAATTGACAACTTTGGGCTGAACGGAATCCGCTGGTACAATGAAAACGCTCATACCATATTTTCCCATAACCTGATTATCAATACGGATGAAGATGAAAAGGAATACTTCCTTTTCCACCCTCATGATCTGAAACAGGAGAGTGAGAACAACCAGACCGGAAAATCATATGAAGCTCTAAACGTTGTTATTGATCCCGAAGGTAATGTAGAATGTCAGACCATAGTCGAGCATGGCAAGTCTGTAAACCTCCTTAAGCAGTTACTGGATAATGCAAATATATCCTTGCATAACAAAATGGGAGCCTGGCTCAAAGCAGACCAATTCAGGTAATATGCTCATGTTTGGCTGAATGCTTTTGGTTGATATAAATATTAAGACGCTTCAATTCTTTTATGGCTCTGTTTTGAAATGCTTTAGACAAACTTCCATCGGCCATCAAACGCCGGTCACTTGTCCATACTCTTGCATCATAATCTGTAACCTGATATAGCTCCCCCTGCTTCATTAATTGCAGCGCCATCCAGCCATCCTCACTCCTGCCGGTTACCGAACGACACAAGTCATGCTTAAATCCGCCAACCGCCTCTGCATCCGATTTCCTGAAAGCGAATGTAAAACCCATAACATTGACACATTCCCGATTGATTTTCTTCAGTCTGAAAAAGTTCTCCGCAACAACCTCGTAAAATGCAAGGAACATCCGGCTGTTGCCGGGAGAAGGAATAAAAGAATAAGTACCATATACACAGCTTATAGCTGCGCCATATAAAGGATGTACCATGCTGTTGATCCAGTTTTTTGGATAAATAGAATCTGAATCCGCATTCAGAATAAATTTCCCTCGTGCAGCATCCAGTCCACCCTGCCTCGCATAGCTAATTCCCTGATCTTTTACAAACACTGATTGTACTCCGCAAGCATTCAGAATTTCCTGAGTTCTGTCTGTCGAATTGTTATTGGCAACAATAAGTTCTGTTTTATAATCAGTTTCAATCTCTGAGATCGAAGATAACGTATTCAACAGATTACTTTCTTCATTATACGCCGGTATGACAATACTCACTTCCGGGTCCTGACATTGAAAACGTTTCAGGTTTGATTTAATCATTTCAATCCTCTCAACAGGAAGATTGGAAGGATTATAACCAAAATAATGCTTATGAATCCAATTGGGTAAAGAAAATCTGTCCATCACAAAACCATGTTTTCCAAGTAACAGCTCATCCCGGAAAATTGTTAATGGTACAATTCTTTAAACAAAATCACTCTGTTCGGTATTCTAATTAGGAAATGCAGAAACTAAAAACGCGCATTTAAAACAATGGGCTACAGCCCGATATTTCATTTAGCACAAGGTCTAAAAGTATATTTTATGAAAGAGCTTCTTCAAAAATATAAAAGTAATGCCCGGTTAAAAGAATTTATACTCTGGACGCTAATTCCCAAAAATCAGGCGAGACCAAGATGGTGGGTCAAAAATTTTTTAAACCCTTTTATGCACTCTGTGGGGAAAAACAGTCTGATCCGGAAAAACACACGAATGGACCTGCTGCCATTTCGCAAGTTTTCTCTTGGAAAAAATTCCACTATTGAAGACTTCTCTGTTGTAAACAATGGCATGGGTACGGTAACTATCGGAAATGAAGTACGAATCGGGTTATCCAATGTAGTTATTGGTCCCGTTCACATAGGCAATCAGGTCATCCTTGCCCAGAATGTTGTGCTTTCCGGTCTCAATCACGGATATCAGGACATAGAGACACCAATCTGTAAGCAGCCATGTACTACGGCAAAGATCACTATTGAGGACGAATGCTGGATTGGTGCAAATGTAGTAGTAACAGCCGGAGTTACTGTCGGCAAGCACTCTATCATAGCAGCCGGAAGTGTGGTTACCAAAGATATCCCGCCTTATAGCATTGCAGCCGGCAATCCTGCCAGGATAATCAAGAAATACAATGCACAAAGCGGCCAGTGGGAGAAAGTCGCAGACGATGCTCTATTAAAAAAAGTCTCATAGATCTGCAAAATACACTCATATGAATCTCACTACCCTGTTTTCAATTCTTTTTTGGCTAAGTCTTGCCGTTGCTTTTTATGCGTATGCAGGTTATGGTATCGTAATTTACATTTTAGTAAGGCTCAAACGCCTTTTTTTTAGCCACAGACAACTTCCGGATCAATCATTCGAACCCGAAGTAACCTTTGTTGTTCCCTGCTACAATGAAATTGACTTTATAGATTCAAAAATCAGCAACTGTCTGAATCTGGATTACCCCAAAAACAAGCTTAAACTGGTATTCATTACCGATGGCTCTAATGATGGCACCAATGTAAAAGCGTCTTCCTATCCGGAGGTAACAGTGCTGCATGAAAATCAACGCAAAGGAAAGTCTGCTGCCGAAAATCGCGTAATGCGACATGTAGATTCCCCCATAGTTGTTTTTTCAGATGCAAACACTATGCTTCCTTCCCATGCCATACGAGCAATTGTGAGGCATTACGCAGACCCTGAAATTGGCGCCGTTTCGGGGGAAAAGCGAATCATTTCCGGAGATAAAGATAATGCCAGTGGCGCCGGAGAAGGAATTTACTGGAAGTACGAATCTTTTCTGAAGAAAATGGATTCCGAACTATACAGTATAGTCGGAGCAGCCGGAGAGTTGTTTTCCTTTCGCAGGGAATTGTATACAGATCTTGAAGAAGACACCATTCTTGACGACTTTATCGAATCGCTCAGAATCGCACAAAAAGGTTACAGGGTTGTATACGAACCGGAGGCCTACGCAATGGAAACAGCTTCTGATTCGGTAAAAGAAGAGCTGAAAAGAAAAATAAGAATCTGCGCGGGCGGATGGCAGTCCATGCATCGCCTGACAGCACTTTTAAATCCGTTCAGATATGGGATACTGACTTTTCAGTACATATCGCACCGGGTGCTACGCTGGAGCATTGTTCCGGTATTGCTGCTTTTTATGTTTCCGATAAATGCCTGGTTGTCATCGGTCAACTCATTCTATCAGCTATTCTTTTACGGACAATGCCTGTTTTATGCAATGGCAATTACCGGCTGGTTTCTGGAAAACAGACAGATCAAAGTCAAGTTACTATTTGTCCCTTATTATTTCTTTATAATGAACTACGCAGTCTTTCTGGGCTTTTTCAGGTATATAAGCGGCAAACAGGCAGCAGCCTGGGAGCGGGCAAAAAGAGGAACAATCATGGAATCATAAAAAGAAACCAAAACTTGCTTATCATATGTTTATTTAATAAATTTGCATCCCTTTGAATAAAATAAATTAGGAAGGTTATTTATTTATGATCGTAGTTAACGTAAAAGAAAACGAGTCAATAGACAGAGCTCTTAAGAGATTCAAGAAAAAATTTGAAAGAACTGGTGTTCTTAAGGAATTAAGAAGCAGAGGGCATTTCGAAAAACCTTCTGTTAGTAGAAGAAACGAAATCATCCGGGCAAGATATAGAGAAAGAATGCAACAAAAAGGAGCTTAATCCTTTTTCGGCTTTCTTGAATTTGGTTATATTGGTAGTATGTGTACGACTTCCAGTATAACCGATATTTTTTTGGATCATCTCCAGTCTGAAAAGCGATATTCTGCTCATACCATTACATCGTACAGACACGATCTCGGTCAGTTTGAGGATTACATAAAGTTGAACTATAATAGATCTTCTCTGGAGGTAGAAAAACATTTTTATATCCGCGAATGGGTGGCCAGTCTTTCTGAGCAGAATTTCTCTGCAAGAACAATCAACCGAAAGATCGCCTGTCTTAAGTCCTTCTATAAATTTCTTCAACGCAGATCCCTGATTGAAAAGAATCCGATGCAACAAGTCGTGTCTCTCAAATCAGGCAAGACAATACCGGTTTTTGTTACAGAAGAGTCCATCGCTCAGATCCTGGATCATTTTTCCTATACCGACGATTTTCCCGGTACACGAGACAAGCTGGTAATTGAGCTTTTATACGGCACCGGCATTCGTCTGGCTGAGTTGGTCAATACCAAAGACTGCGATATTAATCTGTACGAAAAGCTGATCAAAATAACCGGTAAAGGAAACAAGGAACGCTTCATACCTTTAAACAAATCGCTGGCAGAACTGATTAAACTATATAGTTCCCAAAAAACTCTTCTTTTGCAAAACGAATCGAAGAGTTTTATCGTAACAGATAACGGGAAGGCCGTTTATCCAGGCTTTATTTACAGGCTAGTAAAAAAATATCTGTCCATGATTCCGGTACTTGAAAAAACCAGTCCGCATGTATTACGACATACATTCGCTACACATCTGCTCAATAAGGGAGCAGACCTGAATGCGATCAAGGATTTGCTCGGACATAGCAGTCTGGCGGCTACACAGGTATATACACATAATTCGCTTGATAAAATAAAAGCTATTTTTGATCAGGCTCATCCCAAAGCATAAATAAGTTTAACTTTTAAATTGTGAAGACATGAAATTGCAGATTCAATCCATCCATTTTAACGCAGACCAGAAGCTTCTTGATTTTATCCAGAAAAAAATGGATAAGCTCGATACATTTTTTGACCGGATTGTCGACGGAGACGTTTATTTGAAAGTTGAAAGCAATGATCAGAAAGGCAACAAATGGGTACATATACAATTGAATTTACCCAATAAGACTTCGTTGAATGTAAAAGAGCAGGCAAACACCTTCGAAGAAGCGATTGACATCGCTTATGAAAGTCTTGCCCGCCAGTTGAAAAAATCCAAAGATAAAATGAGCGAACAACGATAATAAAAAAAGCCCCGGATCCGGGGCTTTTTTTATTATCGTTAGCAATTCGCTTCTGCTAGTCAAGACCAAACGCCCGCTTTACACTATCAACATAGTCCAATTTCTCCCACGTAAAGAATTCCAGCATCTTCTTCTGACTTTTTCTTATTTCAGTGACAGTATCTCCCGTATTCTGTACTTCTACATAATTCAACACAACTTCCTTTGAGAAGGGCTCCCGCCCCACATGACCATAAGAGGCTGTTTCCTGATAAATCGGATTCATCAGCCCCAGGCGATCTACAATAGCCTTGGGACGCATATCAAACAGATCACCCGCTTTTTCAGCAATCTGCCCATCCGTCATTTTTACTCTGGCTGTACCATAGGTATTGATATTGATCGAGATTGGCTTGGATACACCAATAGCATATGCTACCTGAACAAGTATCTCATCTGCCACTCCGGCAGCTACAAGGTTTTTGGCAACATGTCTTGCTGCATATGCTGCACTTCTGTCAACCTTGGAAGGATCTTTTCCTGAAAAAGCTCCTCCGCCATGAGCCCCTTTCCCGCCGTAAGTATCAACAATAATTTTTCGCCCGGTCAGGCCGGAATCTCCATGAGGTCCTCCTATTACGAATTTTCCGGTAGGGTTAATATGATATATAGTCTTATCATCCAGCAAAGAAGCCGGTATAACCTCAGAGATAACATGTTTTTTCACATCATTGGCAATCGTCTCAAGCATTTGATTATCACTGCCAAATTCATCATGCTGGGTAGATACCACAATCGTATGAACACGCGAAGGTTTTCCCTCGTCATTGTATTCAATGGTAACCTGGGATTTGGAATCCGGACGCAAATAGGTCATAATCTTACCCTCCTTCCGTACCTCTGCCAGCTTTTTCAGAATACGATGAGAAAAAGCTAATGCCATAGGCATATATTCCGGAGTTTCTCTGCTCGCATATCCAAACATCATTCCCTGATCACCTGCACCCTGTTCTTTATCAATCCCTTCTCCTTCATTTACTCCCTGAGCAATATCTGGCGACTGCTGGTGCAAAGTAGTAATAATACCACAGGAATCGGCATCAAACATGTACTCAGCCTTCGTATAGCCTATCTTTTTTATGGTCTTTCTTACTATTTCCTGTATATCAACATAAGCCTTGGTTGTTACTTCCCCGGCAATAACTGCCAGACCTGTCGTCACCAGAGTCTCACAGGCAACTCTTGACTTTGGATCCTGACATAACATGGCATCAAGTATAGCATCCGAAATTTGATCAGCAACCTTATCCGGGTGCCCTTCAGAAACAGACTCAGAAGTAAATAAAAATGACATACTATCTTATAAGCTTTTTAAAATATTAAATTTACCCAAATATAAGTGAATATACAGTTATTATGCATTCACACCTTAATTAAATTATTTTCTTGTTCCCAATCCGAAAATCGTTGGTTTTTTGTATAAATCCGGCGGATTTTTTCGCCAGTCAGCAACCTTTTGTGTTTTTATCATTTCACTGGCCCCGGATATATCCGAAGCTATACACAGCAATGTTTCCGCTCCGAGCTCCTTCAAAAGATCCTCCAGCATATGATTATTCCTGAACGGAGTTTCCATAAACAGCTGTGTTTCTCCTTTAGCGCCCTGCTTTTCCAGAAACCGGATTTCTTTAGTTCGCTCTGCCCGGTTTACCGGGAGATACCCCTTGAAGGCAAACTGCTGACCGGAAAATCCACTCCCCATAAGCGCCATCAGGATCGATGACGGCCCGGGCAAAGGTTTTACAAGGAAACCATTTTTGTGACCATATGTTACGGCTGCCGCTCCCGGGTCTGCTACTCCGGGACAACCGGCTTCTGAGATAATTCCGATAGTACTTCCGGCCGGAATTTCCTTAAAATAACTTCCTACCTCCTTTTCGGTTGTTTTTTTATCCAGCGTAAAAAATGTCATTTCTTCGATGACCCTGCCCGATTTCAGCTTACTGATGTATCGTCGGGCAGTCCGGATATTTTCAACCAGATAATAATCAGTATGCCTGATTACATCAATAACCTGAGGCGCCATAAATTGCAGGTCATTGTCTTCTGATAAAAAAGAAGGTATTAGAAAAATCGTACCTTTGTAGGCAGACATAAGTTAGTGTATTTGTTGATTTAATCTTACAATCCTATATGGAGCAATTTGGCGGAACAGGCAAAATTCTGATTATACTGGGCGGATGTCTTCTGCTGGCAGGGCTGCTAATAACATTTGCCGGTAAAATACCTTTTCTGGGCAGACTTCCCGGTGATTTTTTTGTACAAAAGAAAAATTTCAGTTTTTATTTCCCATTTACAACTTCTATCCTCATTAGTCTTCTGCTTAGCCTGATCCTGTATCTTTTCAGAAAGCTTTGATATATTCCTTTATTGTTGCAGCAAACTCCTTGGGTTTTTCTGCATGCAGCCAGTGCCCCGCCCCGTGAATAGTCACTATTCTGGAATCCGTAAACTGTTTTCTGATTAATTCTTCATCTCTTTCTCTGATGTAGTTGGACTGATCACCACGAATAAAAAGAAACGGTTTATCTATCTCAATTTTCTCATCCAACCCTTCTCCTACATTATCAATCTTATCCGTAATCACCGGAAGATTAATCCGCCACTTAAACCCATTATCTGTACGATCCAGATTTTTGAGCAAAAACTGCCTAACCGGAAGTTCCGGAACCTTCTCTTCCAGAATCTTGTCAGCTTCCTGTCGGCTACTGATCGATTCCAGATCGATATTATTGAGTCCTTCAAGAATTTCGTCATGATGTCTCTTGTAAAACCTTGGAGATATATCCATCACGACATAGCGGGCATCAAACTCAGGATAGGTTGCAGCAAAGTTCATAACTGTTTTCCCCCCCATTGAGTGACCGATAATCAACGGTTTGTGAATACTCTCTTCATCAAGAAACTCCATAAGATCTGACGCCATCGCCGAATAATTAAATTCTTCGCTATGGGGCGAGCTGCCATGATTTCTTTGATCCAGCAGATAAACTTTATATTCATCCGCAAGCAGCTTTGCCGGCCCCAGCAGATTATCCGAAGATCCGAACACTCCATGCAGTATCACAATCGGATCACCTTCTCCTATTTCTCTATAAAATAATTTCATTGTTGCAGTTTTCGTAAATATGTCTGAATGGTATTTTCCAGGCCCATGTACAATGCATCGCAAATAAGGGCATGGCCGATTGATACTTCATCAATGTATGGTATATGCTTGACCAGATAGTTCAGATTTTCAAGATCCAGATCATGTCCCGCATTCAGTCCAAGTCCAAGCTCACGGGCCCTGGCTGCAGCAGTCATATAAGCACTTATCGCTGCAGCAGGATTGCCGGAATAGCCGACAGCATAAGGCTCCGTATACAGCTCAACCCTGTCTGCACCTGCAAGAGCAGCCCCTTCTATCATTTTGGGATCAGGATTAACAAAAACAGAAACTCTTATACCTTTCTTTTTAAACCCGGCAACAACATCCGTAAGGAAATCCCTGTGTACTACAGTATTCCACCCGGCATTTGAGGTAATGGCATCAGGCGCATCAGGTACAAGTGTTACCTGACCCGGTTGCACGCTCTCCACCAAGCTGATAAATTTATCTTCCGGATTTCCCTCTATATTCAATTCAGTATGTAATACCTTTTTAAGCTCAACAACATCCGTATAGCGAATATGTCTTTCATCCGGTCTGGGATGAACAGTGATTCCCTGTGCACCAAAACGTTCACAATCCAAAGCAACCCGGATAACATCCGGATTGTTTCCGCCCCGCGCATTTCGCAATGTCGCAATCTTATTAATATTTACACTGAGCCTGGTCATCTTTTTATATTATTTTTAGCTTTGCAAATAAAGCTAATAAATCAAAATTTTTAGAATGTATGGGCCTAAAAGCACAAATCGAAACGGATATAAAATCAGCAATGCTCGCCAAAGACAAAGACCGGCTAAGAGCACTGCGCAGCATAAAGTCTCTTATTCTGCTTGCCGAAACAGAAAAGGGAGCCAAAAGTGAACTTTCTGAAGAGGATGAAATAAAGCTGCTAACGAAGGCAGCCAAACAGCGTAGAGAGTCTGCTGAAGTTTATAAAAATCAGAACCGGGCAGATCTTGAAGCAGTGGAGCTTGGAGAGCTTGCCGTCATAGAACAGTATCTTCCGAAACAACTTACAGAAGAAGAAATACTGGAAAAACTGAAGGCAATTATCGATGAAACAGGAGCACAGGGGCCTCAGGATATGGGCAAGGTCATGGGTGCTGCAACAAAATCCCTGGCGGGACAGGCTGATGGAAAAGTAATTTCGGTATTGGTAAAATCGCTACTTAAATAAAAATTGAATACTGCTGATTTCGTTTTTCTGAGTTTTCTGGCGCTCGGAGCCTATATGGGTTTTCGTAAAGGCCTGATGCTGGAGATCGTCACATTTCTGGCGCTCATTATCGGTATAATATCCGCATTCAAATTATTAAATTCCGGAATTGAATTTATCCGGTCAACATGGGGCTGGGAGAGTATCCTGATTCCCTATCTGGCTTTTATCCTGATTTTCGTATTAGTTTTCCTTTTAATTCATCTGTTGGGAAAAACTCTTAAGAAAATTCTCGACTTCACTTTGCTGGGAAGCGCTGATAATTTTGCCGGAGCATTGTTGGGAGTAGCCAAAATGGCATTCGGGATTAGTCTTATACTCTGGCTTACCAGAGCGGCAAGCATCGAGCTACCTCCGGCAATAACCGAAAACAGTCTTCTTTTCACTCCTTTGGTAGGATTCGCTCCCGGGGTTGTACACTGGATTAGCTATGTAATCCCGTTTCAGGACATTTTCCCTGCAATATCAAAAATATTAACGGACTCCAATTGATTCTCATTGTTGACAATTTTGACTCTTTTACCTGGAATCTGACAGACTATATTGAACAAACCGGAGAAGAAATTCTCCTTGTCCGGAATACAATTTGTCCAGAAGATTCATTTTCCGAAAAAATAAAAGGGGTCGTCTTATCTCCCGGCCCGGGGAAACCGGAAGATGCAGGTTTTCTGCTAAATTACGTCCGGTACTATGAAAAAAGGAAGCCTGTTCTTGGAATTTGTCTGGGGCATCAGGCTATAGCTCAGCTCTATGGTTCTGCAATCGGAAAAGCACCACACCCTTCCCATGGAAAAATTTCCGAGATCCACCTTGATACCAGTCATTATCTCTTCACCGGTCTTCCTCAAAAAATCAACGTAGTACGCTACCATTCCCTTATCGCCGAAAAACTTCCGGATAATCTGCGTATCATTTGCCAGACCGAAAATCTCATAATGGGAGTTTCCCATACGGAATATCCGGTTTGCGGAATCCAGTTTCACCCCGAAGCCTACCTTACCGATTATGGCCAGACAATTATTCAGAACTGGATTTCTTTTGTCAACCGATAGGAGTTGAATAAATCTAAACTTTGTTTTACTTTGCACGTTAATAAAATTTATCAAGTCCTATAGAGCATGGCATTTACTATCAAAGAAAACGGCAAATTCAAGTATTATGACGAAGGTGAAGGAGATGTTCTGCTTCTTTTACACGGTCTTTTTGGAGCTCTAAGCAACTGGGAATATGTAATAAAAGCTTTCAATAAAGACCATAGGGTAATCATCCCTGTAATGCCGATATACGATATGCCTATCCGCTCTGCGAGTGTCGAGGGATTAGCTACGTTCATTGAGGACTTTGTTAAGTTCAAGAATCTTGACAATCTTACCCTATTGGGCAATTCACTTGGCGGACACGTAGGACTCGTTTACACGCTAAAAAATAAAGAAAAAGTATCCAGACTTGTTCTCACAGGCTCCTCTGGATTATTTGAAAATTCGATGGGCGGCTCTTTCCCCAAAAGAGGCAGCTACGATTACATCAAAGAACGTGTCGGATATACCTTTTACGATCCATCCACCGCTACCCATGAGCTGGTAGAAGAGGTTTTCAATATTACACGAAGCATTCCGAAATGCATGAATATAGTAGCCATAGCCAAAGCAGCTCAACGGCACAATATGGCTAAGGATATCACTCAGATTAAAGTCCCGACATTGTTGATCTGGGGTCTCAATGATACGATCACCCCGCCAATGGTCGCACATGAGTTTAATCGACTGATCCCTAATTCGGAGCTTAGATTTATTGATAAATGCGGGCATGCCCCGATGATGGAGCACCCGGAAAAGTTTAATTCTATTTTACGACAGTTTATCGGAACCAAAGTGACCGCATGATAGCCGAAGAACTTATCAACCAGTTGATTCCCCCGTTAAAACCATCTGACCCTGCTGACAAAGCACTGTCCTGGATGGAGAAGCTCCGTATTACCCAGCTTCCGGTTGTGGACGAGAAAGAGTACAAAGGAGTGATTACTGAAGACTTAATATACGATCATCTGGACTCTGATAAAGTCGTAGGAGATTTTCAGCTTATTGCTTCCGCTGTCAGCGCACTACCCAACAGCCATTTTTATGACGTAATTAAACTTGCAATTGAAAATGGCCTGCAGCTTGTCCCTGTGCTGGATGTTGACAGAAATTTCCTCGGGGTGATATCTGTAAACGAAACAGCAGCCACTCTTGCAAAAATGTTTGCAGCACAAGGCCCAGGAGGAATTATTGTTATTTCACTGGCTCCCAAAGACTACTCAATGAGCGAAATTGCTCGCCTCATCGAAGCAAATGATACCCGAATACTTAGTGCCTTCTTTCTTCAGGAACATGATTCCGATCAGGCCAAGCTGACATTAAAACTAAACAGGGAAGATCTAACCCGTATAATAGCGACACTCGAAAGGCACAGTTATTCTGTTGTTGCGCATTTTCAGGAAACCGAACTGCTCAATGTTGATAAGGAAAGACTGGATATGCTTCTGAGATATCTCAATATGTAATCCTGCTCCAGTAACCCGCTTCTAATGAAAATTGCAATTCATGGTCGTTCTCTTAATGAAGAAACAGTCCCTTATATTCAGGAACTACTTACGTTGCTCGAAGAGAAAGGAGCTGAATTAGTTATAAATGCAGGATTTTATAATTCTTTAAAAAGACGTAATGTGCTTCTTAAAGAAGTCCCGGCATATTCGACTCCGGGAGAACTATCCTCTGATACAGATTTTATGATTAGCATAGGCGGGGATGGCACGCTGCTTTCCGGTGTTACTTTTGTCGGACGCAAATCAATTCCAATATTGGGCATTAACACCGGAAGATTAGGGTTTCTGGCTACAATACAACGCGAAGATGCTAAAAAAGCAGTAGAAGCCTTATACTCTGGTAATCTGAAGCTCGAAGAGCGTACCCTCATTAAAGTTATATCGGATGATGACGTTTTTAATGATATCAATTTCGGTCTGAATGAATTTACAATCCTCAAAAGAGACTCTTCTTCTATGATTGTTGTGCATTCATATCTGAATGGAGAATATCTGAACTCTTATTGGGCAGACGGGCTAATCATCGCAACACCCACCGGATCAACCGGTTACTCCTTAAGCTGTGGCGGCCCGTTGGTAATGCCTCAGAATCAGAACTTTATTTTAACCCCTGTCAGTCCACATAATCTGAATGTCCGGCCAATGATTGTCCCGGATTCGAGCGAGCTGAGTTTTCAGATTGAAAGCCGAAGTAAAAAAATCCTGATTTCACTTGACTCCAGATCCAAAAGCGTACCTTCGACAATCAGCCTTAAAGTAAAAAAAGAGGACTTTACGGTTAAACTTATTGAACTTAAATCGTATAAATACCTGGAAACACTGCGAAATAAATTAAACTGGGGACTTGATTTAAGAAATTAAGATCGATTTTACACAAATTAATCTTAAATTTGCAATATTGAAAAAATATACTTCAAACTCCGAGCTCCTTATAAAGCTATTAATGTATTTAAATATGGAGGAGATAATAATGAAAAGGTACAAATTTACAGGATTAATATTTTTTGTTCTTTTAGCAGGTTCTATCGATTCCATCGCCCAGAATTTCAGCAAGAAATATCGGTATAAGGGAATTGGTCTCAACATCAACTCCATGAACTACGTAGGGGAAGTAGACCCTTCCCCAAGCTTCCTGAGCCCCTCTATCAGCCATACCAAATACAATATCGGCTTTGCATACCTGTATAAGATAAAACCTCATCTCGCCATTCGGGGGAATGTCTCTTATGGCCGGATAAAAGGAGATGATTACAAAAATGCGAGCTACAGTATTGAGGATATTCATCGTAAAATGCGAAATGTAAATTTCCGTAATGAGATTTATGAAATAAAGCTGGATGCCGTTATTGACCTGGTAGGAAATTACATGGATTACAGAAAAAGACCTGATTTTACTCCGTATGTTTTTTTCGGAATCGCCTATTTCCACCACAATCCTCAGGGGTTGAGTCCGGATAATGAATGGGTATACCTGAAGCCACTGTCTACTGAAGGACAGGGACTGCCCGGCACAGGTGTAAAAGAATATTCTCTTCATCAGATTGCTATTCCGTTTGGTTTCGGAGTTCGTTACAAGCTTGCCAGATATTGGGATCTGGGCTTTGAAATTGGCTGGAGATATACATTTACCGATTACCTGGACGATGTAGGAGGTGTATACTCAGACAAAGACCTCATCAGAAAGGAAAAGGGATACCTTGCGGCTGATATGTCCGACAGGGCAATGGAAGCTCTTGCTAAAGACGCTCACTTGAAAGACTTTGTTGAAAACAGACAGGGAGGTTATGTGGCAAAAAACAACGGAGACTATGACGGTACTGGTGATTTGTACATAAACTCGTACAATACACCAGGAGCAAAACGGGGCGATAAAAACAAGGATTGGTATATTCTGACAGGCTTTCATCTGGTATATATATTCCCTCCGAAAGTAATATGTCCGAAGTTCCGCCGTTAGATGATAACATTTTTTGTAATTTTGCACTTTAACCTCAGAATATGAACGCATTTTTTTTAACTGTTGCGACAGTTTTTACACTTATAGTTATCAATAACAGTGCGCATAGCCAGACGCATGAAGTTGGTATTTCTGCAGGAGCGCTCAATTATACGGGAGATCTTGCACCGGATTATAGCTTCTATAATTATGGTCAGTCACTAATGGGGTTTTATAAATACAACTTTTCTCCGGCCGGGGGGGTGAAACTCAGTATTCTGGAAGGACAATTTATCGTCAATGATAAGCGTAGTAATGACCCTCTTCCTCAATACAGAATGGCCGAAAGCAATACCATGATCGTGGAGTTTTCTGCTATTGGTGAATATAATTTCTTTGATTACAGGAAAGAAAATGACAGACGTCGTTTTACTCCATACCTATCAGGAGGTGTTGCCTTCTTTGTTTATTCGCAAAACTCACCCGGCTTCCGGCAGCAAAAATCCGATGGTACCGGTTTTGCTATTCCTTTTGGAGTAGGAGTTCGTTATCAGGTAGCCAGGCAGGTAAACCTTGGTCTTGAATTTGTTGCCAGAAAAACATTTTCTGATAATCTGGACGGTCTGAGTGACCGGGTTGTCTCCAATCGTAAACAAGTCGGTGACCCGCACGGAAATGACTGGTATTATTTCACCGGACTTACCCTGAGTTACACGTTTTATGGTGTCAAATGTCCCGCAATCTTCCGCTAAACCTTTCTTTTATTTAGCTGCACATTTTCGTACATTTGCCTCTTATTGCAGAGGATGAGTCTAAAAGAACAAATTGATATAAATAAACTGCCGCAGCACATCGCTATAATAATGGATGGCAATGGCCGTTGGGCAAAAAAAAAGGGGGCTATGCGAATATTCGGCCACCAAAATGCGGTAAAAGCAGTTAGAGATGCTACGGAAGCCTGCGCAGAACTGGGTGTCAGATACCTTACGCTTTACGCATTTTCTACTGAAAACTGGAACAGACCGGAAACAGAAGTAAAAGCACTAATGTCTCTTCTGGTTACAACCATTAACAGTGAAATAAAAGTTCTCCAACAGAACAATATTAGACTACAAACGATCGGTAATACCAAAGAGTTGCCCAAAAATTGTCAGAAAGAACTGGAAGAAGCCATAAAGCTTACTTCTTCTAATACCGGTATGACACTAATACTTGCCCTGAGTTATAGCGGACGCTGGGAAATAACCAATGCTGTTCAATCAATCGCCAAAGATCTGAGTGAAGGAAAAATTGATGCTGACGCAATATCGGAATCTTTAATCTCCCGATATCTGCAAACAGCATCCGTCCCGGATCCTGAACTTATGATTCGTACCAGTGGTGAAATGAGAATCAGTAATTTTCTACTCTGGCAGATAGCATATTCAGAGCTATATATTACAGAGGTTTTGTGGCCTGATTTTAGAAAAGAACATCTCTGGGAAGCCTTGGTTAATTTTCAGAAAAGAGAAAGGCGTTTTGGTAAAATAAGTGAACAAGTGAATTAATAACCTTTTTAATGAAAATTTGTAAGTCTTTATTTTTTTCGATTATACTGATTTTTACACTTAGTCAGCAGATCTCAGGCCAATATTTACCTTCAGGTTCATTTAGCTACACCAATCCTCAGGAATATACAATCGAAGATATCACATTCACAGGTCTGGAAAGCATTGATCATAATGCTCTTATTGCAATTGCCGGACTCCGGAAGGGTGATCGCATTATGATTCCGGGAGAGACACTCAGCAATGCTCTTAAGAAAATATGGGATCAAAAGCTGGTTGGAGATATTGCCATATCAATAACCCGGATTGAAGGTGACAAAGTCTATATAAACTTTGATCTGAAAGAAAGACCCCGTTTATCCAGAATAGATATTGAAGGCGCCAAAAAATCTGACAAAGAAGAAATTACCAATAAGGTTAATATTTCCCTCGGACAGGTCGTAACTGATGCCATGACAAAAAATGCTATACAAAGGATAAATAAATATTACACGGAGAAAGGTTTTCTTGCTGCCAAAACAGAAATCCGGAAAATAGACGATACACTCCACGACAACAAAGTTATTCTCAAAATAAATATTAATCGTGGTCCCAAAGTCAAAGTTAATGCTATTAATATTTCCGGAAATGAAGCTGAAAGAGATGACAAAAAAACTGAAAAGCTATTATCTGACAAGCGTTTGAAGCGCAAGATGAAAGAAACCAAAGAGAAAAAGTTTTATAAAATATTTACCAGTTCCAAGTTTATTCAGGCTGATTTTGAGAAAGACCAGAAAGCGGTTATCGAATATTACAACTCATTGGGTTACAGGGATGCCCAGATAGTGAGAGACAGCGTTTATTTTGTTCAGGATAACCGGGTCAATGTAGACATGCAGATTGAAGAGGGGTCCCGCTATTATTTCAGAAATATAACCTGGCAGGGAAACTACATCTATTCTGACCGCGCTCTTGACACAATACTAAATATTAAAAAAGGGGACGTTTATAATCTTGCCCGGCTTGAGCGCAGGCTCAACTATAATCCCGATGGATATGATATAAGCTCCCTATATCTTGATGATGGATATCTTTTCTTCCATGTCGATCCGGTTGAAGTAATGGTTGAGAAAGATTCCATTGATATTGAAATGAGAGTCTACGAGGGACCTCAGGCAACAATTAAAAATATCACTGTCTCAGGTAATACCAAAACTCATGATCATGTAGTCATGAGAGAACTCCGGACACTACCCGGACAGAAATTCAGCCGTTCAGATCTGATCCGCTCGCAACGAGAGATCGCAACACTGGGATACTTTGATGCCGAGCAGATCGGGATCAATCCTGTTCCCAATCCGGCCGATGGTACTGTAGATATCAATTATACAGTTGTAGAAAAGTCCAGTGATCAGATCGAACTATCCGGAGGCTGGGGAGGACAAATCGGATTAGTCGGAACCCTTGGACTTGTTTTCAACAATTTCTCTTTACGAAATATTCCCAAGTTTAAAACCTGGGATCCGTTGCCAAGCGGGGACGGTCAGCGTCTGTCCGTCCGCTTCCAGTCAAACGGGATATATTTTCAGAATTACTCCTTCTCATTTACTGAGCCATGGCTTGGCGGCAATAAACCTCATTCCTTAACAATGAGTCTCATCAGATCTCAGCAAAACCGTGTAAGCAGCGGCCTGAAGATAAGCGGTCACTTAAGGGTGCAAGGTGCAACACTCAGTTATGGAAAGAGATTAAAATGGCCTGATGATTACTTCTCGACAAGCTATTCTGTCTCTTTTATGCAATATAGCTTTAATAACTTTGGCACAAATCAGTTAGGGATTGACAACACTGCATCCAATAGTATAACGCTGACTTATTCATTGAGCAGAAACAGCTTGAATGACTTTACCTTCCCGACAAGCGGATCCAATCTTTCTTTTTCGGTAAGCAGTACTCCGCCATACTCATTGTTTAACAAAAAGAACTACGCCATACTCCCGGAGGAAGAAAAGTATAAAATGGTCGAGTATCATAAATGGATGTTTGATCAGTCCTGGTTCACCACCATCATACCGGGACAAAAAAGAAATCTCGTGCTTAATGCAAGGGCCCATTTCGGATACATCGGTTCCTATTCTCAACGAAGACCGGTGGGTCCGTTTGAACGTTTCATAATGGGTGGTGATGGTCTTTCGGGCTTCAACTTCCTGCTTGGATCCGAAATCATTGGTCTCAGAGGATATCAGAACAATGAAATCAAACCGTTTGAGGCTGGCGGAACCGTAGATGCGGGTGGTGTATTATTTGACAAGTTTGTGACTGAGCTTCGTTATCCTATAAGCCTGAGTCCGGCTTTATCAGTAATTGCTCTTACATTTTTTGAAGCAGGCAATGTCTGGAATAATTTCAGAGATTTTAACCCGTTTCAGAATTACCGCTCCGCCGGAATCGGTACAAGGATCATGATGCCTGCATTTGGTATGATTGGTATTGACTGGGGATTCAGACTGGATGATGTGCCAGGAAAAAACCCGCTCGAAAACAGATCACGTGTAACATTTGTAATCGGACAGCAAATCAGATAACATTGTGAAAAAACTCCTTACATTTTTATTTATTTTTTCTATTTTCGGTACGACTTATGCTCAGAAGTTTGGGTACATAGATTCAGAGTATATTCTGAAAAAAATGCCCGAATATAAGGAAGCTCAAAAGGAATTGGATAAGCTTTCATCTGGCTGGCAAAAAGAAATTGAAGAGAAAAAACAAGAAGTCGATAAGCTGAAGGAGGATTTTCAGGCTGAAGAGGTTCTCCTCACAGAAACTATGAAGACCGAGAGGCTTGAAGAAATTTCCCTCAAGGAAAAGGAGCTCAAAGAATACCAAAAGAAAATTTTCGGATTTGACGGTCTGCTTTTTCTCAAGCGGCAGGATCTCATGAAGCCGGTACAGGACAAATTGTATGAAGCTGTAGAGAAAGTGGCAAAAGCAAAACGTCTTCAGTTTCTTTTCGACAAGTCGGGTGATCTCGTTATGCTTTATACGAACCCGATTCATGACTACACAGATTATGTATTGGATGAGTTAGGTCTTGGGGATCCGAATGATACGGTTAAATAAAAGTTTAAAGTCTATTATAAAAATGAAAAACAAATCAATCCTTAGTCTTTTATTAGCAATTTTTTTAAGTGCAACTTGTGCATTTGCCCAAACCCCGAAAATTGGCTATACCAATCTGGAATATATACTGGCTCAGCTGCCTGAAGCCAAGCAAATAGAAAGTCAGCTCAAGGAGTTCGAGAAGCAACTTCAGAGTCAGCTCCAGTCCAAATATACTGAGTACGAGCAGAAGCTGGACACTTACAGAAAAGGACAGGCAACAATGGCGGAAATTGTAAAGCAGGATAAAGAGCAGGAACTCATTTCTTTACAAAACAATATCAGAGAATTTGAAGAAAAAGCTCAGGGAGAAATGCAGAACAAACAAGTTGCATTGCTTGAGCCTGTACTAAATAAAATTCAAAAAGCTATCGACAAAGTAGCCGAGGAAAACGGTTATACATATATTTTAAGTACTCACACCGAGATGGGCACATCTGCAATCATACTCTACGCAAAAAACCTTGAAGACAATATTTCTGACAAAGTCCTTCTGGCACTTGGAGTAACACCCAAACCGGCCACTAATCAGTCAGGAGCTCCTGTCAAAAAATAAAATATTATAACATTTTGTTTTATATTGAGGTCATTGCTATGCAATGACCTTTTTTTGTTTTGTAATGAGTCAAATACCACCATATCTTTCTACAGGAGACAAAGTTGCTATTATAGCAACCGCAAAAAAGATTGACAGACAATCGTTAGAGTATTCCATAAAGGTACTTAAATCCTGGGGCCTGATTCCCCTTGAAGGACAATATCTTTACAATAGCTACTTCCAGTATGCTGGTACTGATGAAGAAAGAATAACGGATCTTCAATGGGCCCTTAGCAACCCTGAAATAAAAGCTATTTTTTGTGCAAGGGGCGGATATGGAACGACACGGATTCTGGATAAGGCAAATTTGGAAAGCTTAAAAAAGTACCCCAAATGGTTAATTGGCTATAGTGATATTACGTCCTTACATTTCTCTTTTCAAGCCAGTGATTACTCAAGCATCCATGGTCCGATGCCCGTTAACTTCAGTAAAAATGTACAATATGGCAGTATGGATAAATTGAAAGAGATTCTGTTTGGTCAATTAAAAAGCAGCATACATATTCCTGCAGATCCCCAAAATAAAACGGGGACAGGCAAAGGCCCCATTATCGGAGGCAATCTTACACTCATATACAATATGATTGGTACAAAAACCGACATGGATTTTTCCGGAAAGATCCTTTTTATCGAGGAAGTAGGCGAATATCTTTATCATATTGACAGAGTCATGACTCATCTCAAAAGGGCAGGGAAATTAACCAATCTTCAGGGTCTCATCGTTGGTCACTTTTCCGATATAAAGGATAATGAAGAGCCATTTGGGAATAGCTGGAAAGACATTATTCTGGATGCGGTAAAAGATTATTGCTTTCCTGTGGCATTTAATTTCCCGGCAGGTCATGAAGACCATAATGATCCGATTATCCTAGGTACAGAAGCAATTCTTGCTGTAAATATGGATAAATGTGAGTTAGATTACCGTTCATTATACAACACTTCCAGGACTGTCTGACCCACAGCTTTTAACGTTGCAGGATCAATCACATCTATATTGTCATTGTGGGTATGCCAGTAATCTCCGAAATATCCGTCTCCGGACATATTATATTCAATAATATCAATCATTGGTAAACCGGCTATTTCATTAACATAGGTATGGTCATCAATAATCGCCGGAGTTTTAACATTTACAAAGTATTGACCATATCCCAGGTCTCTGGCAGTTTGCCATACTTTATTAACAACAGAGGGGGCAAAATGCATGGACGTTCCTTCCATGGCAAACCGTGCATTGGCAGCACCAACCATATCAAGTAAGATTCCATAAAACGCACTATAGCCCTGTAAATGCTTGTTTTTTGCCCAATGCTGAGAACCAAGGCACCAAGAGTCCTGTATCCTGCCTATGTCTTTGGCAAAATCAGGCTGCCCGTAATCTTCCCCGTCAAAAAATATAATGTCAACTCCTACTGCCGGCTTCTTGTCCGACTCATTGACAACTCTCGCAATTTCAAGTAAAGCGCCAACCCCGCTTGCTCCGTCATTTGCTCCGTCAATAGGTTCCTTTATACGATCGGTATCCTGATCAGCAAATGGACGAGTATCCCAATGTGCAGCCAACAAAACCCTCTTTGCCAGATCGGGTCGATAACTCCCGATAATATTAGTAAGATTCAAGCGTGTACCATCGAACGCAGTTGCTTCGAACTGCTGGGTATATACCTCCCAGCCATAATTTCTCAACTGCTGAACAAGGTATTCCCCGCATTTCCTGTGAGCAGAAGAATTAGGAACTCTGGGGCCAAAATCAACCTGTTTTTTAATAAACACGTATGCAGAGTCTCCATTAAAAAAAGGAGCAACCGGTTCTTTCTTTACAGCTTTATTTTCGCCCTTAGATTCAGAACGGCTCTCTTCCTTCTTTTCTTCACAAGCTGTAAACAGGACAGAAAGCGAAAAAACTACAAGCCACAAAAATCTATTCTTCATATGCCCAGTCAATTCCATGTTTCATATCCTTTATTACCAGGCCTTCTTTTTTAAATAAAGCTCTGATAGCATCTACCTTGTCATATTGCTTATTAGCTTTAGCCTCTTTATATAATTCCAGCAGCCCATCAATGAAAGTAGCAGGATCAACTGTATCTTCCTCGCAAAGCCCAAGAATATCTGTTATTATTGTTTTAAAGGTTTCTTTCATGTGAAGGAATACTTTTCCTTCTATCAGGTTAACATCAATTGATTTTGTATAAAGAGAGTTAATCTTTTTCAGCAGATTAAACAAAGAAGCAATTGTAATTGCCGTATTAAAATCGTCGTTCAGGCCTTTATAGCAATTTTCAGAAAGCTCGAGAAGTTCTTTATTAAGCTTCTCATCTTTTTCACTTTCCTCAGAAGGATAAGATAATTTTTCTAATACTCTCAGACCGTTAATCAGCTTCGTTAACCCTTTTTGAGCAGCCTTCAACGCTTCATTGGAAAAATCCAGCGTACTTCTATAATGCGCCTGAAGAATAAAAAATCGTATAGTCATGGGTGAATATGCCTGTTCCAAAGCAGGATGCTGCCCGGAAAAAAGCTCATTCATCGTAATGAAGTTACCCAGAGACTTACCCATCTTTTGCCCATTAATGGTAATCATATTATTATGCATCCAGAACCTGGCGGGCTGTTCGTGATGGCAGGCAACAGACTGAGCCACTTCACATTCATGGTGAGGAAACAACAGGTCCATGCCCCCCCCGTGGATATCGAATATATTTCCCAGATACTTTGAGCTCATAGCAGAGCATTCCAGATGCCATCCCGGAAACCCCTCACCCCATGGAGAGCTCCATCGCATTATATGTTCCGGATTGGCTTTCTTCCACAAAGCGAAATCAAGCGGACTTTTTTTAGTGTCCTGCCCGTCCAGGTTTCTTGTTCCGGATTGCTGATCTTCAATAACCCTTCCAGATAGTTGACCATAGTGATGAACGGTAGCATATTTTTCAACATCAAAATAAACCGAGCCTTTATTTTCATATGCATATCCGTTCTTTATGATTTCCTCAATCATTGAAATCTGCTCAGGAATATGCCCGCTCGCCTGAGGTTCGATACTTGGCGGAAGAACATTAAGCTTTTCCATGACCTGATGGTAATTATCTGTGTAATACTTTACAACTTCCATCGGTTCTAATTTATCAAGACGGGCTTTCTTTCCGATTTTATCCTCACCGTCATCAGCATCCTGTTCAAGATGCCCCACATCTGTAATATTGCGGACATAGCGCACCTTATAACCAAGCGCTCTGAGATACCGGAATACAATATCAAATGTCACTGCTCCCCGGGCATGTCCCAGATGTGCTTCACCATATACTGTTGGCCCGCATACATACATTCCTACATAAGGCGGATTCAAAGCCGTGAAACTTTCCTTTTTTCTTGTTAAAGAATTATAAACAATAAGTCCTTCTTTCACCACTTATCAATATTTTTCATAATATTCTATTCTGGGAACCTTCTGATAGCAATATGGGTTCCTGAAATAACCCCCAATAATACGTAATAATTATTAAACTTTAGATTAATTTGTTTGATATTGGAAATTAGTTAACTTTGCACAAGAATTAGAAAAAAGCTTGAGAAAAGAGGGGACGCAGGTCCCCTCTTTTTATTGTATTGGAGATATAATATAGTGATGGACTTAAAAAGAATCATCCGGGAATTTGTCGAGGAATTGATTCAGGGCAGTGAACTTTTTTTAGTGGATGTCCGCACAAGCAATAGTGGAAAAAGAAACAAAATTGCTGTACTTCTTGACAGTGACACTGGTATCAGTATTGATCAGTGTGCAAAAATCAGCCGGGAACTTTCACAAAAAATTGAAGCAGGAGATTTTGGAGATCTGTCATATGTCCTGGAAGTGTCTTCTCCCGGACTCGATGAGCCTCTGAAAATAAAAAGACAATACTTAAAAAACAGAGGCCGAGAACTTCAGGTTATCCTCAATGATGACACACAAAAGAAAGGTACTCTGGAAGATATCAAAGAGGACAGCATTGTTCTCTCTGTTTTTGACAAAAAGAAAAAAGAAGTTAGTTCATTTGAATTTGCTTTTAGAGATATAAAAAAATCAAACATTATAGTTTCATTTAAATGACGATGGAAAGCGCAACTTTAATTGAATCCTTTGCCGAATTTGCGAAATTCAAGAATATTGACCGCCCTACCATGATGCGAATACTGGAAGATGTGTTCCGTACCATGATCCGGAAGAAATTCGTGACTGATGATAATTTTGATGTTATCATCAACGTCGACAAAGGAGACCTGGAAATCTGGAGATTCAGGGAAATTGTGTCGGATGACTTTGCAGAAGACAGCTTTGACTATGATGAAAATCTCCATATATCCCTTACAGAAGCGAGGAAAATTGAAGAGGACTTTGAAATCGGAGAAGAAGTTGCTGAAGAAGTAAAACTTATTGACTTCGGGAGACGGGTTGTCATGACAGCAAGACAAACCCTGATGCAAAAAGTAAAAGATCTGGAAAAGGATATTCTTTTCCAAAAGTACAAAGAACTTGTTGGAGAAATTATTGTTGGAGAAGTTTACCAGATCCTCAATCGCGAAATTTTGCTGATCGACGGAGAAGGCAATGAACTGGTTCTTCCAAAAAATGAGCAAATATCCAAAGATCGTTTCCGCAAAGGTGATAATGTAAGAGCAATTGTTCACAGAGTGGAAATGCATAATGGTAATCCGAAAATCATTCTTTCCAGAACATCTCCGGTATTTCTTGAGAAGCTGTTTGAAACTGAAGTTCCGGAAGTTTTTGATGGTCTCATTTCAATAAAGAAAGTGGTAAGGGAACCAGGAGAAAGAGCCAAAGTTGCAGTAGAATCATATGATGATCGTGTAGATCCGGTCGGAGCGTGTGTCGGAATGAAAGGATCAAGGATACACAGCATTGTAAGAGAGCTTGAGAATGAAAACATAGATGTGATTAACTTCACAGACAATCTTGATCTTTATATTCAGCGTGCGCTTAGTCCCGCCAAAATCAGCAGCATCAAGATTGATCAGCAGGAAGGCCGCGCTTCCGTTTATCTTAAACCGGACCAGGTTTCCCTGGCAATCGGAAAAGGCGGCCAAAACATAAAGCTGGCAAGCAAGCTTGTTGGTTTGGAAATAGATGTCTTCCGCGAGCTTTCAGAAGCGGAAGAAGAAGATGTTGATCTGATCGAATTTACCGATGAGATCGATGAATGGATTATTGAAGAGTTAAAAAGAGTTGGTCTGGATACAGCGAAAAGTGTACTTGCTTTATCTAAAGATGACCTTCTTAGAAGAACTGAACTGGAAGAAGAGACAATCGAAGATATTGTCAGTATCCTGAAACAGGAATTCGAATCGTAGAAAAAACTATTTGTTCAGAGAAAAAAAAATAGAATGGCAGAAGAAAAAATGATGAGACTGAGCCAAGTTGCCAGAAAGTTAAATGTTGGGACCTCCACCATAGCCGACCATCTTTCTGCAAAAGGTTTTTCCATTGAAAACAATCCAAACTCTAAAGTCACATTGGAGCAATTCGATATGCTGATGAAGGAGTTTGCCTCCTCAATAATGGATAAAGAAGAGGCTTCCGGTCTCACCATTGGCAAAAAGCATTCTGACGTAGTAATTAAATCTGATCCGGGTACTACTAAAAAAGAAGTGGAGGATGAGGATGAAATATTTATTAAGAATGTTTCTCCCTCGGTGCCTGAGCTGGATGAAACTGCGGAAGATAACAAGCAAGGAAAAGTTCTTACAGAAGAAGATCCTATTGGCAAAGTAAAACTTCAGGGCATCAAGGTTGTAGGTAAAATTGATCTTGGAGAAAAGAAAAAGATCAAGCCGGAAGCCGAGACTGAAGCCAGCAGTGCTTCCCCTGCACAAAAGACTTCTCAGTCAGAGGAGCCTGTAACTGCTCCGGCTGAGGTAGAAAAAACGGAGCCAATTGTTAGTGAACCTCCAATAGAGAAGCCGGCGGCTGCCGAAGAAATAAAGAGTACTCCCGAAACTGAACCGGTTATCAGTTCTGCCATTCCAACAGATACCAGACAATCAGAACCGGAAATACTCTCTGAAGCTAAAGAAGAAACTGTCAATACACACGAAGAACCGGCTGAAGCTCGCGGACATTCAGAACACCTGGCTGAACCGGAGCTAATCAATGCCAAAGCCGATCAGCTAAAAGGCTTAACGGTTCTAGGGAAAATTGAGCTGCCTTCTGACAAAAGCAAGAAGAAAAAACCGGTAGCCTCATCCGATGTTGCCAGACAACAGGAAGAAGACAAGAAAAAAGCCAAGAAAAAGCGTAAACGTCTTCGAATAGAAAACAACCCTGTTGGCGGAGGTCAAGCTCCAGGCCAGGGTCCCGGTCAGGGACCGAAGCCCGGAAACCAGTTTGCCGGCCAGGGCCAGAACAGACCAGGTCATGCGAACTTCAAAAAAGGCGGAAAACCTGTCGGTCAGCAGTCTGTTGCAAAAGAAGAAGTTTCTGACAAGGAAATCCAGGACAAAATCAAAGCAACACTTGCAAAGCTAAGTGGAGGCGGACCTGCCAAAAAAGGCACCAAACGGTCTAAGTACAGGAAAGAAAAACGCTCCGCGTTTGCAGAAGCAGAAGAAGAAAGACTACTTCAGCAACAGGAAGATGCTAAAACATTAAAAGTAACGGAATATATTTCAGCAAATGACCTTGCTTCACTTTTAGGAGTAAGTGTAAATGAAGTAATCAGCGCGAGCATGGGACTGGGTATGTTTGTATCCATTAACCAGCGGCTTGATGCGGAAGCAATCACGGTTATTACTGATGAGTTTGGATACAATGTTGACTTTACCAATATTGAAGAAGAGGAAGAGTTTGAGCAGGAAGAAGTAGATGACGCGAAGGATCTCTCAGAAAGAGCGCCGATTATCACCATTATGGGACACGTTGACCATGGTAAAACAAGTTTGCTTGACTACATACGTAAAACGAAAGTAGCAGCTGGTGAAGCCGGGGGAATTACCCAGCACATAGGTGCCTATTCTGTCGTAACGGAAAGCGGCAAAAAAATAACCTTCCTTGACACACCAGGTCACGAAGCATTTACCGCTATGCGTGCACGTGGAGCTAAGGTAACAGACATTGTCATCATTGTTGTTGCTGCTGACGATGCTGTCATGCCTCAGACAAAAGAAGCGATAAACCATTCGCTTGTTGCCGGAGTTCCGATTGTTATTGCTATTAACAAAATTGATAAGCCTACGGCTAATCCGGATAAGATTAAAGAAGAGCTTGCCAACGAGAATATCCTGGTTGAAGACTGGGGTGGAAAATATCAGTGTGAAATGATATCCGCTAAATCGGGACTTAATATCAACTCTCTGCTGGACAAAGTTCTCCTTGAAGCAGAATTGCTCGATTTAAAAGCCAATCCGGACAGAAATGCTGTTGGTACAGTTGTAGAAGCTTCTCTTGATAAAGGTCGCGGCTATATTGCAACCATTCTGGTTCAGAATGGTACGCTGAGTGTCGGAGATGTAATTCTTTCCGGAGCCCATTATGGCAGAGTAAAAGCCATGATGGATCATAGAGGAAACAGGATAGAAAAGGCTGGACCTTCTACTCCGGTACTTGTCCTTGGTCTTAATGGCGCCCCGCAAGCAGGTGACAAGATCAAGGTAATGGAATCCGAAAGAGAAGCACGGGAAATCGCCTCCAAACGTGAACAGGTATTGCGGGAACAGAGTATTCGTACCAAAAAGCATATTACTCTTGATGAAATCGGTAGACGACTTGCAATCGGAAACTTTAAAGAACTTAATGTTATCGTCAAAGGTGACGTGGACGGTTCTGTTGAAGCCCTCTCCGATTCCTTGCTAAAGCTTTCTACTGAAGAAATCCAAATCAGAATTCTGCATAAAGGCGTTGGTCAGATTTCCGAATCAGATGTCCTCCTTGCGTCTGCATCAGATGCCATCATTGTCGGATTCCAGGTAAGACCTTCAAGCGGAGCAAGAAGACTGGCAGAGAATGAAGAAATTGAGATTCGTCTGTACTCTATCATCTATGATGCGATTGATGAAATCAAAGATGCTATGGAGGGTATGCTTGCTCCGAAATTGGAAGAAGTTATTACAGGAAACGTTGATGTACGTGAAGTCTTTAAAATCTCCAAAATCGGAACCGTTGCAGGATGTTATGTAACTGAAGGTTCCATTAAGCGAAACAGCAGCGTAAGGCTAATCAGAGACGGCATCGTTGTTCATACCGGCAGTATTGATGCCCTTAAGCGTTTCAAAGACGATGTGGCAGAAGTTCGTTATGGTTATGAATGCGGGATCAGTATCAGAGGCTTCAATGACATACGTGTAGGAGACAACATTGAACCGTTTGAAACAAAAGAAACGAAGAGAACTTTATAATAAAGACAATCGCAATATAACTTGTAAAACCATCCTTTCCGGATGGTTTTTTTATATACTTTCTTACCTTGAATAAAAAAAAGCCGGGGCTGTACGCTCCGGCTTCTTTATTTTTTCAATTAATATTCGTATTAATTCAGATTATTCTTAAGAAGATACTCCGCAATCTGTACTGCATTTGTCGCTGCTCCTTTTCTAAGGTTGTCAGCAACTACCCACATATTTAATGTATTAGGTTGTGATTCATCTCTTCTAAGTCTCCCGACAAAAACCTCATCCCTTCTATGTGAGGTCATCGGCATTGGATAAAGAAGATTCTTTACATCATCCTGTACAACCAAACCTTCCGCTGCTTCCAGTAACTGGCGAACTTCATCAAGGTCAAAATCTCTTTCAAATTCAACATTGATTGCTTCAGAATGACCTCCCATAACAGGGATTCTCACTGCAGTCGGGCTAACTCTAATGGAACCATCATTGAAGATTTTTCTGGTTTCATTAACCATTTTCATCTCTTCTTTGGTATAGCCATTATCTGTAAATACATCAATATGAGGTAATACATTCAAATCAATCTTATACGGATAAGCTTTTGCCCCTTCAATACCCTTCCGCTCATTCATCAGCTGATCTACGGCATTCTTTCCGGTTCCGGTCACTGACTGGTACGTTGAAACTACAATTCTTTTGATCTTGTATTTCTTATGCAAAGGATAAAGAGCAACAACCATCTGGATTGTTGAACAATTTGGATTCGCAATAATCTTATCCTCTTTTGTAAGCTCTTTTGCATTGATCTCCGGAACGATCAGTTTCTTTGCAGGGTCCATTCTCCAGGCCGAACTGTTATCGATAACTGTAACTCCTGCTTCCGCAAACTTCGGGGCCCACTCAAGTGAGGTTCCGCCACCTGCCGAAAAGATCGCTACGTCCGGTTTCTGACTGATCGCATCCTCCATTCCAACTACAGAGTATTCCTTACCCTTAAATTTTATCTTATTTCCAACAGATCTTTGAGATGCAACAGGGATTAACTCTGTAACCGGAAAATTTCTTTCTTCCAGCACTTGTAAGATTTCACCACCTACAAGACCGGTGGCACCTACTACAGCAACTTTCATTTTGTTTAAGTTTTATCAAAGTTTATACTAGTATCCAAAGTTAATTTATTTATTTTTATTTTTACGCCCAATTCAACTTTTAGCATTTTTTTTACTTAAAAACCAATATGGATAATGTATCATTTTTTCTTTGCAGGGCTATGCCTTTTGTCATCACTTTGCCCCAATCAGGCAGTCAGCCAGTCTGCAAATGACTTTCTCTGGCAAGGAGATACGGCTTTTTTTATAAAAACTCAAACAGGCTTTCAGGCCAATGGGGCGAAAAGTACCGGACAGCTCTGCATTTGGAAGCATTATGAACGTACCACAAACACATTATGGAAATGGTCTCTTCAAATGGATTTCAATCCTTCTGCTTCTAATTATGTCAGACTATATTTAATTGCAGACAAACCACTCAACGATCCGGATCTAAAAGGATTCTACCTAAAAGTCGGCGGAAGTTCAGGCTCACTTGATGCAATTGACCTTTTCTATCAGGATGGAAATCAACATACGCAATTGACCAGAGGAGTTGCCGGCTTCATAGGACAGGAAAAAGTAGATGTCCGGATAAAAGTTGAGCTTCTCAAAGATAATTTCTGGCGTATAAACGCTGATTCAACAGGCGGGCTCTCTTATATCTCTCAGGGAGAAGCAGAAGTATTGTGCAATATTGAATCCGGATATACCGGAGTAATGTTTTTCCATACATCCACAAGAGCTGATAAATTTATTTTAAAAAGCATATCTGTTGATTCTGCCCCTATTGCCATAATAGATGCCCAGATCCGCAACGAATCAGAGTTTATTGTACTTATGTCAGAAGAAATCAAAAATCTTAACTCTGATCATATCCGAATTAATTCAGCAAAGCCTGATTATGTATATTGTAATGAAGATTCTCTAACCATTCGCAGCGATTTTCTTCTCAAAAACACTTACAATACCCTTATTATAACCATTCCCTGGCTGGAAGAAAGTCTGGAATACAACTTTTACTTCACCCCGTATCTACCATACGCCTCACTGATATTTAATGAAATCATGCCTTCCCCTTCTGCAATATCGGGATTGCCCAATGCTGAGTATATTGAACTTTTAAACAGAAGCACATCGCCTGTACAGTTGTTTTCATTCACACTCTCTGACCGGCAAACCTATTCAAAAATACAGGATAGCATAATTATCAAGCCGGATTCCATACTTATACTGTGTCCCGCAAACGCTGTCGGTGATTTTGAAATCCATGGACAGGTCCTGGGCCTTAATCCCTGGCCTTCATTAAACAATGACCACGATGATATTTATCTGAGGGATCCCGCAGACCGGATCATCTTTGCTCTTTCGTACTCCAACGAATGGCATTCTGATAAAAAAGCAAGTGCCGGTGGCTTTGCACTTGAAGCTATAGCTCCTGACGGTTTTTGTTTAGGAAAAGCAAACTGGCAAACATCAACAAATCCGAAGGGAGGCAGTCCCGGAAAAACAAACAGTCAGCATGTGCCGGATTACCATAATATCCTTCCGAACACTATGAGCTCATCTATAAATAACAACACGATTACCTTAACTCTCGACCGCAATCCTGATTGGAACCAGTATTCAACTGCCTTTATAAATAACAGTATCGTGCCCAACGTAGCGGCTGATCAGAATTCCATTACACTGGAAGCACCTTTTCTCCTGCAATCCAACTCAATTTATTCGGTTATTCTAAAAAAATTAGGCAAGTGCGTGGGTTACATCAATGAAGATTTTTTTCACGAAGTAATATATACTACTGATCCGGACAGTCTTGATTTAGTATTTAATGAAGTCATGTTCAATCCTGATCCGGACGGCCCCGAATTTATTGAGTTATACAACCAGTCCGATAACTATATCAACCTGAAAAGCATCAATTTACAGTATCAGAACACGGAAAGTCTAACACAAACCTCCTTTCCTGTAAGCCATAATGATAATATAATGATACCCCGCAGCTATGCTGTTCTAACCAGGGACTCCGGAAGTCTTGTCAGAAAATATACAAATGCCGTTAATGAAGCGATTATCGAAATGCCAAGATTCCCTGCCTTAAATAATAAAAATGCCAGATTAATCCTTTCATCGGCAAACAGGATTCTGGATGACTTCACATATAATGAAAACTATCATCATAGTATTCTTTCTTCCGCAAAGGGAGTATCTCTGGAGCGAATTTCATCAGCAAGTCCGACCAATCTCCCTCAGAACTGGACATCTGCCTCCTCGACTTCTCTTTATGCGACTCCGGGTTTCAGAAACTCACAGGCAAGAAGCATGAATGGTGACAGTAGATTGTTATCAATCAGCCCTGAAATATTTACTCCGGATGGCGATGGAATTGATGATTTTATAATCATCAGTCTGACATTGCCCTCAGAGAACTGGATCGCATCAATCCGTATTTTTGACATGAACGGCCGATTAATAAAAAGACTATCCAATAATCAATCACTTGGCACTGCAAATATATTAACCTGGGATGGAAGTAATGACTCCGGAAGTATGGCCGGGATTGGAATTTATATTATAGCAGCTGAGTTATATAACCTGGACGGACAGGTCAACCTTATCAAAGAAACCGTAGTAGTTGGAGGTCGCCTCTAACCAATTGTTTACTTTTTCGTAAACAAGGCTTTAATTGGTTTCCCTAAAAAGAACAGGAAATATTTGTAAATTTGCAGCAATTCTAACCCGGAAGACTATGAGTGAAGAAAAATTAAGATATTCAGAAGAAGACCTGAAAGAGTTTCAGGTATTAATTGAGGATAAACTTGAAAAAGCACGTAAGGAGCTAAATTATATCAAAGAAGTGCTTAGCCGCAGAAATGACCCAGGAACCGATACTACTGCCGGCACATTAAAACTTCTTGAAGACGGAGCAGACACTGCTGAAAAAGAAAACTTTACCCAGCTGGCAGCAAGGCAGCAAAAGTTTATTCAACAGCTGGAAAATGCTCTTGCCAGAATTAAAAACGGCACGTATGGAATATGCATTGAGACGGGCAAATTAATTCCTAAAGAGCGCTTAAGGGCCGTACCTCATACTCAGCATTCTATTGAAGCCAAACTTAATCGCAGAGACTGAGTTGGACTTCCTGATTCATCATATAGAAGCTCTGATCTTTTGTTCTCCGGACCCTCTCAGTCAGAAAGACCTGCAACAATGCCTTTCTGAAATGTTTGAGGCAGAAGTGCCTATGCAAGATATCGAACGGGCGATAACTATTCTGGAAGAAAAATATCAGTCCGAGCAGTTCCCGTTTTCAATAGTACACTCCGGTGATGGTTATCAGTTTCTCACAAAGCCGGCATACCAGGCAAGTATCAGCATTCTTCTGAAACATAAGTCAAAAAAAAGACTGTCTGCCAGTGCCCTCGAAACACTGTCCATTATTGCATATAAACAACCAATCACCAAAGGAGAAGTCGAACAGCTAAGAGGAGTAAACTGTGATTACGCTGTACAGAAACTTTTGGAAAAGCAATTAATTGAAATTGTCGGTAAATCAGACTCAATTGGTCGCCCTGTTTTGTATGGAACAACTGCCAGATTTATGGATTATTTTGGCATCAACAGTCTGAAAGATCTTCCTGTACCCAAAGACTTCAAAACCGAAGATAATGAGATCGGCCTGAGCGATGACAGTGATTCAGACTCCGGGGTATCTGCAGAACCGGATCAAGAGTAGTTCAAATTTTAAAACTTAATAAAATACAGTAGTGATACTGAATTAAAAAATGAAAGATCAATCCAATAAGCGATTTTCAAAGAAGACATCTTCGCATCCATCCTCTGAGAAAAAACATTCCACTGCAAACTCCGGCTCTTCTTCCCAAAGTACCAATCAGGATAATGAGTTGATCAGGCTTAACCGGTATATTTCCAATGCGGGTATTTGCTCACGTAGAGACGCGGACAAACTGATCGAGCAGGGTGAGATCTCCGTAAACGGAGAAATAATAACCTCGCTGGGAACCAAAGTTCATCCGACAGATCGTGTCAGATACAAAAACAAGATCCTGAAAAGAGAGCATCACATCTATGTTTTGCTGAATAAGCCTAAGGATTTTATTACAACAATGGATGATCCTCAAAACCGCAGAACAGTAATGGATCTGGTAAAACAGGCGGGAAATGAGCGAATATATCCTGTTGGCCGGCTTGATAGAAATACCACAGGTCTTCTTCTGCTTACCAATGATGGAGAACTTGCCGATTTCCTTACTCATCCGAGCAACAGAATTCAGAAAATTTATCAGGTAGATCTTGATCGCCCTGTTTCTCCTGAAGACTTTGAAGCTATACAAAAAGGTATCGAACTGGAAGATGGTCCTATTAAACCGGATGATGTTCAGATCTTATCAAAAGATCGAAAAATACTTGGCATCGAGATCCATGAAGGCAGAAACCGGATCGTTCGCAGGATATTTGAACATTTCCGATACGAAGTTGTCCGGTTAGACCGCGTTATGTATGCCGGTCTAACAAAAAAAGATCTGATAAGAGGAAAATGGAGATTCTTAAATCCCAAAGAAGTGCTAAACTTAAAACACTTTAATAAAAAGTAAAGACTTCCAATACTGTCCAAAGCAGAAGCCTCTAATATTTTTCTATAATTCTTTAAGAGTACACGTGTAAACGTATACTCTTTTAAACCCTTTGTGTGAAGCAATATCCTAGTTATCCTCTCTGCATTAGCTTCCTTCCCTTCAGGATACACTACATCATTATGGAAACAATACAACAATAAGCTTGCTGCTGACCATCCTTTTTTCTCTTAAGTCTTCCGGGAAGTTAAACCTTACCTCAACATTTCACGCAAAGTTAGCATAGTCCCTGAATATATCCCGATTCAAATAATTCTATCAGATCTCTTGCTTTCACAACAACAAACCTTACAAATGCATGCTGTTCTTATTCAAAACACTCACATACAATTTAACAAAGATCCTTGAGAGAAATCTAAAAAAATTATTATTATAAGGCAAAAACAAAAACCCAGATAAAGATTTGAAAGTATACTAATAACTAATGAGAGAAAAGGTCAATAGATACTTTTCAGGTGAAAACCTGCTAACGAATTAATTACATAAAAAAATGCACCTGTGCAGCAACAAAAAAGCCCTTCTTTAGAAGGGCTTTGGAAGGTGGTGACGAATGGAATCGAACCATCGACACAAGGATTTTCAGTCCTTTGCTCTACCAACTGAGCTACGTCACCATCACTTTGTTTTAAAGTGGTGCAAAGATATACCTTTTTGTATTGAGTACAAAATTTATTTACTAAACTTGTAAAAAAAATTATGGCATATTTATCTCAGGTTATTTTTATCCTAATTCTGGGCATTACTGCATATTTGATTTTTACCCGTATCAAACGAATCAGTTCAAACATACGTCTGGGTAGATCTGCCGACCGGTCAGACAATATTGGTCAGAGAATAAAGAATGTCCTGCTGGTCGCTTTTGGTCAGAAAAAGATGTTTAAGCGCCCTGTTCCGGCTATCCTCCATTTATTTGTCTATCTTGGCTTCCTTATTGTTAATATTGAGATCCTCGAAATCGTTATTGATGGTTTTTCCGGCAGACACAGAATTTTTGCTCCGTATTTTGGCACACTATATCCTTATTTCATAGGGTTCTTCGAGTTTTTTGCTGTTACAGTACTTATTTCATGTCTGATTTTCCTGATCAGAAGAAACATTCTTAAAGTAAACCGCTTCAGTGGAATTGAGATGCGTAAATGGCCCAGGCTGGATGCAAATATCATTCTGGTCGTTGAAATACTTCTAATGATTGCACTACTTACCATGAACGCTTCCGATGTTGCTCTCCAGCAAAAGGCACATGCCGGATATCCGCAAACCGGTGCCTTCTTCTTTAGCGGTGTTCTGGTTTCATCATTGAGCAATCTTACTACCGGTACGCTGATATTTATTGAGCGATTCACCTGGTGGTTTCACATTATAGGGATTTTTGCTTTTGCCGTATACGTTTTTTCTGATTCAAAGCACTTGCATATTTTCATGGCTTTCCCTAACACGTTCTATGGTAAACTAAGACCTCAGGGCTATTGGAACAACATGCCATCTGTCACAAAAGAGGTGAAACTTATGCTTAATATAAGCGATCCGGTGCAGACAGACGAAAACAATCCTTCAGATACCCCTGAGCGTTTCGGCGCCAAAGACGTAACAGACCTGTCCTGGAAAAACCTGATGGATGCCTATACCTGCACAGAATGTGGTCGTTGTACATCCAATTGTCCTGCCAATATTACCGGCAAAAAACTTTCTCCCCGTAAAATCATGATGGATACACGCGACAGACTGGAAGAGCTGGGCGAAAATATTCGCAAAAACGGAGTGGCTGCCAGTGACAACAAATCTTTGTTGGGAGACTACATCAGTGAAGAAGAAATTATGGCCTGTACTACATGCAGCGCATGTGTAGAAGCTTGTCCTGTTCTGATTGATCCATTAGATATCATCGTTCAACTCCGTCGCTACAAGATTATGGAAGAAGCGCAAGCTCCTTCATCATGGAACAGCATGTTTTCCAATATTGAAAACAACTTTGCTCCCTGGAAATTCTCTCCTTCCGACCGGTACAACTGGGTTGAAAAATTAAATAATTAAAAAGATTATGGCAGATAAAAATTATAAAGCTCCTTTAGTATCCGAATTTATGGCAAGAGGAGAAACACCGGAAGTTTTATTCTGGGTAGGGTGCGCAGGATCCTTTGACGACCGTTATAAGGCTGTCACCATTGCATTTGCCAAAATTCTCAATGAAGCAGGTATATCATTTGCTGTCCTGGGACCTGAAGAATCATGTACCGGAGAACCTGCCAAAAGAGCCGGCAATGAGTTTCTCTATCAGATGATGGCAATCTCCAATATTCAGTTGCTAAACAGCTACAATATAAAAAAGATAGTTACAGCCTGCCCGCATTGCTTCAACATCATGAAAAATGATTATCCGGAACTCGGAGGCAATTATGAAGTAACCCACCATTCAACATTTCTTCAACAACTTATCGATACAGGGAAACTTAAAGTAGAAGGCGGAGCGTTTAAAGGAAAGAAAATCACGTTCCATGATTCCTGCTATCTGGGTCGGGCAAACAGCATATACGAAGCGCCCCGAAACCTGATTGAAAAGCTTGACGCTGATCTTGTAGAGATGAAAAGATGCCGGAGCAAAGGTTTATGCTGTGGAGCCGGAGGAGCTCAAATGTTTAAAGAGCCGGAACCAGGCAAAAAGGATATTAATATTGAACGAGTTGAAGAAGCTCTTGATACAGGAGCGCAGGTTATCGCTTCAGCCTGCCCGTTTTGCATGACTATGCTGGCAGATGGTATTAAGAGTAAAGAGAAAGAAAATCAGGTAATGGTATATGATATTGTTGAACTGATTGCCAAAGCCAAAAACTTATAACTATGTTTGTTGATTTCGATACTTTACCCGCTGATGCAAAGATCTGGGTATATCAGGCAGACCGACGACTTAATGATACTGAATTGGAGAGCCTTGGAAGCAGATTCAGAATATTTTCCGACTCATGGGACAGTCACGGGAAGAACCTGAGAAATTCATTCCGCTTTTTTCATAACTATTTCATCGTTATTGGAGTTGATGAGAATTATACAACGGCAAGCGGCTGTTCCATCGACAAATCTGTAGATTTTATCCGTAAAACCGAACAGGAATTTATGGTTAATTTCCTTGACAGATCAAGGATTGCCTTCGAAATAGATAATGTTATACAACAATATTCGTTTAATAATCTGAAGATGTATATAAATAATCAAACCATCAGACCTGAGAATTTGATGTTTAACAATACTGTTGCCACTATGGATGAATTCAGAAAAAAATGGAAAATTCCTGCCGGCGAAACATGGATTTCTAAATATTTCAATAAATAAAAAAGAATTATTTATATTTGTAAGATTTTCGTTATCTTTAAAGTTATTTAACCTTTTGTATACCAATGGTTGCCTAACTTATTGATGCAAAAACAAAAAAATCTAAAAGCTACCCAAATTAAAATGAACAAACGTAATATTGTCATTTTTTTCGTTGCCTTGTTAGCAGTTGCCGCCTGCACGCCGAAAGCAACAAAATTGTTTTCTAAAGGAGAAAAGGAATATAACATGGCTGCCTACCAGACAGCTATAGAAAACTATAAGCAGGCAATAGCAAAAGGTTACCATGAAGGCTCTGTCGCCAATTACCGGATTGCCGAAGCGCTCAAAAAATCCAACAGGATTCATGAAGCAGAGCAGTACTATGCCAAAGCAGTTAACAGTAATCTGAAAGAAGATGAAGCTGTTTTCTGGTATGCCTACTCTCTGAAAGCCAATGGGAAATACGAAAACGCTAAAGAGCAGTTCAAAAGATATATTGCTCAGGGCAGCAACTTTGATCTTGTCAACAGGGCAAAAAGAGAAGTTGAAAACATAGAGGCTATCAGCCACATATTGGAAAATCCTGCTGAGTATGAAGTGAGAAATCTGGAAGAATTAAATACTTCCAATGCTGAATACTCTCCTTTTATGAGCAAAGGTAAGCTATATTATACTTCCAACAAGGGCATAACCAAAATGCATACAGCGAACAATACCGGATTCACTGATATTTTTGAGTTTATCTTTGATGGAGTTGATCGTTTCTCAGGCCAGGCTAAACCTTTGCCTAATCAGATCAATACAAATGACGCCCATGAAGCAACACCTATATTCTCCAAAGATGGAAAAACAATGTATTTTTCGAGAGGGAATACAGGAAATAAAAAAGGACGTAAGGAAGTTGACATTTATATGTCCAGACTTCAGAATGGTGTCTGGTCAGAGCCTGAGCTATTACCATTTTGCGGAGAAACATCCTGGGATTCCTCTCCGGCACTTTCTCCGGATGGCAAAAAATTATACTTCGCATCAAACAGAGATGACAAAGATGCACAGGGCGGTATTGACATATATGTTGCTACCATCGACAGTACCGGCAAGTGGGGTAATGTAAGAAACCTCGGAGCTCCTGTTAATACCAGAGGCAACGACATGTTTCCTTACATTGATGATTTTGGCAACTTTTATTTCTCCTCCGATGGTCATCCAACCCTTGGCTCTCTCGATATATTCAAGATAGTGGAAGATGAAAACGGAGACATGGTAATAAAGAATCTTGGGCGCCCCATTAACAGTCCTTACGAAGACTTCGCTCTTTATGCAATCGACAGTGTGACAGGTTATTTCAGCTCAAACAGACCAGAAGGAAAAGGTGATGATGACATTTACGAATACAATGCATATAAGAATGCTATTTACGTTGTTCAGGGAGTTACTGTATCCGAAGACAGTAATCTGGTAATATCCAATGCTCTGATTACGATCACTAATATGCAGGGTGACACAGTTGCCCGGATAACCTCTGACGAAAATGGCAAGTTCACATACCCTGCAGAACCAGAGCAGGAATACAATGTAACTGCCAGCCGGGATGGCTTCCTGTTCTATGAAAGCAAATTCTCAACAGTTGGAAAAACAGTAGATAAAAAGAAACTGAAACCAGGCGACAACGAGGTCGTAATCGAACAAACAATCGCAATGAAGAGAAAAGCAGTCGGAATTGTCTTTGTTATTGACAATGTTTATTATGACTTCGACAAATGGGATATACGTCCGGATGCAGAAATTTCATTGAATACGGTTGTTGATTTCCTTCAGAAGAATCCTGATATCAATATAGAGCTTAGCTCACACACTGATGAAAGAGGAGCTGCGAAATATAACCGCGATCTTTCACAGAAACGGGCACAGTCTGCTGTAAATTACATCATATCCAAAGGGATAGATGCTGAAAGAATTGTAGCAAAAGGTTACGGTAAAGACAAGCCGTTAATCCGCAATGCTCAGACAGAAGAAGAACATCAGAAAAACAGACGTACAGAGGTTGAAGTAACCAATATATCAGATCCGAACATTAAAATAATTAAAAAAGGCGAAGAGGATCTGCTGACAACCCAGCCTTAATTTCCCGCATAGAAATTATACAATAAAAGTCCCGTTAGATTCGGGACTTTTTTATTTTTGCAGATATTCAATTTTCACACATAAATAATAATGGCAGAAGACAGATATATGCAGCGTGGAGTTTCATCCGGCAAGGAAGAAGTGCACGCTGCGATCAGCAAAATTGACAAAGGCCTTTTCCCAAAAGCATTTTGCAAAGTTGTTCCGGATATTCTGGGCGGTGATGAGCAATATTGCACAATAATGCATGCCGATGGAGCTGGTACCAAATCTTCACTGGCATATATGTACTGGAAAGAAACCGGAGACTTATCTGTGTGGAAGGGAATTGCCCAGGATGCCATCGTTATGAATACAGATGATCTGCTGTGTGTCGGAGCGACTAATAATATTCTGCTTTCTTCTACAATAGGCAGAAACAAGAATCTGATTCCGGGCGAAGTAATTGCAGCAATTATTAACGGCACAGAAGAAGTTCTGCAAATGCTGAGAGATAATGGAATCGGCATATACAGCACTGGCGGAGAAACCGCAGATGTCGGAGATCTGGTACGAACTATTATCGTAGACAGCACTGTTACGTGCCGAATGAGAAAGGATCATGTCATAACCAATGACGGAATCGGGCCCGGACAGGTAATTGTAGGCTTTGCCTCTTACGGTCAGGCTACGTACGAATCAGATTATAATGGAGGAATGGGAAGTAACGGCCTGACCTCCGCCAGGCATGATGTATTTGCCAACTATCTTGCCGGTAAATATAAGGAAAGCTATGATCCTCAGGTTCCGGCCAGCCTGGTCTACTCCGGAACAAAACAGTTAACCGATGCCATTGAAGGGCTGAAAATTGATGCAGGTAAACTTGTTCTTTCTCCGACAAGGACCTATGCTCCGTTAATGAAAAAAATTCTTGATCATCACAGGCAGTCAATTGGCGGTATTATTCATTGCAGCGGGGGTGGTCAAACAAAAATCCTTCATTTTATTGATCAGCATCATATTATCAAAGACCGGTTATTGCCGGTACCGCCTCTTTTCAGGATGATTCAGGAAGAAAGCAATACCTCATGGCAGGAAATGTTCAAAGTTTTCAATATGGGTCATCGCCTTGAAATATACACTGATGAACAATCTGCAACTGAGATGATTGATATCGCAAAATCGTTTAATATTGAGGCAGCGATTATTGGCAGGGTTGAATCATCTCCAATTAAAAAACTCACTATACAGATGGGATCCGAGACTTTCAATTACTAAAAAGAACAGCAAAGGAATAAAGAATTATTAAGCCATCTCCGGCAAAGCTATAGAAGTAATCGTTTTGATTTTCACCTGTAAATATTATAAATGCAGAAGCAGCGGCATCAAAAATAAATAAGTGAATTAAAGCTGTTTCTGATACAATAGCAGAAAGCAGAGATAAAATGAGCAAAAAGATGAAACAAACAGCTTTTAGCCCTTTTATCCCTGCTATCGATGAAAAGGTCTTTATTCCCTTATCACTATCTGCCTTTATATCCCTTATGTCAAACAGCAGGCAAAGAATTAATAATACTAAAAATCTGATTCCCATAAGTATTCCTGCTTTATAAGCATACACTTCGTATATATTCGTATTTGCTTGCAAAAGTGGCAACAAAACACTCACAAGGCTCCAGACTGCTGAGACAACCAAGGCTTTAATAAAGGGAACTTCACGCAACGCCCAGACTTTTTTATTAATTCTGATACGAAATGAATACGCGAGACTAACCAGCCCGCATGGAACTATGAGCAAAAAAAGATTGCGGTTCAGGAAGGGCAATGTTCCTGCAATCAGAATAGCCGCCAGTACAAAATTAATTACAAGCAGCTTCTGGTTATTATTAATCCAGTTTTTTCTGACCGACGAAAACAAAGGATTATTTTGGGAAATCGCATGAACAGAATATATAAACATGACACCAGCCCCTACCAGTATCAGAACCGGAACCTGAATCCTTATCTCAAGGGAAAGGCTTCTGACGGACGACATAGTTAAAAGAATCCCGGCCATTGAGATCAGCCAATTTCCAAACAGGAAATAATCAAACAAACGTGTAAATAATTGAATCAAAGGTCGCATACAGCAAAAAAAAAAGCTCACTTTGAAGTGAGCTTTTCTATTTAATATTGACTTTTTATCCCTTCAAGGCCTCAGCACCACCAACAATCTCAAGGATTTCTGTTGTAATAGCAGCCTGACGCCCCCTGTTGTATGACAATCTTAATTCCTTCAGCAGTTCCGATGCATTATCGGTAGCCTTATCCATTGCTGTCATTCTTGCTCCATTTTCTGAAGCATTAGACTCAAGTAAAGCTTTATAAAACTGAATTTTAAGGGTCTTGGGTATCAGCTCCTGAATCAACTCGATCTTTGAAGGTTCAAAGATATAGTCTGTATTCAGAGTCCTGTCGTCAACATTCTCTTCTGTTGTCTCCTGGACAATAGGGAGAAATTGGTACGTTTTAACAATCTGAGTAGCTACATTCTTAAACTCATTATAAACGATCTCTACCTTATCATATGTACCGGCAAGAAAACCATTCATAACATACTCAGCAACTTTTCTGACATTATCAAAATCTAACCGGGAAAAGATTGTTACAAACTGATCGAGCGTTTTGTAGCCACGACGCTGCATAAAATCATTCCCTTTTTTCCCTAAAGTGAGCACATCCACCTGCATCCCTTTATATTTGGATTCCAGAAGATTAACAACAGCCTTCCCAATATTTGCATTAAATGCACCTGCAAGCCCTCTGTCAGAAGTAAGCATAACCACCAATACTTTCTCTACTGGTCGCTCTTCTGACAGTGGATTATGGAAACTACTATCCAGAGTGGCAGTAATATTATCCAATATTCCTTTTAGCTTTTCAGAATAGGGACGGATTTTCACAATACTATCCTGAGCCCTTCTGAGCTTTGCAGCAGCAACCATTTTCATGGCCTTAGTCATTTGCTGCGTTGTACGAACAGACTGTATTCTTCCTCTTACTTCCTTAAGACTCGCCATAATTATTGAGCATATTTTTTAGCAAGATCCTTTGCAACCTGACCAAGAACACTTGTTACAGCGTCATCAAACTTACCAGACCTCACAGCATTTAAAGTCTCTTTATGCTGAGCAACCAAAAGTGCGAAATATTCTTTCTGGAATTTTTTAACTTCGTTTACAGGCACATCATCAATAAACCCTTTGGTAGAAGCATAAATTATAGCAACTTGCTGCTCTACAGGGATTGGGGAATACTGAGCCTGTTTTAATATTTCCTGATTTCTCTTTCCTCTTTCAATAGTCAGCTTGGTAGCAGGGTCAAGATCAGAACCAAATTTTGCAAATGCTTCTAATTCTCTAAACTGAGCCTGATCAAGTTTCAGGGTTCCTGCAACTTTCTTCATTGACTTGATCTGTGCACTACCACCTACACGGGATACAGAGATACCCACGTTGATCGCAGGTCTCACACCTGATAAGAATAGATTAGACTCAAGGAATATCTGCCCATCGGTAATAGATATTACGTTAGTTGGTATATATGCAGACACGTCACCTGCCTGAGTTTCAATAATCGGAAGAGCAGTTAATGAACCACCCCCTTTTACTTTTCCTTTCAGAGAATCAGGAAGATCGTTCATCTGACTCGCAATAGAATCAGAAGCATTAATCTTAGCAGCTCTTTCCAATAGGCGGCTGTGAAGATAAAATACATCTCCGGGATAAGCTTCACGTCCCGGCGGTCTTCTCAACAACAAAGAAACTTCCCGGTATGCTACTGCCTGCTTGGAAAGATCATCATATACCACAAGAGCAGGTCTTCCTGTATCTCTGAAATATTCTCCGATAGCTGCTCCGGTAAATGGAGCATAGAACTGCATAGGAGCAGAGTCGGATGCAGACGCAGCCACAATAATTGTATATGCCATTGCTCCGCCTTTTTCAAGAGCATTGACAATTTGAGCTACTGTTGATGCTTTTTGCCCGATAGCAACATAAATACAGAATACAGGCTCCCCTTTATCATAATATTCCCTCTGATTCAGAATAGCATCAATAGCAACAGCCGTTTTACCCGTCTGCCTGTCTCCGATGATAAGCTCACGCTGTCCCCTTCCGATCGGAATCATTGCATCAACAGAAATGATACCGGTTTGTAAAGGTTCATTTACAGGCTGTCTGTAAATTACTCCGGGAGCCTTTCTCTCTAAAGGCATGTCATACAATTCTCCGGCGATTGGCCCTTTTCCGTCAATAGGGTTTCCAAGAGTATCAACAACTCTTCCAACCATTCCTTCTCCACATTTAATGCTGGCAATACGGTTTGTTCTTCGAACAGTTGCTCCCTCTTTAATACCGCTATAATCACCCAGACATACTGCACCCACGTTATCCTCTTCCAGGTTTAGAACAAGCCCGCGCAGACCGTTTTCAAACTCGATCAACTCTCCCGCCTGAGCCTTTGTTAATCCGTAAATACGGGCAACACCGTCACCGATTTGAAGTACGGTCCCCACTTCTTCAAGTTCTGCTTCTGTTTTGAAGTTTGAGAGCTGTTCTCTCAGAATCGCAGAAACTTCATCTGGTCTAACTTCTACCATGATTAATATTTAGCTATGTATGGATTATCTTTAAATTTATTTTTTAAACTATTGATTTTGCTCTTTACAGACTGATCTATCTGAAAATCGTCCACTGTAAGAACAAAACCGCCTAGCAGAGATCTGTCAATTTTTTCAATAAGTTCTATGGACGTTTTTCCTGAAATCTTATTGACTAAATGCTTAACTTTTTCTTTCTGCTCATTATTCAGTGCTGTTACTGAAACAACCTCAGCTTCCTGAATTCCTTTCAAATGCTTATACTGCTTATCAAACTCCAGGGCTATCTGTGGCAGATAGCCTTCCCTTCCTTTTCTTGCAAGCAGATCAAAAAAAGCCGTAGTTAGCTGCCCTACTTTGCCTTTAAATAAAGCATTCAGTATGGCCTTTTTCTTATCATGGGAAACAACCGGGCTTTTCAGTATTCTGGAAAACTGAGCGCTGCTTTTAGTAACCTGAGTTAAAAGCAGCATATCTTTACTTACTTCCTCCAGCAATCCCTTTTCTTTAGCAAGTCCAAGCAGTGACTTAGCATATCTGGAAGCAACTATCGATTCTTTCATAGCTTAGCTCAGATTTACTTCTTTCATATACACATCAACCAGCTCTTTCTGAGCAGTCGGATTCTCAAGCTCCTTTCTTAAAAGCTTCTCCGCTATTTCTATAGATAGGCCTGCAGCCATATTGCGCACCTCAGTCAATGCCGCCTGCTTTTCAGTAATAATGGCAGCCTTAGCGCTTTCAATCATACGATTGCTTTCCACTACAGCTTTCCCTTTTGCTTCTTCAATAATCCCATTTGCCGCATCATTCGCCAGCTTTAAAATCTGGTCTCTCTCAACTCTGGCATCCTGCAGCAGCTTTTCATTCTCAGCCTTCAGGTTTTCCATTTCAAGTCTTGCACGTTTTGCAGACTCAAGCGCTCCTTCGATAGCACGATCACGATCATCCAAAGCAGATAAAATCGGTTTCCAGGCAAACTTTCCCAACAAAAATAAAATAATCAGAAAAAGGGCGGTCTGCCAAAAGATTAATCCTAGTCCGGGGGTTACTATATCCATTTTAATTTATCTATAGAGTTGTTTTGTTATTTTCTCGAAAGAAGAGAACTCCTGATACTGGCCTATCGCCAATATCAGGAGTAAGGTCTGAATTACTTAAGAGCGACTAGAAGACAAACAACTACCGCAAACAAAGCAACACCTTCAATAAAGGCAGATGCAATAAGCATAGCTGTCTGAATTTTACCGCTTTCGGCAGGCTGTCTTGCAATTGACTCAACTGCAGTACCACCAATTCTACCAATACCAAGACCTGCGCCTAACGCAGCAATACCAGCCCCGATACTAGCACCAAGGAAAGCCCAGCCTAAATCAGCCAGAAACATCATGTTAAACATAATAAAACTATTTATATATAAAGTGAAACAAGTTTCCAATTAATACAATGCCTTGTCAAGATCATGATCGCTGTGAGCATGCTCATCAACCGCGGCACCCAGATACATGGCAGAAAGCAATGTAAATATATATGCCTGCAGAATCGCAACAAATAACTCAAGCGCCATCATAAATATGGCAAACGGAAGGCTTATCAAGCTGGCTGCTGCACTTTTAAATATGAAGATCAGACATAATAAGCTCAATATAATAATATGCCCGGCTGTTACATTGGCAAACAACCTGACCATAAGTGAGAATGGCTTGGTAAACATACTTACGACTTCAATCGGCACCATCAAAAACTTGATCGGAAGCGGTAGTCCAGGAGGATTAAAAATATGTCCCCAGTAATATTTGTTTCCGGAAAAACATGTGATGATAAAGGTAAAAAGTGCAAGCACCATTGTTACCGCAAGATTTCCTGTAAGGTTAGCTCCGCCTGGCACAAGACCCAGAAGGTTGTTAAACCAGATAAAAAAGAATATGGTTAGCAGATAAGGCATGAAACGTTCATACTTGGGCCCTATCATGCTTTTACCGATATCATCTCTTACATATACGATAATGGGTTCAAAAAACGATTGTAACCCACTTGGAGCAGATACCGGGTTTTTCTTGTATTTACCGGCGATCGATATAAAGATAACAAGAAGAAGAACAACACTTAGAAATAATGACGCAACATTCTTGGTAATCGAAAGATCATAAAAGACCTCATCCTTATTTTCTGAAACGATATGATCGTGGCTATCCAGTATGTACCCCATATAAGAATGGGTCGGATTGTGAAATTTAGAGGACATAAAAAATACCAATCCTTTTTCCTGGGAAAAAAGAATTACTGGCAGCGGAATACTAATATGCGTTTCACCGATTGTGGCAAAATGCCATTCATGAGCATCTACAATATGATGCATGATTGTCTCTCCCGGGTTAAAGTCTGATTCCGCATGCTCCACTGAAGAATCTCCACCAACATTCTCTGCTTTAGCCAGATAATCCCCCCCCAGCACAAGTAACAAAAGAATTTTTATTATACTTTTCATTGCTCTACTTAAAATCGTGGCGCAAGTTACGTATTAAGGTATAAATTTCAAATGAAGTATATACCAAATACAAGTACATAAAGTTCAAAACAAATCCTATTTTGTATTCAACTTTGAAAAATGCAAAACAAAATACATATATTAATGATAGCAAAAAACGCATCCCCATACTTGTAAAGTAGAACATATGGAATTCCTGCACACTTTTTAAGCCCTGTGAAGCAATCAGATGACTCGCCACTATAACTATAAAAAAGAAAAGATTACTGTACCAGTACGTATAATGCACCAGCTCATTACCCCCGAATAATTCCCAGCCCAGATATCCTGAAAAATTTATCAGAAAAAACAATAGGAATACCTGCTTATAAAATGAAGAGATTTTTGTTGCCATCTTGGATTTACCTTGTCACGGATTTAATTACAAAGTAAATAGAAGAAATGACAGCAAACAACAATAAAAATACAGTAAACAAATGGCTCTTAACCTGAAAATATTCATCCAGCTTTAATCCGGCCCAGGCAGCCAGACAAAAGGTTACCACCATTTGCATGGCAATGCCGGAAAACTTAACGTACGTCTTAAGCTGATTTTTCCTTTGCTGGTTCTTGTCCGAATTCATTAGCTCCTTTTTTCAGATCCTTCACTACTGCTCCCATCTTACAGCTTCCATTTATAACTGCACCTTCCTCTACTCTCAGCTTATTCGTATTAACGTCTCCGTTTATAACAGCTGTAGGCTTAAGAATTAATAACTCAGACACTTCAATTACTCCTGTAATATTCCCTGCAATCTCCGCATTTTGTGCATATACATTACCATTAATCTCTGCGGTCTGACCAATATTAACCTTGGCTTTTGTCTTAAGATTACCAACAAGCTTTCCGTCCACTGATATATTTCCTACAGTATCAATATTCCCTTCAATAACCGTCCCCTTACCAACGATTGTACTTGACTTTATAATCTCAGCCATTTCCTTTTTATCAGCTTTCGCAAACATGTGATTTCTATATTTTAAAATGAAACAAAGTATTCAGGGTTAACAATTCTGGAATCAAGCCATGTCTCAATTCCAAGGACCGGCAAATCCGATTCTCCGATTATACCAATAACATCTCCGCCTTTTAATACATTCCCTTCTCTCACGCTTATCTTTCCCTCAAATATGTATTTAACAAGAAGATTAAGCTTCGAGGACCCAACCATCACAAGGTGATTTTCTTTGTAAGAGCTGTGATGAATTACTACACCATCCACCATCGCAACTACAGGCATACCTGTAGTTGTATACAACTCAACTCCTTTATTATTCTCAGGCTTGCTGAATCTGGTTTTCAAAATACCTTCCACCGGCGTATAAAAAGCAACGCCATCAAACGCAAAAATATTATCAATCAACTCTGAAGCCAGATCCTCATTTTCAAACTTGGCACGCAGAATAGAGTCTTCCGGAGAAATACCTGCATTTACTACGGAACTACCATGTTCAAAGTTATTATTTTTTATATTATCTTCGTTAAGCTTTACTATATCACCGGTTACCAGCATTTTAAACCGATTTATATACTGATCCTTCCGGTCAAGCTCATATGAAAGCGAATCAACCTTGGAAGACAGAATAATGGTGCGCTTTGCTATCTCCAGCTGAGCATATTCCGGATTAAACCATTTTGCCAGCACTGTGGAAATTAAATATACGGAAAAGAAGAAAACCATCAAAAATGCAGATATACCGAGTACAATTAGCTTAATGTTCGTAAAACGATATGTGCTTCGAATTGCAAAATTTTCTTCATTACGAATAATTAAAATAAATCTATTCGTTAACCAATTATAAAATGTATTTTTAAATCTCAAGAGCTATTTCAAGTTTTAAAGGTTGTACAGGCAAATTAACCAAAATTTTATTTTCCTATTGAAGACAATAGTTCAATATTTCAATATTCGTCTGATGAACTGCATACTAACAATATGCTCTGTTGCCTCGGTCATATTGCTTGTATCAGCATGCTCCCAGCATAAAAACACTGTAGCAAGCAAAGCGTTTCACAATACAACGGCTCACTATAACGCTTATTTTCTTGCCCGTGAGCGAATGAAGGAAGTTGAGCAGAAAATTGTTGCCGGTCATATTGATGACTACAATAAAGTCCTTACAGTATACCCTCTGGTCAATGAAGCTTCGCAAGGGTCCATTAAAGCCGACCTCGAATACATTATTACCAAAGCAGCCCTTCCTATCAACAAGCATCAAAACAGCAAATGGGTAGACGACAGCTACAATCTTATCGGAAAGGCAAGACTTTACCAAAAAGAATATAAACTTGCTACACAGACATTCAAATATGTAAATACCAAGAGCGACGATAAGAATGCACGACATGCAGCCATGATATTATTGCTCAGAACCTATCTGGACAGCCTTCAGATTGAGAGTGCCCGTGCAACGAATGAGTACATCAATAAGGAAAAAATTGCTGAAGTCAATGCAGCCGATCTCTATCTGGCCAAAGCTGCATTATATCAGGCAGAAGAAGACTTTCCAAAAATGAAAGCTAACCTTGAGGCTTCTCTGAGCTTTTTAAAGAAAAGCGACCGCAAAGCAAGAGTCCATTTTATTATCGGACAGATATATCAGATGGAAGGCAATGATCAGAAAGCTTATGAAAGCTACATGAACGTATTTAAGAACAATCCTCCTTATGAATTATTCTTCTATGCCCGTTTATACATTGCCCAGGTAAGCTCGCTCGCTGCCAGTGACCAGAAAAAGATTGACAGATATTTCAAGAAACTCCTTAAAGATCAGAAAAACATAGAATATCGGGATAAAATATACTATGAAAAAGGAAAATACGAGCTCAAGCAGAATCGTTTACCCGAAGCTATTACAAATTTTGAAACATCAGTTATTGAGAACAAAGGCAATCAGTTTCAGAAAGCCCGTTCTTATCTCGCACTGGCCAATATATACTACGACAGACTTCAGAAATTTCAGTTATCCAAGCTATACTTTGACAGTACCGTAGTTCTTTGGGATAAAAAAGACAAAGACTATGAATGGATAGAAAACCGCCAGAAGATCCTTTCTGAGTTTGTCGGCTATTATGAAACAGTACAGCGTGAGGACAGCTTGCAGCGTCTGGCAAAAATGGATTCGGTTTCTCTTTCAAAACTCCTTGATAAAATAATTGAAGATGAAGAACTGGCAGAAAGAGAGCGTGTAAAACAGCAGGCTCTGGCTGAAAAACGGCGTCAGCAAAATCTGGCAATGGCCCAGGAGCAAGATCAGTTTCCTCAATTAAATATGCCGAACAAAGGACCGCAGGATTGGTATTTCTATAATGCGCCACTGGTGGCAAAAGGGAAAACAGAATTTAAAAGACTTTGGGGCAACCGGCCGCTGGAAGATAACTGGAGAAGATCCGCCAAACAGTCAATGATAAACTTTGATACTCCGGAACAAGAAGAGGCAGTGGAAGAAATCCAGGTCGACCGGGTTCAGGATTCCCTGTTAGCTCTTAAAGCAAGGAAAGAATCCATGTATAGTGCCATCCCATTCTCTAAGCAGGAGCTTGACAGTTCCAACGCCCGTCTTGAAGATGGACTGTTTAATCTAGGCAAGATCTACAACCAGAAACTTCTGGAGCAACCCAATGCGATTGCTTCCTTTATGAAACTCATAGATCGCTTCCCTCAGTCCGAATTAAAGCCGGAAGTATATTATTTCCTTTATCTGATATACAAGAACCTGAACGATGAGCAATATATCACTTTCAGAGAGCGGTTGTTTAATGAGTTTCCTCAAAGCCTGTATTCAAAGCTTATCAAGAATCCAAACTATCTCGCAGAAAACAAGATCTCCAACCAGAAAGCCGAGGCTATATACAAACAGGCATTCATACTGCACAAAGAAGGCTTGTATATTTCGTCAGACAGCATTCTTGCCACAATTAATACGCTTTATCCCGACAATGACATAAGAGACAAAATTGACCTCTTAGGTGTACAGAACAAGGGGAAAACAGTAAATCCTTTTTTATATAAAAAATATCTTGAGGGATTTGTGGAGCGCAACCCCTCAAGTCCTTTATTGTCTGAGGTCAATGCCCTGATTGAACGGACAAACCGATATATTGAAGAACAAAAAGAAAAAGGTATAGCACTGGAAGCACAGACGAAGTATATGAAGAACTTCAACAGACCTCACTCTTTCGTTGTTCTCTACAGCGCTGAACAATTAAACAGCGAACGAATAAAAGCTGATCTGGCCAGGTATAACAATCTGAAAAAGCTTACGATCTCCCTTCCTGAGGACAAGGGAATTTCAGAAGGCACGAAGGTCGTATATATCTCCGGTTTTCCGGACAAGGATACAGCCAAGGAATATATGGATCAGTTATGCGAAAAAGATAAGGTCTTGTCGAAATATGGAAATAACTGCACTCCTTTTATTATAAGTTCAGATAACTTTGCAATCCTCGAACGGTCAGGAGACACCTCTACTTACCTGGACTTCTTTAAAAAGAATTATAACGATCGTTTGATATACGGCGATTAATTTTCGTACACAAAAACTATGAAAAGAAAGATATTTAGTACGCTTGTCATTGCTACCTGGATAATAGTTCTGGGTGGATTCGGACTTTTTTATCTGTATATTTCAATGGTTGCTCATAATACCGGCAACTATTTCGGGCCAATGCCTTCACTGGAAGTTCTCGAAAATCCAAAGACAGAAGAAGCCTCAGAGCTCTATAGTGCCAACAGAGAGCTTATAGGCAAGTACTGGCGGGAGAACCGCTCACCTGTTGATTTTGAAGAACTATCACCCAACGTGGTCAAAGCTCTTATTGCGACCGAAGATTATCGGTTTGAGCACCATTCCGGCATTGATGTCAGAGGAATGTTCAGAGTTTTTTTTAAAACAATAATTTTAAGACAGCGGAGTGCAGGCGGTGGCAGTACGATATCTCAACAATTGGCAAAAAACCTTTTTAATACCAGAGGTTCTGCATATGAAGGAAAACTCCATCAGGGAAACAGTAAAGCAGGATTGCTTATCAACAAAACGAAAGAATGGCTAACCGCTATTCGTATTGAGCAGGCCTATACAAAAAAGGAAATCCTGACCATGTATCTCAATACTGTAGACTTCGGAAGCAACTCTTTTGGGATTAAAGTTGCCGCAAACACATTTTATAATACCACTCCGGACAGCTTAACAACAAATCAGGCAGCAACACTCATCGGCCTTTTGAAAGCTCCCACTTACTATAGCCCTGTTTACAATCCGGAGAATGCCTTGAACAGACGGAATGTTGTGCTGGCACAAATGACGAAATATAAGTTCCTGAAGACAGAGCAATATGACACGCTGAGCAAAGAGCATCTAAATATCAACTATAGCGTGGAAAATCAGAATCAGGGAATCGCTACCTACTTCCGGGGAGTAATTACCAATTATCTTCTATATTGGTGCCGCCAGAATGGCTATGATCTATATTCTGATGGTCTGAAAATATACACTACACTTGACATTACTTTACAAAAATATGCGGAAGAAGCAGTAGCAGAACACATGAAGTATCTTCAAAAGCAGTTCTTCGATCACTGGAAAGGCCGCAATCCATGGATCGACGAAGACGGGAAAGAAATAAAGGATTTTCTGATCTCTGCCGCCCGTAAAAGTGACCGGTTTAAACAGCTCAGAAATCAACTGGGCAATAATACAGAGGCAATTCTCAAAGAAATGGAGAAACCTGTCAAGATGACCATTTTCTCATGGAACGGGGATATCGATACACTTATGTCTCCGATCGATTCTATCCGATATTATAAGCACTTTCTGCACACAGGCTTTCTTGCAATGGAACCCCAAACCGGCCATATCAAGGCATGGGTCGGCGGAATCAATTATAAACACTTCAAATATGACCATGTAAAACAAGGCAAACGTCAGCCAGGGTCAACATTTAAGCCCATAGTTTATGCCGCCGCACTGGACGCAGGCTATCGTCCCTGTGATCAGATCATTGATGCTCCGGTTACTTTTTCAATTCCAACCAATGAAGAGCCAAATAAAACCTGGACTCCTAAAAATAGTGAAGGCAAATACTCCGGAGAAGTATTCACATTGCGTAAAGCAATGGCAAACTCGGTAAATTCTATTACCGCATTTATGATAAAAAAGATAACTCCTGATGCGGTGGTTAACATGGCCAGGAATCTTGGTATACAAAGTCCGTTGGACCCGGTTCCAGCTTTATGTTTGGGAGTGTACGATGTTTCAATATATGAGCTGGTCGGGGCATACAGCACTTTTGCAAACAACGGAGTCTATACCGAGCCTTTTTTCATTCAACGCATTGAAGATAAGTATGGGAATGTTCTGCAGGAGTTTATTCCCAAAACTATTGAAGCACTTGATGAAGAGACTTCCTATCTGATGATTCATATGCTAAAAGGGGCTACCGAAGAAAAAGGTGGCACTGCCCTCGGTCTGCATCGCTTCGGATTGCTCGGCTATGGCAACGAAGTCGGCGGGAAAACAGGTACCACGCAGAACAACTCCGATGGCTGGTTTGTCGGTGTTACTCCTAAACTGGTTGCTGGTGCCTGGGTTGGAGGTGATGACCGCTCCATCCATTTCAGAACAATGGATCTTGGTCAGGGAGCAAGAATGGCGATGCCGATATGGGCAAGATTTATGCAAAAGGCATACGAGGATAGTGCCTCTGGCATAAAAAAAGAGCGATTCCCGGTTCCCTCCGGTTTCAATGTTGAATTGAATTGCAACAAATACGTGCAGAGAAGCGAGGGGAATGTTCCTGCTGATACCCTAAAGATGCACTATCAGAATAATATACCAGATGATTTCTTTAATTAATGCTTGCAGAGAAAGAGACACTAAAAAATTCAATTAAAGAACTTCCTGAAAAACCCGGCATCTACAAATTCTATAATCAGGATAAAGAGTTGCTGTATGTCGGGAAAGCAAAGAATATAAAAAAGAGAGTATCAAGCTATTTCTCGAAACTGTCAGGGCTTGACAACAAGACCAAAAGGCTGGTCAGCCAGATCGGATCAGTAGAGTTTACGATTGTTGACTCTGAATTTGATGCCTACCTGCTTGAAAACAACCTGATAAAATCTCACAAACCCAAATACAATATCCTTCTCAAAGATGATAAGACCTACCCGTATTTATATGTTTCCTATGAGCGTTTCCCCAGACTGATCAGCACTCGAAAATTGGACAGGAGACTTGGTGTATTTTACGGACCATATACGAGTGTAAAAGCAATGAACACCGTAATGGAACTGGCCCGCAAACTCTTTGCTCTACGTACCTGCTCTTACAACCTTAGCAAGGAGAACATTGCCAATGGTAAATATAAAGTCTGCCTCGAATATCATATTGGAAATTGCAAGGGTCCTTGTGAAGACTTAATTGACGAAGGGATATATAATCAGAATATACAACAGATACACCAGATACTACGGGGCAACCTCAGCCTGGTGAAACAACACTTCAGGGAAAATATGCAGGCGGCGGCGACAGCATTAGAGTTTGAAAAAGCCCAGATCCATAAAGATAAACTTCAGCTGCTGGAAAAATTTCAGGCTGGTTCAGTGGTGGTTAACCCCAGAATCTCTGATCTTGAAGTAATAACAATTGCCTCTGAAGAAAAAATAGCGATTGTAAACTACCTGTTTGTATCCAACGGACTAATTACCAAAACGAAAACAATTGAGGTAAGAAAGAAACTGAATGAAACAGACTCCGAAATTATTTTAACAACTCTGGCTGGTATCCAAAAAGAACTTGAGACAAACAACAGAGAGGTTATTACAAACACAGAGATTCAAAGTAAGATTGAAACGCTCAATATCTTTATACCCAAAATCGGGGACAAAAGAAAACTAGTTGAACTCTCATACAAAAATGCATTTTTTGAACTAAGAAAGATAAAATCCCGCAATCTGGAAAAAACGGATACAAACATTAAAATCATTGAAACACTAAAAAATGATTTACAGCTGAAAAATGTGCCTGCACGTATTGAGTGTTTCGACAACTCCAATATTCAGGGAACTAATCCGGTTGCTGCAATGGTCTGCTTCATCAACGCCAAGCCGGCAAAAAAAGAATACCGGCATTTCAATATTAAAACAGTTACAGGTCCGGATGATTTCTCAAGCATGTATGAAATTGTATCAAGACGCTATAAAAGGCAACTGGAGGAGAAAAAAAACCTGCCGGACCTCATTATTATCGATGGCGGAAAAGGCCAGTTAAATGCAGCTGTCAGTGCTCTTTCTGATTTAAAACTGTATGGAGCAATCCCGATTATAGGCATCGCAAAACGACTGGAAGAAATATATTTTCCGGAAGATCAGTATCCGTTATTTCTTGATAAAAAGTCGACGAGTCTAAAATTGATACAGCAAATACGGGACGAGGCGCATAGATTTGCAATTACTTTTCATCGGGCAAAAAGAAGTATGAATGCCTTGAAAAGCTCCATCTCAGATATACCAGGCATAGGAGACAAGACGTTCCAAAAGCTCATAAAGGAATTTAAATCCGTAGCAAGAATACGCCAGCTCTCACTGGAAGAACTTTCAGCAATCGTAGGTAAATCCAAAGCACAGCTTATAATTGAGCATTATCAGGGGGAGAAAGCCGAAAATTAGCAGGCTCTTCCATTTCAGAAAATTCTAGTTACTTACTAAAAAAGAAGTTTCCCATACGTTCGGGAAGCTGACAGACTGTATACACCTGTATAAAGTAAAAGATCTCAGGCTTTTTCGTTTACCCTTCAACTGTGGAGATATTCTACAGATACAAAAGAAGAGGCTGTCTTTTTAGACAGCCTCTTCCATTTATGAAAAAATTAAGCGTTCAATTAGAATTCCCATAGGTTATGCTCGTACTCAAGAAGCTCAAAAGCAGCCCATTGAGAAGCAAGAATACCTTTTTGCTGATCTCCACCATAGATATCAACCAGATAAGCGTCAGAAGGATTGGAAACCTTGATGATATAAGAACTAAACAGCCTTAACTCAAATGCATCAGCAAGATTTCTATGCTCAGAATCATTCTGAGGATTATACCATACTGCATTAGGATTATCCTTGAATACCTTTTCTACAAGCTCCTTATACTCATAAGAGGCAACAGGTATTTCAATCCCCTTAACATTTTGTGGATGGTCTGCAGGAACAAGGATCGTGATCGCATGAATATCGAAATACATACGAGATCTTTGCTTATCGAAAACCAAATCCTCTTTGATTTGCATCTGATACAAATCCTGCGGGAAATAAAACTGAGATCCTAACATAGGCGCAACTTCCGGATGTACTCGCCACTCCGGACCGTACATATCATATAGCGCCATTGTATCTATGGAGGTAGGTATGCTCATCGCCTCATCAAACTCAGTGATGGTTAACTTACGTCCATCCTTTAAAGAGTCAGTAGCATAAGGAGTAATTTCTCCACGCTTGGTAGCCTCAATCAAAAGACGGGTAATCTCCTTATTCTTTGAGAAAATGGGCTTATTTTGTTTCTCTCTAAGATCCATAGCCCTAAGAATAGTCTTTTTATACATGATATCAGACTCATGGATGGGTCTTAAAGAATATTTATTATAACCATCCGCCTCCTCTTCTACGGCAGAAGAGGAAGAGGTTGGATAATCAGTCATATCATCCTGCGCCACAGCAGTCCCTGTTAAAAACAGCCCGGCTGCAAGAATTGAGATATAAACACTTAATTTTTTCATAACCTAGAGATTTAAAATGTTCAAATTAATATAGAGGAATATTCTTGATGACCATTCCTACATCAACTGTTTCGGTATCTCCTTTGTAGTTCTTTCTTACAACTTTCTTAACATCAATCAGAATACGGTCACCCGCCTGTGCTGTAGAAGCGAAGGCAGTAAGATTTGCAGTCGGACCACTTACTTTTTGAGTGTTAAGAGGTCTTCTTCCTCTTACAAGTACGCATTCCCATTCCTGAACTCTGTAATCTGCATCCTTAGGAAGGAAAGATTTAAAGTTTTCTTCAGCAATTGCAGCCATTGTAAGTGATCTTGGACCAGGAGCAGGCTCACCGATCTTTTCGTTTGCCACTCTTGTTCCGATTTTAGCTTCAATGGTTGGCTTTGGAATACCTCTTACCTGGAATTTCTCAACTCCGATTTCGCTACCACTGTTTACTACAGTAATTGCAACCTCACGAGCAGTAGCAGTAGGAACGATCGTTACATATCCCTTTTTAGTCGGATTCTTGAATACAGAAGCATTCGATGCTCTGAAATCAGGATTGTAAGCAGACCCTAAAGCAGGAACCTGTATACTCAATTCATTACCACAGTTTCTGTACAGAGCTTGTACTGATGCGGACTGAATCTGAATTACCGGCTTCACTACATAGTAAGTCTCATTGATCGCGAAAGTCGTATCATTTCCTTTAAACTTGAAAGAAATTTCACCTTTCCACTTCTGCTCTGAAACACCTTCTTTATCATATGAAGAAGCCTGAACAGGGAAAGAAACCTTTCCTATTTTAGTTCCCGCATCAACTTTAAGAGCCTGTCCTCTTGCAGTCATCGTAGGAGTAATCGCACTGGAAGATGCAGCCAGAAACATATCGGCTTCATACTTCGTACCTGCCGCTACATACTTAGACTCAGGACGAACCATCGCTACAACGTTATCAAACTTAAGGTCAGACGCACCTACTTTTGCAGCAAGAGCATTTAAAGCCTCAGTCTCATACTTCAAAACTTCAGTTTGCTTCTGAGAAAGTACTGCCAAAGCAGCAACCATAGGCGTCTCTGCAAAGTTTAACTGAGCGAAGTCCTTTCTTTTCTGGTTAGGATCTTTCATCGCAAGTGGATCTTCCTGACCGCTCGCTGCAAGATTCGGTACTTTTAATTCAAGACCTAATCCGTTTAAGTATGCCTGATACTCTTTCAGCTTCTTCTCAAGATCATATCCCTTGCCTTTCTTAGAGCCCTCAGCTCCAAGCATCATCTGTGCGATTTTTTCTTCTTCCTTTCCGCCTTTGTAATTGATGCCATCGTCATCATAACCACCTGTTACAGTAATCATTTCTTTACGTATGTCATCCATATACTGGATCAACTTTGCAGTTTCTGTTCTAACCAATCCGGCTTTATCAGTAATAGCTTTTTCTTTATTACCTTCCTGAGCAACTGCAGTAGCGATCTTCTCGACCAACTGGGAATTTTCAGTTTCCGACTTTTGCTTAACTATTACTAAGCTATTGTCAAGAAACATGAATTTTTGCATGATGGCAGAACTTACCTGTAAGGCGAGAAGCGCCGTAAGAACCAGGTACATCATACCAATCATCTTCTGTCTTGGGGTTTCTTTTCCTCCAGCCATGTTTTACTGTTTCTTTTTTATTGAACAATTCATTTAAATCGAAAGATAAATTAACCTTTCATTGCAGTCAGCATATTGCCGTAAACTGTATTAAGTTGTGTTAAATTACCAGACAATTTCGCAAGTTCATGCTTGAATTGTTCAGTATCTTTAGAAGCATCAGCCATATTTTCCATAGCAGAAGAAAGGTTGCTATAGAATTTGTTCATAGCTCTCAAGTGGTTGTTGGCATCAGCAAGCTCCATTTCATATACTGCATTAAGAGCTCCCAGATTCTTAGTAATATTCTGAACCTGCGAATGGTACTCTCTCGCATCATGTGAAGCATTTGCCATTTCAGCCATAGCGTCAACTGTTCTTGAGTATGATTTATTCATTTCAACGATTGCTGCAGAAGCAGTTTTAACATTAGAAGCATATTCATTTGACGCTACAGAAGCATCAGATAAATCCTTAAGATTACTTACAGATGTTGCAAGGTTGCTGAATCCGGCTCCCAATCTGTTAATTACATCCTGATTAATGTTAGCATCTGCAAGCATATCATCTAGTCTTCTGGTTACAGATTCACCTGTAGAAATTTCTCCGGATACTTCATCTTCATAACCTTCATAATCATCAGACAACTGAGGATATACTCTGGTCCAATCCGGATCTTTATGAACTGGCTGGAATGCACTGAAAGCAAAGATTACAGCCTCAGTACTCAAACCAACAACTAGCATAGGACCAGCTCCCGGCCAGTGCATAATTTTAAACATCGCACCGACAATAACAACAGCAGCACCTAAACCATAAAGTAACGGCATGAACTTGTTGAACAGTAAATCTGCGAATCCACCTTTATTTGTACTCATGTTCGTAAGAATTTAGAAATTTAGTTTAACAATAGTTTTAATTGGAACTTTAAGTATGTAATTAGTTATAGATTAAGCTTTCTTTTAGAACTCCGATCCGGATGAACGGCCAAGATAGGTCATTACACAACGGAACCCGATATAAGACTTGGTAGTATCCTGATATTCATAAGTTCTTGTACCTGTCTCAAGATAGTAAGCAATATCCTTCCATGATCCTCCTCTTACTACTTTTCTTGCCTCATTGTCATCATTGTAAGTAGGGTTCAAATCCCAAACGATAGGCACAGCAGCCTCATAGAAGGCATCTTCACACCATTCAGATACGTTGCCCGCCATGTCGTAAAGACCAAAGTCGTTAGAGAAATAAGATGCAACAGGGGCAGTATACATAAAACCGTCATCGTAGTAGTTTCCTCTTCCCGGCTTAAAGTTTGCCAGCATACAGCCTTTGGCATTTCTGATATAAGGGTTACCCCAAGGGTATTTCGCCATATCTCTTCCGCCTCTTGCAGCATATTCCCATTCTGCTTCAGAAGGCAATCTGAAATTAGGCATTTTCCACAATCCCTGCTCTGCTCTCCAGTTATTCATATGCTTGGTTCTCCATTCGCAGAAATACTTAGCGGCAAACCAATCCACTCCTACAACAGGATATTCATCGAATGCGGGATGCGCATAATAATATTCCATCATAGGATCTCCCATATGGTGAGAGAAGTCATTAACCCAGACAGTAGTATCAGGATATAACTCGGTCATGATATACTGTTCACCCAGTACCTCAAGCGAGTCATTTAGCATCACTTCAACAAATTGTCTGTACTCATTATTGGTGATTTCTGTATCATCCATATAGAAACCTCCAATAGTCACCTGCTTATTCAGGTTAATCTGAGTTGCAGGAACATCTTCATCTGCCTGTCCCATGTGGAACGTTCCGGACGGGCAAGTTGTCATACCATATGGCACTTGCATCACCCAGCCTTCTCTGTCAAGAACCCCGACAAGATCCCCTCCTCCATCAAACTTCCCTCCACCACAACTCTGAAGGAATACCAGAGAGCCCAGTGACATTAAAAAGCCTAACTTTGAAATAACACCTAATTTATTCATAATTCACCAGTTTAATTTCTTTTTTGTTTCCTGTTTTAAATCTGTTATCCTTAAATAAATTCGATCTTCAATCCTTAACCAACCCTTCCATTCCCGCAAAACGCATCAGATATCAACTTATTGCAATAATACAACTAAAACCAATTAAAGTGACATACGAAACGGAAAAGTCTTGTAAGTTCTATTTTTTTTAAAAAAAATGCAAATATTTCTTAATTAATTTTCATGTCGATACCTAGGTGTTCTTACCGGAGGCTTAGCTGGTCCCCAAACATTTGGTATCATATAGGAAAGCATAATTTCATGAGACGTCCTTGCTTTTGCAATAGCTCCATTGGTTACCAGATCAAATGCATAGCCCAATCGAAGCGCATCCTGATTCTGTTTATTTTTCAACAGATTGACTCCCAGGTATAGAATTATATCATCATTACTTAAAGTACGTCCTCCCCGGCTTTGCTCCCGTCTGGCAACAGACTGTCTTGCATTAAGACCAGCCCAGATTTTCTTGTTGTATTCAACGAGTCCCCCAAACAAATAAGTGACCTGATGAAGATCCGTCTGAACTATAAATGAAGGCACAACCACAATATTAAATGCTGGCTGAATACGATAACCACCTGTAATGTACATATGATTTACCAATTCCGATGAAATATTGCTTGACCCATAGCTGAAGTTCGAACGGGGTATATGATAAAAACTTACTCCGGCGTAATATTTTTGATGCTCGTACCATACTCCGGCATTCAGATCCGGACGCACCTGAGAAACCTGATTATTAGGGTTTATAAGATAGCGATATACATCATCATCTTCCTGATAGACCTCATATGACTGCTGTAACTTCTGCGAATATATTCCTCCGTTAATTCCAAGCCCAAGTAACCCATTATTCAGCTCGATATGCTTTGATGCAGCTAAATTAGCGTTTATGTTCCGCATTGGTCCGATCTCATCAACCAGAAGAAACCCTCCGATGCCGATTTTGTAATCTTTTACGGGAGTTCCAATACTCAGTACCATACTTCTGGGTGCTCCGCCTTTTCCACTGGTTGGCTGGTATCCGGTCCATTGGTCACGCACAATCAGCGTAGTTCTTAATACTTGCTCAATGCCGGTATACCCCGGATTAAAATACATGCCGTTAAACATATATTGGCTAAACTGTGCATCCTGCTGGGCAAAGGCACCGAAGTGCAAAGCAGCAAATATCAACAGAAAAATAAGTCTAAATTTTCTCATATCACTGTATATAAACCTCCTAAGAGCAAATACTTTTTATATCTTAAATTAGATTAGGAGTATCCAAACTAAAAATTCTTCTAAATTTCCTAACTAAAATCAAAATTCCAAAATCTCATAGATATTTTTATATAAAGCACAGACATATTATACGCTTTACCGGCACAATTGTTCTTTAAAGCCTAAGTGATAGTTATATCTTATTTGCTTTCTTTATATACAATTCAATCGCCCCTGTCATAGAAGGAGCATTAGGAAGAGGCGCCTCAATATCCAAGATTAAGCCGCTATCTCTGACTTCTTTCGCTGTAGTAGGACCAAAAGCTGCGATTCTTGTTCCTTTCTGCTTAAAATCCGGAAAGTTAACAAATAATGAATTCACTCCGGAAGGACTAAAGAATGCGATAATATCATAGTTTACAGAAGCAAGATCGGAAAGGTCACTGGCAACTGTCTTATATATTATTGCCTCCGTAAACTTTATGCCTTTTGACCTTAAAAAAGCAGGGAGATCATCTTTTCTTATGTTTGAGCATGGGAAAAGAAACCTTTCATCTTTATGTTTTATGATAATATCTTCCAGATCCTTTGCAGTCTTGTGCCCGACAAATATTTTTCTTTTACGGATCACTATATACTTTTGAAGATAGTTTGCAGTTTGCTCGGAAATACAAAAATATTTCATATCCGCAGGAACATCAATCTTAGCCTCCGCACAAATCCTGAAAAAATTATCTACAGCATTTCTGCTGGTAAAAATAATAGCAGAATGTTCAAGTATCTCTATTTTCTGTTTCCTGAATTCCTTGTAGTCTACAGATTGAACCTCGATAAAAGGTCTGAAGTCAATTTTAAGACCATATTCCTCCGCAAGAGCATAATAGGGTGATTTATCATCAGCAGGTGCGGGTTGGGTAACAAGAATGCTCGAAACCTTTGTTAATCTTTCGTTTATCTCTTTAGCTTCAAACTCGCTCATTTATCCTTAATTAAATTAAAGTAATTATAAACTCAAACCAGATAACAATGTAATTTTTATTACGAATGCCAACGGAATAATTTCAGCCATGCAAAGGTATGAAAATAAATAAAGATAATTAAACTGAGGCACCCGAAATGTTAAAACTAAAAGCCTCAGCAATCCGAACAACAGCGCTAGCATTAAAATAGTTAAGAAACCAATGTAAGAAATCCGCCATTCTATCAAGGTAGAAGAGTAGCTGAGGCAAATCACCGGTACAATGATCATATTAAAACCCAGGCTTATCCTTATTACTTCCCTGAAATGGATTTTTGCAATCGAGCCAATATTGAATATCCTGGCCATAATCTCGAAAAAAATATATTTCAGGTAATAAAGTAAGAAAATTACGATGGTCCAGATGAAAAAAAACTCGAAGCTCTTTATTTCACCCGATACACCCTCATCAAGCAAAGAAACCGAATATGCAAGGCTCAGAGAATTTAAAAGTACAATCAGCATAAACGGCCACTGGAAATAATTCACAGAGGCCACAAGTTCTTCCATATGCCCATATCCCATTTTCTCAGAATGCATTATCCATGCTATTTCTTTAGTGCATCGCTGTTTTATGAAGACCCCGAGAGTAAGCACAAACATCAGCATGAAAAAAGGCACTTCATTCAGAAGTATACCTGCCCGTTTTTGAATCAGAACCTGGTCATGATTTTCAGACAGATTGCCCATATAACCAATCTTTACCGTTTCCGGCAGCAGACCATCCTTCTGATAAAAAGAAAACATATCAAGTGAATTACCTGACACCAGCTCTGTCAATGGCAAAAAAACATATTCTACCTGATCTCCGGTATTTTCATAAATAAGTTTATAATTCTGGAAAACACTCAGCCCTGGCTGAGCTTTAAAAATAAGCTGATAATCCCTATATGCACTAACCGGTATTGTAAGACTTTTATTCGTATTCAGAACTTCCTGTCCCAGATGTGGCAGATAACTTTCCGAACTATGATCATAGTGTATAAAATCGCCGCTAAGGTCTTTGACAATAATTGTCCCTTCTCCGATTGCCTCTGCTTTCAGATTAAAACCATCAACCAGTCCCAGCCCAAAGGCTACCAGTAGAATTAACTTATACAAGATCAGATATACGCGCACTTTTTCTTCGATAAAGAAGTTCAATGATCGTTATAACAAACAAGGCATAGCCAGCAAGGATCAACAACAGGCCATTATTGGATAATTGTTTGAAGCTTAAAACCAGTCCGACGGCCCCCAAATTAATTCCTAATATCAGGGCTAATACCTGGGGCTGCCTAAGGCCGAGGTCAATCAACCGGTGGTGCAAATGGTTTTTATCTGCCAGAAATGGCGATTTGCCATTGAGTATTCTCAGAACTACAACCCGCAATGTATCCATTATAGGGATAAATAATACAGCAATTACATACATGGGACTATATTCAAACGGATGCATTTCCAAAAAACGGATTGCCAGAACAGAAATAATAAAACCGGACACCAGAGACCCTGTATCCCCCATAAATATAGCGGCATTACGGATATTAAATTTTAAAAATCCAAGCACTGCCCCTACTAACGAAAAAGCCGCAACAGAATATATTCCTTCGGAAGCCCCGCCCCAAAGAAAAAAGCCCATCCCCAAAAAACAGCTAACAAGAATAATTACAGACCCGGCAAGCCCATCCAGTCCGTCAATCAGATTAACAGCATTGGTTATTCCTATAATACACAGAAACGTCATCAGGTAACCATATACCGCATTAATATCATAAATACCCATTATGCCATAGAAGCCTGAGATCCTGACATCACCTGAAAACATAACAATTCCCGCCACCAGTATCTGTACGAAGATTTTCTTGAAAACAGAAACCGGTGCAATATCATCTTTAAGCCCTATAAAAAAAATAAGAATAGCCCCGGCAAGCATTTCTCTTATCCCATTATTTAACTGGCCGAATAAAGTCAATGATGAGATAAATCCTGCAAAAATGGCCAGACCTCCAAGTCTTGGAGTAGAATTAAGATGCAGGGCCCTTCCATTAGGCTCATCCAGTAACATCTTGGTATGGGCAACCCTTATTATTGAAGGTATCGCAAATACACTAACAAAAAACGCCCAAAAGAATGCCAGCAGGTTAAAATAAAATGACATAAAGATTGTTTCGTCTCAGATACGAAAATAAGGAAATACGGTTGAGTTAAATTAAAAACGACTGATAAAACCAAAATGAATTTTTGATAAGCTAAAATTAAAGCTTTGCTCCGAATTTCGCCCTACAGAGTATATAAAAGTAAATACTCCCGGACCGGAATTAAAGCTTAATCCGATCCCGATCCCGGTAGGCCAATCCTTTTCAAGTTGTTTTAAAAGCGGATTGACAATCAGTGCCTGATCCACAAAAGACAAAAGATAAGTGCTTTCTTCGAGAAAAATCCGGTATTCCAGCGTCGCTATCGTATAGTATTGCGCATAGAAGTTATTCTCACTAAATCCTCTCAGCGACTTCAGTCCTCCGATTCTGTAAAAATCCGCGACATAATATACCTGCTTGTTATTTACAACTGCAGAATTCTTTAGGGCAGCAAGCAATGTTGTCTGCCGTGACATTTTATTAAACTTGCTTATCTTGAAATCCCCATACAGCTGGAGCGTTTTTTTAGGTACCTCTGTTTCGATATCCCTGGTATCCCTGATCGTTTTATTACCGGCTGCTAATGTCCCCGCCACATGCCAGCCTTTCCTGGGGAAAAAAACATTATCCAGATTCTGATACTGGTAGCTTATTCCATACTGATAGACATTAAAATCTCTGTTATCCGTATCTCCCACACCAATCACTCTTGACGATTTTGCATTAACAAAGAACCCGATTCTGCCATACTTTCTAAGATTCTGATAAAGACCAATACCCCTGTCAATATTCATAAAAGTGGAGTCTTGTTTTAACAGATTAAAAAATGCACCCAGATCCAGAGAGCTGCCTAAAAAAACAGGATGAGCATAAGCAAGGTCAAGCAGTTGACTTTCCTTATTATACCTCTGCCATTCGACATCCAGTTTTTTCCCTGAACCGAAAAAATTCTGTAGTGTTAACGAAAGCTGTCCGGTGATTAACATCTTCCTTTCTGTGCCTTCGTTAGGCAATAAACCAACAATTCCATCAAAGTAGTTAACCTTCTTGTCTTTTAGAAACAGTACCAGTTTTGCCTTATTATCACCAAACAAAAGCATATAGGGTCTCTCCTGTTCTATATAAGGCAGTTTAGCCAGTTCAGAAGTAACATTATCGATTTTAGACTGGTCAAACAGAGCTCCGGACTGTATCCCAAGATATCTTTGCAGAAAATTTTTCTTTATTCTGGCAGTGCCGTGAACTTCAATTGAATCAAACCTGATCATCGGCCCACTGATGTAATTCAACGATGCAGAAAAATGTGTACCTTCGACCTGAACAGAGTCAAGCTTTACTTGAGCGAAAGGGTAGCCAATTGACTCTGACACAACAACAACTCGTTTCATTAAATCTGCGACTTCTTTATAACGAAAGGGCTTTTCAGTGAAGAATCGGTCTTTATATCCTGATTTATTTTTCAGATAAGGTGTAAGATTCCCTTCTTTCAACTTCCCCCATTTAAAGACATCTCCCTGATTTACGTAAACATGGACATCTGTTGAAATAATATTCATAGAATCTACTGAAGCCAGTAAATGTCCCCGGGCATAAAGATCAATCAAAAAACTGCTGACTGAGGCCGAAATTTCCAGACTATCGCATGGCCTCTGATCTGAAAAGGGATGAAAAAACAACGTATATTTGTTCTGTCCATGCAAAAATATTGGCCATAAAAGAAAAATAAACAATATTTTTTTTGCTTTCAACATTAGCAGAATAACGCATGGTCAATTAAAAAATTAGCATTCATTATACGTATGGCAGGTATATATATACACATTCCTTTCTGTAAGCAAGCCTGTCATTACTGCGATTTTCACTTCTCAACCAACCAAAGCTACAAATCTCTGATGATTGAATGCATAGTAAGAGAGCTTGAAATGCAAAAAAAATTTCTGGGAGACTCCAGAATCCAATCCATTTATCTGGGCGGTGGAACACCATCATTACTATCTGTAAAAGAAATAGCATCCATTATAAATACGATATTCGTTCAATATTCTGTTGAAGCAGCTCCGGAAATCACCCTCGAAGCCAATCCGGACGATCTCACAAAAGACTATCTCAGCGATTTATATCGTGCCGGCATAAATCGCTTAAGCATCGGTATACAAAGTTTTCATAATGAATTCTTAAAGTTTATGAACAGGGCCCATAATGCAGAAGAGGCAGAGCGCGCAGTTCATATTGCCAGAGACGCGGGATTTGAGCAGCTTACCGTAGATCTGATATATGGAATACCACATATTGATCATTCCGTCTTTGAAAAAGATCTTGAAAAAATGGTGGCTCTGGGTACTTGCCATATATCTGCCTATTGTCTTACTATCGAAGAAAAAACGGTATTTGGCCAATGGGAAAAGAATGGCAAACTTATAATGCCAGGAGAAGAGTTTGCAGCAGAGCAGCTGGAAATCCTAATGGAATTTTTGCCACATCACGGCTTCGAGCAATACGAAATATCAAATTTCGCCCGTGATGAAAGATACTCTGTTCATAATACCAATTACTGGAAAGGAATACCCTATCTTGGTATCGGCCCGGGAGCACATTCGTTTAATACTACACACAGGCAGTATAATATTTCCAACAATCACCTGTATATTAAAAATATAAAAGAAGGAAGTATTCCCGCAACACTGGAAACCCTCTCGGAAGAAGACAAATTTAACGAATTTCTGTTAACCGGCTTACGCACCAAGTGGGGCATCGACACCCTAACTATCTCACAAACATCTCCTTCGCTTTATAAAGGAATAAAACCGGACTTGAACAGGCTTGTCGAAACCGGGCTGCTGTCCCAGACAGAGCATAAAATAACCCTCACACCGGCCGGCAAGTTATTAGCAGATGAAATTACCGCTCAACTATTGGTAGTCTGATATGTTTATTTTGTAGAAAATAAACAGTGATTATTTTGAATAAGTTGTATATTTGAGAATTATGGTTACATCAATGTCCACCGAACAAAAGAAAGCCTTTCTTCTGCTTAAATTTGTCATCTTCTGCTATCACGGACTTGATCAGGATGAAATTGTAATCCTTCAGAAAACAGCCGAAAAGCTTAATGCTCAGGAGGAATTAAAGTGGGTAGAAGACTTTGTCAATACTGACCCTGTCAGCAGCTTTGAAAGAGCCCGGAGCTTTTTTGCCGACACAATCGCGACTTATGATACAGCCATAAGGCTTGACTATCTCAATACCGTCTGGGAAGCAACCAACGAGAAAGGGTATATAAGCGAAATGGAAGCAATGGCGATGTTGAAGCTTGCCAAAGACTGGGGAATACAAAAAGAATTATTGAGCATGGTCAGGAAGTAGAGCTGCCAGGAATGTATATATATTTCCGAGTCTTCTCCATTTTCATCATATGCTTTTACGCTCCGGCAATTCTGTTTTCACAAGATCTGCCAAACACAACAAGAGACTTCCGCATTCGGCACTACGATCTTACTATAGCGCCTGATATTGCAAACCAATATATCAGAGGTAGTAATAAGATTCAAATTGAGCCTGAAAGTGAGTTATCAGTAATCGAGCTCGACCTTTCTTCCAGTTTAAGAATTGACAGTATTTTTCTCAACGATATACCGGTCTCCTTCAGGCATTCCTCCGACAGGATATTTATCTTTCCCCAATCAGAAATCACTGCGAATAAGCGCTCTGTTATTCATGTTTTTTATCAGGGGCATCCCCTAGTCTCAACCAACCCTCCATGGGATGGCGGCCTGATCTGGTCATTTGACAGCCTGTCTAGACCATGGGTTGGAGTTGCATGTGAAAGTATAGGCGCATCATCCTGGTGGCCTTGTAAGGATCAATGGGACTCCGAAGCAGACAGCATCCGGCTCTCAATTCTTACTGATAGCTCATTAACAGCTGTAGCCAACGGAGTGCTGACCAGAGTCCAACCGCTGGACAACAAAAAACTCTATACCTGGGAGGTGAATTATCCGATTAATAATTATTGTGTTTCGTTTACTCTTGGCACCTTCAGGCATTTCAGCGATACCCTGAAAAGATCAGACAATAGTATACTCTCTGCCGATTACTATATATTGGATTATAACTACCATAAAGCAAATGAACATTTCCGGCAGGTACCGAAAATTATCCAAGCATTCGAAGAATTATTTGGTCCTTACCCATTCGAAAAAGATGGTTATAAGCTTGTTGAGGCCCCGTACTGGGGGATGGAACATCAAAGTGCAATTGCCTATGGCAATAATTTTATTAATAATTTCTTCGAACTGGATTATATCATTGTTCATGAAACAGCCCACGAATGGTGGGGAAACAAGCTCACTGCCAATGAACAGAAAAACATGTGGATTCATGAAGCATTTGCCACTTATTCTGAGATTCTCCTTCTGGAAAAACTCTATGGAGATGAAGTTGCAGGCCTATATCTACTGAAGCAAAAAGAGAAAATAATAAACAGACATCCTATCACAGCCTCAGCCAGCGAATCTGCTCCCAAAGATACTGATCAGTATTATAAAGGAAGCTGGATGCTACATACAATCCGATATATGGTAAATGACGATTCGGTCTGGTTCAGCTCACTTAAGCAATTACAACAGCAATTTGCCTACAAAACAGTTGACCGGGATGAGTTCATCAATACATGGGGGCGTCTGTTAGGCCGGGATATAAATCCGGTAATCAGTCATTACCTTGACCGGAAAGAACCACCGGTTCTCTCCTGGCGAGTCAGGAAAACCAAAAGAAGACAATACCTTTATCTCAAATGGGATACACCTCTCCCTGATTTTTCTCTCCCCGTAGGGCTGTCATATGATAACGTAAAACTCAGAATCAACGCGATATCAGGCGCTCGTTATACGAAGATCGTTCTTCCCGCCCAGGCAGAAGACATCACATTTAATCTTAATGACTTTCTTTTCACAACCCGTCATTTTCAGCAATAGTTTCTATTTTTCTACCTCGTCGTTTCGCTTCTCCCCTGCGGAGGATATTTCGCCCCGGTCTGATATCCTTTTTTTATACCTGATCACTAAAAATTGAAAAAAAATAATTAGATTTGCGATTAAGGTGTTGCAAATTTTCACAGGAAAAACACCATTTCAGCTAAGTCCAATGACTTCAAAAAGAACCATTACTATTTTTGATATAAAAGAATTACTGCTGTTGTCGTATACAAACACTCATGTAGTTGGGTAGGCTATGTACATAAAACTAAGAAAAGCCATTCTCAACATCAGAGAATGGCTTTTTGCTAAAAGCAGTATTAACTAGAAAGAGATTTAATTTAGATTATGGCAGACAGAGTTTATATATTCGACACAACACTGAGAGACGGAGAGCAGGTACCCGGCTGTCAGTTAAATACTGTAGAGAAAATACAGGTAGCCAAAGCGCTTGAAGAGTTAGGCGTTGATATCATTGAGGCCGGATTTCCCATATCCAGTCCCGGTGATTTCAATTCGGTAGTTGAAATTTCCAAGGCAGTTTCTGAGCCAATTATTTGCGCGCTTACCCGTGCGAAGGAAATGGATATCGACAGCGCAGTTGAAGCTCTCAAATATGCCAAAAGAAAACGTATACACACCGGTATCGGGAGCTCCGATATCCACATTGAGCATAAACTCCGCTCCACAAGAGACAAAATTCTTGAGCAGGGTGTTGCTGCTGTAAAGTATGCGAAGAAATTTGTTGAAGATATCGAATTCTATTGTGAAGATGCCGGACGCGCTGATATCCAGTTTCTGGCCAGAATGGTTGAAGCAGTTATTGCTGCGGGTGCGACTGTTGTGAACATCCCGGATACAACCGGTTTCACAATGCCGCATCAGTTTGGTGAGCGCATAAAATACATTATGGACAATGTGAAGAATGTCGATAAAGCTATTATATCCGTGCATTGCCATAATGACCTGGGACTTGCTACTGCCAACTCAATAGCCGGACTAATGAACGGTGCAAGGCAAATAGAATGTACAATCAACGGAATCGGGGAACGTGCCGGTAATACATCACTAGAAGAAGTCAGTATGATTATCAAGTGTCATCAGAACTCTCTGAATCTTGAGACGAATATTAACTCTAAAAAGCTCTACCCAACCAGCAAGCTGGTATCCAGGCTTATGAATATGCCTGTTCAGGCCAATAAAGCAATAGTAGGAGCGAACGCATTTGCACATTCTTCCGGAATACATCAGGATGGGTTTCTCAAAAACAGGGAAAACTACGAAATCATCGACCCGGCTGAAGTTGGAGCCGATGCTTCATCCATCATTCTGACTGCCAGAAGCGGAAGAGCGGCTTTAAATCACAGACTGGCCAACCTTGGCTATATTGTTTCCAAAGAAGAGCTTGATTCTTTATACAATCAGTTTCTGGAATTAGCTGACCGCCTGAAGCAGGTAGAAGACAAGGATCTGTTGGAATTGGTAAAAGGAGAATAATACAGAAGTAAACAATGGGGAAAACATTATTTGAAAAAGTCTGGGGTGCTCACGTAGTAACATCCATACCTGAGGGGCCAGACGTTTTATATATTGATAAACATCTGATTCATGAGGTAACAAGCCCCCAGGCTTTTGCCGGTATTGAAAAAAGAGGCGTTCCGGTTTTCAGAAAAGAAAATGTTGTAGCTACAGCGGATCACAACGTTCCTACCAAGGACCAGCATCTTCCGATCAAAGAAGCCTTATCCCGTTTTCAGGTAGACAAGTTAACCGAAAACTGCAAAAATCATGATATTACCCTGTATGGACTTGGACATCCGTTTCAGGGAATTGTCCACGTAATGGGACCTGAGCTCGGAATTACTCTTCCAGGCATGACCATGGTATGCGGGGATAGTCACACGTCTACACACGGTGCATTCGGCTCAATCGCATTCGGTATCGGAACCAGCGAAGTAGAGCAGGTGCTGGCAACCCAGTGCCTTATGCAGACGAAGCCTAAAACCATGAAAATTGAAATTAATGGTGAATTGGCAGAAGGCGTGACCTCAAAAGATATCATCCTGTATATCATATCAAAGATTTCCGCCAGCGGAGGAACCGGGTATTTCGTTGAATACGCCGGTTCTGCGATTCGCAGTCTTTCCATGGAAGCAAGAATGACCATCTGCAACATGAGTATAGAGATGGGCGCCAGAGGTGGGATGATTGCTCCGGATCAGACGACATTCGATTATGTTCAGGGCAGAAAGTTCGCTCCCAAGGGAGAGAAATTCGAAGAAGCCGTAGCCTATTGGAAAACACTGTTTTCCGATGAAGACGCCAGATTTGATGTTGTTCTTCAATATGAAGCAGCCGATATCGCTCCAATGATCACTTATGGCACCAATCCGGGCATGGGTATTAAGATCACTGATGCGATCCCGACATTGGCTGACATCAAAGAAGAAAGTAATAAAGTTTCGTTTAGAAAATCACTTGAATACATGGGGCTTGAACCCGGTGAAAAGCTTCTGAATAAGCCAGTGAACTATGTTTTCATTGGAAGTTGCACAAACTCGAGAATCGAAGATCTCAGACAGGTTGCCGAGTTTGTAAAAGGGAAGAAAAAAGCCTCCAATATACATGCCCTGATTATTCCCGGATCAAAACAGGTTGAAAAACAAGCCAGGGAAGAAGGCTTGGATAAAATATTTACAGAAGCCGGCTTCGAACTTCGGGAACCCGGATGTTCTGCCTGTCTCGGAATGAACGAAGACAAGGTCCCCAAAGGGGAGTATTGCGTATCCACTTCCAACCGTAATTTTGAAGGAAGACAAGGACCGGGCGCCAGAACATTTCTTGCAAGCCCTCTGACTGCGGCAGCTGTCGCAGTAACAGGAAAAATAACGGATGTCAGAGATTTATAGAAGTGTGTTGAACAATGGATAAGTTTATAAAAATACAGTCTTCCGTAGTGCCTTTACCTATTGAAGATATTGATACAGATCAGATCATTCCGGCCAGATTCCTGAAGGCCACAACCAGAGAAGGCTTTGGAGATAATCTTTTCCGCGACTGGAGATATGATGAAAATAATAGTCCCAAAAAAGATTTTATTCTGAATGATTCTACCTATAACGGAAAAATACTCGTTGCCGGTAAAAACTTTGGATGTGGTTCAAGTCGTGAACATGCCGCCTGGGCAATTTATGACTATGGATTCAAGGTAGTTGTCAGCAGTTTCTTTGCCGATATCTTTAAGAATAATGCCCTGAACAACGGCCTGTTGCCTGTTCAGGTATCCGAAGGCTTTCTTCAGAAGATTTTCAGTGCTGTTAATAACGATAGCAATACCCAGATAAGCGTGGATCTTGAAAAGCAGGAGATCACTATTGTCGGAACCGATCAGCAGGAGCGTTTTGAGATTAATCAATATAAAAAGACCTGTCTGATCAACGGCTATGACGATATTGATTATTTATTGAGTATTAAGGACAAGATTGTTGCATACGAAAAAACCAGCACATACAGAAAGCTCGCTTTTGACGAATAATAATCCATGATTCTTTAATATCGCGACAGAAAAATAAAAACTAGTATATAATATATAATTAAGTTCACGTATTCCGGCCGGAATACAGGTAAATATAGCAGGAGATGAAAAAAACCATTGCAGTACTAAAAGGAGACGGAATCGGCCCTGAGGTTGTTGACGAAGCATTAAAGGTTCTGAAAGTCATTGAAAAGAACTACAATCATGAATTTTCATACAGGGAAGCATTAATTGGTGCTGCGGCAATCGATGCCACCGGCAATCCCTTCCCCAAAGAAACCCTTAACGTTTGTCAGACCTCCGATGCTATTCTCTTTGGTGCAATAGGACACCCCAAATACGATAACGATCCTACTGCCAAAGTGAGACCTGAACAAGGACTTCTGGCCATGCGTAAGGCATTGAATCTTTTTGCAAACATCCGGCCAATAAACACTTATCAGGTTCTGGCCAACTCATCTCCTCTAAAAGCCGAGCTGGTTCAGAATGTGGATTTTGTTGTATTCCGGGAACTAACCGGAGGAATTTATTTCGGACAACCCAGAGGCAGAAGCGAAGATGGGAACGTCGCATTTGACTCATGTGTATACTCCCGTGAGGAAATTCTGAGAGTTACCAAACTTGCATTTGAAGCTGCCTACAGAAGAAATAAGAGGGTTACCCTTGTTGACAAAGCAAATGTGCTTGCAACATCAAGACTCTGGAGAGAAGTAGTAAAAGAATATGCGAAGAAGCATCCGGAGATCACACTTGATTTTATGTTTGTAGACAATGCAGCCATGAAGATCATTCAGAATCCGAAATATTTCGATGTTGTACTGACTGAAAATATGTTTGGGGATATTATCACCGATGAGGCATCTGTGATAACCGGCTCGCTGGGCATGCTTCCTTCTGCTTCTGTCGGAGATAAAGTTGGTCTATACGAGCCGATTCACGGGTCATACCCCGAGGCTGCGGGTCAAAACAGAGCCAACCCTATGGCTGCTATTCTTTCAGCTGCCATGCTGCTTGAAACATCTTTCGGCTTAACAGAAGAAAGTGCAGCCATCCGCAAAGCTGTAGAAGAAGCTCTTAACCAAGGATTCGTTACTGAGGACATAAACAGGACCAAACACTACACAACCCGTGAAGTAGGTGATAAAGTTGCCTCTTTGGTAAAGGAAATGAAAGCTGCCACCGTATAAACCTGTCTAATCCTCTCTCTTCTACAATAAAAATGGAAAACAAACTCAATAAAATAAGTTCAAGACTCACAGAAGATGTAACCCAGCCCGCTTCACAAGCCATGATGTACGGAGCAGGTTTTTCTGAAGAAGACATGCATAAGGCTCAGGTGGGTATAGCCTCTACCGGTTATGAAGGGAATACATGCAATATGCATTTAAACCTCCTTGCCAAATACGTAAAGGAAGGAGTTGAGCAAGCAGGCCTGAAACCATTACGTTTTAATACAATCGGAGTTAGCGACGGGATGAGCATGGGAACAGACGGAATGCGTTATTCTCTGGTCTCACGTGAAGTCATCGCAGATTCAATCGAAACAATTGCCGGCGCGCATTATTATGATTCATTAATCACCATAATGGGATGCGATAAAAATATGCCGGGAGCCATTATCGCCATGTGTCGGCTAAACCGACCGGGATTAATGGTTTACGGCGGAACTATACGTTCAGGCCACTGGAAAGGTGAGAAACTAAATATTGTATCCGCTTTTGAGGCATTAGGCCAGCGTTTTGCCGGTAATATATCTGAAGAGGATTATAAAGGCGTAATAATGAATGCATGTCCCGGTGCAGGAGCATGTGGCGGAATGTACACTGCAAATACCATGGCTTCTGCCATTGAAGCGCTCGGGCTTAGTTTACCATACAGCTCTTCTGCTCCCGCGACCAGTGAGAAAAAGAAGCAGGAATGCTATGATGCAGGCCAGGCGGTACGTAACCTGCTGGCAAGAGATATCAAGCCTAAAGATATCATTACGTATAAATCTATTTCCAATGCTGTTCGGGTAGCCATGCTCCTCGGCGGATCAACAAATCTGGTATTACACTTCCTTGCTATAGCCAAAGCGGCAGGTGTTAACTTTACCCTAAAAGACTTCCAGGAACTCTCTGATAAAACTCCGCTGCTTGCCGATCTTAAACCAAGCGGGAAATATATGATGGAAGATCTGGATAATATCGGCGGCCTCCCTTCCATTATGCGCATGATGCTTAAAGAAGGCATGCTTTACGGAGACTGTCTCACCGTAACCGGAAAAACACTTGAAGAAAATCTGAAAGACTTTCCGGACCTTCCGAAAGAGCAGGATATTATAATGTCTCTCCGGAATCCTATCAAGCAGCGGGGACACCTGCAGATTCTATACGGAAATATCGCTCCGGATGGATGTGTAGCCAAAATTACCGGTAAGGAAGGCGAGCGATTTGAAGGCACTGCCAAGGTATATGACTCAGAAGAGTCTCTTAACGCCGGTATTGAAAAAGGCGAAGTAAAAGCCGGCAATGTTGTGGTTATTCGTTACGTTGGCCCGAAAGGAGCACCAGGCATGCCTGAAATGCTTAAACCAACATCTATGATCATCGGTGCCGGCCTCGGCGATAAAGTTGCGCTGATTACCGACGGACGCTTCTCAGGCGGAACACATGGCTTTGTTGTTGGCCATATTACTCCTGAGGCACAGATAGGGGGCCCAATCGGCCTTATCAGAGATGGAGACAACATTATTGTCGATGCTGTTAATAATACAATTGATGTACTCGTATCTGACGAAGAATTAAGCATTCGTCAGAAAGAATGGAAACAACCTGCCTATAAGGCTCAAAGCGGAGTTCTTTATAAATACATGAAAGCAGTTGCATCAGCTTCTGAAGGCTGTGTGACTGACGGTAATTAAAGCATAGCGGATTATGAAACCAACGATCAAGCTCAGGGGAGCTGAATACATAATTAAACTGATCGAATTGCTTGAAGCCCGGGATTTGTTTGCATATCCCGGCGGAGCAATTCTTCCGATATATGATGCATTAGCTTTCAGCAAGTTAAACTCGGTTCTGGTGAGACATGAACAGGGTGCTGCTTTTGCTGCTAACGGATATGCACGTGTTGCAGGACGGCCGGGATTTTGTCTGTCAACCTCTGGGCCCGGAGCAACTAATCTGGTCACCGGAATAGCAGATGCATATGCAGATTCTGTTCCGATGATTGCCATTACCGGCCAGGTCGTTAGTTCACTTATCGGCTCCGATGCTTTTCAGGAAACAGATATCACGGGTATATGTATTCCTATTACCAAAAAAACCTATTTAATCGGGAAAATAGAAGACGCTGCCGGCATTTTTCAGGAAGCGTATCGTGTGGCGATGGACGGACGGCCGGGCCCCGTTCTGATCGACATTCCTAAGGATGTACAAAACGCCTACATTACGCTGGAAGAAGACTGGGAGCAAAGCTATACAATTCCTGAAAAGAGAATCTTATACAACGTAACCGACGCAGAAATAAAAGCAGCGGTAGAACTATTATCAGAAGCAAAAAAGCCGCTGATTATTGCAGGTCACGGAATACTACTATCAGAAGCATGGAATGAGCTTCGTGAATTTGCCGCCCGCGAGAATATTCCAGTGATCACCACGATCCTTGGCTTAGGTTCCATTGAGCATGACAATCCGCTCAATTTTCAATGGCTGGGCATGCATGGTATGAAGTATACCAATCTTGCTGTTCAGGAAGCTGATCTGATATGTGCTTTTGGTATCCGTTTCGATGACCGGATTACCGGCAAACTGGATGACTTTGCTCCTAAAGCCAAGGTTCTTCATATAGATATCGACAAAAGTGAACACGGAAAGAATGTCAAAACGAATGTATTCCTGCATGGAGATCTGAAAAAAGTTCTTTCTGTTCTTCCGGATACCAGAACCGAAACAAACAAGGCCGATCGGGCTAAATGGCTTCTCTCTCTGAATGACAAGAAAGCAGAATTTCCGATTATGTCTCCGGAATATACACAGTTCAATGAAGTAACTGCAATCAAAGTTCTGGAAGAAATGATCGGTGACGATGCAATCATTACCACCGATGTCGGACAGCATCAGATGTGGGCAGCCCAATATTGCCAGCGCATACAGCCTAATCATTTTCTTACTTCCGGCGGTCTTGGCTCAATGGGCTTTGGTCTGCCGGCCGCCATGGGTGCTCAGGCTGCCGCCCCTGATAAAGAAGTCTGGTGTATTTCCGGAGATGGCTCATTCCAAATGAACCTTCAGGAACTAATCACATGTGTGCAGGAGAAATGGCCGATAAAGATACTTTTACTTGACAATGCTTACCTCGGAATGGTAAGACAGTGGCAGGAGCAGTTCTATGAGCGTAACTACTCAGGTGTTGAATTACTCAATCCGGATTTTGTAATGCTTGCACAAGCCTGTCATATGGAGTCTGTAAGAGCCAACAACGCCGAAGAGCTTAATGAAGCTATAAAAATGGCACAGGCATGTAAAGATAAGCCTTTCCTTATCCATGCCAGGGTTCTGAAAGAAGAAAATGTACTTCCGATGGTTGCCCCGGGCACCAGTCTGTCTGATACAATCTATTATCCTGTCAAACCTAAGAGTATTACCGAAAAGGTTTAGTAATAGGAGATAAATCATAAAAAAACCTGTTCTAATCGGGCAGGTTTTTTTATACCATTATCAGACAGATCACTGATTCTGCTCAGTTCCGCTCTCTCCGCTTTTCTTTCTTTTCTCTCCTTTTTCCTCAAGACGCAACTTATCTTCATCCTCAAACAGATAGAAACTAAGCTTTTGCTTAAGCTCAGCTTTGGAAAGATTATGAAAAAGCTGTCCGTTGTAGGCTAGCGCGATCTCTCCTGTTTCTTCTGATACAATCAGCACAACACTATCGGTAACTTCAGTCATTCCAATTGCCGCCCTGTGACGTAAACCATAATTTGCCGGGATTTCTTCATTCTCCGAAACCGGAAGGATACATCTGGCAGCTTTTATCCGTTTGTTGGCGATAATAACAGCTCCATCATGCAGCGGGCTATTTTTCTGAAAAATCGATAATAGCAAACGTTTAGAAAGCTCCGCATCTATAATATCACCGGATTCTGCGTAAAACTTAAGCTCTGAGCTACGACTAAACACAACTAAGGCACCGGTATTTGTTCCACCCAGAATTTTTGCAGCTTCAATAACCGGCGTGAGATCAAAGCCCGATTTCTTTGATTTTTTCTTCCAGGGCCAGCGTTTAAACAGATTATCATTATTGAAGGCTGTCGTCTTTCCGATAATAACCAGAAACTTCCGGATTTCCTGTTGAAAAAGGATTAATGCCGCAATAACACCGACATTGATAAACTGCCCGAGGATCGATGTAAGGAGATCCATTTTAACAGCTTTTACTACCAGATAGAACAGATAAATCGAAAGAACACCTAAAAAAATCTTAACAGCAACACTTCCTTTCAGAAGCTTGTACAACTGATAAAGAAGAAGAGTTACCAATAGGATGTCGATAACATCTATAGTTGTGATCTCCAGAAACCCTATTTTATATCCTGCTATCAAAAATACAGTTTATTAAAAAGTTTAATTGTCTCAATAGCTTCTCTGACATCATGCACACGCAGAAAAGCCGCCCCCTGCTGAAGTGCGACCATATTTAGCGCAATAGTGCCCGGCATTGCTTCTTCAGCAGACACATTAAGTGTCTTATAAATTAAAGATTTTCTGGAAAGACCCGCAAGCACCGGATACTCTAACATACTGAAACCACTCAACTCTTTCAGCAACGAGAAATTCTGATTTATGTTTTTGGCAAACCCAAACCCTGGATCCAGTATTATATCCCTTACCCCTAAATTAGTTAATATTTCCAGTTTTTGTTGAAAATAACGGATCAAATCCAAAATTAAATCTTCATACTCATTAAGATGAATCATTGTCTCCGGACTTCCCCGCATGTGCATAAGCACATAGGCAATATCCAGTGACGCTATTGTTGTAAACATTTCCGGATCAAGATTTCCCCCGGAAATATCATTGATTACCGAAGCTCCGGCTTCAGCAGCTTTTCGGGCAATGCCCGACCGAAAAGTATCTACGGAGAAATAAGCGTCCGGAAACTCCGAAACCAGTCTTTTTAACGAAGGCACCAGGCGCCCTTCCTCCTCTTGTTCTGAAACTTCCGGTGCTCCCGGCCTTGAGCTATATGCTCCGATATCGAGTATAAATGCCCCTTGATCAAGCATCTCTTCCGCTTTCTTAAGTAACGCGAGATCACTGCCAAAGCGACTGCCTGAGTAAAATGAATCAGGCGTCAGATTAAGAATCCCCATCACTTTCGGACTATCCAGGCAAATCAGATTTCCCCGAAGCCTCAATGCTTTTTTTTCCCAAAAAACCGTATATTTATCCACTCCGAAAGCAAAATTTTAAAAACGAAACGATTACAATTTTGATTAATACAACTGCAACCGAATATAAGGAGGTTATCAGTCTTTGTAAAGATATTTTTATCAAGAAAACAAAGGATTATGGCACTGCATGGCGGATTCTTCGTTTACCGTCAATAACTGACCAGATTTTTATCAAAGCTCAGCGTATTCGTTCTATTCAGGAAAAAGGCACCCAGAAAGTTGCTGACGATATCCGATCAGAATTTATCGGGATTGTCAATTACAGCATTATAGCTCTGATACAATTACAATTACAGGCACAGGACAACCAGAACATGGATCTTGATCCGGAGCAAGTTGAAAAGCTATACAATCAGGAAGTTGACACGACCATACAGCTTCTGTTAAATAAAAATCATGATTATGGAGAAGCCTGGCGGGAAATGCGTGTCAGCTCTATCACCGATATCATACTGATGAAGCTTTTCCGTGTAAAACAGATAGAAGATAATTCTGGTAAAACAGTCATTTCCGAAGGTGTAGATGCCAACTACCGCGACATGATCAACTATGCCGTATTTTGTCTCATAAAACTTAAGTAAAGAACTTCAATGCGTGTACTTCTACAGATATTCAGATTCGTTGTCGGACTGCTTTTTATTTTTTCCGGTCTGATTAAACTTAATGACCCTTATGGATTTTCATATAAGCTGACCGAATATTTTGAAGTTTTTGCAGCGGATTTTGGTTCATTTTTCCATTTCTTTACTCCAATAGCCCTTGAGCTGGCATTTATTATATGTGTAAGTGAAATTGTTCTTGGAGTTGCAGTTCTTTTGTTCTACCGTATGGTTCCGGTAACCTGGCTGCTGCTTCTGATGATTGTATTTTTTACTTTCCTGACATTCTACTCTGCATATTTCGACAAAGTAAAGGAATGTGGATGCTTTGGTGATTTTATTCGCCTTACTCCCTGGCAGTCCTTCTGGAAAGATATTATTCTTTTTGTTCTGATTTCCTTTTTGTTCGCCAGGCGACACGATTTAAAAGGTAATTTCAATAACCTTAAAGGCGATATATTCGTATCGATATCAGCATTAATTGTAATGTATGCAGGTTTTCACAGCATTGCCCATTTGCCATTTATTGACTGGCTTCCCTATGCCGTGGGAAAAAGCATACCGCAACAAATGAAACCGGAAGAAGAGCCAATGTTTGTATACATTCTAGAAAAAGACGGACAAAGAGTTGAAATGAATAACTACCCGACAGACCCTTCCTATAAGTATATAAGCTATCGGGTCCTTAATCCGGAAAAGAGTCAGCCCAAAATAATGGACTATCAGATATGGAACGATGAAGGAGATTATACAGACTCCAGCCTTATCGGCAAAGTCCTTCTCATCATCCTCAAAAATACCGACAAAGCCCTGAATGATGGGAAATCAAGAAAGAATGCGGAGATACTCGCTCATGAGCTTCCTGCAATTGAACAGACCAATATCAGGCCAATGATTATTTCATCTTCATCTCCTGAAAGCATTGAAAACTTCAGACACGAAACCCAACTGGCAGCTCCGTATTATTATATGGATGATACACAAATCAAAACAATGATCCGTGCCAATTTTGGATTACTTCTTTTAGAGAATGGTGTAATCAAAGGGAAGTGGCATCAGAATGACCTTCCGGATACAGATCAACTTACTAGTTTGCTGAATTAAGGATAGTATGCTTACTTATATAATAAAAAGACTTTTCTACGGTTTTCTGGTCCTGATCGGAGTTGTAGTAATTGTATTTTTCCTTTTCAATGTATTGCCAGGCGACCCGGTAGCAATGATGTCTGGGCAGAGAACGGATGTTGCTACCCGGGAAACAATCAGTAAAGATCTGGGGCTTGACAAACCCCTGCCAGAACAACTTCTGATGTATCTGAAAGATCTCTCCCCGCTTTCTTCACATGCTGATACTCCTGACAATCAAAAAAAGTATGATTATGTCAAGCTATTCAGCATAGACGATAATGCATATGTATTAAAATGGCCCTACCTTCGCAGATCTTTTCAAACGAATAAGAAAGTCAGTGAGATTATAGCTGACAATATGGAAAGCACATTCTGGCTGGCCTTTTCAGCCATGGCCTTTGCTACTTTTTTCGGAATTGCACTGGGTGTCATTTCATCTCTGAAACAGAACTCTCTTCTCGATCATACAATTATAACACTAAGTGTCGCAGGAATATCTGCTCCATCGTTTGTCCTTGCCGCAGTCGTTGCCATGATATTCGGATTCTATCTGAGCGAATATACCGGCCTGAACCTGACCGGTCAGTTATGGGAAACCGATTTACATGGCCGCCGGCTTATGCTCAAAAACCTTATACTTCCCGCATTTACACTGGGACTGCGACCATTAAGCATCATCGTTCAGCTAACCAGAAGCTCTATGCTCGAAGTGCTAAGCCAGGACTATATCAGAACTGCCAGAGCAAAAGGCCTGAGGGATAAGATCATTATCATGAAGCATGCGCTCAAAAATGCGCTCAATCCTGTTATTACAGCTGTCAGCGGCTGGCTGGCATCGCTTATGGCCGGGGCATTTTTTGTTGAATATATCTTTGACTGGAAGGGTCTTGGCTCCATAACAATTGCAGCTGTTTATCAGCTGGATTTTCCTGTTGTAATGGGTTCTACCCTGTTTGTCGGAGTTGTCTTTATTCTTATCAATATATTTGTTGATATTCTCTATGCATTGATTGACCCGAGAGTCCGTTTGCAATAACTCTATTGACTTCCGATATTTTATGTTATTATTCTTAATCGGCATGCCTGGTTGCGGCAAATCTACTTTGTCAGAATTCCTCTCCGGAAAACTTAATCTGAAAAGAATAGATCTTGATGAAGAAATTGTAAGCTTTGAGAAAAAAAGCATAGAGGACATATTTCGCGATAATGGAGAAGAATATTTCCGGGAAATCGAACGGCAAATGGTAGAGAAAGTCTGTAAACTTGAGAATGCAATAATATCTACCGGAGGCGGTGCTCCATGTTTCCACAACAATATGGAAACCATGAATAAGGCCGGTATAACAGTCTTTCTAAATGTCCCGGTTCATACTCTCGTAACACGAATGCATGCTCATGATGCGAACAGACCGATGCTAAACGGGAAGTCTGCTGAAGAGCTAACAGATTTTCTGGAGCAGAAACTGAGGGAACGATTTACTTTCTATCAAAAAGCTGCGCTGATACTCAATGGTGAAAATATTCACGGTGATGAAATTATTGCTGCCCTAAGAAGACACGGTTTGATCTGACCAGAACATCATTCAGAAGAATCAGTTTTTAAATACTTTATATAATTTCCCCTCAATGCTTATATAATACACGCCTTTGGGCAAATGCACCATATTTATCTCACTTCCATTTGCCGAAAGTCTCACCAGCCCTCTTTTGTTAACCACTTCATAGTTGGCTTTGCGCGAAAGGGTAACTACGTCGTGTACATTTACAGGGTAGAAAGTTATGCTGTCTCCTGCAAATTGTTTCTTTACGAAGCGATCTTCCTTACCTGCAAAAAGACAGACATATTCACCCGGCATCAGGTCCTGTACATAGATACTTTGGGATTTCCCTTTTAAAATCTCGGTTCCTGAAGTATCCTTAATAACATATTTTACTTTGCCCGAAAAGAACAGAGAATCTCTGACAGTATGGGGGTACATAAATATCTGCTCTTCGAATGTGGCTTTCAAACGTTTCGCGATCTTATATATATCAGCTTTCGCCTCAAGAACCAGCCCATTTTCATCAATCAGAAACGTTGCCGGAATAGCCTCCACATTATACAATTTTCCTATACTGTTGTCCCAGCCTTTAAGATCTGATCCATGAAAAGGCCATACCAATCCATCATTCCGGATCGCTTTCTCCCAGGCTTCTTTTTTTGTATCAAGGGAAATACTGAATATCTCAAATCCATATTCATTGTATCGGTGATATAGGTCAACAAGTTCCGGATTGGCCATACGACAAGGCAGACACCAGGATGCCCAGAAATCCAGAAGGACCATTCTTCCCCTTAAATCACTTAATTTAATCTTTTTCCCGGAAGGATCTGTAATTTCAAAATCAGGTGCATAGCTTCCCTTTTTTATTCCTGCCTGGGCCAAAACAATGCTTCCCGATCTCCCGGCAAATATGATCAGGATAAGAATAATAATTTTGTTAAAGTGCACGCTGTATACTAGTGTTAAATAAACTACAACAATTTATCTAATAAATCTGAATAATAAAAGCATGCGCTAAAAGTGTGAACCGATCGTCAAAACAAAAGCAGTGTTTCTCATACTAAGGTGCGCTACCGGAGATGGGCCCATAGGATTGCTGTATGGGACATTAATCGAGCCTGATCGCGAGTGATTTAGAGCCATATCCAGATAAAAAGTCGGCCATTTTACTCCAAAGCCAACCGTATAAACCTTTGTGGCTGTATTCAGCTCATCCAGATTTTTCAAAGGATTGGAATATAGTGCGAAGCCCGCCCTATAGCGAAATATATTACTTCTTATTTCTCCGCCAACACGGTAATTTACAGCACCTTTGTAGTTATTCTTGATAAAACGGTTGTCCGCGTTATATATATTGCGGTTCACCTTATCCGACAGGCTCAGCATCTGGTAAGGTAAATACTCAAGATCGGCAGATACAAAACCGCTTTTACCTAAAAACCAAGCCAACCCGCCTCTTAATATAGCCGGAGTGGTTATCCGGTAGCTATAATCCAGAGGAACTGTACTCAGTTCAGATGTTCCGGGGCTATAACCGGCAAACGGCACTTCATAGGCCGGATTAAATACTGCCCGTAATGTATAAGCATAATTTTGCTTCAGAAAATAGGCCGTAGGTGTCTGAAGAGAAAAACCAATCCGGAGCGCTTCCACCGGCCGTGCAATAAAGCCAATTTTGAAGTTAAAGCCGGTTCCTGTTGTCTTGATTATTTCACTAAAGGTTATTTCCTCAACCGAACTTGACTGATCCAGCTTCTCATAATAGTCTTTAGTCAGATGGTGACGAACAGAAACGATTCCCAAAGATGCCCCGAAGTAGTATTTGTCTGACACATTGGCTCCATAGGCGATATCAAATTGATTCTGAGCTCCCCGGGTGGTTATCAGCTGTTCCTGATAGACCTCTTCCGGCAGCACATTGGCCGGATAAAATATTCCATCATTCCCGAGAAGAGAATCGACCGGGTTATAGAAATATGGATAATAGTCATAATCAGGCTCAACGATCAACGACTGATATATCAGCTCTTCAAGTGAATAAAGGCTATTTACATCAATATCATCCAGATCTTCGGGGTAATACCCGGAGTTCTGCAATAAATTAGTAAAATACTGATTTATATAGCTCTGATTGTTATAGCCTGAATAAAAGATCTGATTCTGGAAGTTGTTAATCCGGTTGTAGGTAATAGCAAAGGTTCCTCCCCGAAAATCCCCCGGTTCAATATCATCTTTGGCACCACAGAAAGCAATTCCAAAATTTGGGAAGAACATATAGCCGCGACTGTCTCTGTCTTCATTGCCGAAATAGCCTGATCTTGAACCTGCAAATCCGATCCCGAGTGATCCGGCAGCCTCTGAACTTCGATACGCTCCCAACCCCGCCGGATTAAGGCTGCCCATTGATAAATCTGCCCCTAAAGCAGTGCCAGCTCCTGCAAAGCCCTGAAATCGGGCGGAACCACCTAATGAACTACCAGAAAAAGTGGATGCATATTCAAGCATGCTCTGAGCGCCGGATATTCCGGCGCTTAAAAGCATTATAAAACATGCAGTGCTTCTGAGAAACCAATTATTCATAAACAATATAATTCCAATAAAAATATCCGATACTCACTCTGCTATCCGGACCTTACCGCGCACTTCCGCCAACTCCCCCTCTCGGAGAAGAGGATCTTGACGGAGAAGATGACGGAGCTCCGGACGATCCTGAAGATCTGCCCGGACTATGAGAAGGTGCAGACCTGTAAGTAGGGCTGGACGCAGGCTGCTGCCTCTGCTGACCACCAGAATAGTTTGAACTGTTATTGCTCCGCTGATTCCCGGAATTATTCGATGGTGAACCATAACCTGGAGGTGGCGTTGCTCTATTCTGATTTTGAGAATTTGACGGTGAACTGTAACCGGGCGCCGGAGTTGTTCTGTTCTGATTCTGAGAGTTCGATGGCGAACCATAACCAGGCGGCGGAGTTCTATTCTGATTCTGCGGGTTTGTATTCACCCTGTTGCCAGATCCCTGATTCCCGGAGTTAGTCCCGTTAGAATAATTGGCAGGTGTTCTGGCATTCTGATTATACGAGTTATTCGTAGTCGTCCTTCTGTTAGAGTTATTGGTCGCACCTGAGCGTCCGCCAGTTCCTGAATTACCGCCAGGGCCATTGTTAACAGCCGATCCGACCGAAGTCCTGGGCTGATTCACAGGTTTAGGCCTCGTTGTGGTATTGTTGTTATTATTCCCGGACGAATATGAGTTACTGTATCTGTTTTGATAATACCCGTTATAAAAGCCATTGTAATAACCATGATAGTAGGCAGAGCTGGAGTACCCCCAATGGCCGTAACCGAAAGGATCCATATATGGGTTATATCCGTAATAGCGGGTATGATACGGATTATGCCAATACGGCCTGTAGAAGGGATCATAGCTATACATATACCCCATTCTCATGTACGGAGAGGTATAAAAAGAATTATAACCATAGTATGAGTTCCAGCCCCAGCCGGTTCCAAACCCGAAGGAAACGCCCACTCTTGATCCTCCGCCCCAGCCCCATGGATCATAATAAGATCCGATATTCATAAAACCGGTGCCACAGGAATAGCACCAGTCTGAGCGTCTGTCAAAACGATCAGAAAACTCATTGTAGTTATTCGTAATATATGTATTGCCACCGGTTGTGGTCGTAGCCTGCCCGGTCGATTCTTTTCTCGTATAGGCAGAATAGTCTACATATCTGTCTTCCGATTCAGCCGGTTCAGATGAGTATGAGCTGCCGCCCTGGTAATACTCACTTTTCTGATAGTTATTGTTATTCCCGGTCTGGTACGATGGCTGCTCATTCTGCAGGTCTTTTCGAAGTTCCTGCTCATACAAAACTTTCTGGCGATCTTTCGATGAAAAATACAGATCGTCATACTCTCCCTGCTGCGCATACTGATCCTGCGCACATGAAAGAAGCCCAGCCAGTGGAGCTATGCTTAAAAACTGCAGTATTTTTTTCATAAGACGCCCTTTCATATCCCAAATGTAAAACGCAATTTGGAACTTTATATTTAATTTTTTAAAATCTTTTACATTACAACACACAAACCAATATCTTTGCTTATTGTATACACAAAACTTATACCAGAAATAATACAAGTACAAGCCCATGAGCAAAGGACTACCCAAAAGAAGTGACGATTATTCCTTATGGTACAATGAATTGGTAAAAAAGGCAGATCTGGCGGAAAACTCGGCGGTTAGAGGATGCATGGTGATTAAACCTTATGGTTATGCCATATGGGAAAAAATGCAGGCTCAGTTGGACAAAATGTTTAAAGATACAGGGCATTCCAATGCTTATTTTCCTCTATTTATACCAAAATCATACCTGAGCAAGGAAGCAAGCCACGTGGAAGGTTTTGCCAAAGAATGTGCAGTAGTTACACACTACCGGCTTAAAAACTCCGAAGACGGAAAAGAAGTGATTGTTGATCCGGAGGCCCGGCTGGAAGAAGAGCTGATTGTTCGTCCTACTTCTGAAACAGTCATCTGGAATACCTATAAAAACTGGATTCAGTCCTACAGAGATCTTCCTCTGCTGTTGAATCAGTGGGCTAATGTCGTACGCTGGGAAATGCGAACCCGACTGTTTCTCCGCACAGCAGAATTTCTGTGGCAGGAAGGCCATACAGCCCATGCTACAAAAGAAGAGGCTATTGATGAAACGGAAACCATGCTAAATGTGTATGCCCGATTCGCAGAAGAGTTTATGGCTCTCCCCGTGGTAAGGGGCATCAAAACTCCCAACGAACGATTTGCGGGGGCAGAAGAGACGTATTGCATAGAAGCATTAATGCAGGACGGTAAGGCTCTTCAGGCTGGCACTTCACATTTTCTCGGTCAGAACTTTGCCAAAGCCTTTGATGTAAAGTTTGCCACAAAAGAAGGCAAGCTGGAACACGTCTGGGGCACCTCCTGGGGTGTCAGCACACGTTTAATGGGGGCCTTGATTATGGCACATTCGGATGATGATGGCTTAGTCCTCCCGCCTAAGCTTGCGCCGATTCAGGTAGTAATTGTTCCGATTTCGAAAACCGAAGAGCAACTGGAAGCAATCCGGGAAAAAGTAGCACAGTTGCAGAAAACACTCTTAAGCAAAGGTATTTCAGTAAAATTTGATGACAAAGACAATCAAAGTCCCGGTTTTAAATTTGCCGAATATGAGTTAAAAGGAGTTCCCCTTCGTATTGCTGTTGGGCCGAGAGATCTCGAAAACGGCACCGCAGAAGTAGCACGCAGAGATACAAAAGAAAAGTCTGTACATTCCTTTGATGAGCTTCCCAAAGTTGTAGAATTTCTTTTAAACGATATCCAGGATAATATATTCGAAAAAGCGCTACGTTTCAGGACTGAAAACATAACAGAAGTAAACGATTTTGATACTTTCGTAAAAGTTCTGGAAGAGAAAGGCGGCTTTATTTCTGCTCATTGGGACGGGACATCCGAGACCGAAGAAAAGATAAAAGAACTCACCAAGGCAACTATTCGCTGTATTCCGCTGGAAGGAAAAACGGAAGCAGGAACCTGTGTCTATACAGGAAAACCTAGTTCAAAGCGGGTTTTATTCGCCAAAGCATATTAATTTTTACAATAAAACCGGAAGCAGATTTTCTGCTTCCGGTTTCACAGTCGTTCCATAAGAAACCTATACATATCAAGCATACTCTGAATATCTTTCTTATAAACAATCTCATCCGGTGTATGCGCATCTTTCTCGGGAGCCCCGATAAAACACCAGTCAAACGGATAGGGCGACATCTGTAATTCCCGACCATCACTCGCCCCTGCACCTTCCACCTCCAACTGATAAGGTATTCCGGATTCTTTTGCCAGATGTATAATCCGGTTCAGATAGGCTTTGCGGGGAATATACCGGTCCCTCAGACTTATTGCCACTCCTTTTCCATGATGCACTCCTTCTGTGACCCAGGTAATATCTGCAATGAGACTCTGCCCGACCTGATACTTTTCATAAATATAGCGGGCCAGATAGGCAACAGAGCCTCCACCGTGCTCTTCCCAGCAGCTAAAAGCAATAATACCATCCTTTAACGTTTCGGCCAGCTTCAATGCCGTCCATATCCCGAGCCGGTTGTCAAGATAGCAGGATTGGATATACTCTTCTGTTTCTCTGAAATCACAATAAAAGCAGAGGTCTGTTCCCGGGGCTATATCTCTTGAAAATTCATATTCCCAACTATCCTCCTCCTCGCCCGAAGCAACGGTACAATCTACAGGGCCATGTGAATCACGCCCGACCAGACGGTATCCCTTTTTACAATACGGACTCCCCACCGGCAGCAGCTCCCGGCCATAACGAACAGTAAAGCCCACTGTATCCATATGCGCAAAGACTACAGTTCTGGGCTTTCCGAATACCAGCAAAACACAGTCCTGAAACTCATCACCGTGCAAAATCACCGGCATATTAGAAGCCAGATTTTCCCGGACATAATCCAGTATAAACTCCTTCACCGGCGCTTCATTACCTGAGGGCGCATGAATCTGGCACAGTTTTTTTAGTAATTCCATTTATAATTAATTAAATGCTATCTTAGAATTTTATTATTTTGGCAACATATTGGCGTCAACTCTATCGTTATAAAGCTATGAAAGAAAAGTTTTCGGCTAAAAGGATTTTTCTTTTCCTGCTTCCGGCAATGTATCTGATATATACTCCGGCAGTTGCGCAATCAGAGAATCAGCTATGCCCCAAAATGTTATTGAGCGATATCGATATACAAATCGAATCGAGTGATGCTGTACATCAAATGTACAATTTTAAATTTGATAAAGCGCAGGCCAAATACACAGAACTCCGGAACCGGTATCCGGACCATCCGCTGCCTTATTTTTTAATGGCATTAAACAACTGGTGGAAAATGTTGCCAAATACCGATATACACACGCATGATAAAGAATTCCTGGCTTATATAGATACCACGATTATCCGGGCAGATCGATTATACACTGAAAATAAAAACAATATTGAAGCTGCCTTCTTTCTTGCAGCTGCCTATGGCCTGAAAGGAGAGTTTTATGGAAATGCAAAAAATTATTCTAAATCAGCGCTTGCTGCAAAAAATGCGCTGAGCTATGCAAGTGTCACCTCAGACAACTCTGACTTAAGTCCTGAATTTTTATACGGCAAAGGCATATTAAATTACTACAGAACCTGGCTCAGAGAAGAATATCCTTTATTAACACCGTTTCTTATTTTTTTCCCGTCCGGTGACAAGGAGCTGGGCATTCAGCAGCTAAAAGAAGTTACCTACAACTCCTTTTACTCGAGGACAGAAGCACAGTATCAGTTGCTGCGTATTTACGACAATGAAGATCTATATCACAAAGGTTATCCGATCGCAAAATATCTGGCAGCAACTTATCCCGACAATGCATACTTCCTTCGTCAATATGCCAAGTTTTCCTGGTTCGTAAATAAATACGACGAAGCAAAAAGGACCTGTAAGACGATCATAGAGAAGCTGGATAATGGGATGCCTGGTTTTGAAGAAACCAGCGGACGATATGCCGGCTATATACTCGGAGATATTTACAAACGCGAAAAAAAGACTGACTCCGCCAAGTATTATTATGAGAAGGCTATCGATTATTCGGAGAGAGCCGGTTATACTGATCAGGGATATTATTTATACTCGATCAACAATATGGCGAAAATCGCTGAAGAGGAAGGTGATTATAAAGCAGCCCTGCACTATTATGAGCGTCTGAAGAAAAACGGACGCAAGAAAAAGAAATCATATGCTATCGTAAGAGAGTCAAAAGGAAAAATTAAAGAAGTTAAAGAGAAACAATAGGCAATTCTTTTTATAGTCTGATAACCGAATCAGGTAAGGTGACCATTGCCACCTTACTAATCCTGATAAACTTTTCTATTCTATAATTAATCTCTTTTTTATTTTCCCTGACGATATCTGAAGCTCCAGGATATACGTGCCTGAAGGTATTTCTGACACATCAATCGTCCGGATATTCGAAGAACCTTCTTTGATGAGAGCTCCATCCAGGCTGTATATCTTGTACAATTCTCCCTCGATATCTTCTTCTATCCAGATCAGATCTTTTGCCGGATTAGGCCATACTGCCACATTAGCTTCATTTGTACCGGCAAGAGATGTCACCACCTCATTGACCCCTGTACGGGGATCCTGCGTTACATAATCCCAGACAACTTCTTTAAAAATAGCAGCAATATTTTGGGGGACATAATCGGTAAGTGGCAGATCTTTGGGATCTTCTCCGTAAATAACCGCATAATGCGTTAACGCATTCAGATAAATTAAGACCGGGCTCGCATGAATATCATCAACAGGACCGCCATGTACAGTAGTCGATCTGTCCTCCGGGAAGTTCAGATACGGATTTTCAAAGAAGTCCAGCTCACTTAATCTTCCGTTATGTACTGCATTTGCATAGGACCAGTTATCCTCACTGCGGTTTTCAGCCAGTCGATCAAAGACCTTTACCAGCACCTGACCAGTCGGAATGATTTTGATATCCAGAATTTCATTGCTATTACCCGGGTCAGGTCCGCTACCCATATATACATAGGATCCTCTGTTATTGTGCGGGTCAGGAGCAGCATTCAATACCGCCGGATCTGCAGCCTCATCCGCTATTTTTTCCCATACCAGACGAGCTCTCAGCATATAGTCACGCCAGTCAAATGTCTCGGCAGGGCCGTAAAAATCCCTAAAATCAGTGGCTTGCAGATGATGCCAGCTTTCGTATAAGAATAAACGTGTATCCGGGTTTGCTGCCTTGGCCGCGGCATAGAACTTACGGGCATAAAATCCGCTTGCCCAAGCATCATAGCTTGATTCTATATTCACACCTTCCGTAACCACCATAACATCAAATGTCCCATAGTCATCATGTGCAGGATCTGTCAGTGGCCTGATTTTATTTTGCACATCGTGCCATGAACCCGACACTCCCCAGTTCCAGCCTATGGGAGCTCCCGGAATGGTATGCCTGTAGCTTGAGTGCCTTTTACCAGAGGCCGCCGAGAATATCTCCATTAACTCTATCAGGTTTCTGGCATTGGGATCTGACCAGTTTTTGCCATCAACCAGACTATGTCCGACCCAATATATTTTCGATTCATTAATCTGGGCAAAGCTGGTTTGCTGAATTATGAACAAACAGAATGCAGATACTAAAAACAGATTTTTCATATGGTATAAAAATTAAAAACAACCGTAAATACACTATGCAGTCATACAGGTAACCGGATCGTTATCAGAAAACTACATATGTTTAAACATGAAAGCTTCTAAATACTTTTGGAGCATAAAAAAAGCGCTGCCAACTATCAATCAGCAACGCTTTTCATATAAGCTTCTATACGATCAAAACTTCGGCAGTTTTTTCAAAGCTTCCTTCGCTTTATTCTCTGCCTCTTTTCTCACCTTTTCCTGTTCTGCCTTAAGCTTTTCTTCCGTCTCTTTCCTGATTCTTTCTTCCTCTGCTTTTTTCTTGGCTTCCAGCTCTGCCTTGGCTTTGTTCAGTTCCTCATTATTTTTCAACTCATCTTTCACTCTATCCTTCACTGCCTCTTTCACTGTTTCCTTAACAGATGCAGATCCGCCCGTCAAAGAACTTCCAGCCAGCGTAATTTTAGGACTATCGGATGTACCACCTACTTTCAGATCAAGATTGATACGATCACTATTGGCAACAGATTTACCTGTAAGACTGCTGATAGCAGAATTAATCTGTGACCCGACAACACCTGCCGGCACATCCATATTAATCATATAGTCAAGGGCTCCGGCAATACTCTGATTGCCGTGAACATTGATTTTGGTATTCCCCGCTTTGATATCGAACGGCTTTACGGCGATTTTTCCTTCACTGACCTCAAACTGTACCAGCACATCTTTTAGCTGCAAAGGAAGCACGTTGGCCATTTTAGTTACGCTTTCAATACCTTTAAATACTTTTCCTCCCTGAAGAGTCGCCGAGGCAATAGAAAGTGCTCCGCCGCCATAAAGAGATTCCATCACAGGACTCATTGCATTATCAAGATTTCCTCCGAGCGACATCTTCGTCGAGAAATTACCTTCTATATTCTGTGCTATCGGTGCAAAAGATTTTATTGTATTGAACGTGCTGTATGCTTCTTTTATCCCTAATTCTCTGAGATCAAATTCCATATCAAACTTAGGAGCTTTTTCATCCTTTGTATCATAAAATCCATTAGCAATGACAGAGCCTCCCAGTGTGTTAAATCCTAACTTTTCCAGCTTGGCCACTCCTTCTTTAATGATGATATCACCAGTCAGATTCTCCAGAGCCATATTGGTATACAATACCTTTTTAATAGAAGTGCCAAGCACAAAATCAATATTTTTCGGTACCAGTACAATACCTGTATCAGCCGCAGTCTCTGTTTCAGCCACCGCTTCCTCCTCGTCCGTCATCCATTCATTGACATCAAAAACAGATGACCGGAAATTCATTTTTCCCCTGATTGTCGAATCTGCCGCACCAAACAGATAACCCATGTAGTTGCTGACATAGCCATCTATATCAATATCACTCTTACCAACATATCCTTTCATCGAATTGATGGTCGCTTTATCCGGATTCAATGAAAAGCTGGCTGTTGTGAGCTTCATCCCCTGAGGAAAGTCAGGACTTGAATACACAATATTTTTCATTTCCATTGTTCCCGAAGTGGCCGTGTTCAGATAATTGCCGGCATCAATATCCGACATTACCCCTTTGGTTGCAACATCGGCAACGATTCTGCCGGATACGGTCATATCTTCCAGAGGATAGAGCCTGGTCAGTTTTCCCAGATCAAGAATTCCCTTTAAATGCACGTCATATTTGGGATTGTCCAGATTTTCCACATATGCCTTCATATTGAAAGGCTCATCCTGGAGCTTCATGTTAAAATCTTCCAGATGAATCTTCGTGGCTTCCAGAGTTCCGTTGTCATTCAAAACAGTTGCCCTAAAATTGATATCTTCCAGAGGTTCGGCCACTGCCAGCGACCGGACATATCCGTTCTTCATGGACATCACGGCATTTACCTGAGGCATGGTGGTTTCGCTATATATTCCTTTGGCCTTCACCTCAAGCGCATATAAGCCTTTGAGCTCAATGCTGTCAACGGGATATATGCGGGTAATATCTTCCAGGTCTATGGTTGCCAGCACATTGGCATCAATCTCTGATGGCTCAAGCCCCTTTAAAAACAAACGGGCGTCTACCGGATTGCCGCCCATTTCCATATGAAACTTCTTCAGATCAACAACTATATTCTCGATTACGCCATCTTCATTCAATACATGCAGGTCGATACCAATATTTTTTACTGCTGTCGGCAAATCCGGATACTGGAACATGGCATCATTAACCACAAGATTTAACGCATATCCGGGCATCAGCGAATCATTCATGGTTCCTTTTACCCAGCCATCAAAGCTCAGAGAGCCTTCTGTTTTAATAGTTTCAAAATCCTTGGCATAAATAGCCGGTACAAGTGAAAGCAAGGTTTTAAAAGATGTTTCTCTGGCGTGATAGGTAATATCAAAATTAATATCATCTGACGGCATAGAGATCTCACCATCCATGCCCATAATAAAATTATTAACTCTGAATGAGTTGTCAAGGAACTTAAAAATCATCTTATCATAATTCATATCCATCTTCACGGCCAGCTCCAGCTCCGCGGCATCAAGGTATTTTACACCTTCAAAAACCACATATGTTTTGGCCACTTTCGTCCAGGTATCCATTATAAATATCTCCTGGGTCAGATCTCCGCTTCCTGTATGATCAAATCCTTTTAGCTCCGTATAAACCGGCATCGACAGATCTTCATAAATAATGCGTCCGTTGCGTATCTCCCACTTTTCAATACCGATATTAAACTCAGACGGTTCTTCTGATACCGGTGCTTCCTCTTCTTCTCCGGAAGAAATGACAATATCCCAGCTCATCCGGCCATCAGCGGTAAATCTGGTAAGAATCAAAGGCTGATCCAGAAGCAATCCTTTTATTTTTATCTTGTCTCCGCTTATAATGCTCATGATATCGGCAACCAGTCTGGTTGACTTTGCATAGTAGAGTGTATCGCCCCGGAAACCTTCTGCTTTCCCGATAATAGCAAAATCATCCACCGAGATCGTAGCATTGGGAAAGTTTTTGAGAAGAGAAAGGCTGACTTTTTCAGGATGCAGCACGATGGTAGCATTGATCGTCTTGGAAACTTCTTCTTCAATCTTTGCCCTGATCTGGTCTTTGAACAGAACGGGAATCAGTAACAAGGAAACAAAAATAAAAGCGATTACGCCGAGCGTAATAAGCAAACCTTTTTTCATAAAATCAGCAATTAGACTTTAACTCTGTTAATATTGATTACCTGCAAACGCATTTTGAGACTGCACAAAAATTATTCCTTCCTGTTTCATAACAGGAAATACATTTAATTGTCCATTTAAAACTGCCTGAATTTATAATACTTTTCCGGCATTACAAAAACGCATTGCTACGAAAGTTAAAACGCCCAAAAATGCAGTTTAATACAACCAGAGTCTATTTATCGGACTATTTTTTCAATGGAATAATCTGATTCCACTTATACGTTAACTGCCTTTTGCTTATAAAAATCTGTAATGAGCTCTGTAATTCTGTCTGTTTCGATAAGAAAACCATCATGCCCGAAAAGAGAATCAATCTCTTTGTACACAGCATCCGGAATACCATGCCCCAGTACTTTTTGCTCACTCACCGGAAAAAGCAGGTCTGTCCTGATACCTATGCACAATGTCTTTGCACGGATCTGCTTCAGGGCATTCTGTACAGAAATCCGGCCTCTGCCCACATTGTGGGAGTCCATCGCCTTGGTCAGATAGTAATAGGAGTGGCAGTTAAAACGCTTTACCAGCTTCTCTCCCTGATAATTCTGATAAGAAATAGCTTTAAAGCCTTCTGTCTTTTCCACATCATTTTCCGACTGGGAAAACTGATAGGTACTGTAATTCCGGTAGGACAAAAGAGCAACAGCTCTTGCAGCCTTCAGACCTTCCGCACCGGCATCCGGTCTTCGTTCCGTCCAGGTTTTATCGGCACTGATAGCCATGCGCTGGGACTCGTTGAAGGCAATTCCCCAGGGTGAATGAAATGCATTGGTCGCCATCAGAATCAGATAGCTGAACAACTCAGGTTCCATAATAGCCCACTCCATTGCCTGCTGGCCTCCGAGCGATCCGCCTATGCAGGTATGAATGTGGCTTATACCAAGATACTTTCTTAGTATATTATGTACTGCTACAATATCTCTGATAGTGAACTGAGGGAAATCAAGGTAATAAGGCTCACCTGTCTCCGGATTCATTTTCAAAGGTCCTGTAGTTCCGTAGCAGCTTCCGAGTATGTTTGCGCAAACGATGAAATAGTCTTCGCCATTGTACAGCCTCCGGTCACCAACCAGGCCCGACCACCAGCTTATTACGTCTGCATTGGCAGTCAGAGCGTGGCATACCCACACCACATTGCTTTTATCCTCATTCAGCTTGCCGTACGTTGTATAGGTTATTTCCAGTTCACTTAAAACTCTGCCCGATTCAAGTGTTATGGGAGATGTATGTTTATAGAGATGATTTTCCACAGATCAGATTCAGTTATTTTCCTCACATAGTATATATAAGTACACAACCCAGCATCAACAACAGAGTAATCTTTTGCAGAAAGTGAAGGGAAGCTTGCCGGCGGGAAGCGCCGCTTGTCTTGCTATCTCAGGAAAAAGAATGTTAATTGTCATGGCGATAATCAATTTATAGATCCCGCTTTGCGGGATAGGATTTAGCACCTTTTCCACCCGGATAGGTTGCTAGAGGTTCTCAGAGCCTATTCTCTCCCCTCTTCTTTATAAATCAACTACCTATTGCAGCGTAATTGACTTGGATTTGCAAAAATACAGGATAAAATGAAAAATCAAAAGGTTGAAGGCCGTATAGAATATTTTCGATTTTTTGGACTGATCTGAATTTCTTTTGCCCTGGCTTTTCACAGCAAAATCGTATCAGAAGACTCCGAAAACCTATTTACCAGACGCAATTTTCTTCTCTTATTGATCCGGCAGATCCGTTTGGCGAGGATTTTGATGCTGTCCGCAAAAAACAAGAATTTTACAGGGATTACAGCCGAAAGGTATAAGCAGACGGCTGCTGGTCTCAATTCGTCAAATTTTATACTTTTGGAGAAAGTTTGGAATCATGAATAATATACTGGACGGAACACAGCTGGAAAACAACTGGCAATACCTCCTTACTTTTCTGATCATTCTGGCGCTCACATTTATCTTGGGAAGAATTGTCAAAGCAATACTGAACAGGTTCTTTAACCGCTCAGCTGAACTGATCAATGTTGATCTGTCCCGGTACAATATCATAAAACACCTGCTGGTAAGCGCTATTTATGTAATCGGGATCGGCCTGGCTGTATACTCCATGCCTACCCTGAGGAGCCTTTCATTATCCATATTTGCCGGGGCCGGTATTATGGCTGCCATAATCGGATTTGCTTCGCAAAAGGCTTTTTCCAATATTATCAGCGGAATATTTATTGCGATCTTCAAGCCATTCCGGGTCGATGACCGGATCCAGGTAGGAATGCATGTCGGAATTGTAGAGGACATCACACTTCGCCATACTGTGATTCGTAATTTTGAGAATAAGCGTATTGTTATACCCAATGCTGTCATCAGCGATGATACGGTTACCAATTTTACGATTATCGATGAAAAAATCTGCAAGATCATGGAATTCAGGATAGGGCTTTCCGATGATATAGCACTGGCAAAAAGTATTATTCAGGAAACCGCTATCAATCATCCGAAGTGTATCGATGTCCGGACAGCCCAGCAGATCGCAGAAAATATCCCCCAGGTAATTGTTCGTGTTATCAGCTGGGGCGAATCATGCATTAATCTGAGAGCCTGGATATGGACCCGCAATCCGCCGGATGCCTTTGAGCTGGGTTGTGACCTGTACGAACAGGTAAAATACCGGTTTGATGATGCCGGTATACAGATTCCGCCTCCTCACAGGGTAGTACTGACCAAAGCTTAAGTAATTTTTCAATAGAGATCACAGGCTTTTCTTTCAGTCCATGATCTCTATTGAATAGCTTCTTTTAAAAGATTCTCCGGCCGGTAAGATTATCACACCCTCCCTGCCCGCAAACTCCCCGGTATACTCATAGGTATCCGCCAATCCCTGCCATGGCTCCAGACAAAGAAAAGGAGCATTATTTTTAGGTGTCCAGATGCCAAAATGCGGCCAGCCCTCAAATCCGAATTTCAGATTATAATCTCCCGAACGGGATTTCAGGCTGACGGCTGAAGATTTCAGATCTTTCAATACAATCGCGTCTTTTTCAAACAGTTTATAATTCAGGGGAAGGATGGCCGAATCAGTCAGCACTGCTTCTTTTTCTCCGCTAAATAATCCTTCCTTCAGCAGGTGGCGTTCCACATTTTCCTTTTCCTCAAATTCAAGATAAAACTCATCGAGGGTATTGCCGTCCCTCGAGTCCAGCGCAAATCCGGGATGAGCCCCTATAGAAAACAGCAGATCTTTCTGATCGGGATTTTTCACCTCATACGTTACAAGCAGCTTGTTGCCGATCAGCTGATAGCATATAAAAAGCTTAAAAAGGAATGGATAATTTTTCCGGCTTTCTTCATCATCTCTCAGCTGAAATACAAGTTTATCATCGGTACCTGCCACGAGATCGAATGTTTTATCTCTTGCAAAGCCATGCTGCGGCAGCGTATAGCTCTTTCCGTCAATTCTGTATGTATGCTGATTCAATTTGCCTACTACAGGAAAAAGTACCGGAGCTCTCCGGGGCCAGAAAGAGGGGTCACCCTGCCACAAATATTCGCGGTTATTCTCCAGATGACACAAACTGACCATTTCTGCCCCACTACCTTTGACACTCAGTCTCAGAAAACTGTTTTCAATAGTCACTAACATGCTTCTTTCTGATTAATTATGATTTTTTATCCTCATCTGTCACCGTATACCTGGTTTTCAGTCTGACAGGCTTTTGCGCTTTCTTCCGCATCTTCAGATTAAGCAATTCCACAAACAGGGAGAAGGCAATCGCAAAGTAAATATATCCTTTGGGCACATGCTGGTGAAATGCTTCTGTGACCAGCAATATGCCAATCAGCAATAAAAACGAAAGGGCAAGCATTTTCACAGTCGGATGCTTTTCAATAAAGTCACTGATTGACTTGGCAAATACCAGCATTACAATCATGCTGATAATAACCGCAATAACCATTATAATCAAGTGATCAACAAGCCCGATTGCTGTTAAAATAGAATCGAAGGAGAAAACAATATCCAGCAGAATAATCTGCATTACTACCGAAGCCATGGAATATACTTTTGTATTATCCAGCTCATGGGTGCTGCCTTCCAGCTTATCATGTATTTCTGTGGTACTCTTGTATATCAGAAAACCTCCTCCCAGCAAAAGAATAAGATCCCGGATGCTGAGATCAAACCCGCTGATAGTCATCAGAGGCTGATTCCACTTCACAATGTATGTGATCACGGAAAGAAGCAGCAAGCGTACAATCAGCGCGAGACTGATTCCTATCATTCGGGCTTTTTGCTGCTGTTCGGCTTTTAATCGGGAAGCCAGAATAGAAACAAAGATTATATTGTCTACTCCCAAAACGATTTCCATAAGGGTAAGCGTCAAAAGGCTCATCAGTCCTTCGGCGCTCAGAATCGGAGAAAAATCAATCATTGCCGTTTTACAAAAAAAATGATCAGATCAGCTCCTTGTAGCCTTTTTCATTCAACGCTTCCACAGACAGCATTACCTTCTGCTCCAGCTCTTTTTTATACCCGGCAATCCGTTTTTTCAGCTTGTCATCGGCTGTAGCCACAATCTGTGCAGCCAGAATTCCCGCATTGGCGGCATTGTCAAGGGCCACAGTAGCAACCGGCACTCCTGCCGGCATTTGCAAAATTGAAAGAACGGAATCCCAGCCATCAATGGAATTGGACGATTTGACAGGTACACCGATTACAGGCAGCACAGTAAGGGATGCAACCATACCCGGCAGATGTGCAGCGCCACCGGCTCCGGCAATAATCACTTTCAGCCCTTTTGCATCGGCTGCTGAGGCATATTCCACCATCCGGTGCGGTGTACGATGTGCCGAAACAACGGTAACCTCAAAGGGGACATCCAGTTTTTCCAGAATCTCTGCCGCCTTACTCATTACTTTCAGGTCGGACTGGCTTCCCATTATAATACCTACCAACGGTGTGCTCATGCTTTTACTTTTATAGTTTGCTTAATAAAGTTTACTTTCTCTTTTAACCGGTCAACGTTCTCATCAAGAATCGTTACATGCCCCATTTTCCTGAAGGCTTTTGTCTTTTTCTTTCCATACAGGTGCACATATACACCATCCTGATCCAATGCTTCTCCCAGGCCTTCATAGATGGCCATACCTTCAAATCCGGGCTCTCCGAGCAGATTGATCATTGCCGCCGGCTTTTTCAGATTGGTCTGGCCCAAAGGCAGATCCAGAATGGCACGGAGATGCTGCTCATACTGAGATGTATAATTGGCTTTAATTGTCTGATGCCCGCTATTATGCGGCCTCGGAGCAACTTCATTGACCAATATATCGCCTTTTCTGTCAAGAAACATTTCCACCGCCAGCAATCCCACCATATCCAGCGACTCGATTACTCTGCAGGCAATTTCTCTTGCTTTCCGTTCCTGTGATTCGGTAATCTGCGCAGGAGCAAACAAGAACTCAACCAGATTCGCAGTAGGGTGGAAAACCATTTCCACTACAGGATATGTAACAACTTCTCCTTTCCTGTTCCTGGCCACAATAACTGACAGCTCCTTTTCAAAGTCAACCAGCTTCTCCAGCACAGCAGAGCCCTCCAGCGCGTTGTCGATGTCTTCGGGATTCTGAATTCTGGCAACCCCTCTTCCATCGTAGCCGGCCTTGCCCAGCTTCTGAAAAACCGGAAGCATAGCCGTATGCTGCGCGATCTCCAGCTTGTCCGCAACCAGCACAAATTCTGATGTCGGGATATTATGCTCTTTATAAAACTGCTTTTGCAGCCGCTTATCCTGAATGGTACGAATCACCTCCGGCTGAGGATAAATCAATACACCTTCTTTTTGTAAAAGCTCAAGCGCCTCCACATTTACATTCTCAATCTCAATAGTAACCAGATTTTTACCTTTGCCAAATGCATATACCTGATCAAAATCGGTAAGATCCCCGTTAAAAAACTCCTGTACCAATTGCCTGCAGGGCGCTTCTTTGTCCGGGTCCATTATGGAAAACTCCAGATTAAAATCAATACCTGCCTGAATCAGCATCCGTCCCAGCTGACCGCCGCCAAGGATTCCTATTTTAAAATCACTGTAAAAATTCATTTACTATCATCTGTTTCTTTGCAGGGACAAAGGTACATTTTGAATTTATGTACTACAATACCTGTCCCGGTCAACTATCTGAAGACCGATGATAATTAACACCGGTCTTCAGGACATATATCGATACCAATCTTCTTCATAAGCTCTGTTGCGTTGAAGCTATGACAAATCCCTTTATGAAGCGTATAGTCAAAATACAGCTCTCCGTCATGAATGGTACTATTGAAGCTGTAGTTGAACACCGTATCCGGATATAACGAATGCAAAGCACCCAGCTCCAGATCATGCGTTGCAATAATTCCCGAGGCATTCTGATTCTGTAGTTTCCGAATCAGCGCTTTGCTACCTGCCTGCCGGTCAGCAGAATTTGTTCCTTTGAGGATTTCATCCAGCAGATAAAAAACAGGTTCCTCGCCGTTCAGATAATCAAGAAGCTGCTTCAGCCTTTTAAGCTCCGCATAAAAAGAGGAGGTACTTTCCTGAAGATTATCCTCTGTACGCATAGATGAAAAAACCCTCATGGGAGAAATCATCATCGTCTTTGCGCACACCGGCGCTCCTGCAAGCGCCAGCACCGCATTCAGACCCAGCGTACGGAGAAAAGTACTTTTGCCAGACATATTGCTTCCGGTAAGGACCCAGGTTTCCCCAGGCTGACACATAGAAAAGTTATTGGCAACCCTGTTTGGAGAGAAAATCAAAGGATGGCTCAGATTTTCTGCAGAGTAGCAGAACCGTTCATTCGTTATCTCGGGAAAGATCCAGTCCGGATTGGCATAAGCAACTCCGGCAAAGCTTGCTATAACCTCAAATTCATTCAATGCATTAAGCCAGTTCTCCACATGCGGACGAACCAGTAATCGCCACCGTTCAATGCTCGTCATCCAGTGCAGTTCCCACAAAAATGTTCCGTTGGCTATGAGATAAAAGTAAGGGTTTCTGGTATACTCGAGCATTTCAAAACGAAAGGCAAGCGATTTGATAAGCGTAGAGGCGGTAAGTCCATTTATCTGCAATGCTTTCCTGATTGCAGTCAGGCGCTCTGACTTAAAATCTCTACGCGCAATATTTTTCAACAACTGGCTCAGCCCCTGAAGGAAAGGAGTATTTTTATCCGTATGCTCCATTACAGCACGGACTTTTTTTCTATTGAGCCTTAATAAATACAGATTCAGGGCAAATGGCACCAGCAGCCATTGCCAGCCTATAAAGAAAAAAGCAGCTATAATCACAGATAATGTAAGTCCGTTTGCGAAAATGACGAGCCAGCGCGTACGCTTTTGCCACGTTAATGCATCTTCTGACGCAAACCAGTCCAGGAGCAGGTTCTGAGCTTGTTCACCCACCCGGTTCTTTTTTCCCAGCATCTGCATATGCTGTCTGAAATCTATTTCCGGTTTAACTTCCTGTACCGCTTTCTGATATTCACTTATTTCATTAACCTTCCTGGCGGATGTCAATGCATATGCCAGCCTGCGCTGTCCGCTTTCTGTAAAACAGCGATCCAGTAACTGAAAGAGGGAACCATCTCCAAAAATATCCAGATCCTTGGCATACGGATGACGGAGTGAGTAAAACCGGATACCCGAATCAAGCTCTCCAAGATTTCCTTCGAGGCGGTTTATTTCCTGCCGGTTAATCTGTATCAGAATTTCATTTTCCGTTATACCGGCTTTTATGCGGCGATGCCAGATTACCACAGGCAGATAGGCACAAAGAAAAACTACTCCGGACAAAAAAACATACGCATAATCCTGTTTCCTGATAAACCATACCGATAGTACGATGAACACTACGAAGAGGAATAAGCGAATAGCTGACAATCGATTGCTCCGGGAGGCAAGACTACTTTTCTCCTTTTCAAAATATTCTATTCGTTGCCTGAAATGCTGCTGCATATATTGTATAAAAAATAAAATTAGCTCAATATAGAAATAAGCCGGCAGACCTTTATTCCATCTCAAACAGAAATTACAATAACTATACAACTACAGACATGTTATTGCGATGGAATATTCAAGGAGCAGAACCATCACTCTCCGTGAAAACAGGGACTGTTTGCCAGTGGACACCCAAACAGACGTCGGGCTTTCCTGCTTTATTAAAAGCAGCGCCGTCCCCAAACATAAAAGGCTGCCTGTGTACACAGACAGCCTCCTGCATATTTATAGCAAACAGCAATCTACAACAAAGAAACACCTGTCATTTCAGAAGGCTGCTTTACGCCCATCAGCTCCAGAATTGTGGGGGCCACATCGCCAAGCTTTCCATCCTTAAGCGGTTTGTCATAAGAGGAATCTACCAGAATACATGGAACCAGATTGGTGGTATGAGCAGTATTCGGGGATCCGTCTTCATTGAGCATGATATCGGCATTACCGTGATCAGCAATAATAATGGATGCATATCCATTATTAAGCGCTGCGGTAACCACAGCATTCGCGCATTTATCGACTGTCTCGCACGCCTTAACTGTTGCCTCAAAATCCCCGGTATGTCCGACCATATCCGGATTGGCAAAATTCAGACAAATAAAATCCGCGCTCTTTTTCTCTATCTCAGGCACGATGGCATCTCTTATATCCAGAGCGCTCATTTCCGGTGCAAGATCATAGGTGGCCACTTTGGGCGAAGGGCAAAGCAATCTGTTTTCTCCTTCAAAAGGCTTTTCCCGTCCTCCTGAAAAGAAGAAGGTAACATGCGGATATTTCTCCGTTTCAGCGATACGGATCTGTTTTTTTCCGGCGGCTTCCAATACGGCTCCAAGCGTATTATTCAGATTATCCTTATCAAAGATTACCTTGATTCCTTCAAATGTGTCATCATAATTGGTCATGGTCAGGTAATAAAGATCAAGCTTCTTCATATCCTGATCGGGAAAATCCTTCTGAGTCAGCGCTATCGTAATTTCCCTGCCGCGATCCGTACGGAAGTTAAAGCACAATACAACATCCCCCTCTTTGATGGTAGCCAGCGGCTTGTCATTATCATCAACAACCACTACCGGCTTGATAAATTCATCGGTTACTTTTTCTTCGTACGACTTTTCGATCGCTTTAAGCACATCTTTTGTCTTTTCTCCTTCGCCTTTTACAAGAAGATCATAGGCAAGCTTCACCCGTTCCCAACGGTTATCCCGATCCATTGAATAATAACGGCCGATCAGTGAGGCTACTTTTCCGGTAGTTTTATCCATATGGTCTCTGAGATCTCTTACAAATCCCAGTCCGCTCTTCGGGTCAGTATCGCGGCCATCCGTAAAGACATGCACGTATACATTCTTAAGATCCTGCTCTGCTGCAATAGAGCACAAGCCTTTCAGATGCTTTATATGCGAGTGCACACCTCCATCTGATACCAGTCCGATAAAGTGAATATTCTTGTTATTCTTCTTTGCATAGTCAAATGCTTTCTGCAGCGTCTCTTCTTTACCGAGCGTGTTTTCCTCTACAGCCTTATTTATCTTAACCAGATCCTGGTATACAACACGTCCGGCTCCGAGGTTCATATGACCAACTTCTGAATTTCCCATCTGACCTTCAGGCAATCCGACGGCAAGCCCGGATGCTTCCAGCTTACTGTGGGGATATTTCTTAAAAACCGAATCTATAAAGGGTGTATTTGCCGAAGCAATAGCGGACACGTTGGGGTTTGTACCCAATCCCCAGCCGTCCAGTATCATTAAAAGTACTTTCTTATCCATAGTACAAATATACATATTCAAAATAAAGATTTTAGATTTGAAATAGAGGAAACATTGGCATAATTTTGGCAGTATTGATAATTTGCAGATAAATTCCGGTCATGAATAAGAAACTAACCATTTTCACGGTGTTTTTCCTCGGGATGTATCTTATGCATCTGGATGGTGCAGCTCAGAACGAGGTGCTATCCAATACAAAAGTTTCCCTTGCACAGGCTAACCCCAAATCCTTAACAAAGTTTTTCAATGACTTTGTGGAGATCAGCCTGGGTGGAGAAAAAGGCAATTACAGCCGTACTCAGGCTGAATTTGTCATGAAAGATTTTTTCCGGAAATATCCGCCGACCGGATTCGAGCTCATTCATCAGGGAGCAAGCAAAGAGGGAGTGAAATATGCGATCGGGCAATACTCTCATAGCAAAGGTTCTTTCAGAGTGTATATACTTATAAAACAATTTAAAGGCAATTACCTCATAGACACACTCAATTTCAGCGAAGAGTGATGCCGGTAATTCTTTCATGGGGCTCCGGTTCAAAAAAACCGGAGCTTTTTTTCTTACTCTGCAAACAATGAATTATCTAAATCAAAACTCCATTCTTCATTTTATCTCCGAAGCCATAAAAGAAGATATAGGCGATGGCGATCATACTTCTCTCTCCTGCATTCCTGCCAATGAAAAAGGCAAAGCCCAGCTATACATAAAGGACGACGGAATTCTGGCCGGAATCGAGCTTGCCAGACATATATTCAATTTTGTCAATCCGGATATCCATATTGACTTTTATAAGAAGGACGGGGATCAGGTACGTTTCGGAGAAAAAGCCTTTGCCGTCCATGGCGACATTCAGGATATTCTCAAAAGTGAACGCCTTGTGCTAAACTGCATGCAGCGCATGAGCGGAATCGCTACCTATACCAATAAGCTGGCCAGGCTGATATCCCACACATCGGCAAGATTGCTGGATACCCGCAAAACAACACCAAACTTCCGCATTCCGGAAAAGTGGGCGGTAGCAATCGGCGGGGGTGTCAACCACCGGTTTGGCCTGTATGACATGATCCTTCTTAAAGACAACCATATTGACTTTGCCGGCGGGGTAGGCCAGGCCATTCAGGCTGCCAATGAATATCTCCAACGTACGGGCAAAACACTCAAAATAGAGGTGGAAACCAGAAGTCTCGAAGAAGTTCAGGAGGCTCTTGACACCGGAGGTATATTCCGCATCATGCTGGATAATATGTCTGTGGAAGAAATGACAGAAGCTGTCCGGATGATAAATAAACGATATGAGACGGAAGCTTCCGGCGGGATCACGGAAGAAACAATTGTCGATATTGCAGAAACAGGCGTTGATTATATCTCCGTCGGAGCCCTTACTCATTCGATCAAAAGTCTTGATCTAAGCCTGAAAGCCATATAAATTCAACAGCGTCCCTTCCGGGAAACAAAACAGAAAATAAAATTGAAAGAAATACATTATCTTTGCGCGGCCTTAGAAAAGTGAAGTAAAAATGATAGTAAAAACCAAAAAATACGAATTACCTAAAAGCACCTACATCAAAATCGGATTGACAAATCTCCTCAGACAACAATGGTGGATTTTTGCGATTCCCGTTGCCATAGCCTGTCTGGCGTTTGTATTTCCCAAATATGCCTTATGGTTCATTATATCTCCGTTGATACTGTTATTACTATACATACTTTTCTGGGTTATACAGTTTACCGGAGTCAGCCAGCTCGAACAAAACCAGATTATGTTTCAGAAGCTGAGCTATGAAATAGACAGCCGCCAGATTCTCATTAAGCTCAACGTAAAGCAGGGTAGCCCGATTCAGTGGGCTCAGATCAAAGAAGCGAAGAAAGGTAAAGACTACTTTCTTTTTGTGCTGTCAAAAGCCCAGTTCATATATCTTCCTTTCAAGTCGTTCAATTCCGAACACGATATAAAGTTTACGGAAACCATACTTAAGAGAAAAAACTACATTAAGTAAATCCCGGCGGAAACTTTACAGAAGTTTCCCCCAAATGTGCGGTAACAGAAGAAATATCATCTTGTGTTATCGCACTTTAATTATGCTCTCATCCGTTTATAGATCGCAGGTGACCCGCGGACAATACATATTGCTCATAAAAAGACTAGCCATAGTACTTGTACTATACTCTTTCATCAGATTGTATTTCTTTCTGAGCAATTATCCCTATTTCTCCGATGCGTCAGTAACCTCATTACTAAAGGGCTTCATCCTGGGACTCCGCTTCGATCTCATTGCCGTAACCGCTATCAATCTGCCCTTTATTTTCTTAAGCCTTCTGCCAATCCGGAAACTAAGCTCCGGAGGGTACCAGCGTTTCCTGAAAGGCTGGTTTCTCCTGACCAATATTCCGTTTATATTTCTCAATCTGAGCGACTCCGAATACTTCAAGTTTACGGGTAAACGATCAACCTTTGACCTGCTCAGAATGGCCAATGACATACTAAATCAGGCGCTCCAGCTGATGATCAATTACTGGCCTGTTCCGCTATTAACCATAGCTGCAGCCATAGTTATCCATAAATGCTACCCTTCACTTTCTTCTGTCAGAAAAGATAAAAGAACCGCTGCTTACACCCCATATATTGTATTTGCATTTGCCATAGGTCTTTGCATCCTGATATTACGCGGTACTACGGACAAAAGACCTATTACACTAAAGCAGGCGTTTACCGTCACCCCGGTAAAATTAGGCCATCTGGTTCTTAATACACCTTTCTCCTTTTTGTATACGATCCAGTCCAGGAGCATTGAGACTAAAAACTACTTTCCGTCAGACGAAGAATGTCTTCTTCGTATTGAGCAGGAAAGATCAGGCCCCGCGCTTTCCGATTCTTCATCCATTTCTGCAGATCGCAGACAGGATAATATTGTGATCATTATTCTTGAAAGCTTTGGCCGGGAATACATAGGCTATGGCAACCCATTCGACGGATACACACCATTCCTTGACAGTCTGGCCGGACAGGGTCTTTTCTTTACTCAGTGCTATGCCAACGGAAGACGATCCATAGAAGCTTTACCCGCCATACTGGCCGGCATTCCATCCTTAATGGATGAGCCCTATGTCAACAGTATGTACCAGAACAATGATATTGCAGGGCTGGGCAGCATACTCAAGAAACAGGGCTATCACACTTCTTTTTTTCACGGCGGCATCAATGGCACGATGGGATTTGATGCGTTTTCTGCCCAGGCCGGCTTTGATCATTACTACGGCATGAACGAGTATCCGGAAATAAAGAAAGACTATGACGGCAAATGGGGCATTTACGATGAGCCTTTTCTGCAATTTTATGCGAGCAAGCTGAATTCTACTCCGCAGCCTTTCTGCAGCGCTGTCTTTACCCTCAGCTCTCATCCGCCATACAGCATTCCTCCGAAGCATGTAAACCGATTTCCCAAAGGCCCCCTGCCTATTCATGAGACTATAGGTTATACAGATCATGCTTTAAGGCGCTTTTTTGAAGAAGCGCGCCATATGGACTGGTATAGTAATACATTGTTCATAATCACGGCTGACCACACACAGGAGCATTCTGAAGACAGCTATAAGAGTGAGGCGGGGGATTACCTCATTCCGCTGATATTCTTCAAGCCTCAGACCACATTGCAGGCAGATACCAGCCGTGTGGTGCAGCAGACAGATATCAGCCCAAGCATTACAGATTATCTGGGAATAAAAGACGAAGCGACTACTCCCTTTGGCTACTCCGTATTTGCGGGCCACGACAAAGGTTTTGCGATTAACCAGACCAATGGGGTATACAGACTTATACGTCAGCAATATGTTGTTCAGTATTCTGACAATACACTGAACAGCATACAGCCAAATCCGTTCTCAGCGACTCAAGATTCAGAACTCTTACCATCTCAGCTGCACGCCGATACCGAATTGCTGAAATCGCATATTCAGTATTTCAACAATGGCTTGATAAACAACCGGCTTCTTGTGAAAAACAGGAAATTAGATTTTTAGCTTTTCCTGAATCACCTTCTCCATATCCGAACTGCCAGTGTTTTCCATTTTAAGGGAAACAGGCCTGGGATTTTTATCAATGATCAATTCTTCAAAAGCCAGATGTATCTGTTCCCGATCATCAATACCAATGGCTACAACAAGTACAGGTTCCTCAACTGGTAATCTGACAGAAGATTTTAGACGGCCTGAAAAATCGAAGCCCTTTTCTGATTTTTGATATCCTTCCAGTACTAGATTGTAACTCTTCATTACCAAAAAAACTCTTGTAGATTTTAATGATATATCAGTAATTGCTTTGAGCTTGCTTCCTTCGATACCTTCAGCAAAATAATATCTATCAACATTATACCAACCTAACCGGGAAATAGAAAATGAATTAAAAACAGTATTGGCAACTATTGCATCACTTCCATTGGATTGAATGTATCTATTAATTAAAGCAGAGTCCCTATCTGATAGCTTAGTTTTAACATATGTCAGCCTTTCTTCGGAGAAATTCAGGAATTTCCACGCATAGTGCTGATAATGAACAACATCATCTTCGCTCAGAAACCCATATTCCGAACCATTTAGGGCACTAAGAAAAGCATGGATAGCTAGATCAACCTCCCAGAGCGGTTTCTTAAGATTATTCAGGTAAAAATCGAATGCGTCACTCATTATTTGTCCATCACGTATGCCTGCTATCGCGACAAAACGCTCTCCAAACTGAGCGGTTGCTATATAAGTATTCTCGTACGTATCCTTATTATGCTGAATCTTGTCGAACAATGGCTTTGAATATCCCGCAAAAACCAAGCTCCTGGGTGATAAATACTTCATTGGAATCGGCAGCATTTCTCTGGAAATGTCCCTCGGATTGGTCCAATTCATTTTGTTGTTCTCCCAATTCCCATCGAATATTTTGTATTCCTTTGCAACATTCTTATGCGGCAACTCGATCATAATATTTTTGCCTCTGGCAATCTCGACCGGTTTCCCGTCAATCCAGGCACGGATTTCGATCATTCCGTTCGCGATCAAAAGCTTATCATCACTAATGGTTTGAAGACCGTTCATCAGCATTTCCTTTTTGGTAAATGCCTCCCGTATATGCAAGCTGACTTTTTTTGATTCGGCAGCTGCAAAACATTTTTCCGGAATATAAATACGAGTGCCCTTCTGTGTTATTAGCAAGGTATCCTTCGTTCCGATAAAAAATTCTTGTGGTGCGGCCGACATAGGCAAATCCGGCTTACCCCTATATTCTTTTTTATCAACTGATTCTTTCTCACTAAGAACCTGACTTGTTGTCTTTAAAGACTCTATCGAATCTACCACATCCGCTGAGACTTCAATCTCATTATTAACAACAACATCATTACCTTCCGACTCCTGATAATAGTCAGAGTTTTTTCCTGTACAGGCGGCTAAGAATACAAAGAGTATTAATCGTAATATTTTCATAGTTTTATCAAGGAGAATTGAAATGAAACACTCTAAAATACAAGCCTGGAGCTGCCTGAGTCGGAGTTACATCATTAAAATTAATTTCATGGGAAGGCACCCCACGTTGGATAAGTGCATTTTTCAAACGCAAAATCCTCAACGTCAACAAAGCAGAATTGACTGATGTTGGGTTATTAAGCTCAACTGGGTCTACTGCAAATTGCAATCCAGGCATTAACCTTCCCTGCTTTCTTAGTAGTTCTCTGGCCAATTGGTCAAGCGCATTCATTTGAGCCCAATTATTATTGCTAAACATGCCACTATTAATATTAAAAGTAACCGCATTATTCGCTGTATTAACTCTGCGTCGTCTAAGCTCCATTGAGGATTCCTCACTGTGAGCTACTGTCGTTGCTCCTTTATTCATTGTTTTACCGACAGCATTCTCTCCATATCTACGTTCAGGTGTAGCAATATTTCTCAAAGCACTAGTAGACGCCATTACAGCTGTTGAAGCATTACTACCAGTTGCCAAAAGTGAATGTTTTAGTGGAGTTGTATAATTACCACTTGCAGACATTACACCACTCTTAAATATATTCACCTTCATCCACTGCCAGAGTGTTAGAGGTGTCCCAAATATTCCTCCACTTGGGTCAACAAAATTAATCGGATTATTACCCATTGCGGAATAAGGTGAATAGACTTGTCTGTAAGGATCCGGGGCAAACCAGAGGCCAAGATTCGGATCGTACATCCTTAGCTCAAAATTATTATACCCGTTATTATCCGTTTCATCTTCGGCCCATTCTCCCTGGTAACCATACCGGTATTTGGGCCCTGAATAGCTGCCGGCAGCAATCGAACCATAAGGATAATAGTTCACCCAGTGAAGTACCTGAGCTGTTCCTGAACCGTTCTTAATAAAAACGACCCTGACATTGCCCAAATGGTCTTTAAGCTCGTACTGATACTCCGGAGCTCCCTGCAAGGATAAAATTCCCACCCGATCAATACCATATACAGGCAGCTCTTTCAGTGACGCGGAAGGATTTTCTACTGGCTTTTCATAGACCGCCATAATATTTCCAGCTACATCATATACATAATAGGTATGTCTCACCGGAACATATGATGCATTGTAGGTTGTTTTACAGGTTTTCAAACCATATTCGTTGTACGAGTAGGTCGTAACGGGCTGATTTTTATACGCATCCTTATATATACCAAGAACATTCCCGTAGGAATCATACGAATACGATCCCCGGACACTCTGAGGAAGAAATTGCCCATAATCAAATGTATATTCTGCTGTAAGCTGCCCCCGCTTATTATATACAAAGTTTCTTGTAGGATACATATCTCCTGTATAGCCCGAACCGGTCCAAACCCATGGATTCCTAACGAAGGACAACCGGTTTGTATTCTCATGATACGAGTATGAGGTCTTATTGGACAGTTGCCCGCCAGCATCCCTCCTTTTCAGCTGTATCATATTACCATTGGAAGAATAATCAATTTCCGATTCACTGAGAATACCTGGCATCAAGGTAAAATACCCTGGCGAGGAAGCTCCGGAATATCCATGTAAGCCATAATCCGCACTTTTCAACTGATATTTGCGGTCATACTGATAAACATATTGTCCCAATAAGCTTGAAGACTGATAGTCTCCTCCCCGGTACACAGTACTTCTGATATTACCATTATACTGAGGCGCATTACTGATCAAATACAATTCGTCTGTATTTTTATATTGAAAACCACTGTTGCCTGCAATCTGGTAATCATCTTCATAGTATTCCAGTGTTGTTGCAAATAAATCCTCAGAAAAAGGACTTGAGCTGCTCTGATCGTTGCCGGGGTCAAAATTGGTATTGGGGAAATTTATTGATTTTAACCATCCGTTTACTGTGTATAAATAATCTACCCCCTGAAGATTTTGTCCGATCTCCATTCGTTTTAACGGACCATGTAGGTAATATTTGTATTCTGCCTGTTCTGCCAAACCTGAAGTTTTTCCTTTCCTGGTTGAAACCCTTTTCAGTCGGAGAGCAGGATCATAAACGAAGCGTTGCTCAAAACGTTCATTGAGCGCCTCAGTCTGATTATCATCTTTCTGGTATATGACATTTTGAATGACACCAAACAAATCATATGTATAGTCTATGGTTTTTATACCCAGCCCTGGTAAACTTTGAGCAGTCCATTCAATATTCTCTTCAGTATCATAGCTATACCAGGTTTCAGAATCTGCATTCGTATTACTTAGCCATGACTTCCTCTGTGTTTTACTGATCATGCCCGATACATTTTTCTGTACTCTCCCCGAGCCTGATACCTGAGTATCATAATAAATCTGAGTCACATCCTTCAGTCTGTCTCCATTTACAAGGCCTTCAAGCCCAATATTTTCAATTATTGTATGAATACCAGATGCATTAGTACTGTTTTCACATTCACGCTGATCTTCCCATACATAGCTTGTCCCGCCTGTTTCCTGAAGAATATATTCTCCCATAGCTGTTGTTCTGCCAAATTCATCATAACAAGAAAATGAAGCTCTTGAGATTACATTGCTTCCTGGAGTCGTTGGGAAATCCTGCTCTTCATGCTGAGAGAATCGGATCTTCCCGTCTTTTCTATAGACATATTCCACACGTCCCTCATCCGGCGTATTCTCCGTAATAAGCCAACCCAGGCTATTGTATTCATATCTACTCACCATCTCCGGTTCCAGAACAGAGCCAAGATCCACAGCACGAGGCGTCAGAGAAGCCACCATTCGCCCGGCATCATCATAGTAATAATAGGAGAAATCATAATAATTCAGCGCATAACGAATTGATATCGCAGTAGAAGCACCTCCAGTATGGACAATCCTGTAGTAAGCAGAAGAAGAACGGCCTTGTAATGCTGACAAGGAAATTTCGTTGCCGTCCCGCAAATCCACAATTTTATATGAGCCTCCATTTAGCTCTACCGAACTCGCAGTACCTTTGGGTACATGGATATCAATATACGAACTAAAGCTAACATAGTTATTTCCTATAGAGCGCAGTTCGCTCTCTGAATCAACGCCAACCATAGCCGTCGCAAGAGTATTACCCTGAAAATCAGAAAATACAACTGTCTCTATGCCGTTTTCATCTATCGATATGGATTTAATCGCCTGAAATGCCAGCGTAGCGGGGGTGGCGCTATTACCTATATAGTAATTTCTCAATGCGAGATAATGGTCCAGCTCCCAGAGCACAGGCATGGAGATTGATGCTTTTTCGTGACCGGAGCCCATTCTGAGGTTATCTTCGGGACCGGAAACCCTTGTAAAGCGCCCCCATGCCTTGTCGTTATAATCAATAAGAAAGAAGGGGTAATTGCTTACGGCATTAAATGACTCCAGCGGACTTGAATTCAGCTTATTGTAATAACGTCCCAAGTCACAATCAAGAATCACCGGACTCGGATTGTTAATGGTAACAGAGCTAAGCCCTATTTCTTCGTCAAAGTCATCAGGAGCATATCGCCCCTGCGATGACTTTATAAAATCCGGGTTGTATGAAAAGCTTGATCCACTTAAGGGAGCTGGCAAGGTCGTCACAGCCAGACGCCCATCATAATCATAAATATTTGCCCTGGTCAAAATTTTATTTTCCACAACATTTCTCTCCTGAATTTGCAGGGCTCTTCCGAAGGCATCGAGGTATATTCTGGATTCAGCTATAACATTCCCATTTTCATCATAATCCACAGAATGATTCCAGTTTCTGGAAACATCACCTGTCGAAACCTCATCAATTAAAGGAACCGAGCCTGTCAGGTCCGGATGATTTAGCAGGAACTCCCTATAAAACCCACGTCTGTTGGAGCTTGTCGGAGAGCTAAAAATCTCATAAACCAATGATATTGTCTTCCTGGAACCATCCAGCACAGCGCACAGATTCCCATCTCTGAATATTATATCCAAGCCATCCAATGCATCCTGTTCTCCACCAACCGGGCTATATTCATCATTATAAATACAGTATTTCACTGAATACCTTACAGGACCTTCATCAACCTGGTAAAAGAAGACTAATGTGTTACTGTTTTTTTCCCAAACCGCCTTTACTTTAAAACGACTACTTTCGGCAAAATCCGGATTTACCCTAAACTCATCTTTTATTAGTAAGCCTTCTTTATCATATATTTTCGCATAAGCCCCTCTTCCCCACCAGCCATCCATACCATTGGAAGTATATGGAACAACGTAGTCTCCGGTTTTTGTATTGAAGGTTATGCTTGCGTCCCACTGGTCATGACCCGATCTGGAATTAACCAATACTTGCGGATGCCCGTTAAACTCCCCCGATCCATTTCGTGAAAATTTGCGAAGCATAATCTCATATACTCTATAGTCCAGATAACGGCATTCATAAATAACAAATAACTCTCCGGTAACCGGCGAAATTTTCAGATCATTTATTATCTGATCACTAACTATTTCGTCATTTAGTCTGAACATATTTCCAATAAAAGACATATCTGAATACTTAACACGTCTTCCGAATATACCCAAGCCATCTCCATCATTGACTGCATCCCGCCAGGCCAATACAAGTTCGCCGGTAAAATAATCAATATCCATACAAACATTCCCCTGAAACCCTAATTGTCCACCATTAACCAATAAGTCTCCGGTAAGCAGATCCTCATATAAGCTATTAAAAGATATTTTTTTCGCGTAGATGTCATAATCATTGGTGGAATTTCTTCCCTGCCATGCTACAACAAATGACCCATCTTTTTGATTAACGACTACCTTTGGATTTTCCTGGTCAGAGGCAATTATACTGTTTACACGCAATGGAGTAGTAAGCGCATTATTGTCCTTGTCCAATATCTGCATATAGATATCCCTGTGGCTTCCATTCGTCGTAACCTGCTTATGCCATACAAAGACTTTCCGTCCTGTTTCCTCCTCAATCGCTACCTCAATACGCTTACCGAATACTTCATGCCCGGTAATTTGCCTGTTCTCTGAGAGATTATTACAATTTTCGGGCACGAGAGCTCCTGTTGAAGCCTTGGCTGTACTAAACTGACTAAACCATCCCGTTTTGTCTGCTCCATTATACTCAGACACTATTTCGTAAGAAATAATTACCTTATTATCAAGGGAAGAATAAGCAAATGAATATAATGTCTCATTATTAATATTAAGCCCTTGAACAGCATCCTCCTCTACCCCAACAGGCTGGTAAGTATCATCATAGATAATATACTTAAGAGTAGTAAATTCTGTAGCATCGTCCGTATTCTGATAAATAAAAACCAACCCTCTGGAACTGTTATTGGCATAATCATAAAACACTTTAGGGTTAAATCGCTTATTATTCACAAATACTGTATTAACTCTGAAGTCATTTACCTTAACAACCGCATTATAGTTAAATATTTTAGCATAAACCCCTCTGCCAGAATACCCATCACGATTTCTTGCCATAAAACTTACCGCAACATCTCCATTGTATTTATTTATCGAAATCGAGCCAAAGGATTCCTCATTAGTAGTATGATTATTAACAGGGATTTTGCCGGGCACAGCGGTTATAGGTAAACCAGCAGCAGGAATGTTCATCATTTTTATGAAAACATCCGCGGGGTCACTGGGGCCATTCTGCTGATAAAGAAAAAATACATTCCCATTGAACGGTGATACTTTAAGATCCCGCAGTATCTGAGCATAAGAAATATCACCCACATCATTCACCATAAAAATATCCCCGAAAATTGAAAAATCATATTTGATCGTTCTTGCATAAATATCAACTCCTGCGCCAGCCGTATAAGAGTCACTTCGCCAGGCTATCACCAGTTCGTTTTTAAAATAATCGATATCAACCAGAGGTTGAGTCTGATTCAATGGCTGATGTGATCCTGTACTAATAAGTATATCCGGACTGATCGCATCGCCCAGCAGATTGCTAAATCTTAGCTTCTTTGCAAAAATATCGTATGTTCCAAAATAGTTACTAGTCCAGACAATAATGAAAGAGCCGTCACTTTGATTCATGACGATTTTGGCGTCTGTCTGATCTCTCCAAATATATTCGTTAATCTTTACGGGATTCGGATACCCGGCAATCGGATTATTATCCCTATCCAGTACCTGAATATAAATATCTTTATTTACTGTACTCGGAGATTCGGTTTTGTGCCATAAAAAAACTTTACGCCCCGTAGACTCTTCTATAGCAACCTGGATAGCTTTATTGCCCAATTCATCTCCAGTTATTTGTTTTGAAATTTCCTTTACAGGTAAAGTAGAGAGACTCTGCGACAAGCAACAAGCTAAATTAAAAAATACAGTAAGAGCAAAGAATAGACTAATTCTTAAAAACATATTAAAATGACTAAAAAAATTACTAATATATGTATATAAATCTTTTAGGATATTTTTCTGCAATTCCTATTGTCTGCCGAAATTGTATTTGTATTCCTTAAGCTTAGCTTCACCCTTCGGTGTTTCGCGGTAAATAGCTGAAATTCTTCCGAGGATATCATATTCATATCGGGTATATCGGTTATTTTCATCAATCTGATAAGCAATCTGGTCCTCATCATTGTACACAAAATTAGTCATATTAGAAACAACCGGATGAAAACGTAAGTCGTCGAAGTAAGTATTATTTCCTGTACCACCTTTCAGATATATCTTCAGCCCATTAAATGAGGTTCCGGAGCCTAATGATGAATAATAAGAAGGTACTTCAAATTCGAGACTAAGCAACCGCCATTTTCCAGAAGTAAATACACTTTCCTGAGCATTAACCACCCATTGTTGAATATACGGAGTATAGGTAGTACCAGGATAGTCTTGTACTCGCCCATTTAGGATCACACCAAGCTCTGCATTAGCGGCGCTTTCTTCATGGATCCATACACTCGCTTTGTAACGAATACCAGTCTTTAGCTGCGAATTATCTACACCATCAGTAGTGGTTATAAACTCCGCAGTAGTTTCCGGATTAAGCATAAGTAATCCACTTCCCGTGTGAGGCCTAATGCTCTGCGGAACAGTTCCTTTATTTATAGAAGATAAAACCTCACCTTCATAATGATAGGTATTATCGGGCTCAACCTCAAAATATTCGAATCCACTATACGTAGAGCTCTTCATATTTCCATAGGTATTGGATGCAACAAGCCTTGCGTTTGCAATATCGTATTGCACCGACGCATAGTCATTATTGATATCTTTCGTTTCCAGAGGCTGAGAAAACACATTATAGTGCGTTACTTCGTTTACCTTTTGCCATCTCTTATCAATATTAGCACCAGTCCAATCGAAATCAACAAAGCTCTGATACGTACCATCCGGGTTCAAAAAAGCGGAATTCCAGATATAGTTCGCTTTCTTTCTCCAGATTTTCTCATTAGAAGCCAAGGGAACATCAATGTATTTATGAGCAGTAACTGGATCATAAGCGCGATATGTATCATCTTTACCCCATGTCTGAATAGAAGCATTGATGACATTATTATTATTTACAGAACCTTTATATTCATACTCAGCTGCAATCTGCATCAACATATTTTTATTTGAAGCGTTATCTGTCATAGATCCCATCTCAGCATACTTTGTATAAGCAGGCACCAGCTTATGGATGTATTTAATCCCTAATGAGTTCTTATACTCCGTTTCCAGCGCCTGTGCCGTTAAAAAATCATAGGAATTATATTTTACTTCATTACTAACTTCTCCGGCAGTCGTAATAATCTTATCCAGAATATATGGCTTAAATGTTTTAATGGTCTTAAATATTCTGTTTATCGTAACACGATACCCTGCAGTAGTAACCCGTTCAGTTAAAAATGTTGCCTCTGTAAACTTACCCTGGTTGCTTTCCGGAGTTTTGTATGAGAACTGAGTCTGGCTAATTAAAGTATTATCTTTATCATAGCTTTTCACTGATGAAATTTTACCAACTTTTGCCGTATTAATATCAAACTCATGCTTGTACATCTTGAGTTCTTCTAAATCATCATATGAAAACAACCCGAGTTTATTCTCATAAATCTCAGTCTTATTATAATTAATCATATTAGCTTCCGGAGTAACAAAATTATATTCCGTCTTCCCAAGCCGGTTATATACAGTCACTCGATTGTATAATACAGGCGTCCCGGGCAAATCATAATAATCGTAGAAAGGATAATCATACAAACTTATAAAATCGGGCTCCTCAGACACGACTCCGGAAGAATAACTATTGATTGTACCGTCCTGTGTATAGACATACCCTACATTATTGTATGTCTGCCCACCGATTCCTGAAACAGTCAAATTTTTTACCCGCACATCTCCACCCAATAATTCAGGCCTTTCAACTTTTATCTTTCCACTAATATGTGTGACAGTGCAACCATTCAGGACTATAGGAAGACATTCTACCCTGACTGTACTTTCATCTAATATGCTCAGAACCTTAAAAGGCCAGGTAATTGGATTGGGGGTTGGTGTAGAACCACAATTAAACAGAATGAGCCCCGAGGAGAAATAGTACTCTGTATCAAGACTAAGGTAATATGACACAGGTCCCGATTTTGATATATCGAATTTAAAAATGAAAACATCCTTATCGTTCGCGGAATTACGCCCTAAATAATAGCTCCCACCCTCAGAAGCCCCATATGGAACTAAAGAAAGAATCTTAGTAATAGGCTCTCCTGCAACACTGCTGTACGAGTCCCTTTCATAGACAATTGAAATTTCGGCCCCCATCGGGTCCTTTATTTTGTTCAGGTTCCAGGCAAGCCCATCACCACTCAAAACGGTTGAATGAGTATTCTTTGCTACCGTTCCCCCTGAACGGTACATCCCCCAACCATCCCAATTATAATTACCATAATACGGATTATTAGCAAGATAATTAAACTCATAATCCGGAAAGAGCTTATTATTGTTCTTACCAAACAAGGAAATACTGTGTAGTGTAAGCTTTCCATCCCGGGTGTGTGGATCATTTATCAGCACATCATCCGACGGTGGAGAACTTGTACTGTAGAAAGAGTTAGCTGTCCCTTTACACAAATCATAATCATCTATGCCATCCTTATTCTTATCATAGTTAAATGTCAGTCTTCTAACCTGCTTGGAATACATAAAGTTTCGAGCAGCCGGTGTTATATCTCCGATATCCAAAACTTTCGCAAAATCGTCTCCGTTCGTTATCAGCTGATTCATACTAGTGGAACCAGGTCCGTTGACCTTCACAGAATAATCGTTTTCCAACTTCTCATAATCTGACTTTGTCAAAATTATTATTTCATCAAGTTTCAACGAAGACGACGGAAGCTCGCCACTATTAACATCGGAAAGCTTCCCATAATATCCTTTACCATCTTTCCGATAATTCTTTACAAATAATCCCACATGGGTTCTTGTTTGAATACGATCAAGATAATACAACTCCTTTGCCCCGCCACTAGTGACATAATAATTATCCTTATCTGCTGCAGGAGTAAGTTTTCCATAATCGGGTCTCCACTTATAGTTATTGGAAAAATTGCCATAGTTGAATTTAACCCAATAGCCAAAATCGTTTTCATCTATTACCCCGATTGCCCCTCTGTCAACAAAATCAGGGCCGGTAATAGCTGTAAGCAACCAGGCCACCGCATAGGGACTACTCATATACATTTCTGAACGGGCAGTACCTGGTAATTCAAACGCATGGTTATAATTCTCTCTAGTATAAACCGGTAATGAATAGTGATACGTCATACCATCGGCGGCTGTTATAGTAAAGCCACCTATTCCGTCTTGCGGCCGGCTTGATCTAAAAGCCTGACGAGCAACAGAAGACTCATGATAATCAATAAATTTTCCGGAAGAAATTATATTATTCGAGTTATTCAGAATTTCATTATTAGAGTACCATTCAATATTTTTTCCACCGGCCAGTTTCCCATTTTTAAGCCCTACCCGATCAACTTCCTTCCTGTTTGCTTCATTTGCGGGATTAATTGTATTGTCACTAACAAGATATTTTAAGCCATCAATATATTCATAGGTATTATGTACTGTCCCTATCTGATAGGCAATACCCACCCGATTAGCTTCCGACCCGTAATGATAATTGTACGAATTGGAATACTCCAGGGGATATCTGAAAGGAACTTTGTAGTTATCCAAAAACGGGAACATATTATACTTCAAATGGGCCAAATCCATACGTTGTGACACAGCCACTGAACCTACATCCAATCTGTATGGCTGAATAAGACCAGAAACATTGCTGCCCATTACGCTGTAAATATCAGGCGCAAGATTAGTCTGTGTATGTTGCCAGGCATATACACCAGACTCCAACGTATGCATAACATCAGAAGCAATCCCTTTGTTGGCAGGATGATCTGCATTGAAAAAGTTAACGTATCTCTCTACACCATTGTCAACTACTCTTACCCGGTCACAGTAATTAACTGTTCCTGCCAAATTACCATTATACCAACATGCATAGGAATGATGCGAAGAACTATTCAGCATATCACCCAGATGAAGAATTCCATACATCTCCTCAGTTCTCCAGGAATCTATATAGTATCGATAATTTTTTTTCCAACCTCTTGAAGAAGGATAATCAATTTTCCATGCCCCGTAATTGACCGATGAAGGCCCTGAACGTTTCAAACTACTAACCGCAGCAAACGCGCTACTAACAAGCATACTTGTTCCCAATGCCTTCCCCGCTTTTCCGACAGAGGCTAATGCTCCTCCGGCACCCATACTGGCAATGGTCGCAATTCCAAACATCAATTCTACCGCTTCAAAAGTAAATGATCCTTTATTGTTTACTCCCAAACCTATAACAGAAAACCCAACCCCGTCATTATTCCATGAAGTTTTTACCAAACCGGCAATATCTACCATTCCACCATACCCTTTTTCTGAATCATAATTCCTATGATAAACTCCATAGTTTTTTGTCCATCCATATCCCCCATCAAAATAGGTATGAAAATTTACAACATCCTTAGATGAAGACATATTACCTTTTGCATCATCAGGAAACTGGACAACATTTCTTACTATTGCACCAGCATTCAAACTCCACCCAAGTCCAACCCAAGAAGCCTCTTGCTCTGGTCCAATGCCACTATGATAAGAAAGATTCATACTAAATCCCCCATCAGGTGAAGGGATATTAACAACAGGGAGTGAGTATGTTAAATCCCCGGTCATAAGATTAACCATATCCGTACTACCTACAGACTCATACGAGGTATACTCAGGTTGCGTAGGGCCACTCGTTAAAGCATATGAAACGGTTGGAAACAAAAAAGAAATTAAAAAATTAACTAACAAATAATAAGTAATTGTTTTACATAAAAAACTACAACGAAACATAAAATTTAATTTTATTTACCCACATTAAAATCAAAACACCCATAATTATTCAACTTCCTGTCATTATGGAAGAAGCATCCAAAATTTTCTGATTATCAAAATTAAATCTTTGATCTATCAATAATTCCGGAATTCGAATGTGCATTTCAATATTTTTTCCCTGCACAAATTCATCCTTTTCAAATACAAACAAAAAAGTTGACCATGGTGAAACCCCGTAGGTTCGAGTAAAATGGTAGTCTAATGAATACACCTTAACTCCATTCTCTGTTAAAAAGTAAACTGATTTCGACAGATTTTCGGTGAGAAATTTAACAACTGACTCCATATTTCCTGTCTCATGATAAAACCATGATTCTAAATCATTATTATTTTTACTTATTTTTACAGTAAAATAGTACCACTCTGAAAATTCGCCAGGACTCTCTTCAGAGCTTAAGAATGATGAAGGAGTAAAAAAAATCTCAATATTTGCTCCATTAATAATTGAGGATTTATGCAATCCTAGTTCTTTCATAAGCCCCTCGAGTTCTTGCCGATGAACAAACTTATTTTTACCTAAGTCAGTACAGGAAAAAAGACCACATATAAACAATAGAAAAACGGTGACCCTTTTCACTATTTTGAATTTTTATACTCATCATTAAGACCTCTCAAAATCAAGTCCGTAACATCTCCCGTTGTATCAGCAAAAACTATGTTTCCGGTCGTTGTTGCTCCCAAGATAAGCTTATAATTATTTTTTCGGCCAAACTCATTAATATAGGCAGTCATTTGGGCTAAAACGGCCGCAGAAACCTTATTATCTTCATCTGAAATTTTCTGTGAAACGGCTTGCTGATATTGCTGATATTGTATTTGCTTATTTCTAAGAACTTCTTCTGCTTCTTGTCGTGCCTTTTCTGATAGTGAAGTCCTATCCTTTTCATATTTGAGAATAGCTGCCTGTAGCTCAGCCGCAAGTGTGTCTACGTTTGCTCTCATAGAAGCAGTATTATTTTCAACCTCTTTCTGAGCAGCACCAAGGCCCTCATATTCAGATAGAAGCCTTGGAGTATTTATATACACAATTGCATCATCCGATTTGAAAGACTGTACGAGAAGATATACCACTGCTACAGCAACTAACAAATTACCAACTCGCTCAATTTTCCTTATTACATCCATATTAACTCAATAATTATTAAAACGCCAAAAGTATAATTTTTTTAACAATTATTGAAGCGTCAAACATTCTGTATAAATAAAAAATATTTAAAAAAGCAGTCTCTAGATTCTTAACAGGTGCTAAACCATTGAACCTCTGCAAAAGCAATATTTCAGGTTCAGGTATTCTTCATTTAAAATTGATAATTCTTATTTAATTGTAGAGGTAATCCAACAATTACAACATAAAGCTGCTGCTTTAAACAGGAAGAGAATTGTCCAAAAACAGATATTTTTGAATTCAAGTTTAGGAGAACTTCATTGAGGTACTATCCTGCCAAGCTTTTGCCTCTATAGTTTTCTATAATTGAGATTATGTAGGTAATTTTTCCTTTTATTCTTGATCATTTTTTGAATTATTCTAGTATCGTTTTCTTTCATTTGCGGATTATACACATGGAAACTGTCGCAGGAAAGTGTATTAAGCGTTCCTAGTTTCGATATTGGGGTTTGATCTTTAACCGAGTAGCAATCGTAACTAATTCCAGCCCCTCTATAATTACTAGTTTTAGGATTTTTTCCCATAATTCGTTACGTTTTTACAAACCTTTTCAATTTCACAAGATGCCCTTCTCTATTTGTTTGTCAAGGCTAGCTCCTGTTATTCTACTTAATATTTTAATATAAAGCACTGAATCAATACGCCCTATTCTTTGCTGTGTTTTAAGTTATTATAGAAAGGACTTCGATCTTTACTTTTAGGATATCAAATTTTTCTTTCGAGAGCTTCAGGCAACGAACAAGAGCGACGGCTGAAGTTCCCGAAGCCCATTCCCTGCCAACATAACTTGAAAATCAGATTTGCTACAGTACCGGAGGCTTAGTTCATTCTATACAAGCTCAGCCCGCTACGCTCTTTTAGGTTGGAATTTACTTCTTCTTCTCAACCAGTATAACACACCAGCCAATTTGATGATCACTAACATCATATATTTTAAAAATAAATAAAAGAGGCTGCCCCTAAAGACAGCCTCTCTCTATCATCAAATAAGGTCTTCTTATTTAATCTTCACAAGCTTGAACACTTCTGTTCTGTTCTCCATTGTTACTTTCACAAAGTAAACTCCGGTATTCAGATCAGCTCCAAGCATAATCGACTGATTCGTATAGTAATTAGCCGATTCCTTTACAATCAGTCCTTGCTCATTCACTACAGACACCGATACATGCATCGTTGAAGGTGTATTTACAAAGATGGTCGCCTGATTTGCAAACGGGTTAGGATACACTTCGAAGCTTACAGCCAGCGCATTGCCATAGCCAACCACTCCGTTAACCTGAAGGGTAGACTCTGCTGAATTACCGTTATTCCTTTCTATTACAGAAACAATACCGTCCACATTCTCCCCGAATCTGACGGTAATTTCATTACCATTGTCAGCAACAATGACAGCTCCGGCAGGCAAAGACCATTCCCAGGTAGAACCTTCATAGAAAGGCACTTTATAGGTATATTCCTTAAATGGCTCTACGATTGTCGGACCATCAATTGTTTCCTTAACAGGTTTTGAGCCAGCAACAAGCTCTTTCGGTGCACTTTCAGACTTTCCAGACATACTGGTTACAGAAACAACAAGGGTTCCACTCTCAAAGGTACTCAAGATCTGAACAATAATTGTTCCCGATACCTTGTCTTCATCAATCTTCTGTATGCCAGCCGGCAAGCTCCAGGATATAGTCTGGAATTGCTCAGGATTCTGAATCGAAAACTCAACCATTTTTCCTGTCTGCACTCTGGAAGGACCAATAATGACAGGTTTCACAACACCTGGTACCGAAACAACCGGCAGACTTACGGCCGGACCAGCACCAAAATCATTTTCAGCATGAACTGAAACAGGGCCGGAAACTCCGTTTCCAAAACGTACGGTAATCGTATTGGTGCCCTGTCCACTGACAATTGTTGCCCCGGCAGGAACAGACCAGACAAACTCAGCTCCGGGAATATTCGGAACGGAATACGTTGCAGTTTCGCCCTCTGTGACAGAAGTAGGTCCTGTGATACTACCGGCAATAACCGGTGTTGTACCATACGTAACACTTACACGGGATTCACTTGCATTACAAACTCCATTAGTAATTGTCCACTGGAATTCATTTCTTCCTGTAGTCAGATTTCTTACGACTGTATTCGGGCTGTTCGGGTTCACAAATGTTCCGGAACCGGAAACAACCGTCCATGTTCCCTGTCCTACAGCAGGAGTATTCGCTTTAAGAGATGCCTGAGGCACATCTGTGCTGATCGCAGATCCTGCAACGGATGTTGTTGGCTGCGCAGACACAGTCATCCTGATTACATTTGACTGAAGGGTCTTCGTAGTCGCACAAACTGAAGAGCCATACGTCAGACGAACATTATCATTATTAGCCAGCGTAGCAGAAGTAAACGTCGGGCTTGTTCCCACATTATTACTATTCAGCGTCCACTGATAGGTATCATTAGTTCCGGCATCCGAAACAGTTGCCCTGAAGGTAACACTGGATCCCTCACAAATCTCCGTTTTATCAGCAGTTATGCTAACCGTAGGCATTTTCAGTGTGACAACGACATCATCATAGTTTGATGTTCCGCCACAGGAAACAGTCCAACGGAACACATTCCTTCCCGGAGCCAGTCCGCTGACAAGCGATTTCGCTACATTCGGCATAGCAAAGTTTCCGCTTCCCTCAACCAATGTCCAGGTTCCTGTAGCAGCTCCGCTGTTGCAGGTCGGAACATTCGCATCCAGCCTTACAAACTCATCACAGGTTTCCATATCAGCTCCTGCGAAAGCTTCGCCGGGCTGAATTTCCTCCACGGTAATTGTAACAGGAGCAGAGGTAACCTCCTTAACAAGCACGCATGAAACGCTGGAAAGCATGGTTACATATACTTCATCACCATTTTGAAGGTTCGTTGAAGAATATTCCGTTCCCGAGCCAACAAACAGATCATTGACGTACCAGGAATAAGAAGCCGCATCTCCGCCATTCTGGCTGATCGCCGCAAACGTCAGACGCTCACCTTCTTTTATCGTTGTCTTGGGCACATCGATGCTAACAGATGCCACTCCCTCGTCAAAAACAGTAACCTCTTTCTGAACCGGAGCAGAGGTACCGCAGCTATTGCTTGCGCTTACTCTGACCACAGAAGATCCTGAGGCAAACTTTATGGAAACAGTCGAAGAGGTTCCTGTTACAGCAGCGCCGCCTGTAGCTGACCACTGATAAACGGAAACTCCCTGCACAGCAGTGATGCTGAATTGCGCTGTCACGTCCTTACAAACAGTAGCCGGACCGGAAATCTGTCCTGTAATTTCAGGCTTCACCCCGACATTCAGAGGAAACGTTTTTACATCCGACTCTCCGTTATCACTTACAGTAAGCGTTACGGTCTTCGTACCAGCCGTAGAATACGTCACTGAAATCGGCGCATCTTTATGACTCTGGAAGGAAGTGGCAGGAGTCGCCCCCTCACCAAAGTTCCAGGAATACGTAGCATTCGGAGAAGCCGAAGATGTTCCTGTAAAGGTCATCGCTGTACCAACACAAGGAGTTGCCGTTGAAGGCGTAAAGTTGGCGGTAAGCCCGCAACCATCAACCGTCACCACTTTGGTAACAGCCGTACCAACACAACCTGTAGAGGATGTTTCCACGACCGAAATCGTACTCTCACCCACCACTGATCCAAGCTCTATGACAACAGTGTTTGTTCCATTTCCGGATACCACTGTATGTGCCTGCGGGATCGTCCACTGATAGGTGGATCCCTGACCGCCTGTCACTGAATAGGTTATTTTATCCTTGCAGTATCCCGAAGCAAGGCCATTAATCGCAGAAGTAGACGGCTGCGTACCACGCGTTACCGTTTTCGAAACAGCCGTTCCTGTACCGCAGGCATTTTCAGGAGTTACAGTGATTGCACCTCCGCTGTTGCCAAGCGTTACCGTAAGCTGATTATTATTCTGGTTCACTGTTGCACCTACAGGGTAGGTCCAGTTGTATTTGGTCGCATTGGCCACTGTGGTTATACTATATGTTCCGCTTTCGCCGGGACAAAGCACTTCAGGACCAGTCATGCTGGCCGGAGACACCGGCTTGGCACCGACATTGATTTCCATGGTATGCTCTTCCTGAAGCGTACCAAGCGTAATAACCAGCTTCACGGTTTTAGGCCCGGTTGTGGTGTAAGTTACCTGATGCGGTCCTTTTGTAGTTGCCGTAGCAGGAGATGCACCTGTACCAAATGACCAGGCATAGACAGTGTTTGGAGTAACACCGGTTGACAGATCCGTAAAGGTAACAGCGGCATCGGTACATACCGTCGCGGAACTGACAGAGAAGTTCGCAGAAAGCGCACAACCTTCCAGCATCACAGCCAGCTCTTTCGCATCGCCCACACAACCATCTGCCGAAGTCTCTACTACTGTAATCGCTCCGTTCGTTGTTCCGAAATCAACTGTAATACTATTGGTATTATTTCCGGAAACAATCTGAGCTCCGGAAGGCACTGTCCACTGATAGGAAGACCCGGCCGATCCGGTTACGGAATACACATTTCCGGCTGAAGCGCACGCAGGCGCTGCTTCTCCGCTGATGGCAGAGGTAGCCGGCTTTTGCTTAATCTCCACATTCAGCGTTACCGGTGCAGCATCGCCGCACGCATTGGAAGCAACTACTCTGATTGTTGAAGACTGAGTAAAGGAGAAAGAAGCTGTATTTCCCGATTGCTGACACAGAGTTCCACCGGTGGTAGCAGACCAGGTGATATCATCCGCACCGGTAATTCCTGCTACGGAATAGGACTGGCAATTCACAGCACCGCAGATTGAATTCAAACCGGTAATTGTTGCATTCGCAACTACAGGATAGGTACAGCCAACCTGCTTGGTGGCTTCATCAGAACCACACTCGTTAATTACTGTCAGTGTAACTTCTTTTACTCCGTCTGTCTCAAACTCATACTCTATATATATACCTGTACCGATTACCACACTACCCCATGTCCAGGAATACGTTACTTTATCTTCATCACCCACCCATTCTGCTTCGAAAGCATATTTCATTGCTGTTTCAGAAATACGCTCAAACGTAAAGTCAGCCGTCGCAGCAGGAAGAACATTTACATATACAGAGTCCTGCACTTTCTCGCCGCAGGCATTGTAAACTTCCACCTTCAGCCAGTGCGAAGTGGTAAACACCCGCTGTACAAAGTTGGTATCGCTCAGAGAGGCTGTTCCGATTCCGTACCAGCCGTATCCTTTTCTCGCAGCATTCGGCACAGCATCAATCGAAATACGGCCTTCCGCTCCGGCACATACACTGATAGTATCATCAGACACAACTGTTCCGTTGAATTTAAATTCACTGACCGGATCCAGAGGGGCATAGCAAACCACCTCAATATCCTTACAGATTACAGAGTCCAGCGCACACTGCGAGTTGGTAGCCGTAAGACATACTCTGTACGGTCCTTCACTGGCATAGTAATGGTATCCCTCTTCCCAGGTATGGGCAGCAGGGTCTACCTGCTGTGCTCTTGGCACACCATAGTTCCATTCCCAGCCATCCGCATTACTCATATTAGGCAGGAAGCGGTATCCGAATCCTTTATCTGCTTCGTCAACCAGTGCAGTAAAGTCTACTTTTGGCTTACCGCCAACTGTTACTTCTACTGAGTCTCTATACGTACCACCCTGATTGATCAGCTCTACATAATACATACCAGCCGCATTAATATCCATGGTTTCACCGGTACCTATCATCGTATTGCCATGATACCATCTGATTTGTTCAGCCGTACAGGAGTTTAAGGTAATCTCATTCGTCTGGCCTTCACAGAGAGAAAGCTTAGGCAACCAGTCTTTCACTATACCATAGCAGCTACTCTCACTTGATGTACAATTGGCATATCTGGGATCATTCGGATAGTAAGTAGGCAAATAATTGGAATAGTCTGGATATCCTTCAGCATCTTTCTTAATAGAAATAGAAGGCGCCTGTAAACCAGCTGCTCCCACAACAAACCAATCAAGATAAATTGTACCACTAAAGGTTGTGGAACTTTCAAATGGCCTGAACTGTAAACCATTAACTGCATTCCAAGCAGCAACCGCTACTTGGCCTTTAACCGGGCAATTATCCCCTGTACAGGAAGGATTAACTTTTGCATTATTATAACCTTCGGTTATATCTGAGAAATCCAAGGTAAACACCTGAGGTTCTGTCGTTACAGTAATAGTCTTGGAATCTGATGAAATATCATCCACTGTTGGGTTTGAGTTCATGACAAGCTTTACTCCAACATCTACCTCAGAAGTAGCCCATACTTTGACACTGACATATGGTACATCTGATAAGTTATATGGGGCATCTTCCCCTTCAAAAGTAAACCCAAAAGCTCCCCAAGGCTGGGCAGTCCCTTCAGTTCGCATTTCTGCTAATCCACAGGGGTAGTCGGGACATTCCGCACTAGTTGCATCAGCAGCACACTTCTTCTTTGGCGGGGTAGCTACTCCACCAAATCCAAAACCATAAATTTTCCTATCATTCGCTTCTTCAAAATCATCCGCAGCTATACCAACACCATCTCCTACCACCACTGTTTTTTCAATACTACTGGTTCCGGAACAGCCGTATGCAGCATTGTTCACCACCAGCTTAATCACATACGAACCGTTGGCCAGGTTATCATATACCACATCCTTGTCCGTCTTAGGATCAGCTCCATTGATCGTCCATGTATATCCTGAGATACCGCCAAGTGAGGTATTCTCCAGAAGAATGGATCCCGGACCGGGCTTGGCAATAAAATCTGCCTTAACAGTTGCTTCCACTACCTGTACATTGTCTCTACGTACACAGCCGGACGGATCGGTAGCAATTACCTCATAGGTGCCAGGCTGAGTTACGGCCAGTGTTCTGGCTGTTTGCCCGTTGATCACCGTGCCGTTTCTTCTCCATACATAGGTTCTGTTTGCCACTCCGGCATTCAGCGTAATGGAGCCCTCACAAAGTGAGCGGTTATCCCCCAGCTCAGGCCCCTCGCACTGATCGGGCGGTGGCAGATAAAAGTTACCGGTCAGCACCAGCAGGGACAGCATCTTGAACGAAGCATTGAAATATTCCCCGTAACCCGGGTTCAGGTTCAGATTGGTCTGGTAGATCTGATTCAGATAGTTCTGAGCATTTGTCCCCAGATCCGTCCCCATCAAACCTACAGCAAAACAGCCTAAAAACGTATTGTTTGAGTGGCTCGAAAGCCTGGCTCCTTCATTATTATTAAGCCTTGTCCCATATTTGGATCCGATCTGACCAGGTGAGCTATGGTTATTCATCAGCCAGGTTGAGATTTTTTCATTATAGGCTTTGGCAGCCGGGGTTCCGTGCCAGAGATAATCGATTCCCGCACGGAAAGGCGTACGAATCGCGTCAAAGACGAAGTTTTTGCCCTGATCTTCATACTGCGCAGCGGCTCCCGATACCTGCCCGGCAGCGTTACACCAGTCCGGTACCAGCCCGGAGGTTCCTCCTGCTGCGTTGATAATCTGATAAGACTTGGCAATCGCCGCATCCCAAAAGGCACCCTGTCCCGGATCATAGTCTTTAAATACTTTATAGTAAGCGGGTGAAAAGTAGGAAGGACAAACGAGATCGTTTCCACCAAACATGTCTCCCGGCTTCAAAACGTCACCATCAAACTGTTTCTCCCTGATGATACGAATCATCATCTTGGCATCATTCACATATGAGTCAGACTGCCACTGATGAGAGGCCACGATCAGGGCCATCGCCACATCCAGCTCCGCATCAGAAGCGCCATTGTGCCCCCCTGGCTCAACCGTACAGTTATTATCAATCCGCCAGTGCATTACGCCATTCTGATTTCTGTTCCTTTTGTAGTAACTCCACAGATCATCAAACAGGTCCTTGTCCGCCATATAAGCCGAGATCAGCATCCCGTAGGCAATACCTTCGGATACTGTTCTGGAACGATCCGTTTTACCTCTGGAAGTCCCCGGATAGTAATCAAAGATAACCCTGCGAAAACCACAAGCGCCGCTTGACGTCACATAGTTTTCCTTCCAGTGATTGTAAGCTGCAACAACATGTTGCTGACTGACTCCGGTAGGTTTCGCTAGACCGAAGGAATAATCTACATTCTGAGGAAAGGGGTACGACTGGGCAGAAGCCTCTTTCGCAAGCGAAAAGATTGCCAGGAAAGCCGTCAACACACTGAGCGACACCCTGATTCTCATCCCGTTTTTCAGAAAGCACATCATCAAATGTAGCATTTTCTTCATAGTGAAAGATTAAGTTGTATGTATGGTATATAGTTAAATTGAAAAAATTAATTTTTAAAATTACATTTTTTTTTTCAACGGCGTGAACTTTTTTTACAATTTTTATTACGATATCATGAGTTAAATCCGGAGCAGCGAAGAAAAGTAACCTGTTTTTGCTGTAAAAGTTATCAGAAGCAGGCAGAAGTCTATAGCTTAAGGCTCAAAGATCGCGGCGGGGACGGACTTATTGAGGTCCGGAACACTCTGCCGGAAAAACATTCGGCTCAGCCTTCTGTGAATATCGCACAGGCTTCGGAAGCCTCAGCCCCCCAAAACTTTCAGGAAAAGAGATTAAATACGATCAGGCTGCATACATAAGCGATTCCGCTCATCGTAAAAAACTGGATCAGCGGCCATTTAAACCCTTTTGTTTCCCGGTACACAATGGCCAGCGTGCTCATACACTGCATGGCAAAGGCATAAAATACCAGGAGCGACAAGCCCATGGGCAGATTATAAAACGGCTCACCGGTGACCGGATGGAGCTCTTTTCGCATTCGCTCCATTACGGATGTTTCCTCTGCATCATCTCCTATGCTGTATATGGTAGCCATGGTTCCCACAAAAACCTCGCGTGCGGCAAATGAGGTAATCAGCGCAATTCCGATCTTCCAGTCAAAGCCCAGCGGCCGGATGACAGGCTCAATAAATTTTCCCAGATGCCCGGCATAGGAGTTTTCCAGCGCAGCAGAAGAAACCAGATGCTCCGTATCTTCTTCCGACAGATTCTGCATCTGCGCCTTAAATACTGCTTCTTCCTTACCACTCTCGATCTTATCGGCGGGCCCGTAGGTAGCCAGCACCCAGAGCACAACGGAAATAGCCATAATCACTTTTCCGGCCTCGAATGTAAATGACTTTACTTTTTCCAGGATGGTGAGCAGCACATTTTTCCAGCGGGGCATTTTGTAGGTCGGAAATTCCAGGATAAAAAAGCTCCTGGGGCCTTCTACCTTCATCAGCCTGTTCATAATGATTCCCGTCAGGACAGCCATGCCAAAACCCGCCAGGTACAGCAGCATCAGCACCAGTCCCTGCAGGTTTATAAAGCCGCCGTATGAAACAGACGGAATAACCAGGGCAATCAATACCGTATAAACGGGGATCCGGGCCGAGCAGCTCATAAAGGGAGTTACAAATATGGTGATCAGCCTTTCCTTGACATTGTCGATGCTTCTGGCCGCCATAATGGCCGGCACGGCACAGGCTACTCCGGAAATCAGGGGTACTACGCTGCGACCGTTCATGCCAAATTTGCGCATAAACTTGTCCATGATAAACATGACTCTGGCCATATAACCGGACTCTTCGAGCAAGGAAATGAACGCAAACAGGATGGCGATCTGCGGAATAAAAATAACAATCCCGCCCAGTCCGGCAATGATGCCTTCCGTGAGCAGACTGGTAAAGGGGCCTTCCGGAAGATGTTCCTCTGCCAGCGAAGCCAGTGCGCCAAATCCCTGATCAATAAGATCCATAGGCAGCGAAGCCCAGGAGAAAATGGCCTGAAATACGATAAACAGGATAAGGAAAAATATGAGGTATCCCCATACGCCGTGTGTCAGTATACGGTCAAGCTTTTCGCTGAAGGAAGGCTTACCCTGTCCGCTTTGCACCTGCGCCACGACCGAATCCACAAAAGCGTAACGATTCATGGTTTCGCTTACCTGCAAAGCTCTGCTGTTGAAATTGTGCTTTTTTACTATAGCGCGGACCTGCTGTCTCTGCTCCTCCTTCAATCCGGCTATCTGATCATAGCGATGCGCCAGATGAAGCGCCTGCGCGGAATTGTCCAGATCAAACACTGTCTTAAGCTCTGCAATCAGCTCCGGCGCCAGCTCATCGACCGGAAACGTATAGCCTCCGGGATGCTCAGTTTCAGAGGCAATCAGCTCCCTGAGACGGAAAAGGTTTTTGCCGGTCCGGGCATTCATGAGCACGACCGGCACTTTCAGAATATTCTGCAGCGCACCGGTTTCCAGCTTCAGCCCGTGCTCCTGCGCAATATCGGTCATGGTCAGCACCAGAATCAGGGGAATACCCAGGTCATACAGCTGACTGTACAGAAAAAGATTTCGTTTCAGATTGGAAGCATCTGCGACGACCAGCAGCAGATCCGGAAAATCTTCTGACTTCCGGTCATTTAAATAGTCATAAACAACCTGCTCGTCAACGGAGCGCGGGTATAAGCTATATACCCCCGGCAGATCAATAATATCCGCCTGAATTGTGTCGGTTATTCCGGCCTTCCCGATCTTTTTGTCAACGGTAACACCGGGAAAATTGCCTACTTTCTGGTTTAAACCGGTCAGATGGTTGAAAAGGGATGATTTTCCGGAGTTCGGATTACCGAGAAGGGCAATGTTGAGATTTTTTTTTGTAGTCATTTCAATCATGAAGCATTACCAGGCTGGCCTCATCCTTCCGAAGTGATAAATGATAGCCGGAAACGGCAAAACATACCGGACCGCCAAAGGGAGCGCGGCAGCACATGCGTACTTCCACCCCGGGCAGACAGCCCATCTCGAACAATTTGACAGAAACATCTTCATCCAGAATCGTCCGGATGGTTCCTTTCTCACCAACACGCAACTCTGCCAGACTTTTTTCAGTAATACTCATGCGTTATTTAGAATGGATTCAAACAAAGGTAACCTCAATTCGCGTAAAGACAAAATCAAAATCTCAAAATTTAACGTTGGTTTGCAGACGTAATTTTATTCGGTATAAAAGATTCTCTTTACCCGTTCACCCACGCTGGTCAGTATTTCATACGGGATTGTACCGATCGCTTTCGCACAGTCCGTAATCGATGGCCTCTCTCCGAATACAACTACCGAATCACCTTCGCGTGCATCCACTCCTGTAAGGTCTACCATGCACATATCCATACAGACATTGCCGATCACCGGACACAGCACATTGCTGACCAGCACCTTTCCCACCCCGTTGCCAAATCTTCTGTCATAGCCGTCCGCATATCCGATAGCGATGGTACCGATTTTTTTCGGACTGCTGACTTTCCCTTTCCTGCTGTAGCCTACGGTTTCTCCCGGCTCGAGCTGCCTGATCTGGGAAATTGTCGTCTTCAGGGTACTAACCGGCAACAGCGCTTCCTGATGCATGCCGGTCGCATCTACGCCGTAGAGGCCAATGCCCAGGCGGACCATATCCATTTGCATGCCGGTATACCGGACAATACCAGCCGAATTAAGCGCATGCCGGATGACACTGTATCCGAGGGCCTCTTCGATTCTTGTCACCATCGATTCGAAGCGGTCAAGCTGCATGCCGGTAAAATCGCTGAAGGCGGCGTCATCCGCCGCAGCAAGATGGGTAAATACGGAACGCACTTCAAGCCTTCCGCTATGCTGCCGGAGAACGGCAATCAGCTCCTCCAGGTCTCTTTCCTCAAATCCCAGGCGGTGCATGCCGGTATCCAGCTTGAGGTGAATAACCATTTTTTTGTCTTCAGGTGTCCTGACCGAAAGAAGCGCCCGAAGCAGCCTGAAGCTGTATATTTCCGGCTCCAGATTATACTGAAGCATTTTATGAAAAGCATCGAGGGAAGGGTTCATCACCATGACGGGCATTGAAATCCCCTGCTGGCGCAGGCGGATTCCTTCATCCGCGTAGGCAACCCCCAGATAATCGACCTTGTGAAACTGCAATAAGCCCGCCACCTCTGCGCTGCCGGCTCCGTACGCCAGGGCTTTTACCATGACCATCAGCCTGGTGCCGGCGCTGAGACGCGACCGGAAGAAATTGAGATTGTGGCTCAGCGCATCAAGATTAATCTCGAGCGCAGTACCATGCAGCCGCCCGGTAAGCCAGTGTACGATACGTTCAAACTGAAAGGTCCTCGCGCCTTTTATCAGCAGAAGCTCATCGGCAAACTGTGCCGTATCCATGCTTTTCAGAAATGCATCGGTATCCTGAAAGAAGAGGCTGTCTGCCGGAAAGAGGTATCCGTACTGCGGGAGTTGCTCTCCGATGCCAATCACTCTGTCTATCGAACGGCTCCGGACAATCCCGGCAATGGAGGCGTATAACTGCTCCGGTTCGGTACTGTATTCAAAAAGATCGGACAGAATAACTGTCTTTTTTGCCTTTTGCTTTTGCTGGTCGAGGAAATCAAGCGCGTTGATCAGACCCGCCACATCATTATTATAGGCATCATCGATCAGGAGGCAGTTGTTAATCCCTTCTTTCAGCTCAAGCCGCATCCGCAAAGGCCGCAGCTCCTGTATACCCTCAGCGATCCGGGCATAGTCCAGCTTCAGATAAATCAGCGTTGCCAGACAGGTAAGCGCATTCTGAACCGAGGCCGCATCCTTAAAAGGGATTTCCAGCGGCAAGCGTTTTCCCTCATAGTCAACTACCACATGTGTCGACTTCTCACCGGGACTTACGCTTATAATCCGGATATGCTCTCCGGACCATCCCCAGGAGAAGGTATTTTTTATCCCTGATTTTTTTAGCTCATCCTCCAGCTCAGGCTGATCCGAATTGTATATCAGCACCTCCGAGCTTTCAAACAAGCGGAGCTTTTCCCTGATTTTCTCTCTCCGGTCTGCAAAGCCCTCTTCATGCGCGGAGCCTATATTGGTAAAGATGCCTATCTGAGGGTGAATTATTTTTTCCAGCCGTGCCATTTCTCCTCTCTTTGAGATTCCGGCCTCTATGATGGCCAGCTGATGCTCATCGCCCATTTGCCATACAGACAGAGGGACTCCGATCTGGGAATTGAAGCTACGCGGGCTCTTTACGATATGGTAGCTGCCTGAAAGCAGGGCAGAGAGCCACTCTTTTACGATGGTTTTGCCATTGCTGCCCGTAATGCCGATAACAGGAAAGGAAAAGCGCTGCCTGTGAAAAGCTGCAATCTGCTGCAGCGCACGTACCGTGTCCGGCACAAACAGAAAGCTGGCTTCTTTGTATTCACCGGTTTTTTGCCAGCTGTCCGAGACCACAAACTGCCTGATTCCGGACGCATACAGCTGGGGAATAAAAGCATGTCCGTCTCTGTGTGCCGATCTGATCGCAAAAAAAACCGTACCGGGGCTTCGCATCACTTTGCGGCTGTCAAAAAACAGGTGTGTAACCGGGCTGTCTTCATGCATATCAATCCGGCTTTCTGTACATATCCCGGATAACTGGGCAAATCTGAGCATAACACAAATGGGTTCTGTATCTGTAAAAGTACTAGTTGCAATTGTAGAATAAACAGAATTTCCGAAAAGAAAATTTTGCCGCACGCCACTATTTCATCTTATAGCCTTAAGAGCCTGCTTTGCTATCTATTGATTTATCACTGTTTTTAATCGTTAAAGAAAGGGTTTAGAGCTTAACGCTCAAGAACTCCGGCATATCTGCCGGTAAAGAACGACTGCTTCGGGCTATCAGTGGGGCCTGTTCCCGTTTTTATGCCTCCGGTATCAGGCTCTGAAATTACTTAGCTCATAGTATACCTTTTGCCGCTTAAGCATCTTAATCCCAAAAAAGATTGATTATTTTATAATTTTTCCAATAAAAACCCGGACTTTTTCTTTTTTATACCTATCTTTAGCATCTTTTTTTCAAATAAATTGTCTAAATAATGAAAAAATTTTTTCTATTCATTTTGAGCATGTTTTTAGCAACTATACATTGCTTTGCTCAGAACACACCGCTCTCCATGAACGGGAGACTCAAGCTAGTCGGTAATCAGCTAAGCAACGAATGCGGCTCCGGAGTCCAGCTTCGGGGCATGAGCACGCACGGTGTCATGTTTCACACCAACTGCTACACGCCGGCTTCTGTGAAGTCACTGGCAGAAGACTGGAAATCAGATCTGGTCCGTCTGGCCATCTATACCGCTTCAAGCGGCGGCACACCGGGATATATTGACGGCAACCGCCAGCAGTGGAATACCTGGATTGACAATATGGTCAACCTCACTGAGGAGCAGGGCATGTATGTGATCATCGACTGGCATATTCTGTCCGACGGAAACCCGATGACCTATATCAACGAAGCCAAGGCCTTCTTTCAGCTTATGTCCGAACGCTACAAGGACAAACGCCATGTGCTGTACGAGATATGCAACGAGCCCAATGGCGGCGTGAGCTGGGGAACCATCAAGTCATACGCCGAGCAGGTCATTCCTGTTATCCGGGCCAACGATCCGGAAGGTATTATTCTGGTCGGAACACCGGACTGGAGCAGCAAGGTCTGGGATGCAGCCAATAATCCGCTGACCGGAGCCAATGCCCATAATGTCATGTATGCGTTCCACTTTTACGCAGGCTCGCATTTTGACTACGCATACCTGCGTTCGGCGCTGGGCAGAATTCCTGTCTTCGCGACCGAATGGGGCACGGTAGATGCGTCCGGCAACGGTGGCTTTAACCCTGGCAGCGCGGACACCTGGCTGAGCATACTGGACGGCAACAATGCCGGCGGTCAGCTGGTGAGCTCTGCCAACTGGGCTTTTGTCGACAAAAACGAAAGCGCATCAGCCCTGGCGCCCAACTCGTGTACGCTGGAAAACTGGACAAACCGCACACAAGCCGGGAATTATATATACAACTATATCAGCAAGCCCGACAATTTCCAGCAGTGTAATTCTGCCGCGGACGATGACGGAGACGGTGTGCCCAACGGGAGAGACCTGTGTCCTAATACACCTCCGGGCACGTATGTAGACAACAGGGGCTGCCCTGCCTTGCAGGGAGACGCGGATAATGACGGCATCATTGACGCCAGGGACCTTTGTCCCAATACGCCGGAAGGCACGCCTGTCAATATGAACGGCTGTCCGATTCTGGATGATTTCGTAAGCAATGTGTGCAACGGCTTCAATAACTATCAGGGCTATGCCCGTACCGATTTTTCGGAAGACTCGCTGGCCAATGTCAATTACTGGAACCGCCCGGATGTCAACAATCCTGTCTATTCGGCCGGAACGCAGAACGGCGAACTGGTCATACAGGTAACCAATGCAGATCCGACTTATGCAACGATGGGATTCTCTTTCGGAGAGGTCTATACGTTTAACGGAACAAAATACGATACCACGCTGCTGCCGCTGGATATTTCCAGACATCCCGTAGTCGAAATGAAGGTGCACTTTGCCGGCACCAATTACAGCTCCACCACCGTTTTGCTGGATATCCAGCTGGAAGACGTAAACGGCAATGTGGTCAATGCCAACAGCGGAGTTGTCATGCGCAAAACCCTTTCCCTCAACAAATGGGAGAATGTAGTCGCTGACTTTTCCATGGGCTCAAAAGAATCCTACGATGCGGGAGAATGCGCAGCCAAAGGCTTTTCCACAACACCCTGCTACATTACAACAGACTTTGATTTTACCAAGGTCAACAAAGTGAAGATGAATGTAAACCCGGGAGCCGGAGAAAGCTGGTCACGCCCGCCTTTCAGCGGCGTATGGAAAATGGATGATTTCAGTGTTGGTTATGATGCCCTGAATGCTCAGACCTGCACAGCGATACGCGATGATGACGGAGACGGCGTAAAGGAAGAAAAAGACCGCTGTCCCAATACGCCTCCGGGCGCTACGGTAGATGCCAACGGATGTGCCAGCTTCCAGCGGGATGATGACGGAGACGGTGTGGCCAATCCGGATGACCTGTGCCCCAATACGCCTCCGGGCGCTGTCGTAAACAGCCGCGGCTGTGCAGCCAACGAAGGGGATGATGACGGAGACGGTGTCATGAATATTGAGGATCGCTGTCCTGATACGCCGCAAGGTGTAAGCGTTGATGCCTATGGTTGTTCCGAGGCACAGCTTAACGCTGACGATGATGAGGACGGGGTGCTCAACGGCGACGATCTGTGTCCGAACACACCTACAGGTGAAAGTGTTGACAGCGACGGCTGCGCCTATTCCCAGCTGGACGACGACAACGATGGCGTATCCAACGGAGAAGACGGATGCCCGAACGATCCTGCCAAAACCAAACCTGGCAACTGCGGCTGCGGTATAGCTGAATCGGACTGCTCGGTAGACTGTGCCGGCCAGATCAACGGGGATGCCTATATGGACAACTGCGACCAGTGTGTGGGCGGAACCACCGGAAAAACCGCGTGCACCGGTCAGCCGTACAACGGAGCTCCTATCACCATTCCGGGTATTCTGCAGGCTGAACATTTTGACCTTGGCGGACAAGGTGTTGGGTACAATGATACGGAAGCGGAAAACCAGGGCGGAGCATTCCGCCAGAACGAAGGAGTTGATATAGAGCTGGCGGAAAACATTCAGGGTACTTATAACATTGCCTATACCGCCACCGGCGAATGGCTGAACTATACTGTTCATGTACAGCAAACCGGTACGTATATCATACGATTCCGCATGGCTTCCAATGCCGGCAGAGGCGGATGGCAGCTGTTCCTGAACAGCCAGCCGCTGGAAGGAACCAGACTGTCGGCAACAAGCACCGGAGGATGGCAGACGTACGGAGTTGCAGAAGCGACACAGCCAGTCTACCTGCCCAAAGGAGATCACGTGCTCCGACTGGTTATTAATGAAGGCGATTTTAACCTTGATTATATAGAGTTTATCGCAGACAGGGTAACCGGACTCCGTTCCGCTACCGGCAGCAGTGTTTCGGTATTCCCGATACCTGCCACCAATATGCTTACTATTAATCAGGTCACTTTCGATTACGACAAAGCTGTCATCACGGATCTGACCGGAAAGGTGCTCAAATCCTCTACGCTGTCATCTGCCAGTGAGCAGCTATCGGTAGAAGAGCTTGAGGCCGGCGTATACCTGCTGCAGCTGAATGGCGCCAAAGGCTCCGAGCTGCTCCGGATTATCGTCCGGTAAGGCATATTTTTTCTTATAATGAAAAAAGCGGATTGAGTTTTCAATCCGCTTTTTTTATGTGTATGGCTGACAGGGGTTGAAGATTGAGGCTTGAGTGTTGAGGAGAGAGGATTATACTCACGCAAGCCCATACTCGCGCAAGTCTTTAGCGCAGCGGTGACTTGTGCGGAACTTCAATTCAGGTTTTCAGACCTGACTATTCGATAAGCTGTACAGGAAGTATATGGTCTATATCGTCCTTTTCCCCGGCCTGTGGCACACAGGTCGAAATCTTCTCTGTAATCAGGAATTTAACTATTCTTTTACTTATCAGCTATAAACATTGCGGTCGGTGTGCCACACGACCGCGGAGAGAATGGTGCACCGACCACGGGATAGGGATATTACAATCGACGGGACAAGATATCAACTACCTTCCGGGCAAACAGAAATTATCTCACAAGTAATACAACAATCGTAATAATAAAAATAATTATTACCCAACTAATACCAGCATTCACATAATCATCTTGCTTTAAATATTCTTTGAAGCTCTTTCTCTTTCCCGAAAACAAGTATCGAACATAAGCTCCGGGATATCTAAGTAAAAGCGTCAAGATAATCTCCATAAGAATTTCCATATTAATTAATCAAAGCTATCTAAACCAAAATCTCTTGCCATTTTAATTGACTGCTTCGCCCCAAATTGTAGAGCAGATGGCAAGGCTGCTCCACCAACCTGCAAAGTAGTGATATTCATGGGCAACACCTAATCCTATCATATTTCCAAGAGTATTAACAAAACTTGGAATACCAATATGCCAATAGAATCCTAGCACAGTACCAATACTTTTATATTGCAACCAATGACCATATTCATGTCTTATTAAATCACTATTTCCCAATTCTCCTTTTGCTACTTTTATATGACTAGGGGGTAACGTAATTCCCCACTCGCCTCCTTTTTTTGATTCAATAACGTATGTATTAGCAAATTGGATTACATTCCTGCCTTTCGTTGCAAACAATTGACTTTCATCCCCCCCATATCCATCGTCATATATTACTTCAGTAACATTATTATTTACAGCAATTGGTGTACCTCCGTGCTCCTGCATGAATTCATAAGCAGAAATTGTTTTGCTCATATCTTCAAAGAAGTAAATGTGAATCCCTTCTATTTTGTCAAGAAAAATCAGGTCCTTGGTTTTGCCCAAATGTTCCACTTCAAGTGTGTTTGTATTTATCCTTGCCAACTTGAATCCAGTTCCCAAAAACTTTTTGACATGAGCCGGCACGTACAAATATTCATCTTTACAAATAGCTGGACCTCCATAGCGACCTTCCAGCATTTTTCCATTAATTGATAGATTTCCAACTTCCGGGCCTCCTTGAGAAATTTCCAACATATTTGCGTATGCTATTTCAACATCTCCGACTTTCTTCTTTATATCAAATTGAATTGGATCTTCGAACCTACTCATCAGCCTGTAATGTCTTTGCAGTTGTCTTTACAGCCCCCATTCCTTGAATAGAATCGTCCATTTTTACCAATCCATTGTCCACCAGCCAGAAGTATTCTCTGTAATCAGGAATTTAACTATTCTTTTACTTATCAGCTATATACATTGCGGTCGGTGTGTCACACGACCGCGGAGAGAATGATGCACCAACCACGGGGTAGCGGGAGAGAAGCCCGGTTCCCTTATCTGTATTACCAATAAAATCCCCGTTTCTATCCGGCGGACCTACCAGTCCCCCAGGTTTGTTAGGCTTTACTTCTGGACTGTCCTGACAAGTGTACCCTTCTGATAATATTCCAATTTTATAGTATCCCCATTAATATCAAAAAAAATACCCTCTCCATTTTTTTCCCCACTTTCATATTTTTGTTTATTCTTTAGCCCCCCACTTTCATAAAACAATTCCCATTCCCCTATCATTAAACCATTTTCTAATTCTCCCTTCTGGCTTAACACTCCATTCTCAAAAAAAAGCCTGAATTCCCCCTGAGTTTTCCCATTCTCAT
>JAEVZS010000014.1 GCA_023392125.1 Bacteroidota bacterium
ATTACTGTCAATAAAGCAGGAGAATACTTTTTAAATGCGGTGACGAAAGAACAGTGTCCGGTTGATGACGGGATTAGTATTACGCTACTATCCCCACCTGAAATTAAGATCGAGAACCAGCAGACTATTTGTGAAGGCATCGAAGCAGTAATAACCGCTGAGATAAGCAATGCCGATAGCAGCGTATGGAATGGTACTGTCAACGGCCCTTCACTGACCGTAAGCGCTTCCGGAATATATACCATCGAAGCCTTCAATCAATGTTTTACGACATCCGGATCGGTCATGATCGAAACGGTGGATTGCCGGCCTTTTATTCCCAATCTGGTGACACCTAACGGTGATGGAAAAAATGACAAGTTTTTGATCAGATCCGAAGTACCCAGAGCCTTTCAGGTGGAGATATATAACCGTTGGGGTAAACGAGTTTATACAAATGATTCATATGCCAATTCCTGGCCGGGGAAAAGAGAGAATGACGGTATTTACTTCTACCGGATCTATGATAAGCTTTTAAATCAGCATTATGAGGGCTGGATAGAATTGAAAAGCTCCTATTGATCTGAAAAAACCCGGATCATACAACCCGGGTAACCATTATAACTAACCTGCTCCCAAACGAAGCATCTACCAAAAATTTTCAGATATTCTCTATCCGGAAAAGCTGCGGCATTGCCAGCTAAAACCTAGTGCTGTTCAAGAAAGTCAATAAGATGCCCTCTCAGATCATAGTAATCCGGATGCGCCAGCACAGCCTTTCGTTCACGCGGTCTTTCCAGATGTATGGAAAGCACATCGCCAACTTTTGCAAACGGACCGCCCGTCATCATAATAACCCGGTCGGATAAAAATATCGCTTCATCCACATCATGAGTAACCATAATGGCCGTAATCTTTTCTTTTGTCCACACTTCCATTAATACTTCCTGTAATTCGCTTTTGGTAAGGCTGTCCAGCATTCCGAAAGGTTCATCCAGCAGCAGTATTTTAGGTTTCAGGGCAAAAGCCCTCGCTATTCCGACCCGTTGCTGCATACCATTGGACAGCTCACCCGCACGTTTATGAAAAGCATCACTCAGACCAACTTTATCCAGATAATACATGGCAATATCATCTGTCTGCTTTCTGGTGGCATGCGGGAAAACTTTTTTTACTCCAAGCAGCACATTTTCCAGCGCCGTCATCCAGGGAAACAGGCACGGTGACTGAAAAACCACTCCCCGGTCAGGGCCGGGACCGGCGATATGCTTCCCATCCAGCACAATTCCCCCGCGGGAAATCGTATTCAGTCCGGCAATCATGGAAAGCACGGTCGACTTGCCGCAACCTGAATGCCCGATGATTGATACAAACTCTCCCTGACTGACTTTCAGATTAAAATCACTCAGTACCGTAAAGTCACCCTTCTTTGAAGGATAGACTTTTGCCAGATCGATGCAGTTGAGCATCATTCGTTGTTCATTCGCTATCATGCTCTGTTTTATTTACAAAAAACACTGTTTCCGACTCTCAGATCGACCGGCTGCAAATCCGGCAATACATATTCTCCCGAGCTCTTCTGCTTTCGGGCTTCTCCAGCCTCAATCAGATAAGCCGTCACAGCATTTCTGACTTTTTTAAACTCCGGATTACTATTCAGCCCGGTTTTGTGCCGGGGCCTCGGCAGGGAAACCGGAAAGGCAGGTCCGAGCGTAGCATCAGGCCCGGGATTAAGAGGCACTATACGATCTGCAAGCAGAACGCTTTCATCCACATCATTGGTAATCATGATCACCGTCTTCTTTTCTTCACTCCAGATTCGTTGCAGCTCCGTCTGCAATGTGCCACGTGTAAGAGCGTCCAGTGCGCTCAGCGGCTCATCGAGCAACAGAACGGAAGGATTCATAGCCAGCGCTCTGGCTACCGATACACGTTGTTTCATTCCGCCGGAAAGCTCGGCAGGGCGTTTATCCATAGCATGTTGCAGGTTGACCATATGAATATATTTTTTCACATGATCTTCCCGCTGCTTTTTGTCCCATTGAGGAAAAACCTTTTCTACCGCCATAAGCACATTGCCATAAACCGTCAGCCAGGGAAGCAATGAGTAATTCTGAAAAACAACCCCTCTGTCCGGTCCCGGTTCAAGCACCGGTTTACCATTCAGCAGAACCTGTCCTTCATCAGGCCTGATAAGTCCGTTGATCAGATTGATCAAGGTTGATTTACCACTTCCGCTATAGCCCACAATCGCGAGAAACTCTCCTTCCTCCACATGCAGGTTTATATTTTTCAGCACAGAGGTACGCTTACTGCCGGTACCATATGCTTTGCTCACATTGTTCAGTTCCAGAAAAGCCATAGTTATAATCTGTTTATAGTATCAGGTACTTACTTCGCTGTCTATTGATTTACAAGTAACATTCACCGTTAAGAAGAAAGAAGTTCAAAACCAAAGGCTCAGCCCCACCTCGCTGCAATCTTTTCAGTCTTGAGCTTTAAACTTCTCCATTCTTCAAACCTGACCTTTGCCTCAGGCTGTCTGCAGATTTTTGTCAAAACTAACCAGACGCTGTAATGCCACCATAACACGATCAAGCATAAAACCAACAATACCAACCGTAAATACCGCCACCATGATACGAGCCAGAGACTGACTGCTGCCATTCTGAAATTCATCCCAGACAAATTTGCCAAGCCCGGGATTCTGGGCCAGCATTTCAGCAGCAATAAGCACCATCCAGCCTACACCCAGTGAGATTCTCAAACCGGTAAAAATATAAGGCAGGGATGCCGGCAAAACGATTTTAAACGTTTTCTCCAATGGACCGAGCTTCAGCACTCTTGCTACGTTGATATAATCCTTGTCAATAGACCCGACCCCAAGTGCGGTGTTAATGAGCCCGGGCCAGAGTGAACACAGTGCCACCGTAATAGCAGAAATGATGAACGATTTTGCCAGCCAGCCATCACCGGAAACATACAGCGCACTTACCACCATCGTCACAATCGGAAGCCAGGCAAGTGGAGATACGGGCTTAAATACCTGTATAAGCGGGTTGAGAGCCGACATAAACGTTCTGCTCAGTCCACATACAATTCCCAAAGGTACAGCCACCATAGTTGCAATGGTAAAACCTGCGAAAACAGTAAGCAGGCTGGTTCTGATCTGATCAATATAGGTTGGTTTTCCGGTATACTCACGCACCTTAACCACCTGTGCCGGATTGCCGGCCAGCAATTTACGGTTTCGTTCTTCCTGACGCTGATAGAACTGAACCGCCTTTATCCGCTCCTCCTGATGCTGCCGCCAGAGATTTTGCGCGGCAGCATATACTTCAACCGGCCCGGGCATTTTCCCCAGGCTGGTATTTACTTTGGAAGCTCCGTAAGCCCACAACAGCAGAAATATCGTTATGGAAACCACAGGAATACCCTGATTCTTCCAAAGCTGGAGAAATTGCTCTTTCGTAAATTCTCCCGAGAAAATCCGCACTACCGGTACAGACCAGCCCATACCGGTGCGTGTCAGCGTTAAAATAAGTTTATCTTTCATATCTGTAAACGTAACCTCAAAATTTGCTTTATATCAGATTATAACCGACCATCTTTCAGACCAATTGAAAAAGACTGCAGATAGGTATTGGGTTGTTTTCCATCATAGCTTTTACCGTCGATAAACCCATTATCAACCGGCTTGTAACCGTCACCCTTCGGAATGTCATCTTCGCTCAAAACGCCCTCCGCAATCAGCGCCTGTGCCGCTTTCAGCCATACATCAGGCAAATACACCTGCCTGGCAGTTGTCGCATACCACTCGTCACTTTTTGCTTCTTCTATCTGTCCCCAGCGACGCATCTGTGTAAGATACCACACGCAGTCACTGTAAAAAGGATAGGTCGCGTGATAATTGAAAAAAACATTAAAATCAGGCAGAGCCCGCTTATCTCCTTTTTCATACTCAAAAGTACCCGTCATACTGTTGGCAATTACGTCGTAATCAGCTCCGACATACTCCGGCATGGAAAGAATTTTCGCAGCTTCTGCTCTGTTTTTTCCATTGTCTTCATCCAGCCACTTAGCAGCTCTTATCAACGCTTTGGTAAGTGCAATGACTGTATTCGGATGCCTGTCAACAAACTCCCTGGTCATGCCAAACACTTTTTCCGGATTGTTTTTCCAGATCTCCAGATCTGTGATTACCGGTACTCCTATACCTTTAAAAACCGCCTGCTGATTCCATGGCTCTCCTACGCAATACCCGTTGATTGTTCCTGCCTCAAGTGTTGCAGGCATCTGAGGAGGCGGAGTCACCGAAAGTAAAATGTCAGCGTCCGTTGTCCCTGTTACATCTCCGGAAGTATAATATCCGGGATGAATCCCCCCTGCAGCCAGCCAGTATCGCAATTCATAATTATGCGTGGATACGGGAAACACCATCCCCATCCGAAACTGCTTGCCTCCCTTCCTGAACTGCTCAATAACCGGTTTCAGAACCTCGGCACGAATCGGATGCTCCGGTTTTCCGTTACTCTGAGGCAGGGACTGTTTTATGAGCGCCCAGACTTCATTTGATACGGTGATACCATTTCCGTTCAGGTCCATACTGAAAGGAGTCACAATATGCGCTTTTGTTCCGAAACCAATCGTAGCAGCTATCGGCTGCCCTGCAAGCATATGAGCACCATCCAGCTCACCTGCAATCACCCCGTCAAGCAATACCTTCCAGTTAGCCTGCGCTGTTAGTGTTACATACAGTCCTTCATCTTCGAAAAAACCTTTTTCCTTGGCAATAGCCAAAGGAGCCATATCTGTCAGTTTTACAAATCCCAGACGAAGCTCATCTTTTTCAGGCTGACCCGATGGTTCCACACCTGCTACCAGCACATCAGTCTCCGGCTGGCCTGCTCCGCCGCCACAGGACATTACTATTCCTGCTACCATGACATACACACCAATATTCAATAGTTTCTTTAGCATAATTTTGGTTATTATCAGGTTAATAAAATCGTTTCTTCTTTACAGTTTAAACATACCCGGGTTAAATGAAAGCATCAGATAGGCCCAGTTGGCTGTCCTGCCGGTATCAACCGACTTAATAGCTTCCATTGTAGAAGTATACAGCATATGCGAATAGCCTCCTGTCACAACCACCCCCGGACTAAGCTTCAGCGTATAGGTAAGATCAATTTCCTGACCTATTGACGAAGACAGTTTTGTTGCTGCATCAGAAGGGTCGGCTACCGGTACTGCAGCCATAAACTGATGCAGATCTATGGCAAGCTGAGATTTGGAAGAGAGCTTGACAGATGTTTTGATATATGGGTTGATCAGCCCGACATTGCCATGAGGGCTGCCTACATAGAAATAATCCATATATCCGTAAAATTTGTGGTGAGTGCCAAACAGCGGATCGAATGCACCGGTAGTTCCTGCTGTCGCATCCTGTCTGTTACCGGAAACATAATCCCCGCCTATGGTCATAGTTACTCCGGGTGACAGCAGACAGGAAAAATTGGCTGATGCAAGCATCGCATCCACCGTATTATCCAGCCTGTCTTTGCCAAACTGATAGTAGAAAGACAGAAAAACTTTCATTTTATCCGATATACGATACTCCGGATTAGCTCCCAGTGTCCACATAAAATTGACCGATGAATCACTTTGTACCTGCCACCCGGTTCCGAGGGCCAGCAGCGAATACCTGAGTTTTCCTGCACTATGCTGCCACCAGAGATAATATAACTGTTTGGGATTAGGCAACCCGCCACCCGGTACCGCAAAAGAAGCCGTTGTCTGATAAAAGTTATCTGTCAGCTTGGACGGTTCAGGCGGAGAGCTGTTTTGATTATAAGCAGCCCCGGTGTGGAGGCTCCATAACGAATCTGTATAGCTGAAAACAAGCGCATCATGACTTCTTGCCTGTGCCGCCCAGTCAAGATTTCCCAATATGCGGGCATCATCATAATTCAGCTCCTGCCTTCCCAGCTTTACGGAAAAGCCTTCCGCCAACGCATACTCTGCATAAGCCTCATGGAAAGAAGTAAGTCCGTCTGATTTGTTAATCTGTCCGGTTTCTCCCCATATCCGGACATCCTGGACGGAAAGCCCGACTTTTAGCTGATTCTTGGTATAAGCCATCAAAACCCTGGACCGCTGTTCCGTAAAAAAAGCCGCATCCTGCCCGTCTGCGATAGGCGTCTTAAAACCATGTCTGTACTCCGCTCTCGGGCGTAGTTGTGCTCCCAGTTCTACCTGAGCGCTCGCTGTATACCATCCGACGAGAATGATAATCAGCAGATTCATTGATAAGATTCTGTTCATGGGCCTGCTTGAGTGAAAATAAAACAAGTGTATTTACCTATCACAATAGTAAGTAAATTAAATTAAATACGTACGTATTTTTACGTAAAAAAATTAAAAAAGGAGAAAAATGTAACTTAAAATAAAATACATACAATTAATTCAAGTATATCAGGCACAAAATGGATTGATCCCCGTACTGCTTGCTTATCAGCAAAAGAAAAAAGAAAGGCATCAGATGATACGGCCAGTTGCGGTAAAAAAATACAACTGTCGCATTAATATAATGAGAGTTAATCAAAAAATAGGGGAAAACTGGCTCTGAAGGAAGTACCGGTCCTATCCGCGATTTCTATACCAATTTTTCAGAAATTGCCTTCTTCACCATTTCAACAGCGTTTTTCACTTTCATTTTTTTCATGATATTGCCACGGTGAGTCTCGATAGTCCGGATACTTATAGCAAGCTGCTCAGCAATCTCCTTATTATTCTTACCTTCTACAACCAGCTTCAATATACTACGTTCCCTTCTGGTAAGATTGGCATCATCCGAACCGCTTTCCATCGGTCTTCCTCCTACTGTACCGGATTTTACCTTATGCAAATATCCGTTGACAAGTATCCCGGACACTGCTGTGCTGAAGTACTTTTCTCCCTTTGCCACAGCATATATCGCTTTGATAAATTCTTCACGCTCCGTATCCTTGAGCAAATATCCCGCAGCACCTGCTTCAATCGCTTCCATCACATACTCCTCCTTGTCATGCATGGATAAAATAAGACACCTGGTCGGGAGCTTCATTTCCGTAATTTTACGAACTGCTTCAATACCGGTCATTTCCGGCATGGAAATATCAACAATCGCTACATCCGGATTAAGCTTTGAAATAACCTGTACTGCTTCTGCTCCATTAGCTGCCTCTCCTGTCACTTTGATTCTTTTTTCACTGCTGAGCGTTGACTTTATTCCGTCTCTTACGATACTATGGTCATCTGCCAGAACAATATTTACTTTTTCCATGCTTTAAATATACATATTTCTATAACAATCATCTCAAACCAATACCACACATGGCACCTTGATCAAAATTCTCGTTCCGTGTCCCGGCGCACTTTTAATCTGAAATTCTCCGTTAATCAGGTCCGTTCGTTCCTGAATATTCGTAATTCCGTTGCCGGACCCTGCTGTTTTCTTTCGATCTGCTTCTTTTACAAGAAAACCTTTGCCATTGTCCGTTATTTCAAGGCGAAGACAATCTGTAAGCCGGTCGATTGCAATAAAAACCTGATCCGCTTCCGCATATTTCACAGCATTGTTCAGGGCTTCCTGAATTATACGATAAAGATTTGTTTCTACCTGTCTGCCAAGACGCTCACTCTTCCAGTCGCTCTCAACACTCACCTCGATCTGATGATATTTGGCAACCTGATCAGCCAGATGCTTTACTGCCGGCAGCAGCCCATAATCATTTAATACATTGGGCATCAGATTAAAGGAAATACGTCTGGTCTCCTGAATCGTATCACTGATCTGCTTCCTGATCTCGGCAATTTTTTCCTGCTCTGATTTACTTCGGCCGCCTTTTATTCCTTCAAAATTAAATTTAAGAGCAGTCAGCATTTGCCCAAGCCCGTCATGAAGCTCTCTGGCTATATTCTTCCGCTCTTTTTCCTGACCATCAATTAAGGACGACGAACGAATCTTTTGTTCATTAATGCTTTGTCTGAACCTTGCCGTCACATCCGAATATATGGCAATATAGCTTTCCGGTACTCCCTGATTGTCAAGAACAGGCACAATAGTAGCATCCAGCCAGACACTGGTTCCTTCTCTGGTCTTATTCTGTATTTCGTGATTCCACACTTCTCCGGCAGATATCTGCTCCCACATGCGATCAAAAAAAGACTTGCTGTGATAGTGACTGCTCACCAGATTGAATCGTTGCCCAACCAGCTCAGAAGCTTCATAGTGCATAATCTGACAAAACTTATGATTCACGTACGTAATAATTCCGTAGCGATCTGTTTTGGCAAGTATAGTTGCCTTATCCATTGCAAAGTTAACATCTTTAAGATCCTTCAGTGATTTCTGAAGGTTCATATTGGCTATTTTCAGCTTTGCAGCCAGTTGATTTGATCTGTCTTCTGACTCGGTCAGATCACGAATAGTCTCTTTGATTTTTTTTGCAGCAGGTCTGAAAATAAACAAGCCTTCCAGCAGCAATATTATAAGCGTTGCCAGCACCAGTACATATTCTACCTTTTTAAGAAAAGCCACTTTTGCTTTTGCTTCGAGATCGTACTGATTTACAATCCTGTCCATACCCTGAAAAAAAGCGTCCTCATTCTGCAGTATTTTTTGCACGTACTCCCCCACCCTTCCGTGCTCCGAAGCTCCAACCGGGGCCAGCGCCACAATACTATCCGCACTTTCTGCTATTTTTTCAAAAAAAGGATCTATTTCTTCAAACATGCGGGTAATCACCGCGCTGTTATCTCCCGGCAGATTAAGTGCCTTGTCACCGAACTGCAAACCATAATGCCCTTTCTTCCACATATGAATGTAGTTAAGAAGCTGCCCGGCTTTTGCCGGATAATCCTGATGCTCTATATCTTTATGAATCAGAATGCTAAACTTAACAATCTGCTGACTAAGGTAACGCTGACTTCCTGCCAGATTGATCACATGTGAGTCTGATTGTTGAGAGCTAATCGCCCTTTGTATCAGCACCTGCCCTGCAATTGTCAAAACCGCTACCGCAGAAAGCGCAAGAATGTACAACTTACTTAAAGATTTTCCGGTATTTTTACCGATTTCTTTCTTTTCCCGATTATTCATTAACTACCGATAATAACTAATAAGATATCCGAAATTACGCATAATTCCAAGGACTAACTGTCCAATTTCATTAATATTCTTATTATTTTAAAACCCCGGACAAATATCCCCTGAAACAAATACGTAAATTTTTTCAAATTTAAATTACGTATTTTTACTTATTTTTGAAAAATATTTACTATGTTTGAATACGAACTTTAATCGGGACAAAACATGAACTCAGAACATACTTCAACAGCACGAAAAAGAATTATTGTCGTAGGCAATGGCATGGTTGGTTACAAGTTTTGCGAAAAGATGGTCAGTAAAGGCGGACATCTTCAATATGAAATTATTGTTTTTGGGGATGAGCCCCGCCCCGCTTATGACCGAGTTCACCTGTCAGAATATTTCAGCGGAAAGTCGGCCGAAGACCTGCTCATGGCTCCGGCAGGATGGTACAAACAGAACAATATCAGGCTGATCACAGGAGAGCAGGTAACCAGCATTCTGCCAGCAGAAAAGAAAATTACAACCATATCAGGCCAGTCACTGCCCTATGATAAGCTCATCCTGTCAACCGGTTCATCCTGTTTCATACCACCTGTAGCAGGAATTGACAAACCTGGAGTGGTGCCATACAGAACGATAGAAGATCTTGAAACTATTTATTCTCTTGGACAAAAAGCGGTCAGAGGCGCTGTGATCGGTGGCGGTCTGCTAGGGCTCGAAGCTGCCAAAGCCCTTAAAGATCTTGGAGTAGAAACACACGTGATAGAATTTGCTCCCAGGCTTATGCCACGGCAGCTGGACGAATCGGGTGCAGAACTGCTAAAAAACAAAATTGAGGATCTCGGCATCAAAGTGCATCTCAATACGGCATCCAAAGCTATAGAAGGAGAAAAATCCGTTGAAAAAATAGTTTTTGAAAACGGCACTTCCATAGATCTCGATATAATTGTTGTATCAGCAGGTATACGCCCCCGCGATGAGCTCGCGAGAGAAGCTGGATTAACCACCGGAAACCGCGGTGGCATCGAGGTCAATGACCATCTTCAGACTTCTGATCCGGATATTTATTCTATTGGAGAATCAGCTCTGCACCAGGGAATGATCTATGGCCTCGTAGCCCCCGGCTATGAGATGGCTGAAGTGCTGGCAGATAACCTGACCGGCGGCAATAAGGCGTTTGCCCCCTTTGATTTATCAACCAAGCTAAAACTGATTGGTGTGGATGTTGCCAGCTTCGGAGATCCTTTCTGCCAGGAACCGGATGCTAAAGTCATTTCCTATTACAATAAAAGCAAGGGCACTTATAAACGTATCAATGTCAGCAATGATGGTCAATATCTGCTCGGCGGTATACTGGTAGGCGAAGCTGCCGATTATAACATGCTGCTGCAAACTGTCAAAAACCAGCTGGTGCTGCCGCCAGATCCGGAAAGCCTGATTCTGCCGAAAACATCCGGAAGCGATGATCAGTCAGCCGGGCTTATGGCGCTCCCTGATTCTGCCCTGATCTGCTCCTGTGAAGCTGTCACCAAAGGCGACGTATGCAATGCCGTAAGCTACAATGAGCTGAGCGATATAGCCGGGATTAAGAAATGTACCAAGGCGGGCACGGGCTGCGGCGGCTGTGTACCTATGCTCAACGATCTGCTCACAGCCACGCTGGCTGCTTCCGGAAAAGAGCTTAAGAAAGAGCTTTGTGAGCATTTCAGCTATACCAGACAGGAGCTTTTCGGAATTATAAAATCATCCGAAATAAAATCCTATGATGAGCTGCTGCTCCGATATGGACAGGGAGACGGTTGTGAGGTCTGTAAACCAGCCATTGGTTCGCTGCTGGCAAGTATCTGGAACGAGCAGATACTTCAGCAGGCAACTATTCAGGATACCAACGATCGTTTTCTTGCCAATATTCAGAAAGGTGGCACCTATTCAGTAGTACCGCGAATTGCAGGCGGCGAGATTACAGCAGATAAGCTTATTGTCCTTGGAGAAGTAGCCCGAAAATATGATTTGTATGTAAAAATCACCGGTGGCCAGCGTATTGATATGTTTGGAGCCCAGCTCAACGATCTTCCATACATCTGGGAAGAGCTGATTGCTGCCGGTTTTGAAAGCGGACACGCCTACGGAAAATCGCTCAGAACTGTAAAAAGCTGTGTAGGATCGACCTGGTGCCGTTTCGGAGTACAGGACTCCGTTTCTTTTGCCATCGAAGTCGAAAACCGCTACAAGGGCCTCCGTGCCCCTCACAAAATCAAAGGCGGCGTATCTGGTTGTGTAAGAGAATGCGCCGAAGCACAAAGCAAAGACTTTGGCATCATTGCTACAGAAAAAGGCTGGAACCTGTATGTATGTGGTAATGGCGGAGCTAAGCCGCAACATGCCCGGCTGATTGCCTCTGATGTCGACAAGGAAACATGTATCAGATACCTCGACCGATTTCTGATGTTTTATATACGTACAGCGGAACCACTGACCAGAACAGCAACCTGGCTCAATAAGCTGGAAGGTGGCATGGAATACCTGAAAGACGTAATCATAAATGATAAACTGGGTATAGGAGACGAGCTTGAACGAGACATGGCCTATCACATCGAAACCTATCAGTGTGAATGGAAAAACGCCGTGGAAGATACAAACAAAAGAAAGCTTTTCAGCCACTTTATCAATAGTCCGGAAAAAGATCCTTCCGTCGCATTTCAGCCTATGCGTGATCAGAAGATTCCGGTCGACTGGAACAAATAAGCACAACTAACCGAAACCTCATTTACTAACCATTTAACCGATTTTAAACCATGTTAACCAAAACCTGTACCGAAGTCTGGGTTCCGGTAGCCCATGCGTCCGATTTTCATCCCGATGGCGGCGGTTGTGTTCAATACAACAGCCATCAGATCGCCATCTTCAATTACACCAGACGCAACCAGTGGTTTGCTATAGACAATCAATGCCCGCACAAAAAACAGATGATTCTGTCCCGCGGAATGATCGGCGATCAGTGCGGCACACCTAAAGTAGCCTGTCCGTATCACAAAAAGACCTTTTCTCTTGAAAACGGACAAAGCCTTAACGGAGACGAATATTCCGTACGAACATATCCCGTAAAAGTGGAGCAGGGAGTTGTCTATCTGGATGTCAGCACACTGGATGCTCTGCAATAAATAGGATAACAAGCGAGGTACAATGAGAGATATCACACATAAATCTGTCAGCTTACGGACTGCCAGAGCAGTAGGCTTTGTAAGCTGTCCGGACGATATTATTGATCGTATCCGGCAAAATCAGTTGCCCAAAGGCAATCTGCTTGATATTGCCAAAGCCTCGGGTCTGCTCGCGTCAAAACAAACCCATCACCTGATTCCTCATTGCCATCCGGTTGCCATAGACAGCCTGAATATCGATTTTCAGCTAAAAAACAGCAATAGTACCCTTGAGGAATTTCCTGATGATTTGAACGCTGCAGGCGGAGTCGCCATAATTATTGAAGGTAAATCAATCGGCCGCACCGGAATCGAAATGGAGGTGCTGACCGCTGTATCTGTGACAGCACTTACCATTTATGACCTTCTGAAACCATTGGGACAAGCAGAATTGTCCATTGGCCCTATAAGGCTGCTACATAAAAGTGGAGGAAAAAGTGATCGCGCCCTCTATACAAAAAGTGTAAAAAATGCTGCTGTTCTTGTCTGCTCCGACTCTACTGCCACCGGAAAAAGAGAAGATAAATCAGGCAGACTGATTCAGGAAATGCTGCAGGACAATAATTGTCACGTGGCAGACTACCAGATTGTACCCGATGATCCGGACCGGATCAGGGATCAGATTCTGCAATGGACGAAACAGAAAATATCGTTCATATTCACTACCGGAGGAACCGGACTCGGGCCCCGAGACAATACGGTCGATACAGTCAGAAAAATCATTGAAAAAGATGCGCCGGGGATTGTGGAAGCCATGCGCAACCATGGTGGAATGCGCACCCCGGTGGCCATGATGTCCCGTTCAGTTGCCGGGAGTATCGGTGAATCACTGATTATCACTCTTCCCGGAAGCACCAACGGAGTGCGGGAATCACTGGATGCCATTCTTCCGGTAGTTTTTCACGCCAAAAGTATGTTACGGGGTAATGGTCATTAAATTATCTTTCCAACTCTTTTACCTATGCACATTCCCTTACTTAGTGTTGCCGAAGCCAGAAAGGCAATTCTTGAGCATGCCAGACCTTTCGAATCAGAAAAAGCGCCTTTACGCGAAACACTGGGAAGAGTCGCAGCTGCCAACATATATGCAGACCGCGACTATCCCCCCTTCGACCGGGCTGCAGTAGATGGATTTGCTGTCAATAGCCATTATATCCGGACCGATAATCCGCTGACCATAGCTGGCGAGGTTCTGGCTGGTTCCTTCTGGCAGGGAGAATCCTGTCCGGAAAAAGCCATCAGAGTAATGACAGGAGCTCCGGTTCCATCTTTTATGGATACTATGATTCCGGTAGAAAAAGCAGCCGTCAGCGACCATACCGTATCGTTTTTATCCACAGCCCTCAAAAAAGGCCAGAATATCGCGCTTAAGGGAGAAGATCTGACAGCCGGAAGAGAAATTCCTGTAAAAGGTCGTATGATTCACTGGCTGGAATATGCTGCCCTTGCCGCACTCGGGATTGGCCAGCTCCCCGTGTTTTGTCTTCCTGTTGTCCGTATCGTATCCACCGGCAATGAAGTAAAACCGGCTGATTCCTCTGTGTCCGATTATCAGATACGCGACAGCAATGCGTACTCCATAGAAGGTTTTCTCCGGAAATATTCCATTATTCCCGACTCCGTCACCCATGTCCCGGACAATCTGCAGCAGCTTCAGCAGACTTTTGACAGTCAGCAAGCCGACATTCTGATTATCAGTGGCGGAGTATCCATGGGAGAAGCAGACTTTGTTCCCAAAGCGCTGGAACAGGCCGGCTATAAATGCCTTTTTCATAAAGTCTCCATCAAGCCCGGCAAACCTCTGTGGGTTGGCACCAAAGGCCGGTCCATAGCATTCGCCCTGCCCGGCAATCCGGTTTCTGTGCAGGTCGCCCTGAAAGTTTTCGTTGAGCCGTATATCCGCAAGAGCTTTATGGCCGAAGAGCAAACCTCTATTGTGCTGCCCGTTGATATAGAACGAATAAAAAAATCAGATATGGACGAATACTTCCCGGTCAGGATATCCGAACATAAAAATAGTCTCATACCCTGTCACAGCAATGGCAGCGGTGATATCAGAGTCACCATGTTTTCTCACGGTATTGCGTTACACCCCGCCGGGATACCTTGCCTTTCTCCAGGTACTCCGGTTCAATTTTATCCCTGGTAAGACGATCATACCATTATTGCCAAAAATTGTGTTCTTTTGTCAAAGGATAGCAGAGCAACAGAAATGGCCTATATAAAAATCGGCGGAGCCGCACTCAATCAGACTCCCATTGACTGGGAAAACAATATTCACAACATCAGAAGTGCAATTGATGAAGCACGGGCTACAGGTATCCGGATTTTATGCCTCCCGGAACTATGCATAACAGGATACGGCTGTGAAGATCTCTTTCTGAGCCGGTGGATGCCCGAAAAAGCCTGGGAACTATTGATAGCCCTCCGCGATCATTGTCATGATATCGCCGTTGCCATAGGATTGCCTGTCCGTGTCGGAGATAATCTCTATAACTGCTGTGCTTTTATTGAAAATAAAGAGATAAGGGGGATCGCTGCCAAGCAGTTTCTGGCCGGAGAAGGCGTGCATTATGAACCCCGCTGGTTTACTCCCTGGAAAGCCGGCGAACAAACACATCTCACGGTCGAAGGAGCTGAAGTTCCTTTCGGCGAGATTGTGATCGAGTCACACGGTGCCCGGATTGGTTTTGAAATCTGTGAGGACGCCTGGGTATCGGATTCTGTCAGACCTGCCTGTCGTCTGAGCCGGCAAAACGTTGACCTGATACTGAATCCCAGCGCCAGTCATTTCTCCTTTGGTAAATCCGAGTTTCGCTATCAGCTTATCTCCTCCAGCTCCGATACGTTTCACTGTACCTACATTTATGCCAATCTGCTGGGCAATGAAGCCGGACGCATCATATACGACGGAGAGGTGCTTATATACAAAGAAGGAAAAATGTTGCAGCGGAATAACCGCTTTTCCTTCAAAAACAGCAATCTCATATACGCCGAAGTCGATTTTGAGACAAATACCAGCGTTGCTAAAGAGATTACCCACGATGAACGGGAACGGGAATACGAGTTTTGGGAAGCAACGTCTCTGGGACTATTTGATTATCTCAGAAAAAGCCGAAGCTCAGGCTTTGTACTTTCTCTGAGCGGCGGAGCCGATTCCTCAGCCTGCGCAATTATGGTCTCAGAAATGATAAAACGGGGAGTCGACGAACTCGGTCTGGATGCATTCAGAGCAAAACTTGCTATCTCCGGCGATAAAAAAGCCGATACGATCCCAGCGCTGACCAGATTATTATTGACCACTGCCTATCAGGGTACAAAAAACTCCGGTCCTGCCACATTAAACTCAGCACGGGAGCTCGCACATTCTATCGGCGCCACCTTTCATCACTGGACAATCGATGAGCCGGTTGATGCTTATACAAATACGATTGAAAAAGCTATCCAACGTGATCTTTGCTGGGAAACAGATGATATCGCCTTGCAAAATATTCAGGCCAGAGCCCGGTCTCCGATCATCTGGATGCTGGCCAATATAAAAAATGCTCTGCTGATCACGACCAGTAACCGGAGCGAAGGCGATGTAGGATATGCCACTATGGACGGAGATACCTCGGGCAGCATAGCACCCATTGCGGGTGTTGACAAGCACTTTATTCGCAATTGGCTCATATGGGCCGAGGAGAACCTGAATCAGCCGGGTCTGAGCCGCGTAAATGCATTGTCCCCTACTGCAGAACTACGCCCGGAAACACATGCACAAACAGATGAGAAAGACCTGATGCCCTATCATATACTCCTGCAAATCGAGCTGCAGGCAATCAGAAACCGGAAATCGCCTCTGGAAACCTATGAACTACTAAAAGCACAAGAACTGGAAACCCCTGCCCTTCTGAAAGAGCATATAATCAAGTTTTACAGAATGTGGTCACGGAATCAGTGGAAGCGTGAGCGTATAGCACCATCTTTTCACCTGGATGATTTCAATGTGGATCCCAGATCATGGTGCCGTTTTCCGATACTAAGCGGTTCTTTCAGCCTGGAGCTTGATATACTCAGAAAGCTGCCGGAATAGCCTTTCCCGGCTTATTATTCCGAAAATATCTTCCTGTTCGCTTAACAGATCATTACCTGTGGAGTTAATCCATTAAATGAGATGTTGAAAAGCGATGGAGAAGTTCTTGTTCATAAGCGGAGTGGTTTCACTCATAATCGGAGTTACAATCTTTCTGTTTGTCTTTAAGGTTCTAAAGCCTTTACTTAAAACCCAGGATTCCAGGGAACAATACGATTTCTGGTTATTAAAACACACGAAAAAAGCCAAAGGTTTCGCGTTTCTGCTCAGTTTCTTCGGTATCATCACTGTCATTCAGAACAATCCCGACAAATCCGTCAGCTTTGCCCCGGTCACTAAGGGACGCGCCTGGACAGACACGGACAAGGAGAGCTTAACCACAGAGTGTGTGCAGCTTTATGTAAGCCAGGAGCAGCTTTCTGCCGGCGATGAAGATCTTGCTCAGGATTATTGCCAGTGTACAACTGAAAAGATGACAGAAGAGTTTTCAATCAACGATCTTCTTTCCCACGACTCGCTAAGTCAGATGGAAAAAGTGCAGCTTTATGAGCCTGTGGTTAAAAACTGTCTCAACGATCTGGAATATCAGCTAAACGAACGATACAGACAGGGGATTACAAAATAGCCGGCTTAGTAAAGCCGGGTTTTTACCACTTTCCCTTTTTTATTGTATTGGCGCCAGACTCCGATGCGGTTTCCCTCATCCATCTCCCCTTCTTCCTGTATATATCCTTTCGGATGATATACTTTCCATAAACCGGTTTCCTTAGCTTCTCTATACATTCCTTCATGACTGAGCAGGCCCTCTGAATCATAAAACCGCCATAGTCCGTCAGGCATTCCCAGAACATAAGCCCCTGACTGACTCAGTCTGCCGTTTTCATGATATCCCAGCCAGATTCCGGCATACAGACCGTCTTTAAAAATACCTTTACGCTTCAAAGCACCGCCTGGATAATAGTAAAATGCAGAATCCTGCTCCAGTCCGTATTCGTAATTTTCAATACTGACAAGCCTGCCTTCAAAATCATAGCTCTTTACTTTTCCGTGCAGCTCGTCATTGAGATAATACTCCTCTGAATTGGGCATCTGATTGGGATAATAAAAATACCAGCAGCCCTGACGCATACCTTCACTGATCAATCCTGCAGATTTTATCTGTCCGTTAGCGTAGTATGTCCTTACGGTATCCTGAGCCAGCAAACCGTCCGTTATGCTCAGTACCAGCAAACAAAACAAACTTTTACAGATCCACATCTTCAATATCCAGATTTTTAATTGATTTAACCCTTCCCTGTTCGTAAAACTTCCATATACCGGACATTTCATCATTTGTATAGCTTCCTTCCGCCTCCAGCTTACCTGTATTCACATAAAATTTCCAATGCCCTTCACGCAATCCGGCCTTCATTTCCCCTTCTCCGCTCAATATCCCATTGTCAAAATAATATTTCCACTTTCCATCCGGAAGTCCGTTTTTATATGTTCCTTCTGCGGCCGTTTTGCCATTCTGATGATAGGTTTTAAGGGAGCCATTGCCTTTGGCAAAAGAGCCTTTAGCTACCCGTTTACCGCTTGCATTATGCATATCCCCAACCTCCATCAGTTTTCCCCTGTCATAGATTTCTTCATGACTAAATACTCCGTTGGCATAATAATTTTTCCATACACCATCCTCTTTCCCTGCCATATAGTTTCCTTCTGCCTGCAGTTTCCCGTCGGGATAATGCTCTTTCCATGGACCGGATTCCAAACCGGCAGTATAAGCTCCTTCAGAAAGAAGCTGTCCGTTATCATAATAGATTTTCCAGAAACCATCCTCAAGACCATTAATAAAATACCCTTCCATACGTACTTCGCCATTCGGATGCCAGCTTTTCCAGAAGCCGGTTTTCAGGCCATTCTCATACTTTCCGATGCTCGCCGGCTTACCATCATAGGTAAACTCCTGCCATACTCCGGTCTGTTTCCCGTTCTCAAAAGCTCCGAATGAAGCAATCGTATCATTTTCATAGTACTGATACCAGTCTCCTTCCGGCAAGCCGTTTACATAATATCCTTCTGTAAGTATTTTTCCGTTTTCATGAAGCTCCACCCAGAGGCTGTCTTCCTGTCCGTTTACATAATACCCTACAACAGCAGGCTTCCCCGATTCCAGATATTCTTTATAAACACCATGCGGCTTACCATCCTTAAAAATTGTTTCAGCAGCCAGTGTGCCATCCGGGAAGTATTCTTTCATTATCCCGGATTCCTTGTCCGCAATGTAACTAACCTGCGACTTCAGCTTACCATCCCGGTAGTAAGAGCTGGCAACTCCTTCCTTTCTGCCATCTTTATAAGTAACGGTTGCCATCAGAGCTGCATTGGAATAATACAGCTTTTGTACTCCTGTTCCTTCTTTGACACTACCCGGATCCAGTACTTTACCATTCTGATCACTCGCGCTTGCAGTTTGCCATAGCAGATTATCTTTCCACTCATTAACAGATTTTACCGTACCGTTTTCATAGTATTCCGTCCACTTGCCATCGAGTGCTCCTTCTTTGTACGCACCTTCGCTTTCGACCTGACCATTACTATAGAACTCCTGCCATAAGCCAGTCTCTTTCCCGTCTTTATATAAACCCTTTTCTGCTATTTTTCCGTTTCCATGATATCTTATCCACTCTCCCTGCTCCAGGCTGTCAATATACACCACCTGCCAGTGCAACTGCCCCGCAGGGTAGTATTTCTTAAACAGGCCATCAGGCTTACCTGCCTTATAATGTGCTTCAAACGCATACTTTCCATCCGGATGATATTCTTTCCAGGCTCCTTCCTGCTGGCCCTCCTGGTATTCGCCATCCGATTTGACAATACCATCCGGGTAGTATTCAAGCCACTTACCGGTTTTCAGCCCCTCTTTATAAGAGCCTTCCAGCGCTGGCTGGCCATTGGAAAAATACTCTTTCCAGCTTCCGTTCTTCTGACCGTTTTTAAAGGCTCCTACCACTTTTTCTTTTCCGGAAGCATAAAATTCCAGCCATTTGCCATTTTCAATTCCTGCTTCGAAAAGAGCTTCCAGCTCAATTTTTCCGTTATCATGAAAATGCACCATCACTCCTTCAGCCAGGCCTTCTCTGAACGAACACTGAGTTATCCGTACTCCGTTTTCGCTGTAAAAACTCCAGGCGCCTGTAGGCAGTGAATCTTTTATAAACCCTTCAGCTTTGAGTGTTTTATTATCTTCATAATATTCCCTGTAGGGCTGCTGACCATACAAAAACACACTAAAAAGAACCGATAACAAAAAAAGGATACCTCGTTTCATAAGAAAACCAACTATACGATATAATTTTTACAGAACTAAGTTACGGAAAACTATTTCATCTAACGATTCGAAAACACATGATAGTACGCAAAAATCAGTACTTTCCCTCTTAAAACACCAAAAAAACCGTACTTACAATTATTATTGACTATTTGAAAGGACATCCGCATTTCTACGAAAGTAAGAATGGGAAGTTTATGAAAAAAATCAAAAAAATACCTTTATAAAACATTTATACAATCATAATCCAATCCCTCTGACTATGATTTGTAAAAAACTTCATTCAGAATCTTATCAAACTTAGCTCCGGTTAATGGTTTTACCACGTATGATACTCCCAGATCTCCCAGAATTTTTTCCTGCTCCCTGGATGGGTCCACACCAGTAACCACAACTACCGGAATATCCTCAGGAACCCCAAATCTGTCTTTATTCAGCAGAAACTCCATACCATCAATATAAGGCATATTAAGATCCAGCAATATGAGATCAGGGCAGGCATATGCCTCATCTCCCTCACATTGATGTTTCAGGTAGCTCAAAGCCTGTCTCCCATCCGTCACAGAGGTAACCATACGCACCTCACCATGGCTCCTTATCACTCTTTCCGCAATAAAGTTGCTCACATTATCATCATCCACTATCAGCACCCCGTTCAGCATAGCAATCAGTTTTAATCATCCCACATCCATTCCGCTTAGCTAAAAACACTCAGGGCTGAGGAGTAGTTCCTCATGATTTTATTTTTCGGGATAAGGCCAGATGCTTACTTCGCTATATGTTTGTTGATTTATAGCTGATAGCCAATCATTAACAAAAAGAAGCTGCTCAAAGATCGGATATGGCTGCTGGCGAAGGCTGAATTTATCGAAGTCTGGAACGCTCTGTTTGAAAAGAAGCGAAAAGATGAATGTTTGTCGCCAGCAGTCAGTAAAGTCGCCTATTCCCGTTTTTATGTTTTTGATATGAATGTTTTACAACTTTTTTATCTAAAAAAACACGTAAACATTTAGCACCGGATCATATATCCGGATTTACTCATAAAAAAAGCGCCTGATACAATATATCAGACGCTTTTCTACAAATCATGTTTAAACTTACTTCTTATTCATATCATTGAGTATCTGCATAGCTTCATAGACATACACATCTTTTTTAATTTCGGTATGCCAGGTTTTAACTCTGTTTACCTTGGCTGTATCCGACTCAAGAGCGCTTACCTCTGCCCGGATCATATCAACGTTAAAACCGTCTATATTACTGAAAAGATTTTCAAATTGTTTACTTTCCTCTTCCAGCTTGTTCTGCTCCGTCTGATAAGCCTGGAGATTTAGCGGGAACAGCGAACGTTCAGACGTCTTTTTCAGACGGCGGGCATTCTGATCAATCTTTTTAAATACCGAACTGGTATCAATCCGGGCATGACTTTTCTTTTCCAGCTTTTCCAGAGCAGGAGCATCTTTCCAGTCTTTGTAATACACCTGCTTGATCTCATCCCAAGGCATAGGATGTTCTAGCTCCCTTTCACCAACTTTCATATAAGCATAATCATCCGGTAAAATGATATCCGATGCTACGCCCTTGAGCTGCGTCGCTCCGCCATTGATTCTGTAAAACTTCTGAGTGGTAAGCTTCATCGCCCCCAGAGGCTTCACACTGCCGTAAGCAGGCGGAATGAGCATATCAAGATCTACCATACGCTGCACGGTGCCTTTTCCATATGTAGAAGCGCTTCCTACCACAACCCCGCGATCGTAATCCTGCATGGCTGCTGCCAGGATTTCCGATGCCGAAGCGCTCAGCTCGTTGACAAGAATAATAAGAGGCCCTTTATACTGCACTCTGGAATCGTAGTCCTCAAGAATCTCCAGCGTTCCGTCGCTGCTACGAACCTGCACTACCGGGCCTTTTTCAATAAACAATCCTGCCATTTCAACCACGTCCCTCAGCGAGCCACCACCATTGTTTCGAAGATCAAGAATAAGCCCTTCTATTTTTTCATCGGACAGCTTTTCTATCTCCTTTTTCACATCCTGCGAGCAGCTTCTCCCGCCGCTATTATTAAAATCAGCATAAAACTGAGGCAGCTTGATATAGCCTGCTCTTATACCATTATCCAAAACCGCCGATTTGGCATACGTTTCTTCAATAATGACAATATCTCTCGTAATAGGTACAATCTTGATGCTTCCGTCCACCTTTTTCACCGTAAGACGGACTTCTGTTCCTTTTTTCCCCCTGATCAGCTGTACAGCATCGTCCAAGCGCATGTTTACGATATCCACCGGCTCATCAGCAGACTGACCAACCTTCAGGATAATATCACCGGCTTTAAGCTCTCCCTGCTTCCATGAAGCGCTGCCAGGCACAATCTTTTCAACCTTTATATACCCGTCCTTTTCCATCAGCGTAGCCCCTATACCTTCAAGCTGCCCGCTGAGCTGAATATCGAAGTTCTCTTTGGCTTTCGGCGGGAAATAATTGGAATGCGGATCATACGTGCTAAGTATGGCATTGATATAAATAGCCTGATAGTCCGTTTCATTCAACTGCTTTATACGCTTAAACCAGGTTGTCTGGGATTGCGATACCTTTTCTCTCGCTTCCTTTTCAAGTTCTGCAATCGGCTTGGGAGCAAAATCCTTGTCCGTTTCAGCTTTTTTCAGCTGTTCTTTTTCAAGCTCATTGAGGCGTATCAGTGTCTGAAACTTCAGATACTTCCTCCAGGACTCCTCCAGCTCCTTTCTGTTTACAGGAAAATCGTACTTTTCAGGATCTGTCTCTATCTTTTCATCCAGTGAAAAATCAAATGGCTTTGACAATATCTGCTGATAAATTTCTTCAACCTCCTCTATTCTTTTTTTCAGCAGCGTATAGCTGTTTTTCATCAGATCAAAATTGCCGGCCTTAAATTCATCATCAATTTTATACTCCCACTTCCTGAGCTTATCTATATCCTGTCTGGTAAAAAACCGCTTATTATAATCAATATTCTTTATGTATGCATCAAAAGCATTTTTCGAAAATTCATCATTAATCTCCTTTTGCTGATAATGTCCCGCCACAAGACTGTGCAGAATGACTCCTGCCAGGACTTTGTCTTTATCCTTATCCCCCTCACCCGAAGGCATGGAAGAGTTAAATACAAAAAGTAAGGAAACAAAGGTGAGTATTGAACTATTTTTTCTCATAGAATCGTAAAAGCTATACTAATAATTTGCCAGGTGAATATTCATAAAATCAATAAGTATTCCAAAAGTTTCATCTATTTATATAATAATTATCTAAATTATTCTTCGTTTATTTCGTTCAACAAAAAACATTGATCAATATTAATAAGCTATATTTAATGAAATACAGAAACTAAGTATAAGAATTTAAGAAAATTCTAATATTTTTGGCTTTAATTTTGCCAATGATGTGCACAGTGCTTTTCTCTGGCGAAAAGCCTATCCATACGCTATACATTATGAAACATTGCTTATTCTTTGTGTTTTTTCATATAATGCTGATCTCATCTGCCCAGGATTACAGAAGTTCGTACTGGCTTGAGTCCAAAGATGAAGTCAGGAAAAAAGAAACAGCCATTCTTCTTGAAGAATTGTCCAAGCCAAACTATGTAGACGAAATCCACTATGTTCAGTTTGATTCAGGATATGCATCCCATATTTATTATGTATTCAGAAAAAACCAGCTTATAGGTGTAAAAACACAAAAGCTCAGGCTCTCAGGACAAAACACCAAGTTCAATGCGCTCGAAGCCTATAAAGCAACTTACGAGCACTATGAAGAGCTATATGGAAAAGAAAAGCTACGGGAACGTAACGGGCAAGAGCAAGCCATAAAAATTCTTGAAATCAAGCTGGCAGACCGGGAACTATTCCTCACCATTGAGCGTAACGGAAACGAATATTATCTTATAGAAAACCATTTCAGAAACAGTCTGTATTCCAGCAACTAACTAAACAAAAGCTATTTTTATTGCAATTTATGTTCATTGAGCTTTTCAAATAAAAGTTGCAACATATATTGTTTAGACATATATTTGCGTTATTAATTTCCACAACCAAACTGTATCAACTAAACTAATTCTGATTATGAAGAAAGTACTCCTTAATACCCTGGCGGCTTCAATCCTGTTTGCAGCTATGGCTGCCTTCACACTTAGCAAGCAATCTGTACTGCAGGTAAATCCTGATAAAAGTAACATAACATGGACAGGCAAAAAAGTAACCGGAGAGCATACAGGTAATGTCCGGATCAAATCCGGCACTGTACAGCTCACAGACGGGAAGATAAGTGGTGGTAACTTTGTTATCGATATGACATCGATTACCTGTACTGACCTGACCAATGAAGAATATAACCAGAAACTGGTGGGACACCTTAAATCGGACGATTTTTTCAGCACACAAAAGCATCCTGAAGCAAAACTTGTGATCAGTTCAGTATCACCTGCCCAACAAGATGAATATGCTATAAAAGGCCAGTTAACCATAAAAGGAAAAACCTTACCGGTAGAATTTCCTGCGAAAGTGATTACCGATGGAAAAACCCTGAGTGGAACAGCCAAAATTGATGTAAATCGTACAAGCTATGATATCAAATATGGTTCCGGGAGCTTCTTCGACAATCTGGGGGACAAAGCCATTGATGATATATTTACCCTGAATATCAACATCATTGCAAAGATATAATCTGTAAAATTTGTATAAATAAAAAAGGCTCAGTTCCTGAGCCTTTTTTATTTATACAAAACCCGGATATTCGATACTGAATAAATCATCCTCTATCCCGAACGCATTTTTTTCTGCCAGCGTTGATATATCAGAAGGATTAAAAATGAGGAGGAGATAATGAGTAATTTAGCTTTAAGAATTCTGGCGTTGTTTTTCCCGCCGATTGCTGTAGTAATCCGGTTTGGAATAGGAGGCAAATTCTTCTTAAACATATTACTGACACTGATAGGCTGGCTACCCGGAGTAATTCACGCATTCATACTTCTGGTAAAACATCCGGTTTCAGAAGAAGTATCAACCACATAATCAATAAGCGGCAGGAGCTTACGAAACAGAATACTGAATCGTGAAGGCCTGCCGCTTTTCTTTTTCCTAAATCTTTTATCCGTTTTCCCCGTTATTACAGAATAGGAATGCATCTTTTTCTAACCCACTTTTAGTTATGAATCTGAATCAAAAATACCATCAGTGGAGACTTATCCTTAAAAAAAATGACTTTCGTTTTTCACCCCAACTCCGGGATCAGTACAATAAGCTCTACGCCGACAATCATATACCAGTAATATGGATGCCGGATAATAAGCTGCTGGAAGAAGCAAATCTTGCCAAATGCATGAGGGAACTGAGCCTGGATAACTATCAGCAATTTTTCAGCTGGGCCAGCATCAAACGAAAAGATTTCTGGAAGTATGCAATAAGCAAACTGGATATAAAATTTAGCATTCCCTATCAAGCTGTCCTTGACACAAGCGTAAGCTTTGAGAATCCAGCCTGGTGCAAAGGCGCACGCTTAAATATAACAGACAGCTGCTTTCAGGCCCCGGATGAAAGAATCGCATTAATTGAAGGCACAGAAAACGGAACCACACAAAAACTGACCTATCTGGAGCTGCAGCAGCAAGTGAATTGCTTTGCCTCCGGTCTGCTCGCTCATGGCTTTGGTCCGGGAGACAGAATCATTCTTTACCTGCCATTCTGCACAGAAGCTGTTATTGCATTTCTGGGAACAATACGAGCCGGAATTACCAATGTGCTTGTAGCTGACAGTTTCACACCGGCCGAGCTGGAAAAACGTATTTCTATCAGTGAAGCCAAAGCTATAATAACCATTGACGAATATCTTTACAACGGAAAAAGTATAAAAACATATGAAAAAGCCAAGCAGGTTCCAGGCAAAATCCCGGTTATTCTGATACGCAAAGCAAAAGATTCAGCTATTCGGGAAGGCGATTATGAATATGAGAAAATCATTCATGAAGGCAATCCTTACTTTGACAGTTACCAGACATATCCTGAGTACATAAGCAGCATACTGTTTTCCTCCGGTACGAGCAATACCCCCAAAGCCATCCCATGGACCCAGCTTACCCCGGTCAAATCGGCTTCAGATGCTTTTTTCCATCATGACATACGCCCTGAGGACCGGATAACCTGGACAACCGGTATGGGCTGGATGATGGCTCCCTGGCTTGTTTATGCGGCCTTTATCAACAAAGCAACACTCGTTGTTTACACCGGCGCTGCCACAACACTGCAATACGGTGAATTTGTAGAAAAAGAAAAAATTTCAATTCTTGGCACGATACCATCCGTGGTAAAATCATGGAAAGCTCAGGACTTTCATGACAAATTCAATTGGACCGTACGCCTGTTCAGTTCCACCGGAGAACCCAGCAATCCCGATGATTATTTCTATCTGATGGGGCTCGCGCGTTTTCAGGCACCCATAATCGAATATTGTGGCGGAACAGAAATAGGCGGGGCCTATGTAACCGGAACCGTTTTACAGCCTGCATCTCCTTCCGTCTTTACCACACCGGCGCTCGGCCTGGATTTTATGATTCTGAAATCAGCAGGCAAGCTCGCACCGCTCGGAGCAAGCGGAGAAGTATATATTCTGCCGCCCTCTATCGGTCTCAGCCAGCAGCTGCTGAATAAAGATCATCATCAGGAATACTATGCCAGCGTACCACCCGGCCCCAACAAAGAAAAACTCCGCAGGCATGGCGATGCCTTAGTGCGGATTCTGAGCGAAGGCATGACTTTCTACAGAAGTGCAGGCCGCACAGACGATGCCATGAACCTGGGTGGAATCAAGGTAAGCGCACTGGAAATCGAAGAACAGGTTAATACCCATCCGGACATCAGAGAATCTGCTGCCGTGGCAATTTCTGAAAACGGAACCGGCCCTGAAAGCCTGTACGTATTTGTTACTTCAGACAAAACGCTGGATACTGAAAAAATGAGAGAAACACTACAGGAAAAAATCAGCAAAAACCTCAATCCGTTGTTTCGGATAAAGTCGCTGAAACAAATTGACCAATTGCCGAAAACAGCTTCAAATAAGCTGATACGAAAGCAGCTGAGGGAGGAAGTCAAAGTAAACCGATAAAATACAAACATTGCCGACAGTACAACTCTTTTAACTGCTGGCAATGGATAAATATCTATTATCTGATAAGCGATCTATCCAGAAAAACTGTCTTTGTCAGATATTACCTGGTATACACAAACACTTTTCAAGGGATACGGTGTAGAATCAAATATACATTCATTTCTAGCAATGTCAGAGAATAGAAATTCATTGCCCCTACACACCTGACATTAATGGTGGAATACGAGTTACTAACCAATCTTAAACTTTGAGTGATAGCTTAATGTGAAGACAAGAAGAAACTGAAAAGAAATAAGAGATCGCTCTCTGTTAAGCGATCTCTCCTGGTTAATAACAATTATTGAACAAAAATTTTAACTATCTGATTGTCGATCTTGAGCAAGTACATTCCTTTGGCTATGTGATCAACAAGAATCCCATCTGCATCCTTACCTTCACGGACAATACTCCCCTTATTATCATACAAAGCAAAATCTGCTACTTTCTGTCCAAAGTTCAATCTTCCATTACTAACAGGATTAGGAAAGGGCTTTATTCCCAAATCACCTCCTGCCAAGCTTTCCGTCCACGCGAATTCCGGCAATTCTTCATTTGCATACCTCATACTTTCGGCACAAGACTCAATCGTCAGCACAAACGTATTCGAAATCTCCGATGTATTCGTAACAGTAATAGATTTCCCAGATTTTACATGAACAACAGCCCCGGAGGTTGTATTCAGAGTTCCGGTTATATTTACGTAATCATTCGCACGCAAAAGCGTATCCTCAGAAAATGTCCGAGAGCTCACATTCAAATTGTTCGGTACAAGTTCAAGGGTTACAAAATTGCTTACATCCTGAATTGCCCCGGAATAAACAATCCTTCGAAACAGATTCTTTGAAGTAATAACTCCGGGATAATAAGAGGCTGAGGTAGCTCCTGCAATATTACTCCAGCTTACTCCTTCATTCACACTACGCTGCCATTGATAAGAGTACGTACCATTGCCCCCACTCAATACGGTTCCGCTTTTTTGTATCAGCGGACTGGCTGGGCTGCCCGGACAAACATACTGACTACCCGAAATCTGATTATCAACAATTGGATTCAGCAATACAGTGACATTAAAAGAAGCGGAGTTCGAACAGGTCAATGAAGAAGATATATACCTGGAAACCGTAACCTTGTATGTAGTACTTGAAGTAGGGCTACAAACAGTCTGCTGTGCAGATGGACTGGCAATATGGCAATTGCCCGGATTGTTGCATGACCACGAATAAGAGCTATAGCCACCGCTGGCAATCAGCTGAATACTTTGCCCAAGCCCGATAGTCCCATTAGAAGGATTGGCAGAAATTGATACTGGTACTTGGTGAACAGTAACATCGTACCTGAAATAACCACTGCCATTACAGAAAGGTACAGAAAAATAACCATCCGCTGTCCATACTACCTTAAAGCTCAATGGTCCTCCTTCCAGACTACAGGCGTTATTCTCATTATTAGCGACAAAAATCCCGTTAACTGCCAGGAAGCAATTTCCACATGTTCCGTGATAGGTATAAGTATATTCTACACCAGCGCAAACTTCAGTAGGCCCGGTAATTAACTGTGCTTTCGACACTTCAACAGAAAGAATAAATAAAAGCAGGCTATATAAATAAATCTTCATACACACTATAATTTACTTTTTATAGCCTCAATTTCATTTTTCAACTCATCATTTTCTTTTTTCAATTGAATCATGTACAAGGTCAGCTCTTCGATTTTCTCCAAAAGCTTGGCATCCATTCGCACTACATCAATTCCGTTTTCGACAACCTCCAAAGCCGAAGGAACATTAGGTAAATGATTGTTAGATTTTACAAATTGCTCTACTTCTTCCAGCGGCATCAGTCTGTAATCCTCTGCAAAAACATAATCACTCCATTCAGAAGTAGTTTTTACAGCCACTTTCAGCTTTTCTGTTATAATACCATTAGAGACAAATAAATTATAACCTGAAGGAGTCCCTTGAGTAAAAGAATCATACGGACCAATGACTACTTTATTTGTAAAGTTTGCATCTCCATTCACTCCTAACCTATAGCCTGTCGGTAACGAATATGTAGGCCCCGATGTTCCTGAAATAATTATACTATCATTAACTTTCAATTTTCCAGCCTGGATTCCTTCTTTTACAAATAGCTGATAACCAGAAGATAAGGATATTACATTACCAATCACAACTTCTTCACTAAAATTTGCTTTACCATTCACAGCAAAGCGATAACCTACTGGTGGCCTGTAACTATTGGGAATAACTGATGAATAATTTGCTATGATTAAAGTATCCCTAATCCATACATTTCCTCCCCCAAAGTTATACCTACCAGCATATCCCGTTTGACAATCTGGCCCAGTACCAAAATTAATTCTGCCACTTCTCATAGTAATTTCAGCTCCATCTCCACTGATCAGAAAATCTCCACTCCCACATGCAGGTATCTGTCTAGAGCTAAGACTTGCTGCATTCCCAATTTTAATCCCATACGAACCATACGGAGCAGTTGGTGTACTGGCCCAATCTACTCTCAAAAATGCATGAGGCCCAATCAAATGAACTAAAGCCGCTGGATTATCTGTACCAATTCCAACGCTGTCATTACCTGAAGTCCCAATTGTCCCACCCGGTGTAAAAACCGTTTGAGCAAAAGATGTAGCAATCAACAATAATAAAATCACTACAGATAAGAGTATCTTTTTCATTATTAAAAATTTTAGTTTAAAAATATAAAACAGATCAGCTGCTGGTACCAAAAATAGCTTAATCGATACAAATGTAATAAAAGTAAACATATATTAAACTAACCACTTCTACAATAAATCATAAAAGACAATATTTATAAGATAAATATGCGTTTTATAACATTTCTCTCAGTTTTACGGTTACTTTGCCATTCTAATTAGTTATACAACCACATCACTACTGATCAAAGTAAGGAAGCATAAAGAAAAAACCGCTATCATCCATTTAAATAATAAAAAAAAACATATATTTGAAGCGGAAATTGTAAATTTTTAACCTTTAATAACACATGAGAAAACTATTACTAGCATTGTCCCTGACAATGGCTATACCTTGTGCTTTTGCGCAAGTAGGGCCAACTTGGGCTAAAGATGATTTTTCCAATGAAGAAGAATTTACCGGCGCATACGGCGGAGTATATTGGTATATAGCCAATGAAAAGGGATCAACCGGAACAATGAACCGTACAACAAACGGTCTCGAATTTACCTTTAATCAGCCGGCCGGTACCTACGATGGCTTTGGTGTATCTTTTGGTGATGACAATACCATAGATCTTTCCGGAAACGCTACCATCGAGCTAACCGTTGCATACCTATCCGGCAACATTGCTAACATGAATCTGCGTGTACAGCTTAAGGACATTGAAGACCGCAGCGCAGAAATCATCATTCCGGCAGGAGCAATTACATGGGATAACAGAAAATTACAGGCAGGTTTCGAAATTGCTGAAGGGACAACTGAGACCTATTCACAAAGCCTGTTAGGCCTTGAGATTGTTGACACATTATCAGCCGGAAATGGTTGGAGCTGCGGTTCCGCTCTTGACTGTCCGACAACATTAAACAACTTTGATTATACAAAAGTTACCGAACTTTATTTCACTCCGTTAAGCACTGAAATAGTTTCCGATACTCCTCAGGAATTTGACGGAACATTTACTGTTACCAACTTCTCTATCGGTGCAGTAGGAACAACTCCTGCCAAGCCTGCTATCGAGTATACAGCATCCGGAGCTGACCTGGTATTCACATGGACTGAGACTGCCGGTGCGTCTTATATTTTTGAAAAAGGCGATGGCAATGACGGATGGATCACTGTAGAAGAAAATTTATCTGCTAACAGTTATGCTATCGCTTTATCTGAACTAAACGCCGGAGACCAATTCAGAGTATTTACCATCCTGAACGGTGCTTCTTCTGCGGCTGCTTATACAACTGTTGAAGAGGTTCCGGATCCTTCTCAGGAGCTTAGCGCTCCTACTAATGTAGCAGCTTCTGCAATTACTGAAAGCTCAGCAACTCTTACCTGGACTGCCGTAACCGGCGCTACAGGATACAGAATTGAAAAGTCTGATAACGGCAACTGGTCAGCAGTACAAACAGTAGAGGAAACTTCTTATGGCCTGACCGGGCTTACTGCTAACACTGAGTATCTATACAGAGTAATCGCGCTTGGTGCTGCTGAGGATGAATCAGAGCCAACTGAAGTTTCTTTCACAACACTGAACCCTGTTGCAATATTCAAATCACTGTCAGGCAAGCAGCTTTCCATCTTCCCTAACCCGGCAAATGGTCTGACCAATGTCATATTTGACAACTCAGGTGCTGCAAACGTTCAAATCAAAGTAGCTACCATGATGGGTACAGAAGTAGCTTCCTTCAATGCAAGCAACGATAGAGCTTCTTTTGATGTATCAGGATTCACAAAAGGCATGTACATGATCCATGTAATCGCTGATGGTGAAACTATCGCAATTGATAAGCTTATTATAAAATAGTTATAATACAGATAAAAATCTGATTTGAAAACGGCCTGTGATTAATAAATCACAGGCCGTTTTTTTGTTATTATACTTCTGTAAAATAAATACATCTGGTACAAAATGTTTGGGTTACTGATTTGAAAACACATTATAAAAAATGAATTTCATCACCCACCAGGAAACAATCAAAACGTTTAAGACTCTCTGTAAGCCCGACATTACATAGTATCAGGATACATTCAGCACAAAAAGGATGTCACTGGATATAATATGGAACAGTTGAAAGTATTTTCTCTGTAATGACTGGAAAATCATACAATGAAAGGTTCCTATATCGGTCATCGGAGAAACAGGACAGATCGTTTTTACAGCTAATAATTGAATAAGATCCGGAATTAGCGGGTATTGATGATGTCTGATTTTGGAAAGACTTACAAAACAATATTTAGTTATTCCAACGATCAATAACAGCAGCAACCATTATAAATGTGATCAGCAAAGAAAGGTGAATACAGAGATTTGCAAGCCGCCAGGCACTGTATAGGCTATACCTGCTTTCTCCAATAGTAAGTGTAAATTAGATTCATATGTTTTTGCCATATGCAAAAACATAAATATAAAAAAAGAGGCCGTTATAAAACAGCCTCTTTTTTTATACTATTAGTCAGGAGTATAAATTACTTAACTACAATTCGGGCAGAACCTTCAGCAGTGTTGATAAAATAAACACCTTCCGCATAAGAAGATACGTTTAAGCCTTCTGCAGCATTGAACGTATCAACCAGCATGCCCTGAGCGTTGTATACAGATCCGTTTGTCAGCTTCTTGCCAAAAGTAACATAGCTGCTGGCAGGATTTGGGTATACATTTACACTGTTTGATGATACTTTCGCTCCAAACAAACCTACTACTTTCGCACCCATGATAACGTTGGATAGCTCAATAGTACCGTCAAAAGCTTCTTTTGTCCAGCAATCAGCCGCATTGTTATAAACACCACCATTATTGTTTACCACAGTGATAGTCATGGCCTTCACCTTAGAATAATCGAAACAGGTACCGCCATCACAACCTTCCACCCATTGAGGCTTGTCCTTACAGCCGTAGGGACTATCTGGATTTTCTACATATTCGGCAGCTAAAGCATTCTTGAAATCATACGAAAAGTCCACGGACTCCCCTGCTGCTACAGAATTTGTTCCGTTTGCCCCGATGCCATTATCCGAAGTCGCACCGATTTCATATTGATACAACGTATTATCCGGAGTACCCAAGGCTTTATCAAAGCCAAGAGTTATACCGTTTATATCCTGTAAAGCAACTTTGAATTCTACAGCATCTTCACTTGTATTCTTAAACGTAAAGCTTACTACAGCATCCCCTGACAAATCAATTGTAAAAGGCTGATCTTCTCCATCTTCCCCAAATCCAACACCAAATGGCTCGTAAGCTTTGGCCGGCTGATGAATGTCAACCGCCAAAACACCATTGCCATCTCTGACAGTGCTGAATTCAAAACCATTCTCAGCCGGCGCTTCCTGAGACCACCAGAAAATACCTTTGTATACACCTGATCCAGCGGGGGGAACTTCTACAGCATATTCCGTTTTCTTTGCAAAATCATCAAATGCGCCAAATTCAGAAACTCCTTGTGCCGAAGCACAGAGGGCCATTCCTAAGGACATAGCAGAAAGTAAAACTTTTTTCATGAGTTATTTAATTGTTTGAGTTAATAATAATTTCCCTAAAAATATCTGTGCAATTTATAAAAATTGCCTAAAAGTCCATATACAATAAATCTAAAAATTTCTACTCAAAGTGTAAAAACAAGCTCACCGTATGGGTGGAGATGCGATTCAAGCTTTGTGAGTATACATTCGGATCATCGTTCAGCAAATTCAGCAGCCCATGTGAAAACCTGATTTCAGGAGAAAACTTAAAAAAAGGATAAAAGATATCCAGACCAAATCCGTAATCAAAGGACAGGTCATAGTTATTTGTCCTGAGATCGGTCTCCTTTTTTTCTTTCTTTTTGGCCCCGGCTTCTATACCTGCTTTTAGTCCGGCAGTCATATACATGCGGAGATTGCCTCTCCGCTCTGAACGATACTGCCCCATGAGCGGGATTTCAACAAATGTAGACTCCGTCACCTGCCTGTTTCCCACTCCTCCTTTAAGGATATAGTCCACACTACGCTCATAAAAGGAGACTGTAGGTAAAAGCCGCACGGTAAAATAGTCGGCAACCTTGTAATTGAGAATAAAACCGAGTGAAAAACCTGTTGACCGGGGAGCCAGCACTGACATGGCCGTATCCTCACGGACAAAATGTTCTGAATGCAGCAATCTATAACGGGTAGTATTTATCCCCAGGGTAAATCCGTAATGCAGCTTTCGGTCGTCATAGTTCGGAAGATTGGTTTGCTTTCTCTTAATCTGACTGTGTACCGGTCCGGCAAAAAGTAAGGCAAAACAAAAAGCGAGAACTATTTTATTCCGGTATAGATCGAGCTTATGCCAAAAGTTAATTTTTTCCATTGTACATTTTTAAATCCGGCATCTTTGAGTTTTTCCAAAAATGCATCGCCAAACGGAAACTTCTCTACGGACTCCGGAAGATATGAATAGGCAGACATATCTTTCGAAACAAGCCTCCCGATAAATGGCAAAATATATTTAAAATAAAAGTTATACAAGTAGTTGACCGGAAAAGTTTGTGGTTTGGAAAACTCAAGTATCATTACCTTACCGCCTGGTCTCAGCACCCTGTTCAGTTCTTTCAGACCTTTTTCCAGATTCTCAAAATTCCGCACACCGAAAGCCACCATCACCGCATCAAAAGTCCCATCTTCAAAAATCAGGTTTTCGCTATCGCCCTTTTGCAGTGTAATAACGTTGCCGAGGCCCGATTCTTTTATTTTTTTTCTGCCGACTTCCAGCATTCCTTCTGAAATATCTACTCCGGTGATTGATTCCGGCTTCAGCATCTTTTCCGCCATGATTGCCAGATCTCCCGTGCCTGTTGCTACATCCAGCAGCTTTCCGGGCTTGAGCGCTTTCAATTCTTTAATTGCCTTCTTTCTCCAGTGCACATCAATCCCCACACTCAATACCCTGTTTAACAGGTCATAGCGTGCAGAAACATTATCAAACATAGCTGCAACCTGCTCTTTTTTACCGGCTTCGCTTTCTTTATATGGAACAACTGTCATAGCAGTATGGCTTCAATGTTAGCATTAAAATATCGAATGCTGCGAAGGTAACTAATTTTAAAGATAATTTTGCCTTTTCCCGATAGCATTTCGGTCAATCTATTTTTTCCCGTTAAAGAGCTGTTTTAGCTTAGCCAGTGTCAGCGCATGATCTTCCGTACCATCGGTTCCCAGCAAAAAAGAAACCGGTTTCAATGCATCAACATGATCACAGACAATTTTAAACATTGCCAGAAAGGGGACAGAAAGGAACATACCGGGCACACCCCACAACATACCGCCAACCATAATACTGAGTATGGTCATAAACGGATTTAACCGTACATTGCCACCGGTAATATTCGGTGTGAGTATATTATTCTCAACAAACTGAACAATAAGAAAAAGAACAGCTACCCCAAAAGCATAGCGGGGTGACTCCATAGTAATTAATGCAATAATTAACGGCACACAACCACCAATAAGGGTACCAAAATAGGGTATAAAATTAAAGAAAGCCGAAATAATACCAAGCAGAACCGGATAGTCTATTCCGACAATCATCAGTCCGAGAGAGTTGACAACACACAGAATAAGCACCACCACGGTTATACCCGTCATATAACGTTTAATGACATGTGTTACTTCATCCAGTATTTTATGCGTTTTGTCATGAATACGATCCGGCACAATCAAAAGAATAAATTCTATAAACTTATTCCGATAATACAGAATAAAGAATACATATACCGGCAATATACCCAGCGCGACAAGGGTCCCGGCAGTCGCATTTAACGCTGTACCGATCAACTGACTACCAGATTCAAAAACATCATTTATTCTGGATTTAATCCATTGCTTCTGCACATCGGCAGAGACTCCGACATATTCTTCCATTGACCAGACTACCTGATCTATATTCGCAATGGTCTTGTTTTTTAGCTGAGGAAAGTCTTTGACAAAAACAGCCAGCTGAGAAGAAATCAGTACTATGATACCAAAAAATATAACAGCCGCTATAATCAGACATATAAAGTTGGACAAAATACGAGGAACTCGGTGCTTTTCCAGAAACCGTCCCAATGGATATAATAAATAGGCAAAAAGGATTCCCAGCCCCAGAGGATACAATAAAGCTCTGGCTACGCTCAGACAGTAAATGATCAGGATTACGAAAAGCAGAAAAAAAACAGCTCGTTTTATAAACGAGTAATATCTTAGCATAAATCAGGCTGTTAAAACACTACTGATGACGGGATTTCTTTAAAACAACGTTACTATACAGATTCAGCTGACCAGCATAGACACTATGCTGGTCCTTTCGATCAGTTAGTCAACTCGTTTGTTCCATTTTATTTCCCGGATCTTTAACGTAGCATAAACAGGATTTGCGCCAGATTGTTTACAAAACCGCTGTCTTTTCTTCAGAATGCCAGAAACTAAACAGATTCGATATATGCCTCCACCGGTGTGCAGGTACAAATCAGATTTCTGTCTCCATAGGCGCTGTCTATTCTGCTCACTGAAGGCCAGAACTTGGTATCTTTGATCCAGCCCAGGGGAAATGCAGCCTTTTCGCGTGAATATGGCCGATCCCAGTGGTCTGAGGCAACGACTTCCGCTGTATGCGGAGCCCGCTGCAATACATTATTTTCTCTATCCGCTTTGCCTTCTTCTACTTCTCTTATCTCTTCCCGGATAGCGATCATTGCTTCGCAAAAACGGTCAAGCTCTGCCTGAGACTCACTTTCGGTCGGCTCGATCATCAGCGTCCCGGGTACAGGGAAGGACACTGTCGGGGAATGGAAGCCAAAGTCCATAAGACGCTTGGCAATATCCTCTACTTCTACACCGGCACTCTGCTTAAAGCTGCGGCAGTCGAGTATGAACTCATGTGCACAGCGGTTATTGGCTCCTGAATAGAGCACCGGATAATGTTTTTCAAGGCGAGCCTTCAGGTAATTCGCATTCAGAATAGCATACCGGGTCGCATCTTTTAGCCCGTTTTCACCCATCATGGAAATATAGGCATAGGAAATCGGCAATATCGAGGCGCTACCGTACGGAGCAGCAGAAACAGCCGTAATGGCCTCCGTGCCCGATACCTGAACTACCGGATGTCCGGGTAAGAAAGGAACGAGATGTCCGGCAACGCCTATCGGGCCCATACCAGGCCCTCCACCGCCATGTGGTATACAAAATGTCTTATGCAGATTCAGATGACATACATCAGCACCTATAAATCCAGGACTGGTTAAGCCTACCTGCGCATTCATATTGGCTCCGTCCATATATACCTGTCCGCCTGCAGCATGTATCATTGAGCATATTTCACGCACCTGCTCCTCAAATACGCCATGGGTCGAGGGGTATGTAATCAGCAGTGCCCCCAGATGGTCACGATGCTTGTCAACCTTCAGCCGGAGATCATCCAGATCGATGTTTCCTTTATCGTCACATTTGACAACCACTACTTCAAATCCTGCCATGACCGCGCTTGCCGGATTGGTACCATGCGCAGAAGACGGTATAAGGGCAATCGTGCGGTGCGCTTCTCCCCTGCTTTCAAAATACCTGCGTATCACAAGCAATCCGGCATACTCTCCCTGCGCTCCGGAATTGGGTTGCAGAGACACGTCCGCAAAACCAGTAATCTCGGCAAGCCAGCTTCTGAGCTCAGTAAAAAGTCGCTTGTAGCCTTTTACCTGATCATCCGGCGCAAAAGGATGAATACCCGCAAACTCCGGCCAGGTAATCGCCAGCATCTCGGTCGTAGCATTGAGCTTCATCGTACAGGAGCCCAGTGCAATCATGGAGTGTACCAGAGAAAGGTCTTTGTTTTCAAGCTGCTTCAGATAGCGAAGCAGCTCATGTTCGGTATGATACGCATTGAATACCTTATGATGCAGATAATCATCCTTTCTCCGTAATGATTCAGGATAAACAATATCCAGCTTTTCTGCCAGCTTGCCCCAGTCTGCTGACACTCCGAATGCCTGTGCCACGGCGGCAACATCAGTAATTTCTGTAGTTTCATCCACTGAGATCTGAATACAGCCACTCTTTTCATCATACAAAAGATTGATGCCCGCGGCCAGCGCCCGTTGCCGGATTTCTTCAAGGCGATCACCGGCCTCAATACGGATTGTATCAAAAAAGCAGGGATTCAGCTGCTGAAAGCCTCCAAGCTTTAGCCCGTCTGCCAGCAACCGGGCCATGCCGTGCACTCTTTCAGCAATCCCTTTCAAGCCCTGCGGACCGTGGTAAATTACATAAGCGGCAGAAATAACCGCCAGTAAAACCTGTGCGGTACATATATTGGAAGTTGCTTTTTCCCGTCGGATATGCTGCTCACGTGTTTGCAGCGCCATCCGGTAAGCGGTTTTCCCTTCCGCATCTACGGATATACCGATAATACGTCCCGGAATAATACGTTTGAATTCTTCTCTGGTCGCAAAATATGCTGCATGAGGTCCGCCAAATCCCATGGGTACCCCAAACCGCTGCGTAGTTCCGATAACAGCATCCGCCCCCATTTGTCCGGGAGATGTAAGAATAGCGAGACTCAGCAGATCGGCGGCAAACCCGACGGGAATATCCTGGTCATGCGCTGCTTTAGTCAGCTGACTATAATCACGCACCTCTCCTTTCGCATCCGGGTACTGCACCAGAATACCAAAAAGTGCGGTATCCGTGAAATCAATATCTTCCACCCGGCCAATCCGCAGCTTGATGCCAAGCGGAGCGGTACGGGTTTTAAGCACATCAAGCGTTTGCGGAAAGCAGGCCTCCGAAACGAAAAAGGTATCCGCGTTTTTCCTGTTGCCTTTCCTTGCATTGTAAAACATATTGACCAGCTCAGCCGCCGCTGTAGCCTCATCCAGCAACGAAGCATTGGCAATCTCCATACCTGTAAGCTCCGTCACAATGGTCTGGTAGTTGAGCAGCATTTCCAGCCTTCCCTGGGCTATCTCGGCCTGATAGGGAGTATAGGCAGTGTACCAGCCCGGATTTTCAAGAATATTGCGGACAATAACATTAGGCGTGATACAATCATAGTATCCCTGTCCTATATACGATTTAAAAATGCTGTTTTCTGCTGCAAGCTTTCTGAACTCGCTCAGAAAAACATACTCAGACTTCTCCTGAGGCAGTCTGAGCTTTTCCTTCAGCCGGATCGTATCCGGAATGGTCTGATCAATCAGCTGATCAAGCGATTTGACTCCGATCACTGACAACATATCTGCCAGCTGCGCATCTGTAACACCAATATGTCTTTTGGCAAATTTCTTCCTGTTGGTAAGATTAATGCTCATTTCTAAACCCGATTATTTTTTTAATACAAAGGAAAGAGCGGCAAAGTTAAAAATAAAACCAGTGCCGGTCCTATAAACTTATGCACATACCCTCATGAAAATACTGATAACAGCTATCCTTTTTTCAGCATATGTTTTCCCGTTCTGAAAGAGAGCTTCCATATTATTTCCGTACCAGCTTTCTGGCTTCTTCCATGTGCTTCATAGCCTGAATAAAAATTTCGTCGCTTGCGTTCAGGATCGGATAAAAGCCATTATTTCCCCAGATGCTGCGGGCTATGTACGCTTTCATATTCTGCTTGATATATTCCCTGGATTTTTTGAATTCCTTCTCTCTGAACTTCAGCCCGGAAGCGGTCGCCATGCGTATCACCTCATCCAGCATGGCATCGGTAATCTGAAAGGATTTCCGAAACTCCTCAACGTCGTACTGCTCCAGCTTTTCCTTATTTACCGAATAATAATTAAGCGTAAATTCCCGGATAATATTCCGGTTAAACAGCTCAACCAGGTAATTGGTAAAGGAAGAAGTATCTCTCGCTACAAATACATCGGGCATAATACCACCACCTCCGTATACTGTCCGGCCATTAAGCGTGGTATATTTCAGTGAATCATTGAGCCGTATGCTGTCCAGATGAAAAAACTCCCCGTGATTGTACCGCTTCAAAAGATCGTTATTATACTCATCCAGCGATGCACCTGTATATGGTTTCTGTATGCAGCGCCCGCTTGGTGTATAATATCTTGAAATCGTAAGCCTGAGCTCAGAATCATCCTTGAGCGATATCGGCATCTGAACAAGTCCTTTGCCAAAAGAACGACGTCCGACAATCAATGCACGGTCATTATCCTGCAATGCACCCGAAACGATTTCCGAAGCAGAAGCGCTGCCTTCGTTGATTAATACAACAATGGCTCCCTCCTCAAAAACGCCTTTTCTGCTGGCATATACCCGCTGATCATATTTGCTGTCTTTGCCATCGGTATACACGATAAGCTTATTTCCGCTGATAAATTCATCCGCCATTTTAGTTGCACGGTCCATATATCCTCCGGGATTATCACGCAGATCCAGAATCAGATTATTCATTCCCATCGCTTTCAGCTTGTCCAGCGCTTCCTTAAACTCGTTGTACGTCCCGGCCGAAAAGCGGCTTACTTTTATATATCCCGTTTCTGCATCCACCATGTAGGAAATGTCAATGGAGTACGTAGGAATTTTGTCTCTTACAACCTGAAAATCAAAATGCTTTTTTTGTGCACCCCGCTGTACAGTCAGCGTAACAGTGGAGCCTTTTTTACCACGCAGCAACGAAAATACATCGGCATTGCTGATGGTTTTGCCGGCAACAAGGGAATCATTGACTCTGACAATCTTATCCCCGGCCAGTAAACCCGCCTGATCTGAAGGCCCCCCGCTTATCGGCGCCACGACAATAATCGTATCCCGGATAATGTTGAATTCAATACCCACGCCTTCAAAGTCGCTTTCCAGCTGACTATGGGCCAGCTGAATATCCGATTTCGGAATATATACCGTATGCGGATCAAGCTTTTCGAGCATTTTGATAATGGAATATTCTGCGAGTTTCTCAAGCTCTACCGTATCTACATAATCCTTGTCAATATAGGTAAGTACATCGGCAATTTTCCTGTATGCTGCGGTTATATCACTTTTCCTGGATGAGTCGAAAAACATTGCTCCGATAAAAATTCCGCATACAAGGGCCAGCGCAAGAAAAACAGGTAGCTTAATCTGGGAACGGTTGTTATAATATTTTGACACGTTATTAGTAGCAGGTTATCGTATAATATATACCGCTAAGTTAACTATAATTTTAAAAGTAAAGTTTGATTGTGCTGCATATATGTATACCGATACACGCAGAAATTGCATTTGTGCTGATAAAAGCCGGATCCGGCTTTTCCATCTAAATATAATTCAGCTATCTTTGAAAATTGAAAATCAGTAAACGTTCACCGGGCTTGGGAAGAATTGTCGCAATAGATTATGGCACCAAACGGGTCGGACTGGCAGTGACCGATCCTCTGAAAATCATCGCTACTGCTCTGGACACCCTGCATTCAAAAGATGTAGAAGCTTTTCTGCTGTCCTATCACAAGCAGGAAGTAATTGAAGCGTTTGTGGTCGGCCTTCCGCACAATACCACGAATCAGGAAGAATCGGACAATGCAAAAAATGTCCGTCATTTTGCGAACCGGCTGGCCAAAGTATTTCCGGATATTCCCCTGTATTTTGAAGATGAACGGTATACTTCCAGGATCGCTATGAACGCCATGATACAGGGCGGCATGAAAAAAAAGGAACGACAAAACAAAAGGAACGTTGATAAAATAAGCGCTGTTATTATTTTGCAGTCTTTTTTGGAGAAAAAACACTAACTACTCAAAACGATAAAGAATAATTATGATATATCCGATAGTTGCATTCGGTGACCCGGTTCTGAAAAAGAAAGCGGAAGAAATTGAAAAAGGCACCGATATACATAAGCTGGTCGAAGACATGTTTGAAACGATGTATGAAGCAAACGGAGTTGGTCTTGCCGCCCCGCAGGTCGGTCTCAGCCTCAGGCTGTTTGTTGTTGATGCAGAACCGATGGATCCGGACAATCTGCAGGGATATAAAAAGGCTTTTGTCAATCCTGTTATTCTGGAAGAATATGAAGAAGAATGGTCGTATGAAGAAGGCTGTCTGAGCATTCCGGGTATCAGAGCACATGTGGACCGTCCGGAGGCAATCAAGGTAAAATACTATGATGAAAACTGGAACGAGCACATTGAAGAGCTGGATGGCATGAAGGCCAGAGTATTTCAGCATGAGTACGATCACATCGAAGGAGTGCTCTTTGTTGATTATATCTCCTCTATCCGCAGAAAACTGCTCAAAAGTAAGCTGGCAGACATTTCCAAAGGGAAAGTTGATGTAAGCTACCGTATGCGGTTTCCTCTGAAAAAATAAGCCGGATGAACTCTGTTATATTTCTTATGCCGGTTGTCTTTGCAAGCTGACATAAGAAATATACATGTCCGACCATCCGGATCCGGTCAATATCCCCCGCTATATTTCCGTATGCTCCACTCTGCGGAGATCAGTATAATAATCAGAATCAGCAGCCAGGGCAGATGTATAATCTCCCTGAAATCTTCCGTTGAGTGGATAATTGACCGCAATTCTGTGTTTTTCAACTGATCATTAAGATCATCCCATTGAGTCGCTGCAAAAAACTGTCCGTTTGTTTTTAGAGAAAGCTCCTGAAGCATACCATGATTCGCCTGGGTATTTAACGCTTCCAATCGCTGTTCTCTGATCAGAAACTCCCCGGCTGCCTGATACGTCTGCCCGGCATGCTCCACACTACCGGTATACGAATATAGTCCAGGCTTCAGTCCTTTTACTTCAAAAACAGAATTGCTCTCCGTATTGGTAAAGGCGTACTGGAGCACACTGCCGTCTTCTCCTTTAATATTCAGGCTGATTTTTTTGCCATATACCGGCTCATAGATATCATTATACAACTGGGCCTCAAAAGCAACATATTCGTTTTCATTGACCTCATTGTGCAAGGGAGCCAGCCGGAATTTGCGTTTATCTTCCCTGGAAGAGAGATATTGGAACAAAGAATTAAAGAACGTATCAAAAAACTGTGTTGATCCGGTTGATTTGAACTCTTCCAGTCTCCACTGCCATATACCTTCAGCCGTCAATACTGCGGCTTTTTTCCCGCTTTCGTTTCGTAAAGCAAGCAAGGGATTATCGGTAACCACTGATCCGACCTTCTGATACAGGACTATTTCGGAACTGGCTTTAGGGACGATGGTTCCAAATGGTGCAATCAACGGAGGATATTTACCAAGCACGGAAGCTTCGCCCCGATCCAGCCTGAATCTTTCAAATCCACTGCTTAAGCTGGCATTGACGAGATCTTTCTGAGTGCTTCTGGTGGTAATTTCCAACACTTCGTTTACCTGATTCAGCTTTGCAATATTGCTTTGATTGCCCGTGATATAAAAGAAAGATGATGACATGGATTTCAGCTTTTGTATTAGCATATCTGTTCCGCCACTGAAGTCCGGCAACTGATGAAAAATAACAAGATCGTATTTATCCTCCTTCAATGAAGTGATACCCGGAATAAAAAGGCTTAGCTCATAGTTATCTTTTTGTTCGATTACACTCTTCAACGCCTTGATATCAGGATGAGGGCCACTGGCAGCCAGCAGAATTTTTTCTCTGGCATCCATAATCTCGATATAGGCATGCGCCGAATTGTTCTGGTCGGTAAACTCCTGATCCAGGGGTTCCACTTCCACAATATAATGCTGCAGGCCGGGTTTGGAAGATGCGATGGAAAACTCTGTTTCCACCAGTGTCTTTCCCGCCAGCTGTATACTTTTTTCTTCCAGTGTTTTCCCGCTCTGCTTTAATTTAACACGGATCGTCTGCCCTGAGAATCCGGTATTCTGTATTTCGGCAATCAGAGGAAACTTATTGCCTGTATAGGCAATCCTGTTGTACAGCAGATTTTTAATTTTAAGATCCCGACGGGTAGTCGTATCGCCAAAGCCCACGGTCAATACAGGAAAAGTATACTGACGAAACAAAGGATCCATTCCTTCATTAAAAATTCCGTCGCTAAGCAATACAACTCCGGCCAGATTGCGGTTTTCGTAATTGGTTTCGATGCTGGCAAGCATGGTACCCAGATTGGTTGATTTCTCACCGAACTGGAGTGAATCAAGTGCTTCCGGATCTGTCTGTCCTGCCAGCGTTATAATTTCAACATCTACTTCCTCACTCTGCAGCCGGGAAGCAAGCTGCCCGATTTCTGCTCTCAGCCGGATAAGTCCTGTCGTATCCATTCCATAGTGCATGGATTCCGAATTATCGACGGCAATGACAATTGAGGGTTTTTCAAAATAGTTTCTGATCAGCTGGATCAAAGGGCCGGTCAGTAAAAAACAAATCAGAAATACCGCCAAAAAGCGGATAGAGAACAAAATCCGGCTGGTCATCTTCGTCCAGGGGCCGGATCTGGTATAAAGCAACGCTGCATATGTCAGACCAGCCACCACACAGAGCACAATATACCACGGTGAAGTTTCAGTAAGTATCTTAAATCTCTCCATACAAAAGAAAGCCTTTCCGGTTGATTGGAAAGGCTAATATAAAAACTTATGTGAATATGCAACGAATATATAAACGCATTAGGTAAGCATACCACCATCCACCTGTATTACCTGACCGGTAATATAAGCCGACAGATCTGATGCCAGAAATACCGCTGCGTTGGCCACATCATCTGCTCTTCCTGCACGTTTCAGCGGAATACTGTTTTTCCACTCTTCCACTACTTTTGCATCCAGCTCACCGGTCATTTCTGTTTCAATAAAGCCCGGAGCAATCGCGTTGGAGCGAATATTTCTGCTTCCAAGTTCCAGCGCTACTGATTTGGTAAAGCCAATGATGCCTGATTTGGATGCAGCATAGTTAGCCTGACCTGCATTTCCTCTGATACCAACTACAGATGTTATATTAATTATTGAACCGTATTTTTGTTTCATTAATTGTTTAACCGCTGCCTTGGTCAGATTAAAAACCGACTTCAGGTTGATGTTAATTACTGTGTCCCACTGCTCCTCGCTCATACGCATCAGCAGCCCGTCTCTGGTTACACCGGCATTGTTGACCAATGCGTCCACTGAGCCGAAATCAGCAATTACCTGATTGACCAGCTCTTCTGCTGCTGCATACTGTGATGCATCCGAACGATATCCCTTTGCCTTGATACCAAGCGCAGAAAGCTCTTTTTCAAGAGCCTCACCCTTTTCAACACTGGACAAATAGGTAAAGGCTACGTTGGCGCCTTCCTGAGCAAACCTGGTAGCAATCGCTCTTCCTATTCCTTTTGAAGCTCCTGTGACAAGTATGTTTTTACCTTGTAGTAGTCCCATTATTCCTTGATTATTTTCAATTATTCTATTAATCAGCGGCCAAAAATAGGGAATTCATGGTAAGTACCAAAAACATCCGTCCAAAGAATTTGGTTGTGAAGATAATTTTCAGTCCCAAATACATCCGGTTTTAAGTAATTTGTGGACAAATCAATAAATACTTCCCAAATTTAACTTGGTACTTTGTACACTCTGGTATAAATTTGCCGCCTAAGATTGTATTAAGTTAGAAAAAAAACTGAATATACTATGTCAGCAAAATATGATGTGATCGTAATCGGCAGCGGTCCGGGCGGATATGTAGCTGCTATCCGTGCCTCCCAGCTTGGCCTGAAAACGGCAGTTGTTGAAAAAGCCGAACTGGGTGGAATTTGCCTTAACTGGGGTTGTATTCCAACCAAAGCCCTGCTTAAAAGCGCTCAGGTATTTGAATATATCAAACATGCTTCCGATTACGGCATCCAGGTCAAGGAAGCCAGCGCAGACTTTGGCGCAGTTATCAAAAGAAGCCGGGACGTCGCAGCCGGTATGAGCAAAGGAATTCAGTTTCTTTTCAAGAAAAACAAAATCGATATCATCAATGGCTTTGGCAAGCTGAAGGGAAAAGAAAAGGTTGAGGTAACCGATGAGAAGGACAATAAAACGGTTTACGAAGCAAAGCATATCATTCTTGCAACCGGCGGACGGTCAAGAGAGCTTCCTAATCTGAAAATCGACAACGAAAAGGTAATCGGCTACAGAAAGGCAATGGTACTGGAGAAAAAGCCGGAGTCAATGGTTATTGTAGGTTCCGGAGCCATCGGAGTTGAATTTGCCTATTTTTACGCTGCCATGGGTACGAAGGTAACCATCGTGGAATATATGCCAAACATCGTACCGGTAGAAGATGAAGATATCTCCAAGCAACTGGAGAAAGAATACAAGAAGCTTGGAATAAGCATTATGACCAGGTCTTCTGTGGAAGCTGTCGATACCAAAGGAAGCAAAACCAAGGTAAAGGTCAAAACTGAAAAAGGCGAAGAAACACTTGAGTGCGATATCGTGCTGTCAGCGGTAGGTGTACAAACCAATCTGGAAGGCATCGGCCTGGAAGATGTAGGAGTAGCTACGGATAAAGGAAAAGTAATCGTTGACGATTTCTACCGTACCAATATTCCGGGAGTATATGCCATCGGTGATATCGTGCACGGACCGGCTCTTGCGCACGTTGCATCAGCCGAAGGTATCATATGCGTTGAAAAAATCGCCGGAGAGCACCCTGAGCCGCTTGACTACGGCAATATTCCCGGATGTACATACTGTACGCCGGAAATTGCTTCTGTCGGACTTACCGAGAAGCAGGCCAAAGAAAAAGGCTATGAAATCAAAGTCGGCAAGTTCCCGTTCAGCGCTTCCGGCAAGGCAAGTGCGGCAGGCGCGAAAGAAGGTTTTGTAAAAGTGATTTTTGATGCCAAATACGGAGAATTCCTCGGAGCACACATGATCGGCGCAAACGTAACGGAAATGATCGCTGAGGTCGTAGTAGCCAGGAAACTGGAAACTACCGGGCATGAAATTATCAAAGCGGTACATCCGCACCCGACTATGTCCGAAGCAATTATGGAAGCAACGGCAGCCGCTTATGGTGAGGTGATTCACCTGTAAATCAACGTTGTATTACAAGATATAAAAACGGCAACGAGGATCTCGTTGCCGTTTTTCTTTTAGCCAGAGATTTCGATTAAAAAATAGCAGGATCAGGCACCTGCCATACCATATTAAAAGGTTGAAGTTTAAAGCTTAAGGCTCAAAGATAGCAACGTGGTCATCGGCGGGAAGTGAAGCCCGCTTGTATTTTTATATCTCTGGTATGAGAGTATCTGTTTTGCCTTCGAGGGCCTCAGGCAACCATCCCGTAGACTTCGAGGACTTCTGCCGCTAGGATGTAAAAAGCGCTTGTCCGAACCTTCTCTGACATACGTAAACATAAAGGCCTCTGAAGAATGATTCTTCAGAGGCCTTTATCTTATATATTCCGTTACTTATACATTCACGTGTCTCTCGGCATGATAGCTGGAACGCACCAGCGGGCCGGACTCTACGTACTTCAATCCGATTTTTTCTCCCAGCTCCTTGTAACGCGCAAACTGATCGGGATGAATAAACTCTGCTACTTCAATATGCATTTTTGTAGGTTGCAGATACTGGCCGAGTGTCAGAATATCCAGTCCGTTTTCCACAAGATGCTCCATAGCTTCCACTACTTCCGCCTCTGTTTCCCCCAATCCGAGCATGATCCCCGACTTGGTTCTTTTGCCATAGGCTTTCGTGCGTTTGATCTGCTCCAGACTACGTTCGTATTTTGCCTGAGGACGCACCATACGATAGAGACGCTTTACTGTTTCCATATTGTGCGAAACTACCTCCTGCCCTGCGCTAATCATCATTTCAAGCGCTTCCCAGTTACCTTTTACGTCAGGAATCAGTGTCTCAATGGTTGTTTCAGGAGAAGTTGTCTTGATTTCCACAACGGTCTTATGCCATATGTCAGCTCCCCGGTCCTTTAGCTCATCACGGTTTACCGAGGTAAGCACACAATGCTTCACTCCCATCAGCCTGACAGCTTCAGCTACTCTCCTTGGCTCATCCTCATCGTATTCATTCGGTCTTCCGGTAGCTACTGCACAAAAAGAGCAGCTCCGCGTGCATACATTGCCCAGAATCATAAACGTGGCTGTACCGGCTCCCCAGCATTCTCCCATATTGGGGCAATTGCCGCTTTCACATATGGTATGCAGCTTATATTCATCTACAAGCGCCCGTACTTTTCGAAACTCTTTACCAACCGGAAGCTTCACTCTCAGCCAGTCAGGCTTGGCTGTTCGTTTATTGGCCTCAGGTGAAATCACTGGCAGTTCAATCATCGCTTTCGATTTTTAGACTATAATTTAGTAAATATAACAAAAATGGTCAAAAGAAATGCACGCTGCAGAGGCTTATTCGGTAATTGCACCGGACTGAACAACCAGATTACTTTCTCCAGCCCAGAAAGACATTCAGAAACAAAGAGGTATACAGCCAGGGATTTTGGGTATAAGGTATCAGTACGATGCGGTTTCCCTCAATCCCCCCGGAACCATTCCGGACAAAGGCTTCGATAAGTCCTCCGGCCTCCAGACCTGAAATACGTTTGCCGTAATTGCCGAAATAGAAGGACAAAGACCCTCTTAAATGAAGCCCCGGTGCGATCTGTGATTTGTCAAAACCCCGGAAAAAGCCTCCGCTGCCCATAATACGGTTGGCATTGCTATGCCTGGCCGGATCAAAAGGCTCTTTTTCCACAACACTGAAATCTCCCGATCTGGAGTAGTCAAATTCGATATAATAGGGTTTTACAATACCGATAGACAAGCCGCCTGAGAGGTTTCCGTTGACCTGCACTCCTTCTTCTCTGGCAGGCGGAAACAGTATCCATTGTCTCCCGTAATACGGGCGTACAGAGAACAAATAGTTCTGTTTCCCCAATATGAATGTATTACCGGTATTGAAGCTGCTTACTTTTACCTCCTGAGCATGCTTTATATGCACAATCTCAAGCCCTGCCAGCCGGCAGCTGTTTCGGCCTGTTTTTTTGACAAATTGCGCCATCACCCCGCCGATCAGGCCGGCATTGGTGTGAAAGTTGGCTCCAATGATTTTTTCCTGCTCATAGTTCAGCACCATAATGGTCTGCTGCGCAGACACCAGCCTGGCAAATACCACAAAAAATAAGGCCATAAGCCATGTACGGAACTGCATTTTATCAGATCTTTATTGTTACTTACTACCGGATTATATTCTAACCTTCAATGTGCCTATTGGTTCAGGAGTAAAAAATCATCTGTAATAAAAAAAGCAGGGTGATTGCTTAAAACAGCCCCTGCTTCTACTGTTGATTATCGTACAAAAAGCTATTCTGATGCTTTGGTTACTATATCTTTGTAACTGATTCCCATGTGACTGGCAGTATACACACAATTGCCATCTTTTATCAGGAGAACCTGAGGTGATTCATGCTCGACTGAAAACTCCGAAGCGATCCGGTCGGATATTTCCCTGAATGAAAGTAGATCGAGATAATATGGCTTTACCTTACCCGTTTCCCCGTCCTGCCATGCACGCTCCAGCCGGTTTAATGCCGCTGAACTTATAGAGCATCTGGTACTGTGCTTAAAGATCAGCACATTTACATTCTCCGATTCTGTCTTAAGCTCCTGCAGTTGCTGCAGATCTGTCAATTTGTTCCAATTCATATCAATACCAGATTTCTGCTTCGTTTTTATTATGTTTCGGCTTACGCATCTTCTGCTTCATATAATTCGCGTCTTCCACTCCTTTCTGTCTTCTCATACGCTTCATCATACGTTTTCTGTAACGTTCTTTCGCGGTGTATGAATTCTTCACCTTGCCACCACGATAGACAGCACTCGGATGCATACCCTTCTTACGTTTTGTAACAATGATATCTCCTTTATAATTCGCAATATCCTTGTTTTTCTTACGTATCTGGCGGGCTCTCTGATTCAGTGTCCTGACCAGGATATCTCCGGAGCTGCTGGCAATCTCCTTGCCTTTTTTGTGACGCATGGCCTCGCGCCTTGCCAGATAGTTGCCACCGATATCTCCTTCATTACTGGCAATCTTTTTCTGGGTTTTGCGACTTTCAGCACGCGCCTCATTGACTGCCTTCATATCAATACTACCTGTATTGCCGGCAATGGCTTTGGCCGTCTTACGCTGGCCGCTGAGATCAACGCGCATATCCCCTGTATTGTTTGCCGCCAGCTTGGCAGTCCGCCGGTTATCCACCTGCGAAGCAACCCGTATATTGCCGGAAGAGGTTGTACCCTGGTATTTCCTCATATTGGCATTTTTAACGGCTATGGTTCCGGAGTTTTCCCCCATTTCCTTATTGCTCTGACGCATTTTCCGGGGACGGGTGTCGATCTTGTCACCCTTATTACCAGCCGCTTCCTTGTCACTTGTCCGTTCAGCTTTGCGCTGCGCGTTTGCAGCTCCGGCAGACAGCAGCACAAATCCGGACAATACAAGGAAAAAGGAAATATATTTCATGAAAGATGTGTGACTAAACAAGACAAAATTAGATTCTGGTTCTTCTCTGCTTCTGTATCTTCTTCGGATTTTTCTTATTGACAATACCCGTTTCCTTGTTGATTCTGCCCTTCTTTTTGTGCTTATCCTTTAATTGCCCGTCGGAATTAAACATGCTCAGATCAGCAGCATCAGCCTGACCGAGTCCGGGACAGGGATAGCTCTTATTCGCACAGGATGCTCCGGCAACAGCCAGCACGCCTGCAAGACCGATCATCCAAAGCTGATTTACAAGGCTCTTCTTCGACAAAATCTTCATATAGCACTAAGTATTACGTCCAAATTTAACGATAAAATATAATAATTTATTAGAAATCCAACAAATCTTTCATTTTCATACGCAAACGTTCTTTAGGCAGGAAGTTATCCTCCAGCTTTCCGGCAAATGGTACAGGAGTATCCAATGCTCCTGCCCGCATTACCGGAGCATCCAGAAACTGAAAAAGATATTCCGCAACCCATGCGGCAATCTCACCGCTTACACTTCCGGTGAGCGTATCCTCATTTGCGATCAGCACCTTTCCCGTTTTACGGATACTTCGCTCTATGGTTTCCTTATCCATGGGTACCAGCGTACGCAAATCAATCAGATCGGCCGATATTCCCGTTTCATCAATCAGAGAAGCAGCCCAGTGCACCGGCAGCCCGAAAGTGATTATGGTCAGATCATTGCCTTCCCTGACAAGCCGGGCTTTGCCAGGTTCTATCGTATAATATTCGTCAGGAATATCCTCGCTGACCGAACGGTAAAGATATTTATGCTCAAAGAAAAGAACCGGATTGGGATCTTCCAATGCGGCATTGAGCAAGCCTTTGGCATCGTAGGGACTGGAAGGATACATGATTTTCAATCCGGGCGTGGTAAAAAACCAGGCTTCATTGGTCTGAGAGTGAAAGGGCCCGGCTCCCACTCCGGCACCGCAGGGCATACGGATTACAACATCTGCATTCTGCCCCCACCGGTAATGAGACTTGGCGAGATTATTAACAATCTGATTAAACCCGGAGCTTACAAAATCGGCAAACTGCATTTCGACCATGGATTTGTAGCCACATATGGACAGGCCAAGGGCTGTACCAAGGATGGCAGACTCACACAAGGGTGTATTTCTGACCCTGGATTTGCCAAAACGCTGAACAAAGCCTTCGGTTATCTTAAAGACCCCTCCGTATTCGGCGATATCCTGCCCCATAAGAATCAGACGGTCATAACGCTCCATACTCTGGGCCAGCGCATCTGACAAGGCATCGACAAACCTGCGGGAAGAGCGGTTGCCTGTTTCCGGTCCGGCCGGCCTGAAATCATACGGCATAAATACATCTCCCAGCTCCTCCTGCTCATCACCATCAGGCTGAGGCTCTTCTTTCAGGGCTTTCCATGCCTGATCGATTTCTTCTTTCAGCGCGCTTTTTATTTCATCGGCTTCTTTGCCGGTGAGAAAGCCTTTATCGATCATAAACAGCTCATAGTTGTGTATCGGATCTCTGGCAGCCCACTGACCAAGCAGATCTGCCGGCACATATTTGGTACCAGATGCTTCTTCATGACCCCGCATACGAAAAGTCATGGCTTCTACCAGGCATGGTCTGGGATTTTGCCTAAGATCTTCGGCCAGTGTCTGTATAGTCGTGTATACTTCAAGAAGATTGTTGCCGTCTATCCGTATGGCATCGATACCATATCCTATGCCCTTGTCTGTAAAGCTACTGCAGCAAAACTGCTCCGAATTAGGGGTGGAAAGACCGTATCCATTATTTTCGATAAGAAAAATCACGGGAAGCTTCCATACTGCCGCGACATTTACTGCTTCATGAAAATCTCCTTCGCTGGTACCTCCATCTCCTGAAAAAACAAGCGTTACCTTCTTTTCTCCGGACAGCCGGGCAGCCAGCGCAATGCCATCAGCTACCGCAAGCTGAGGACCGAGATGCGATATCATGCCCACAATATGGTGCTCCCGGCTGCCAAAATGAAAGGATCTGTCGCGTCCTTTCGTATAGCCGCTTTTCTTACCCTGAAACTGGGCAAACAGACGTAACAGCGGCATATTCCGGCCTGTAAAAATTCCGAGATTACGATGCAGCGGCAATATGTACTCATCCGGATTAAGGGCATTGACCGCTCCTACCGATATGGCTTCCTGACCGATACCGGAAAACCATTTGCTGATTTCCCCCTGCCGCAGCAAGATCAGCATCTTTTCTTCAATAAGCCGGGGCTTTACCAATTGCCTGTACAGGTACACCAGCCGGTCTTTTCCGATACCTTCGTAGTTGAAATCCATAGACACATCCAATAAAAGCGTACGTCGTTCTGTTTTTACTAAAAAAAACGGTAAAACTTAATTTCAACAAGTATATTTGCCTATTACTTGTTCGCAGGAGCAAGTTTATTTTTTTAGCCGGATTATAAAAACTTTTACACTGAAATGATCCATTATAACTCATTTACACTCGACAACGGACTTACTGTCATCGTGCATGAAGATCATACTACTCCTACGGCAGTAGTCAACATACTATACAATGTAGGGAGCCGGGATGAGCGCGAGGACAAAACCGGGTTTGCGCATCTCTTCGAACATCTGATGTTTGGCGGATCAAAGCATATCGGCTCTTTTGACGAGCCTCTGGAAAAAGTGGGCGGAGAAAACAACGCCTTTACCTCACCGGATATTACCAATTATTATATTACCCTTCCGGCCAATAATCTTGAAACGGCGTTCTGGCTGGAATCAGACCGCATGCTCAGCCTGAGCTTTGACCCGAAGGTGCTAGAAGTACAGCGCAATGTGGTGATCGAGGAGTTCAAGCAGCGCTATCTCAACCAGCCTTACGGAGATGTATGGCTCAAGCTGCGCCCTCTTTCATACCAGGTCCACCCCTATCGCTGGGCCACGATCGGCAAAGAGATCAGTCATATTGAAAACGCAGGCATGGACGATGTCAGGAATTTCTTTTACAAGTTTTATATTCCCAACAATGCCATAATGGTCGTAGCAGGCGGAGTAAAAACGGAAGAAGTAAAACGTCTGGCAGACAAATGGTTCGGACCGATACCGGCAGGCGCTCCCTATCATCGTGCACTACCGGCCGAGCCCGTACAGACAGAGGCCCGCAGACTGGATGTGTCGGCCAGCGTGCCCCTCAATGCCTGGTACCGCACCTACCATATGGGAAGCCGTATGGATCAGGACTACCACGCCAGCGATCTGCTTTCGGATATGCTGGGCAGGGGAAAGTCTTCCCGGCTGTATGAACGGCTGGTCAAGGAAAAAGAGCTGTTCAATTCCATCAGCTCCAGTGTCATCGGATCGTTTGAGCCGGGCCTGCTGATCATCGGTGGCAAGCTCAATGATAACTACAGCATCGAAGACGGCGAAAAAGCAGTTGACGAAATTATTGAAGAGCTTTTGTCTGAATCTGTACCCGAACAGGAGCTCAGCAAAGTAAAAAACCAGGCAGAATCAACCATGGCTTTTGATGAAGTGGAGCTGCTGAACAAGGCCATGAATCTTGCTACCTATACCCTGCTGGGAGATACGGAGCTGATCAACCGCGAAGCGGACAAAGTCGCTGCGGTAACCTCTGGCGATATTGATGCAGTCAAGCACAAGATACTGCGAAAGGAAAACAGCAATACATTATATTATCATAAAGCATAATTTTAAAAAAGAAAAACGACATGAAAATAAGGGTAGGATTTGGTTATGATGTTCATCAGCTGGCAGAAGGAAGACCGTTGTGGCTGGGCGGCATCAGACTGGAGCATCCTAAAGGCGGGCTGGGACACTCGGACGCCGATGTATTGATACACGCTATCTGCGATGCGCTGCTGGGTGCAGCAAATCTCCGCGATATCGGGTTTCATTTTGCCAATAATGATCCGGCGTATAAAAATATTGACAGCAAAATCCTGCTGAAGAAAGTGACTGAGCTGCTGGCAGACAAAGGTTATCGTATCGGAAATATTGACTGCAGCCTGACCCTTGAGGCTCCAAAGATCAACCCTCATATCCCTGCCATGCAAAAAACGCTGTCATCAGTAATGGAAATAGAGGAAGATGCTGTTTCTATCAAGGCCACTACCAATGAGCAGATGGGATTTGTAGGCCGCGGAGAAGGGGTATGTGCCTATGCAGTCGCTCTGATTCAGAAGAATTAAGCCTCAACTATTCGCAGAAAAAACAATACGGTTCTATAAGAGCTTCCGGCACTCAGTGTGTTCCGGAAGCTCTGTTTTTATGCAAAACAGGCAAAATGGACAGCTGCTCCTTATTGCCGATCTTATCCATGAGGGCAAAAGCGATCGATTCATCCGGACACATCCCTGTAAATGCCAGCATATGTATCTTATTGTTCATATCCTTTAAGGTGCCGATTTTATAGCCGGGATCTTCAAATACGGTTATGTTCAAATGGCCGATGGCTTCTCCGTAGCGATTGAGCAGGGTATATTGTCTGTTTCCCATACAAAAATGTAATACAAAACTATCAAATGTAAAATAATATTTACCAAATGTAAAATTATATAAACAAAAATCACAATATAAATTCATTAAAATGAAAGATTTTTGGGCATGGTTCATATCGGCAAAAAAATTGAAGAGGTAGTAAGGGCTAAGCGAATAGGAATAAGTGAACTGGCCGAACTGATTAATAAAAGCAGACCGCTTGTGTATGATATTTTCGACAGGGAAAGTATCGATACGGCATTGCTGAAGCGGCTTTCGGAAGTTTTAAATTTTAATTTCTTCGGTCTGTATTTCCCCGGCAATGAGCTCAATGCACAACAGCAGAACCCGCCGCTTAGCAAAGACGAGCTGATTGAGCTGTTGAAACGGGAAATTATCGAGAAGAACAAAGCGCTTGACTCTGCTTATGTGGAAATTGAGTACCTGAAAAAAATCATACTGCTTCTCGAAGAAAAGCTCAAAAGAACAACAGGTGACAATCAATAAAAAACCCCTGCTTTATCTAAAAACAGGGGTTCTGATATGCAATCTGAAAAAGCGTCGCGCTTATTTCACAGAGTCAATATACTGGATAAGATCAACCACTTTGTTTGAGTAGCCCCACTCATTGTCGTACCAGCTTACTACTTTTACAAAGTTATCGTTTAATGAAATACCGGCTTTGGCATCAAAGATAGATGTTCTTGCATCACCAAGGAAATCGGTAGAAACCACTTCGTCTTCCGTATATCCCAGGATACCTTTCAATTCACCTTCTGAAGCAGCTTTCATAGCGGCTTTGATCGTCTCATAAGAAGCCGGTTTTTCAAGACGGCAGGTCAGGTCAACTACAGAAACGTCAGCTGTAGGTACTCTGAAGGACATACCTGTCAGCTTGCCTTTCAGCTCGGGAATAACAAGACCTACGGCTTTAGCAGCACCTGTAGAGGAAGGGATGATGTTCTGATAAGCGCCACGGCCGCCTCTCCAGTCTTTTACAGACGGACCGTCTACCGTCTTCTGGGTAGCTGTCACGGCATGTACAGTAGTCATAAGACCTTCCAGTATTCCAAACTTATCATTCAATACTTTTGCAATCGGAGCAAGACAGTTGGTTGTACAGGAAGCATTGGAAACGATGTTCATATCGTTTGTATACTTCTTCTGGTTTACACCCATTACAAACGTCGGCGTGTCATCCTTTGCAGGAGCAGACATTACTACTTTTTTCGCTCCGGCAGCAATATGCTTCTCAGCAGTTTCTTTAGTCAGAAATAGCCCGGTAGATTCAACCACATAGTCCGCTCCTACCTCATTCCACTTAAGGTTAGCAGGATCTTTCTCAGCAGTAACACGGATGGTGTTGCCATTAACTACCAGCTGCCCGTTTTTAACTTCGACCTCGCCCTGAAATCTTCCGTGAGTAGAATCATACTTAAGCATATATGCCATATAATCTACATCAATCAGGTCGTTGATACCTACAATCTGCACATCCGATCTTGTAGAGGCAGCACGAAAAACAAGTCTTCCGATTCGTCCGAAACCGTTTATTCCGACTTTAACTTTAGCCATATTTTTATAGATAAGTTTATGTTAACAAAATTATCGTACAAACATACAATAAGTACAGGCCAAAATCAAAATTTTTTCCATGTCCATATGAGTGAAAAAAAATGAAAAAAAATCATACTTATACTTTGCATTTACGCTTCTGATCTTCTACTTTTGCATCACCATTCAAAAATGGCCCGTTCGTCTAGGGGTTAGGACGCCAGATTTTCATTCTGGAAACAGGGGTTCGATTCCCCTACGGGCTACTAAACCGGACAAATCAGATAAACCATTTGATTGTTCGGTTTTTTTGTTTCGTAT
>JAEVZS010000024.1 GCA_023392125.1 Bacteroidota bacterium
GAAATCAAGACAGAAATCATTATCCGGTCAACACCGGAGAAAATATGGGCTATCCTTACTGATTTTGAAAAGTACCCGGACTGGAATCCTTTCATACGATCCATAACCGGCACAGTAGAAGAAGGAGAGAAAATTACGGTCAATATAGCTCCGCCTAAAAACAAGGCCATGACCTTCAAACCCATTATACTTACCAAAACAGAAAACCGGGAATTGCGCTGGCTGGGCAGCGTCCTGTTTAAGGGATTATTTGACGGAGAGCACCGGTTTGAGCTTACTGACAACGGTGACGGTACGGTACGATTTGTCCATAGCGAGCAATTCAGAGGTATTTTTGTCTGGCTGTTTAATACCGAAAATACCAGGAATGGCTTCATCCAAATGAATCAAAAGCTGAAAGAGCTGGCGGAAGCTGAATCAGCGGGCTAAGGGACTCCGGGGCATGCGGAGACAAGATCTCCCGCATAAAACAAAAGCGCGAGACTGTTACAATCAGATCTCGCGCCATAGTAATCTAAAAACAGAGATTTCAAACAGTCAGTTTTATAGCTTGGTAAATCTCAATGGTACTATCTTGTTTTCTGACCTCAGTTCAAGCAGATACATACCAGACTCCAGGTGCCTCGTATCAATTTTCAATATTCCCGAACCGGATAAAGAACTTACTTCCGGCCTAGTGGTCATCAATACCCCCTGGCTGGAGAAAATATTTATTTCCATCGTATGACCGGCAAAATCCTGTACATCAACCTGAATATAGTCTCCGGCCGGATTAGGATACACTAACATGTTTTTTGCAGCTGGCCCGAAACCTGCTATGCCACCGGTAATCACCTGATTTGTTCTCAGCCGTATCAGACTGTTAGGCGACTCGGTAAGAGCATATAGCTGTCCGTCGGGAGCCACCTCCACGTCTCTGAACCGGGCGTAATTGTGCAGAAAAGAATACGTAGCGACATGCTTGTCATTTTTAATTTTCACCCACTGAATCTGTTTGCCGGCCAGCGCTCCCAAGATAAAATTGATCTCATCTTCCTCCTCTCCCACTACAGGCACTATGGCAAGACCGCTTGGAGCAATGGACGGCACCCAGTAGCGGACAGGCTGCTCCATTCCATCACGGGCCGTATCCGTCGAAATAATTGTTCCGTTGTAGTTTAACCCAAAGGTGATGCTTGGCCAGCCATAGTTATTTCCGGCTTCGATCAGGTTCAGCTCGTCTCCACCCATAGGACCATGCTCATGAGCAAATATCTTTCCGCTTCGGGGATCGACTACCAGACCCTGAATATTCCGGTGTCCGTAACTATATATCGCGGGTGCTACACCATTTATCCCGATAAAAGGATTATTTTCCGGGACAGTACCATCGTCATTCAGGCGTATAACTTTACCAATATGGTTGCTCAGCAGCTGGGCATTGTCCTGCTCCTGCCTGTCGCTGGAGGAAAAAATCAGATGATTCTCACTGTCAAAAGCAATTCTGCTCCCGAAGTGATTCCCTCCCCCCCGGTAAGGCAGCGCCGTAAATAATTGCGAAAAGCTGGTCAGCTGATTCCCGTCAAGAATTCCTCTTCCTATCGCCAGTGTGTATCCACTCTGGCCGGAAACAGAATACGAAAGATATACATACCTGTTGGTAGCAAAATCAGGATGCAGGGCCACATCAAGCAATCCTCCCTGCCCTACTACAGCAACAGCCGGAGTGCCTGTTATCTGGGTTTTGGTATCGGTAGAGATGACATATCTGTATAATCTGCCATCCTTCTCGGTAAAGAGCAATTCATCGCTTGTTATAAAGCACATTCCCCAGGGCTGCGACATCCTTGTGCCGTCTATCAGCACCTGGTCGATTTCGAGCGTGGGATCCTGAGCTGGACTATAAAAGGATATACACAATAAAAATAAAGTAAATGAAAAGCCAGACAGTTTTCTCATAAGATATAATAGTTTGGTTGGTAAAAGTCTATCGTAAAACCAGCGTCTTATTGCGGCACAAACTCCCGGGCACTGCTGCAGAAACCAGAAAACCAGCACCTGGCAATATTGTTATTATCAGCGAATCACCCATTATTGAACATTAATAAAAAAATCCCCCCCGTTCTGCTGCTCGCTATAAACAAACTCTGTCAATTCAGCATAACACGCTATTTATCTAATATGCAAATAAAAAAAGATACAAACAAACCATTTTTACTTTTCCGCTACGTCCGGATCAGGAAGCAACTATCCGATAATTCTACATATATTTACCCGGAGTTAATCCTTGCAACAGCCAAAATGTATTCACTAAGAACCGTAGATGTGCTCCGCTATATGCTTCCCCTTCGGGAAGGCGGCTCACTGCCCGCATTGACTGAAGCCAGCGATGGCTTTAAGTATGTCCTCAAATTTCGGGGGGCCGGTCAGCGCGAAAAAGCGCTTATTGCTGAGTTGCTGGGCGGCGAAATAGCCCGGACGCTCGGACTGAAAGTTCCGGAACTGGTATTTGCCAGGCTGGCTGAGGAATTCGGACGCTCGGAAGGCGATGAGGAAATTCAGGATCTGCTCAAAGCAAGCCGGGGGCTGAATCTGGCGCTGCATTTTCTGTCCGGAGCTATCACCTACGATCCCACGGTGACACCAATAGACCCGCTTCTTGCCTCCCGCATTGTCTGGCTCGACGCGTTTATCACCAATGTAGACCGTACATTCCGCAATACCAATATGCTGATCTGGAACCGGGAACTCTGGCTGATCGACCACGGAGCCTCTTTTCTCTTTCATCATTCCTGGAGCAATATAGAACAGCACGTCCGCAGCCCCTTTGCCCTGATCAAGGACCATGTACTGCTACCGGTTGCCAGCCGGATGGATGAGGCAAACGAGTTAAATCTCCAACACCTTACTCCTGCCCGACTGGAAGAGATCGTGGAGCTGATTCCGGACGAATGGCTTATGGCTTCAGGAGAAAACGGCACGCCGGACGAGCTGAAAACGGTCTACAAAGAATTTCTGACGACCCGGCTGAGTCATGCCGATCTGTTTGTAAACGAAGCAAAACGCGCCCGCCATGCACTTATATGAATATGCCGTTATTCGCGTGGTACCGAGGGTAGAGCGCGAAGAATTTATCAATGCCGGTATCCTGCTTTGTTCGCCTAAACAGGGTTTTCTGAAATGCAAGCTACATTTGTGCAAAGAAAAACTGCTCAGTCTCGACCCAAAAGTCGATATCGATACGATAGAAGCGCATCTCAACGCCTTTGAAAAAATATGCTTGGGTGGTAAAACCGGCGGCCCCATTGCTCAGAATAATCAGGCGGCCCGGTTCCGCTGGCTTACTGCCATGCGAAGCTCTGTACTTCAGACCTCCCGTCCTCACCCCGGCCTGACCGAGGATCTGGACAGCTTGCTGGAGCATTTATTTGAGGAGTATGTAGCGTAAGAAAGTCCTGATTGATAAATACACTTATATCTTTGTAAGCCTTTTCACATATTCCACTGCCTCTGCACTTCCTTCTTCCGGGGCCCAATCCGCAAATTCCTTGTCTGTATCTGCGTCATAGGGACCATCTTTGATCTCATACAGCACGGAGCCGGGCTCCAGTGAGACCAACGTATGAAAGGCTCCCGGAGTGATTTCCGCTCCGTAGCATCCTGCAGCAGCATCCATGATGCAAGTCTCCGTAATGGTTCCGTAATCATCAAATTCGATAAAAGCGACCTTGCCTCTGAGAATTACAAATGCCTCTCTTTTGGCCGGTGCCACATGCCGGTGAGGACGTATATATGTACCGGGCTCCATGGCGTTAAGCATACGTTGCAAGGTATCGCTTTGCTCCTGATGAAAATTATGATTCATACGCTTTCTGCCAGCGTTTTTTGCCTTTGCCGATACATTGCCGACCAGTTCACTGTCAATCTTTATCATTGCTCTTTTTCGTTTTCATTTCTGCTGTTTCATTGTACCGGCTTTTTATCAACCGGTTACACAACTCCGTATTTAACTACACGAAGGAAACAAATCTGTTTGTAACAGTTAAAATACAAAATTCAGTCAGCGTGACAAAAAACAGAAACCTGATAACATTTTTTCCAAAGCCGGTTTTTTTTATCAAAGCAAAGTGATTCGCTCTTGCTTAAAAGATCACAGTGTGTTAATATAACCATTACATTATAAACAGATCGATATGTTTCAATACAATGAACCCATGCTGAGAGAAGGCGCTCTCAAAGGCCAGACGATATTGGTGACCGGTGGCGGTACAGGACTGGGTAAGTCCATGGGAAAATACTTTTTGCAACTTGGCGCCAACCTGATTATTGTAAGCAGAAAAAAGGATGTATTGGAACAGGCCGCTGCCGAACTGGAAAAAGAAACCGGCGGACAGGTATTGCCCCTGGCCTGCGATATCCGCAATTACCATGAAATAGAAGCGGTAATCAGTGAATCAAAATCAGTATTTGGCTCTATAAATGGTCTCGTTAATAATGCGGCAGGCAATTTTATAAGCCCTACTGAAAAACTCAGTCACCGGGCTTTTGATATTGTAGTAGATATTGTGCTCAAAGGAAGTTATTATTTCACGCTGGCTCTTGGAAAAGACTGGATCGAAGCCGGACAGAAAGGCACCATACTCAATATCACAACTACTTATGCCTGGACAGGATCCGGATATGTAGTACCTTCTGCGGTAGCAAAAGCCGGGGTGCTCAATCTGACCCGCTCTCTGGCTGTAGAATGGGCCAAATATGGTATACGTTCCAATGCCATAGCGCCGGGGCCTTTTCCTACCGAAGGAGCGATGAGCAGACTTTTTCCGGACGATCTCAATATCCCGGATTACCGGGAACGTATCCCGCTCAAACGGGCAGGCGACCATCAGGAACTAGCTAACCTGGCCGCCTTTCTGATGTCTGATTTTTCATCGTATATCAATGGAGAGGTAATTACGATTGATGGCGGAGAATGGCTGAACGGAGCCGGGGAGTTTAATCACCTGGACGTGATAACACCCGAACAATGGGATGCGCTGAGAAAACGCTAAGCCGGGACACTCTATCTTTGTCCGAAAATAAGAAAGTCTGAAAAATAGTCAGACTTTCTTATTCCACTGAATGGAAGGCCATAATAGGTGCATTACCGTGGGATACCATTTTTCGGGTCATACTGCCCTCAAACAGTCGTTTGAACAGACCTTTATGATGCGTAGTCATGGCAAGGAGATCTACTCCGTTGTCCTCCACATACTCCCTGAGTGCTTTAAACGCATCATCGCCTTTTATATACTTAAATCGGAGTCCGTGATACACGATCATCTCCTCTACCATCATCTGAAATTCATTGGTTTTTAACCGTTCCAGAATCAGATTTTCCGAGTATACATTGACAATAGTCAGTGTTGCCTCAAAATAAGCGGCAAGACGGGCAAGAAACTTTATGGTATCAAGGTCTTCTTCATGATACTCACTGGCAAATACGATATTTTTTACGGTACGCAAGGTTGTCTGCTGAGGAATCACAATCACGGGGCAGCGGACTTTTTCAATCACATGGGCTGCATGTGTACCAAAGATTCCGGGCACAATGCCATCCACTCCCTTTGTGGCCATCAGTACCAGACCAATATCATACTCCTCGATCACATTTTTCAGTTCAGTCGAAAAAGAGCCTGCTCTGGAAAGAATAGTAAGCTTTACATCCGGTTCGTATTCCCGCACTCTGTCCACCAGATCATTGAGCTGTCTGGATGAATTCACTTCCAGCACCTCTACCTCTTTCTCAATAGCATCGTAAGGAAGATCGGTGATCATTTCCGGAATAGCAAAAGCGTTGAAAAACACGACTTCACTATTCGTCTTTTTTGCCAGATTGAGTAAAAAAGGCAGTGCGTTTTCCGTTGGTTCGGAGAAATCGGTCGGGAATAATATTCTTTTTACCTCCATAGCTTTTTTATTTAAGATGGCTCACAACCTCGCTCCTAATAAAACAAGCTATAGAAAGTAAAGTTCTGATTTTGCCCGATAAAAGCTAAACAAATGACAGAAACCAGTGTATAAAAAGCACCGCAGTAAAACCTGTAAGAGCTATGATGGTCGTCATAACCGTCCAGGACCGGAGCGTTTGTTTCTCGGTAATACCAAAATATTTGCTTACAAGCCAGAAACCGCTGTCATTGACGTGTGACATGATCGTAGCTCCCGATGCTATGGCAATTACCAGCAGCGCCCTGTCGGCAGAGGTATATACAGAGCCTTCCAGCAAAGCGGCAGTCATACCGGCAGCGGTAATCATGGCCACAGTAGCAGATCCCTGTAAAATACGTACCAGAGCTGCCACCACAAAGGCAAAAAAGAAAAGAGAACCTCCCAGACCATTGATATATCCGGCCACCATTTGCCCGGCTCCGGTATCGGAAAGCATTTGCTTGAATACTCCTCCTGCTCCGGTAATAAGTATGATCATACCTGCGGGTGCCAGTGATTTCCCACTCATATCAAGCAGTTCCTGTCTGGAAAACCCTCTGCGAACACCCAGAAGATACCAGGCTGCTCCGTTGGCGATCAGCAGGGCTATAAAAGGATGACCTGTAAAGGTTACCACACTTTTTACAGATTGCGGAACCCCAAAGAGTCCACTGTTACAAAAGGTATTGAGCAGAATCAGAAAAAGAGGCAATGCGACAAGACCGGCTATCAGTCCGGCTGAAGGCAATGCTCCAGGCTGCGTGTCCGGCTGAGTATATACAGGAGCCGGGATAAAGATGCGGCGGGATATATAGCTGCCAAATACTGGTCCGGCTACAATCGCTGCCGGAATACCCGCAAGAGCGCCCATCAGAATCACATCCCCGAGATCTGCACCCACCATTTCCGCTACTGCCACAGGGCCGGGAGTCGGTGGAATAAAACTATGAGAAACAGCCAGTCCGGCCAGCAGAGACAAGCCAAACAGGAGCAAGCTTCTGCCGGTCTTTTGCTGCAGGGCATATACAACAGGCACCAGTATGATAAAGGCTACATCAAAAAAAACGGGAATACTGACAAAAAAACCGGTAATCATAAGCGCCCAATGCGCATGCTTTTGTCCCGATTTCTGCAAAATAACTGAGGCCAGGGCCTGCACTCCTCCCGATTGTTCGAGTATAGCACCAAATATTGCCCCCAGGCCAACTACCACTGATATGAAGCCAAGTGTACCCGCCATACCGGTTTGTATGCTTTCCAGAATACGGGCAGGCGGCATCCCGGCTATCATTCCAACAGCAATACTGGCCAGCAGAAGGGAAATAAAAGCCTGTATCCTGAGGTAAAGAATCAGAAAAAGCAGAAGGGCAATGCCTGATACAACTGCTAGCAAAAGCTGACTTTCTTCCATCAGTGTGAAGCCCAGTTGGTGTGAAAACGCTGTTCCGGATCACTATCGATCCGTTTGTATGTATGCGCCCCGAAATAATCACGCTGTGCCTGGATCAGATTGGCCGGAGAACTGGCGGTAATACGCCCCAGAAGATAGTTGAGTCCGCCTGAATATACGGGAAGAGCTATATCTCCCTGTAAGCCTTCCGTTACGACAAAAGCCAGATCCCTGCGCCAGACGCTGAGCCGCTCAGCTACTCCGGTGATAAGCAGCAGATTATCACCTTCCCGGAACAGTTCAACCAACTCTTCCATCAGTGATGACCGGATAATACAGCCATTGGTCCATATGCGGGCAAGCTCGCTCAGATTTATATTCCAGCTATCGGTTTCCGAAACTTTGCGGATCAGATCAAAACCATGGGCATGATTGATATAGCGAATTGCCTGACAGGCTTTTTCCAGTGAATGTATAAACGTTTCTTTATTTCCCTTATATTTCCCGGGCTGGTATTGGTACAGGGCAGCACCCGCCAGCCGGTCCTGTCTGGCAGCTGAAAGATTGCGGGCCATCACAGCCAGTGAAAGCGTATCATAGGGGACCCCGTATTCCAGCGCTGTAGCAGCCGACAGCCAGCCTGTTCCTTTCTGTTCTGCCTGATCCAGTATATAATCCAGCAACAGGCCATTCCCCTCTTTATAGCTGAGAATATCAATAGTGATTTCGAGCAGATAGCTTTTCAGGCTGCCTTTCTGCCACTCGTTCAGAATGCCGGAAATTTCCACATTTTCAAGGCAAAGAAAATTTTTAAGCAACGCATATGTTTCTGCCCATAGTTGCATTTCGGCATATTCAATACCATTATGGACCATTTTCACGAAATGCCCTGCACCTTCAGGTCCTATATATGCTGTACAGGAATTGTCTTTACTATCTCTGGCAGCAATCTTATGGAGATACGGCGCTATTATTTCATATCCTTCTTTCGTACCACCCGGCATGATAGCAGGTCCTTTCAGCGCCCCTTCTTCCCCGCCCGAGATACCGGTTCCGATATAATGAATACCACGGCTTTTCAGCAGCTCTGCCCTGCGGGAAGTATCTTTATAATAGGAATTGCCCCCATCCAGCACTATATCGCCCTCTTCAAGCAGAAGCAACAGTTGCCCGATCTGCTCATCCACCGCTGTGCCGGCAGTAATCATCAGCATAATCTTCCTGGGTCTCTCCAGGCTGTCTACAAATGCTGCCAGATCATCAAAGCCCTGCATATCGTAAGTATCGGGAACCGATGCCAGCAGATGACCAGCAATATTTTCCTCTATACCAGCAATATGCCGATTGTATACAGACAAACGCACCTGCCTGCCCGCAAGGTTCAGGGCCAGATTTCTGCCCATCACACCAAGTCCGATGATACCAAACTCTGATTGCATACTAGGAACATTTAGTAAGAATAAGATCTACAAGTTTATCAGGTTCTTCTGCAATATCCAAATGCAGCCCATAAACCGGCGGCTCCAGGGTATCAAATTGTGACTGCAAAAGTGCGGAAGTCATAAAGTGCCCTTTTCTGGCTTTAAGCCTTTCCTGGATTATCTTGAAATCTCCGTGCAAAAACACCCAGCAGATATCCGCTTCCTTATCCACAAGATTATTTCTATATACCTCTTTCAGGGCGGAACATGCCAGTACTGCTCCCCCGTGCCGGTGAGCTGCCAGTGTTTCAGACAAGAGCTTTAGCCAGGGTACCCGGTCTGCATCGGAAAGTGGTATCCCTCCCGCCATCTTCCGGATATTTTCCAAAGGATGGTAATCATCAGCATCCAGAAAAGGCAACTGCAGGCGGGAAGCAAGAAGTCTTCCGACTGTCGTTTTGCCACTACCGCTCACTCCCATCAAGATATAAATCATAGTGGTACGTTCTATTTTTAAAAATCAATAGTCAAACAAGGAACTAATCCGACCAGCTTACTATTCTGAAAGCCTCCTGATAATCTGACAGCACAAATCTACACAACAGAACTCCTGAACAAATCAGTCATATCAGGATCAGCGTCCTCCAGCAAGTCACTAAAGGATTCATGTCCTTTATCTTCAATATACATCATTTCCCGCCTGGTCACGGGTATTGCCCAGATAAAAACAACCGGAGGATCCGTCTTTTTATAAATATACATTTCTTCAGGAAAATATATGGGGGAATAGAAAAATAAGGCTTCCATTGAGCTACCATCAATGATGGGTTCTTCAAGCTCCATCAATTGCCCGGGAACAACCCCTTCTTTTTCTTCGAGCAGCATAGTTCCGACAGCAAACATAAGGTTGTAGAGCTCATCAGACAGATACTCGGTATGAAGAGTGAACAACAGCTCGTTTCGTATCATACTTCCATCTGAATGATGCAGTTGAACATCGGATATACCCACTGTACACAGTGTACTGGCACCTTCAAAAGGGACATCATCATATCTGAATATATCAAACCCGGCTTTGATTCCACTTACAGAATGAGTTGCCCTTGCCTGATCGGCTGGTATACCGCAAAAACTGTCTATGTATTTTCTGAGCTGAGGTCTGATATCGGTGTTCTTCATAGTTGTGTATTCTCAAACGACCCAAGGTATCTAAAAAGATTGTATTCTCTATATACAATCATAAATTATAGATGCGGGACCGAATACGATCCCGCACCTGATTCACTTAAAAAATCTGCTGCTAAAATGTTACACCGTGTTGTCTGAGCAGCTTTCTGGCCCCTTTACGTGCCGCTGACCCTGTCAGCTCAAATTTGTGGCTCACATTTTCTGACATGGTAAGTAATCGCAGGTTTTTGGGATCATTGCTTACATTCCGCATAATTTTCCAGGTTACCACTGATTTTGCTTTAGAAGATTCACTTAGCAAATATCTGTAGGGTACAATATGATCGATATCCCATATAATACGTTTTCTTCCATTGGATCCCACACTAATTTTATGCGTCCCCAGGTACATTTTATTACTTACCGCACTTTTTACCATCCCCTTATTCGTTCCTTTTTTGATAGTCTGCCGGCCAAAAACTTCATTTTTAGATGTTTTCCGCCATCCTGGTCTTCGTTTACCTTTGGCTTTGAGACATGCAGAATGCGGATTGTGGCTCAGCAAAGAATCCTGAGAGACATAGTAGGTATGTGTACCTGTAATAGAAACATTATAGACTTTTACCGGTCCGGCTATATACTCTGCAGAAAGAATCTTTTCAGCCTGATCGCTATTGCCTATAATTTCATCGCCCGGACGAAGCGCTCCTGCATCTACCCAGCCTTTGTCACGAACATAAAACGGATGCTCAGGAGTTGCTCCTATAGTATCATGCTCCAGCTGAATCATGACAACACCCTCTGCTTCCCTGCTAAAAAGCATGCTTACAGGCTGTATGACCTTATCACCGGTAACTTCGTCATAGCTCCAGATTTCATCTCCGACTTCCAGATTCTGGATTTCCTTCATCCCTTTGGAGGTAAGTATTTCAGTACCTTTTATGAAGGAAAGCGGGCATACCTCGTGAATAATTTCTCTGGATTCTTTGGTAAGCACTTCCTCTGTATTGCCGGCCACTCTACCTCCACGAGATAATTCGGCTCCCTTGGAAGCTCCCCGGATAGCATGTACACCTCTTCCCAGCAATGGACCTACAAAAGGAATCAGATCCAACGCGAGGTATATTCCGTTTTCTACATTGGGCTTAAGCGCAAATTCGAAAGCATCATAGGTAAGGAAAGCAACATCGGTGGCTGCGAGGGCAATGCTTCCTGCACTGAATCCTCCGATTGTTGTGGCCTCTGCTGTGACTACTCCCAGAGCAGCAAGGCCTGCCACGGCACCTGCCGCTACGGCTACTCCTACCGCTGCTCCCCCGACGATGCCTACCCAGGTTTTTCCGGAAGCCCAGTCCCATCTGGCCGGATTGGCTGTCCCATTGGCGATGGAGGCTCCTGCATAAGCTCCTATAATACCTGCTACAACAAGCACTGCTATCAGTACAAATGCTTCTCCGTTGGGATCAACTCCACTCATAGGATTGTTGTATCCATACATATAAGGACTGCTGTATTGCATAGCCGGGTCCGGAGATATAAAATGCCCATGTCCCGAATCAAAATACCGGGCTCCGAAGTAATACAGACCGGAACGTCTGTCCAGCTCTTTACCGGTATATTTTGGTCTGAAGTCATCACGACCTTTCTCTTCAGCTATGCTACCAAACGGTTTGTATACAATAGTGGTAGACTGAGAGCCGGCCTGATTGGTAGCAAGTATATTGCTTCCTATCTGGTCGTATGTAAAGAAAACAGCCGACCCGGATTCTGCTTCATTGCCCGGCTGCGTTTGTCCATGCACGGGAATAGCCTGAGTGACCAGTATTATCCAAAGGAACAAGCCCGATATACATTTATCTTTCCACCCTGAGATGCTGAAAGCAGCTAAACTGAATAATGCAGCTTTCATCTGCATAATACCTCCCCGGGTAGTCAGCCGGCCTGTTCTCCGTAGTAAATACCACCAGTTTCTTGCTCCCCACAGCAGAAATACTACAAAAATCAGTGTATAGAATATAAACAGAGAAATGCTTACAGCATAAAGCAGGCTACCGCTGTCCATATCATCCCAAAAACGAGGCAACCAGGTATCCATCCAACCCTTTTCAGTAGTAAGCAGCCCGACAGAGCTTCCGGCCTGAGACTTCGCCTGTATCACCCCTTTGGGGCCACCTACATATCGGGTATGCACATAGCTGTTTGTACTTTTTATCCAGGTTACTTCATACAATGGGGTAATGTAATAGGTGACCGAATCCCCGGAATTTTTCAGTACACGATCACCGCCTGCATCATAAGCAAAAGTATCTATAGCAATATCTTCCGACTGAAATCTCACAGAATTAAGCCTGTTTTCCGGACCAAATCTGTATTCCAAAACAGTAGTATCAAGCTGTATCCTGCTAACATTACCATTGGCATCGTACTGATACTGAGCTGTGCTTCCGTTATTGTACGCTATTTCGCTAATCTGATTACGGTTTTGCTTATGGTAGGTGATACTATAAGACGAAATACGATCCTGACCGGCCTGCTCGGTAAATCCACGACGATTGCCGGCTTCATCGTATGTATACGAGCAGGTAACACGTGGATTGGCCAGATTAAAATTATAGCTCCCGTTTGCCAGCTTAAGCCGGCCTGCATTATCATATGAAAAAGCTTCCGACAGATTATCTCCCTCTGTGAATTGTTCAGGGCGAAGATCTGCTACACTCTTCAGATTATTGGCATTATTCCAGCGATAGGCAAATTTATGATACAAGAATGCGCTTCGGTTGGTCGTAAAGCTGTCCAAACGTCCCAAAAAGTCATACCGGTAATCCGATACGATACCATTTTGATAATTGATAATACCTTCAATCCCGGAAGAAGTATAATTGTCAAAAAATGCCAGCGAGTCGTTACCCTCCTTTACTGCTGACAACAGACCATCATACCGGTCGTAATCATAATTCACTTCGGATCTGTCGGGGTGCGTAATTCTGGAGATACGCCCCATAGGATCGTAGGCATATCGGGTCACATATACATCCGGTACACTATCGCCGTTGTAGTCAAGTCCGTTTACAGAGACCCGCAGCTCTTTAAGCAAACCGGCATTATCATAAGCATATTCGTAAACGCCGGCTGGCATAGTTACCCGGCTTAGCTTACCTTTGGAGTTATCCATTTCCGGCAGATCATACTCATAGGTATTGGTTTCGAGCAGATTACCGGTGTTGTCATAATACACTTTCCGGACTAACCGATCCAGCCTATCATAGCCATAAGTGGTTACCTGCTGTTTCCCATCCTGCTCCCATACAGGCAGAGAATTTTTATACTGATAAAAACAGGCGCCTGTTTCCGGATTCGTTTTTTCAATCAGCTCATTGACCGAATTGTACCGGAAACGACTCACTACTCCCAAAGGATCGGTAATACTCAGCAGATTACCCAGCCGGTCATAGGTATAGGTTGTTGTATCTGATTCAGACAGCACTTCCAGGTTTGTATTATATGGACCTGATTTGCTGATTGTCTGTCCTCTGGAGTTTACAAAAAATACCCACTTAACATATTGTCCGCTGCTATCCGGATGCGTAGTAGTGTAAACAATCTTCCGGCTATCATGCAGCAGATATTCGATATCTTTAATCAAAAAATGACCGGAAGGACTGGCTGGATCCGGATTATATTCCTTGCTTGGCCGGCCATGTCTGTCGTACTGATACTCTACATATACAGGAGAAGCATAGGTAGCTCCTTCCTGGCTGTACCGGAAGGCATTGGCAGACTCCTGAAAATACGGCAGGTATACTTTATCCACCAAGCCACTGGCATTAAAGCTGCTTTTGCTGATCAGCAATGTTCCGTTACGGTACCCCTTCTGTACAGTCTGAAATTGCCTGCCCAGCGCATCCAGGTATTCCTTATTCCAGAGCCATTGACTGGTATCGTTTTGTCCCCAGCTTTTTCGCACATATGTCTGTACGGAGAGCCCACCTCCGGATGTTTTGTCAAACTTTGAATCGGTATAGGTGACCAGCTCATCACTATCAGGCGCTATGGTCTGGGTAATAAGTACCGTACCCAACCCATCAATTCCCATATCAGGTATATTGAATACCGTATTTCCGTTTTCATCCGTGTCCGCAACTTTCAGTCCGAACCTGGGATCATATACCGCTTCAGTCTGAAGCGCTTCCTTATCGTCAGCAGGCTTGGGGCTGACCAACCGGACCGGAAATGTATGATAAACCGGATCGTAGCCGGTATACCATGTCATCGAATCCAATGCTATGGAACCGGTAACATTTCCAAAGGCATCATATATGCTGGCTGTCCGCTGCCATGTATTGAGTACTGGGGCTGTACCGCCGGAAGTATTTACAAACACTTCACTGGCAGTCTGATTCATTCTGGAATCATATTCGTATCGCTTCCATTCCAGATCTTTGCCTTCATCCCAGCTCGACCAGCTATCTCCTCCGGATGGGCTATTGCATGTCTTCTGGGCAACCGGATAGCATGCTTTCCACCACTGGGTACTGTCCTCCGGATATTGATCATATTTTATAAATATATAAAGGTCATCTTCCGGATCTGATTCATCTGCCAGGTTATCCATCCTTAGCAGATTCATTCCCAGGCTGTCATGATAAAATATTTTCTTTAAAGAATAGTTGTAAATACCCTGAGTATAATGCCTGATCGTATTGGTGTGATTGTTGACGCTATATACAGCCTGAGGAAGAATGGCTGCCGATTTATAAGACATATCGGTAATACCCAGCACTATACTGGTGTCCTGATTATCTGTAACTTTTTCCTGAATAACGGTTCCCATAAAAGGAAATCTGTTATTCCTTGTGATATGTGTAAGGGAATTGTGCTGCAGGTCTTCTACACTGGTTTTTCTGAACCCCAGCCAGCCTTGCTGAATATTCACCTGACCATCTTCATATTTATATAAGTACTCATAACGAAAGGACGGGTTCTGCACTTTATCCGCTACTGTATGCCTGACAGTCACCCAAAGGGCTCCTTCCATATCCATATACGGATATTCTGCTGCCGTACCTCTGCGATAGACACTATCATTGGTAAGAGGAGCGTATTCAATTGCGGTATACTGCCCCAGTCCATCCTGTACAGAGGTTGCAAGCACCGGCGCTGCCGACCGGGAGGTATATATATTCAGGCTTTTAACAGAAGGTATCAGTCTGTCCTGAATGAAAAAGTCCGTAGTACCATCACCATTAAAATCTCCGGTATACAGGTACGCATATGTTGCATCGGTATTTTGTATGCCATTGTATTCAAACCGGTTGAAAGAGGTCCCACTTTGACTAAAATACACCACAAAAGCTTTTGTAGCTCCTTCGTTGCTCTGTCTGAGTATATCGGTAAGACCATCCCCGTTAAAATCACCTGTAATAAATTGTGCGCTGATATAATCCGAATTGTCCGGAAGTGTGACAGACCTGACAGCAAAAGCTCCTTCTCCGGCTGAAAAATAGACCTGAATGACTTTGGTAGTGCCTTCCCTGCTTTGCCTGACAAAGTCTGTTTTGCCATCACCATTGAAGTCTCCCGAAATAATATTGGCATGATCGATGTCAAGAGGATAACCGGTATTGCCCTGTGTAACCGTATTTCTAAGTTTATGGTCAGAGTCAAACCAATATATCTGTATCTGGTTGCTCGGCACCAGCTTTTCCTGCGTCAGAAGATCTGAAATCCCGTCTCCGTTAAAATCCCCGGGGATCAGGATTGCGCTGGCATAATCCAGAGGACTGGTACCGGTATAGGACACCGGTATAAAAACACTTGCGGGGTCATAGTAATATATTTCAAAGTTACCCGTATAGCTTTCCTTCGTTTGTCTCAGAAAGTCAATACGCCCGTCTCCGTTAAAATCCCCGGGAATCAGATTCGCACTGGTAATATCCAGATTTTTGGTACTGGTATAGGAAGTCGAGGTAAAGCTTCCGTTACCGCTCGAAAAATACAGAGAAATAGTGCCCGTATACCGGTCTTTGGGCTGGCGCATAAAGTCAGTCCGGCCATCTCCGTTAAAGTCTCCCAGTAAAATCTCCGCGCTGGTTACATCCATATTTTCCGGGGAATTGTATACAGAAGACACAAAGCTTCCCTGTCCATTTGCGAGGTAAACCCATATACTTTTGGTAGCGCCTTCATCACTCTGACGGATAAAGTCTGTATACCCGTCACCGTTAAAATCTCCCGGAAGGAGGTTGGCATTGACCGGATCCAGCGGCAAACCCGAAGCATACGTGGTTGTTTTAAACAGATCAGTCAATGATCTGTCTCTGCCATAGGTGATTAAAGTCGGGCTCAGACAATGTCCGGCAGCATCACATTGCTGAATCTGACTAATAAGGCTTTCCCCGGTACTCTGACTGGCTTTATAGGTAAAGTTATATTTATAAAGCAGGTTAGCAGAAACACCGACCTCCCTGCCGTCTCCGTCCTGATCCAGGTACGTTTGAATGGATTGTATTCTCTTATTGATATTTACCAGATTACCGCCGATATAACTCAGTATGGAATCCTGCCTGGGCTGATATGTAAATTCGACCATACGCTGAGGCGCCAGATTGCCGCCGGTATTTCCTGTATACTCTATAGAAGTAAGATAATGCCAGTGGTTATTCTGGTCTGTCTGATAGTTGACAGTTATGTAGTTACCATTATTATCAGTAACCTTAGCGACTGCCCATTCTATAATAACACCATTGCCCGCCGCATTGCTGGCATTACCGGAAGTACCGAACTCACTCACGGACCCGTCTTTGGAATATGCTATAAAATAACATGGCCCGCCACCGCAGTTACCGTATGAGTAAAACCTGGTCCAGGATTCTATCTCGGTACGATACTCCGTACCATCCGCACCATATGCCAGGTTTCTTTCTTCGATAGTGGTGAGCAGCTTTCCGTTTTTGTCCCGATAGGCAATAAGTCGCTGCCCATTGACTGCAAACCGGTCTTCCTTGTCCAGGTTTACTCCTCCTTTCTGCCCGTCTCTGAATACAGTTTTCCCAACCCGCTGTATTGAAATAATCCCGTCAATCAGCCAGCCAGCTCCCAAAGGACCGTTGCCTCCCTGAGAACTGTAAACGAGGTTAAGCTCAGGAGCTACCTCATTAGTACCCGGCGGCACATCGATGCTTAATGTGTAGCTGGCTGATCCGTTTGGATCCACCATGAACTCTCCGGGCGCAGTACCTGCCGGACTTACGGGAGCCAGCTTTCTGAACGCAAGTCCGTTTGTCTGAATCTTTTCATCTTTCGTGTATGTTTTAAAAACGGCACAACCTGCAAGGAATAACAGCATATACAGGAAATGCCTGGGATGTAAATATTTTTTCATAAAAATTTATAGTCGGTTAGGAAAATAGATGTATCAGGTAAAAAAACGGTGTTGTAAAAAATAAGGAACCTGCTGAAGTGTAAAAGTTTACCCGTATATACGTACACAAGTTGCCGCATTGCAATAAAATACATCCTGCAATGACAATGCATTGCAGGATGTCAGATTTAGCAGGACTCCTGCCATATGCATTTTTTAGAATTGTTGGGACCACACTGAGGTGTAAAGTGCTCACCCACATAATTGTCCCAGTTTCTTCCGCAAGGATCGCAATCCGGATAAGAATAACAGCAGGGCACAATATTGGGAATAGACGTAGTAGTACCATCCGGAAACCAGACCTGTAATGTGCCATCCGCACAGTCTGAAGTACTGATCCCAACAGTTGGCGCTGTTGTGTACCTGATACTGTAATCGCTGATAGGTACTGGGGGAGTTTGTTTTGGAATTCTCATATGTTTATAAAAGGTTAAGTAAATCATTAATTAATTCATTCAATACACGGCATAAGTTTTCAGCATATGTTATTCCTTCCAGCTTCTCATAGGACCGGTCAGAGAAGGCACTATCCCACTTACATCTACCGTAAACCGAAACACGGTCCGGGCTTCTTCCAGCTGCTTCATCGGGTTAAAGAATGTTAATATCACATCCCAGCAGTCTGCCCCGGGGCGGCAAAAAGGACTTTTCACAGCATTGACAGATTGTAAAGCCAGTTTTTCTTTGTAGGCCTTTTTAAAAATCATCGCTATCTGAAAGGCATTGGTCGCAGAAAAATTGATCGCCCTGTCTTTTGAGGTAATACCCACATTGCGTAAAGCAAAATATACCCGCTCAAGAAAATCAATGATTCCGGTTTTCTCCTGATCATACTGCTCTTTTTCTTCCGCGGCGGCACTCTGCGAAGGCGCAGGCCCCACAAGCTCGTCCAGCAACTGATCAACTGTCCAGGCATAGAGCCCTCTCAGCTCCGGTACTACGACAGGTATTTCCAGACCACTGCTTAGCTTCACTGTACCTTGCGTTCTTCCTGCAAGTGTAGAGCGTACAATATTTCTAAAACCTGAATGGCCGTATTTCTTGTCCACTTCAAGCTGATATACCATAAAGTTTCTGAGGGTGGCATAAGTCTCCTGAGCAAAAGGTCCTTCCGGACGTATGGCATAGATCGGAGTATTGTCCAGATTAAATGTCCATATCACCGTTTGCGCATAATACAGCTTGTTTTCATGCCGGTTAGGGTCCGGAAACTGTCCCTCTTCCTTTTCCCTCGTATTATTCGTAAAATGTCCGCCAAGAACACGAAGAAAACTTTCGGGATCAACCGATCCTATTTCTGCTGTCAGCGAATTTCTGACCTCCTGGTTCGGTATATCAAAGCCGATATCTCCCAATGCGAATACCAGCTGACTTTCTCCTGCGTGGCCACCACAACCGCAACCTGAGGGACTAATTGCCTGACTGTTCTTAGAGCCGGCGCTAATATACTCCGGTATGCTTCCGGAAGATTCCTGAGGAGCCGGAAACACTGTAGCAGCTTCAGATTCTGCCGGATGTTTCTTTTCTGTTTGTTCCATGGATTTTGTATTTGTTTTAGGTATAGTTATTTCTTTGGTTTTGATCTGCACTTCACCATCTTCACATACCGGAGCTACATAACTGGCATTCTTATAAAAAGTAACAAAAGGCAGCCGCTCGCCATCTATCCCAACTGCCATATGCTCCAGTATATCATCCGGCTGGATCGTATCTGACAATTTCTCAATAGCTGTCTGGGGTATATTCAGAATTTCAGAAAGATGATTTATTTTCTCCCGGAGATTTTTAAAGTAGACAGGAGCTTCTTCCGTAAGGTTGTAGTACACTGTGCTTTTGGACGTATTTTTCTTTATTGCAGACAAAAAATAAGTGGTAAAATCTGTTTCCCCTACCATGTCAAGGCATAGAGCATACAAGCCCTCTGTCTTACTGAGATACTCAGGATGAACACCATGAAGAATCTCTTGGGTTTTTTGAAGAGCTTCTTCAATACTAATCTCCGGCTCCATGATATACTCTTTGACAGAATAATCTGTATCGCCCGGGCTCCATTCGATGGAATATGCCGTCTTGCCTGTCTCAATGGTATGCAGCTCAATAAAGCCCAGATAAATTTTATATATCAGCTTATCCCCTTCTACACTGACACCAATGAAGGTGATATCAACAGTCTTCAATCGTTCATACAACAGGTGCCGGGCAGCCAATGGCATATCCAGCATTTCTGCCAGCTCCTGTATATTCTCCCTGATCAGGGGCCTTTCTGTTTCGTTCAGATTAATAAAGTACCGCAGCATATCTATCTGCCCTGCCTGAAACTTAATGCTTGGCGTAATAAACAGACTGTGCCCGGTCAATTCGGATACCAGCTCATATGGAAGCACATACCCGTTATTAGTTTCCATATCGCTTGTCTCTGTTAAAGTAATCTTTGATAACCTGATCAAGATCGTCTGTGGACAAATCAGGATAATACTTTGTCAGGAAAAAGTATTCGCTGTAGATGCTTTGCCAGGGCATAAAACCGGAAGTCCTTATTTCGCCCGAAGTCCTGATAATAATTTCAGGGTCAGGATAAAACACCTGCCCTGTATCCAGAAATCGGCTGAACGATTCCGGGTCATGGCGCTCTCCTGATGAGCAAAATTTATGTAATGCCCTTTCCATTTCATCCCTGCCACTATAATCAAGAGCAAAGAGAAAGTTACCTTTATTGTACTTATTCGTTTTGCTTTCCACCATATGGATTTTATCGCATAACTCCCCCGGTATTCTGTCCTTCCTGCCAAGGTGCAGCATACACAGATTATATTCATCTGCCATCTTTAGCATCAGATCCAGAAATTGATCAAAAAGTATCATCAGGTAGTTGACCTCATCGGGTTTCCGGCTCCAGTTATCGGTAGAAAACATCCATAATGTGACCGTATGAATACCATGGGTCCATAAATACTTCAAAAGTACGGGGGAAACTTCCAGGAAACCTTTAGCATGTCCTTCTGAATCATTGTATCCTTTCTTTCTGGCCCATCGTCTGTTACCATCCGGAATAATGGCAATATGTCTCGGCATAGTATGCTTCATAATATTCTTAATCTTATACCTTCCAGCTCTGCACAGGACCGACAAGAGTGGGTATTACCTCACCCACATTTACGGTAAAACGAAACACCGTCACAGCTTCCTCCATTACTTTTAAAGGATTAAAAAATTCCATGGCTACCTCCCATTCTGTCGATTTATCCGGCCTCAAAGAGCTCCTGGTTGTATAGATCCGTTTTAATTCCAGCTTTTCTTTACAGGCTTTTTTTAAAATAGAGCTTACAAGAAAGGCGTTGGTTGCTGAAAAATTTATCGCCCGGTCTTCCGGTAAAATTCCCGGATTTCGCAGGGCAAAAAATACACGTTCCAAAAAGCTAACGATTCTATTCCGGATATCCTCTGTCATTTCTGTTGCCCCTTCTTCTCTGGCACACTCCTTCAAAAAAGCATCAACGTCCCATATCCTCATACTTCTTAACTCAGGAACTACCACAGGCACTTCCATTCCGTTCATAAGTCTGGTTGTACCCGCAACAGTACCCGCCATAGCAGACCGGACAAAGTCATTATGCCCAATGTGTTTATGTTTCTTCTTAAACTCCAGCTGATAGGTCATAAAATCCCTGAGCCTCTCGTATACCAGATTGGCAAAAGGTCCATGAGGCTGTAGCACGAACACAGGAACATTGTCCAGGGTCAGTACCCATTGTACAGCCTGTGCATAATATAAGCCTGTCTTATGATGATTAGGATTTTGCAGGAATTGAGTACCGTATCGTTGATCTCTGCTCTCCAGTACTTTCAGAAAGTGGTCAGGTTCCAGAGAACCTATTTCCTCACTCAGAGATAACTTTATCTCTTCGGAAGATATAGTGTAATCTATCAGTCCCAGCGTATAGATGTATTCTTTTTTTACTGATATGTGTGAAGACGGCTGTACAGACAACTCTGAAGATGCTGTACAGGAAGAAGTCATATCACATTCAGAACGCTTCCTTTCGTGATTGAAATTATTCTTTTGAGAAGTAGCCGGCTGAAGAAAAGCTTTCTTCCGAAGCTCCTGAATCTCACTCAAAACCTTCTGATAAGCTGCCTCCAAATTTACCGTACCGGCCAGATATTTTTTGCATTCTGCCTCATCATGCAGCGGACAGATATCGGAGGTCGATAAAAGTATCTCTTTAATACCTACAGGATCCGGCTCTGCATTATGCATAAGCTGTATGGAGCATAGCAACCCAAGTAACCCCGATACGACAGGCGCCGCATAGCTGGAGGCTACTTTTGACACAGTAGTATTGTCAGCCATTACTACATCTGTATCAGACAGAGGCACAAGAATACCTTGTTGCTGATATACCCAGCCATAATTATTGAACGAATATGGCTTACCTTCCTGATCAACAGCTCCTGCAGCAAGCACATGTGGCATAGAGGCAGGAACATGCAGACAGTCACAACCGTCGTTTCCGACTGCTGCGACAATTTGTACCCGTTTCTCATAGCAGTAATTGACAGCAGCCTGAAGTCTCAGGCTCGAGCTATCAGCAGGACTCAACATTCCACCACTGATATTTATAATCCGGGCCCCAAGAGATACTGCCCGGAAAATAGCATCGGCCAGTCTTTCCTGGGAACAGGTTAGTCCGGTATTAATATCCTCATAAACAGAAATATACAATCCTTTGCAGCCCGGAGCAATTCCCTTTTCGTTACCCCATATAATACCTGCTACATGAGTACCATGGCTTTTCTCTGCAGTAATTTCAAAGTCACCCAATCGAATCACCTCAATAGGGGCATTTTGTAATTTCGGACTCCCCAGATTAATGTTTGTATCTAAAACAGCAATGCATATCTCTGGCGAACCCGATGTTTTCCCATAAATTTGTTGTAATCCTTCTTTAAAAGACTCCATCGCCAAACAAAAAAATATAAAAAATTACAGAGCTTCACCTTTCAATTATCCCGATTCAATAATTCCGGATTACAAGTGCCGGCTGTTACAAAAGCAACAGAAAATCAAAAGTATAAAACAAAATAATATCTGTATGAAGCTAGTTTTCAATCCGGCTTATTATAAAAAAATTCCCTAAGCCGGCGTTAAGGTAGTAAACTTAACTATATAAATCAATTTCTATCTCAGATTTAGAGAGGTTCATCGAAAAGACAACAACATTTTTCACAAAGCTTATGCACGCTTTCATCTGAAGACTAATCAGCCCCTGTATCAGAACAAAAATACTTTTCCGATAAAATGTCTCTTATTACCCCCTAACTAAAATGCCAAAGAGAGCCGATATATGTATCGGCTCTCTTTGGCATCCATGAAGTGCAAAAAAAAGTTATGGCCACACCGTCCAGGGAATTCTCGACAAAATGAATACCAGTCCCAGACCATAGAAAATCAGAATACTTCTGTATCTGGCATTATCTCCTTTCAGTCTCTTTGCTCTGGAATACCCTATGGTAATCAACACGATCGCCACAAGCATCATCAGAGGATGCTCAAGTATATAGAGACGGGACAACGAATCTTTCATAGCTGCTCCGGAGAAATTGGAAAGTCCCAACGGAGAAAGGACATACAGCAGCAGCCCCACAAGAAACTGAATATGCGCTGAAATAAGGCCGATCAGGGCAAACTTCCGCACTTTGTCCGTAAACGGCTTTTTCTGAGCATAGGCAATCAGGACATAAATCACTGAAAAGATCAGTGCAGCCAGCAGCACATAGGCAAAAGTAGAGTGTAAATGTTTGAATCCGATATACATGATTAATTAACTATGTTTGTTTTAAGAAAGAGTTTGTGACAGGAACAATGAGACCGCCTCATAATTCCTGTCACAAATATGACATATAAATTCGATTTTTAGCCTATTCTACTACGAATATTCCCTTCATAATGGCATAATGTCCCGGAAATGAGCAAAGAAATTCGTATTCTCCCCGGGGCGGTGTAAGAAACTCAATAGTATCAGATTCCCCGCCGCCAATCATTTTTGTATGTGCAATTATATTGCGCTTTTCGGAGTGTGGTATATAATCATTTCCTGCTGCGCCTGCGGCTTTCTGTCCAAATTCACTAAGAGATACACCTTTTTTCAGCAATACAAAATTATGCCCCATGGCGGCCTTCGGCATTCTGCCGGAATGCTGCAAAGTAAGACGCACAGTCTGACCTTCCTTTACCTTTATGGTTTGCTGATCAAACTGCATCTGATCAGTAGCCAGAAGCAATATTTCCACTGTTTCTCCAGTAGGCTGGACAGTGATTTCTTCGACCGGCTCTTCTACTTCTGCACTTGTTTCATTTTGCTTTCCGCTGTTGCAGGCAGAAAAAAAGAAGGTCAGGATTATGAAAACCCAGGATAATGCATTTGTATTCATGGTAGTAGATTTTTTATATGGTATTGAAATAATAACAGAGTAAAGCTAGGAACAATACATTGAATTTAACAGCATAAATCCGTCAATTATCCGGACAAAAAATAAAACTTTCACCTGCTGTTTTTTCTTCAAGCCCCTGCTACACAGTCCTGATAATATAATGCCTTCCGACTCTGTCTTACAATTAGGTAAAAATACGGAAAACAGCAATCCCTACTATTGCCGATAATCCGCACCCCGCCCCTTCCAAGGAGAATTCCGATTGATATTTCCCTGTTCTTCCTTCCGATCCTTTACAATTAAAGAACCGCTTTTTCATTCTTTTTTAGTATTTTTAAGCTGTTTTGAATAATCCGAATGGTAACCGTCTGCACACTTCTTGTTTTAGGAGCAATTCTTATTGTCGTTGATATCGTTTTTATTCCGGGCATGATTGTCGGCATAGCAGGAGCTGTCTTTATGGCAACAGGCGTACTGACAGCCTATAGCTCGCTCGGTACGCAGGCAGGGCATCTTAGTCTGGCAGCCAGTACCGTTATTGTATCCGCATTGCTTTTTTATATGTTCAGAACAGACATCTGGTCAAAGTTTGCCCTCAATGATACAATCAGCGACAAAGTCAATGATCATCTGAATAATCTTCCTGCTCTGGGAACCATCGGTCAGGCGCTGTCCGATTTGCGCCCCGGTGGAAAAGCTTCTTTCGGAGATTCAGTACTTGAGGTAACTACCCGGGGCAGTTATTGCAAAGCCGGCTCTGATATACGGGTAATCCATATGGAAAACCGGAAGATCATCGTGGAGCCCATAGAGGATGCCGATAGTCAGACCAGAGGCAAATCAGCCAGTCAGCACGTTTTAAAATCCAAGTAATTCAATAATTATGATCCAATTAGTAATTTTTCTCTTCTTCGGAATTGTTGTATTTTTCACATTCATGTATTTTGTGCCGCTCAATCTGTGGATCACAGCACGTTTCTCAGGTGTCAATGTCGGTCTTTTCGAGCTTGTTTTTATGCGTATCCGAAAAGTTCCGCCAAGATTAATCGTCGAGAGTCTCATCACTTCTACCAAAGCAGGCCTTGATCCTACCACCAGAGATCTGGAAACCCATTACCTTGCCGGCGGCAATGTACGCAGCGTTATCAAAGCCCTGATATCTGCCGACAAGGCCAACATATCACTGACTTTTAAGCAGGCAGCAGCTATCGATCTTGCAGGACGCGACGTATTTGAAGCTGTGCAGATATCTGTAAACCCTCAGGTGATCAACACCCCAAGTGTAGCGGCTGTAGCACAGGACGGTATTCAGCTGATCACCAAAGCCCGGGTTACGGTTCGTGCCAATATCGCCCAGCTGGTAGGCGGAGCCGGCGAAGAGACCATACTCGCCCGTGTCGGCGAAGGTATCGTAACTTCTATCGGATCAGCTTCATCACACAAAAATGTACTGGAAAACCCGGACAGCATCTCCAAGCTGGTATTACAAAAAGGTCTGGATGCCGGTACAGCTTTCGAAATACTATCTATTGATATAGCTGATATCGATGTCGGAGAAAACATCGGGGCAAAGCTCCAGATCGATCAGGCTAATGCAGATCTCAAAGTGGCTGAGGCAAAAGCGGAAGAACGAAGAGCAATGGCTGTGGCCGTAGAGCAGGAAATGAAAGCGAAAGCTCAGGAAGCAAAAGCCAAAGTAATTGAGGCAGAAGCAGAAATCCCCAAGGCAATGGCTCATGCATTTAATTCAGGCAATCTTGGCATTATGGATTATTACAGAATGAAAAATGTAGAAGCCGATACCCAGATGCGCGATTCAATTGCCGGCGCCGGCACGCAGGAGCAAAACAAGCGTCGCTCATAGCACATCAAAAAGAACTGTCTAAGCAGAACACCCGACAAATTTTCCGGTAACGCAAAATCGGGCGTAAAGCCCGTCTGTTTTCCCTGATGTTTTCGGAAGTCTGTTTAGACAGTCTTTAATCCTGCATTTCAGTTTCTGGACATTTCTTTTTCCGGTTCCGCCAGATTCAGATTCTGAAGCAGATACCATTTGTTGTCAATCCGGATAGCATCATAAGTAATTACAATTCTGTTCAGATTCTGATCTTCAATTGTATAGGTTACATTACAGCCATCAATATTCAGATTGCAGGCTTTCGTTTCATAATCCACCAGCTCCACTCCGGCCCAGTTAATATTCTTTTCAATTCCTTCCCTGATTATTCTATCAAACCCGTTGATAATATTTGCTTTCAGATCCACCTCGTCCATAGATTCGAAAAAAAGTCTGTTTTTTTCATTACTATGCGTCTGCAAAATCATAATCTCCTTTTTACCGGGAATATAATATGAAAGCTGCTGAAAATTGTTAAGCCTGAGCGCGTGAAACAAAACATTAGAAAGCTGTTTTGCTGACTCAGCGCCGGGCGAAAACAATTCCTTGGAGTTGGACTCCCTGAAAGAAATCACTGAGCTCAGACTGATAATGCCCAGCGTTAAAATCAATAATGACCTGTTTACCTTCTCCTTTGTTCCCATAACGCTTTAACCATTAATTAAAATAATAACCTGCGAAGGGATTGGATAGTTAAAATTTTAGATATCTTTTATAAGCAGGAAAAAACTCCTAACTTTGACCGTTCAATCTAAGAGAATGTCAGCAAGCACTCCGGAAATAAAGAAAATCACCACGCACCAGCTCCAGGAAATGAAAAACCGGGGAGAAAAAATATCCATGCTCACGGCCTACGACTTTTCCATGGCCGGTATTCTGGATTTAGCAGGTATTGACGTACTGCTGGTTGGTGACTCTGCCTCTAACGTAATCGCCGGACATGAAACCACTCTCCCGATTACACTGGATCAGATGATTTACCATGCATCATCCGTTGTAAGGGCGGTAAAAAGGGCACTCGTGGTGGTTGATCTTCCATTTGGCTCCTATCAGGGAAATTCATCTGAGGCTCTTCGTTCTTCAATCCGGATCATGAAGGAATCCGGAGCACATGCCATAAAAATGGAAGGCGGCAATGAAATCAAGGAAGCCGTACTAAGAGTTTTGAGCGCAGGAGTACCCGTTATGGGACATCTGGGGCTTACTCCTCAGTCTATATACAAATTTGGCACGTATACTGTAAGGGCGCGGGAAGAAGCCGAAGCCAACAAGCTGATCGAGGATGCCCGTACGCTGGAAGAATGTGGCTGTTTTGCCCTGGTACTGGAAAAAATACCGGCCGCACTGGCAAAAAAGGTTGCCGATTCTCTTACTATACCGGTCATAGGTATCGGGGCGGGTCCGCATACTAACGGACAGGTTCTGGTTACTCACGACATGCTGGGAATTACCCATGAGTTTCAGCCGCGTTTTCTCCGCCGGTATGCAGATCTGCACAGCATTATGACCAGCGCTGTAAAACAGTATATCAGCGATGTCAAAAGCAACGACTTTCCTAATCAAAATGAATTGTACTAAATCCTGAAAAATGATCAATCAGGAAGATTTCAGCATAGTATACGAAGACAATCATCTTATCGCGGTCAACAAACGCGGTGGTCTGCTGGTCCAGGGTGACAAATCCGGCGATCACGCGCTGGGTGATCTGGTAAGGGATTATATCCGTATCAAATACGACAAGCCGGGCAATGTTTTTACAGGAGTAATCCATCGGCTGGATCGTCCTGTCAGCGGCCTTGTTGTACTGGCCAAAACATCCAAGGCGCTGGAACGTATGAACCAGCTGTTCCGTGAAAAAAATATTCAGAAAACATATCTTGCCGTAGTCAACCAGCGCCCTGATCCTTTTGAGAACACGCTGCTGCACTGGCTTGTCAAGGATAATGACAAGAATGTAACCAAAGCCTTTAACAAGGAAAAAAGAGGAGCTCTGCTTGCCGAGCTCTCCTATTCGCTGGTTTCATCGATTAATGCAGATCATCTGCTGCAAGTAAACCCGGTAACAGGCCGGCCACATCAGATACGTTCGCAGCTGGCAGCTATCGGCTGTTCCATTAAAGGTGATTTGAAATATGGCAATCCTAACAAGGGATTTGAGAATACAATTGCTTTGCATTCGTATCAGTTAAATTTTATTCATCCGATAAAAAAGGAACCAATTGAGATCAAAGCAGCGTTGCCAGATAATATGCTATGGCAAAAATTCCGTCATTTATTTGATCAATAAATCTATCTGAAATAGTCCAATGAGCTTCATTGAAAAATTAAAATTGCGCTGGGGAATAACCAGTAACTGGCAGGTTTTAATCATCTTTATCGTATTTGGCATAACCGGCTCTTCGTCTCTGAGAGTTGCGACTCCAATCCTCGGTTTTCTGGGTATTTCATCCGGCAGCATGAGTCCCTACCTGTACTGGCCTTTGCGGGTTATCATTATTTTTCCGGTTTATCAGGTTCTTCTGCTTATTTTCGGGACTTTATGCGGACAATTTCAGTTCTTCTGGAATTTTGAAAAGAAAATGATGACCCGCATGATCGGGAGAAAAAAATAGAACCCAAAAGCTTTCCGGATATATTTTATAATTTAAAGGATTCCCTATTATTCAATAGTATTATTCGTAACTATTCAAAGCAATAATACAGTATCGGGCAAATCGCAGATGCCGGCAAAAGGTAGTGCGTTTAATTGATTTTTTACGTATCTGAGATTATTCTTCGTGCTTAGATAATAACATTCAGCCATTCAAAATAAGCAGGCTCTTCGGGATATATTATCCCGAAGAGCTTTTCTTTTTTTTATACATTCATTACACATCTCAAGGAATAAGCCGAGTAATAGACAACAGTAATATAACAACTGTGAGCAAGCATGATATATGCCGCACCAGCAGTTTTCAGATCCTTTTATCTCAGATTATTTTAAAAAAAGATCTTTTTGTTTGTTTACTTTTTGGATCTATATGAGTCTAGGTAGAAGAGCAATCCGCCGGAATGGCCTTTTTAATTAAAATAAACCATGAAACAAAAACTACTACTTAGAAACTCATTTAAATTCCTGTCAACAGCAGCATGCTTATGTATGTGTATGCTATATGGTATTGCAAATGCGCAGACAATCACCAATAATACGCAAGGGACTCACGATGGTTATTTCTATTCTTTTTGGAACGACGGACAAAGAGGTTCTGCTTCTATGACGCTCGGCCCCGGAGGAAATTACAGTACCGTATGGAATAATATCAATAACTTTACAGCGGGTAAAGGCTGGAAAACCGGAAAAGCTGACAGGACAGTTTGTTTTGAAGGCACCTATGATGGTGGAAACAATGGCTTCCTAGCCGTATACGGATGGACAAAAGATCCCTTGATTGAATACTATGTGGTAGAAAGCTATGGACAATGGACTCCTCCCGGAAACACCAGCGATATCATCCATAAAGGATCTTTTACCAGCGACGACGGAACTTACAATATATATGTTTCTACCAGAACAAATCAACCATCTATTGTAGGAACAGCTACTTTTCAGCAATACTGGAGTGTACGTACGACCAAAAGATCTAGCGGGACTGTTACTTTTGCCAATCACGTTGCAGAATGGAAGCGTCTGGGCATGAGCCTTGGCTCCACCTGGGATTATCAGATTATGGAATCTGAAGGATACCAAAGTAGTGGAAGCTCAAATATTACAGTAAAGGAGTGTGTCTCTTGCGCCACTCCCGCACCAACAGCTACTCTTTCTTATGATTATGAAGTTGGAGACATAGCCGCAAGGCTCACAGCTTCCGGTACCGCATTGAAATGGTATAGCAGTGCTTCAGGTACTACTACTCTTTCGGGTGCTCCGACTCCTTCTACTACATCCGTAGGTACCACCAAATACTACGTATCTCAAACGTTGAATGGTTGCGAAGGCCCGAGAACAGAAATTACTGTAAGAGTTTCGCAGCTATACAAAATATTTAGGCTTCCTGTTTCCATAGATATTGATGGAATCATTGATGATGCATGGGAGGATGTAAATGTTGAGAAAATGAATGCCGGCATTACACTGGTTGGAAGCAACATAAATGCCTCTGATCTGAGTGGCTATGCCAAGATGTTGTGGGATGATACGTATCTGTATGTACTGGCCGATATAACCGATGACAGCAAGAGAAATGACAGTGAGAATAATTACGAAGACGATGGCGTTGAAATTTATATTGACATCAATAACGATAAAGCTACAAGCTATGGTTCAAATGATTTTCAGTACACATTTGGATGGAATGATGGAACAATAGTAGGAGTAAGACCAACTGGAGCATCTAATGCAGGAATTATATACAGCGTAGCGGATAAGGCAAACGGCTATCTGATCGAAGCCCGGATTCCCTGGACAACTTTGCAGGGCTCTCCATCGGCAGAACAGCTGATAGGTATTGACTTTATGATCAATGACGATGACGATGGCGGCGGAAGAGACGGGAAACTGTCATGGCACTCTCCAACGGATGAAGCTTACAGAGATCCTTCATTGTTTGGCACCGGTAAGCTAATGGAGCAGGACGTAATTACAGGAACTGAAAGATTTTCTGAAGAAAATATTAAGATTTTCCCAAACCCCGCATCAGACGAGTTATATGTAACCGGTCTGAGTAAGAGCTTTAAATTTTCGATCCTGGATTATTCCGGAAGAGTAGTTTCAGAAGGACAAAGTACCGGAAAGATTAATCTTAACGAACTGGAATCAGGTGTATATATTCTAAGAATACAGCAGGGCGAGCATGTCAAACTGACCAAGATTTCCAAAATATAATTACGAAAGGGGCCTTGAGCCCCTTTTCTTTTAGATTGTAAATTATCTGACTCGGGTATGAGAATAGGTAATCATGTAATTTCCCCGATAGCTTAATTTTTGTCCACTTTCTTATTCCGAACCCCAATTTTATTAATCACCCATATTAGTCTCCGGAATGCACTTCTTTTTTAGGCAGACTCTAATCCTTCAGATGATACAAAATAAATGAGTACATATCTGCATATTCAGCAATAGTAGCATTGTAACCTGTTGCCCCGTAATGTCCCGCTTTTTTTTCTACTCTGAGTAGTACCGGATTCAGCTGTCCCCCGTTATCTTGAAGTCTTGCTGCAAACTTGTATGAATGAAATGGAGGAACCCGATCATCATTTTCAGCAGTCATTATAAGGGTCGCAGGATAATTCGTACGGCTCTTTATCTTGTGCAGAGGAGAATAACTCAACAGGTTATAAAATTCTTCCTTATTCTCAACGGAGCCATATTCTTTCGCATGAAACCCTCCAACGGTAAATTTCTGAAAACGGATCATATCATACACCCCCACCACAGGAACCGCCACCCGGAATAAATCCGGTCGCCTGGTCATTGCCGCTGCCACAATAAGTCCTCCGTTAGAAGCACCAGTTATGGCAAGCTTTTCAGCAGATGTATATCCCTGCCTGATCAGATACTCAGCACCGGCAATAAAATCATCCACGGACTTTGCCTTATTCATATTTCTTCCCGAAGCAGCCCAGGCCTCACCCAATTGCCCGCTACCCCGTATATGGGCGAAGGCAAATACTCCCCCATTGTTCAGAAAATGTGTGATTCCCCAATTAAATACAGGCTTTTCTATTAACCCGAATCCTCCATAGGTTTTTAACAACGTCGGATTATTACCATTTAGCCTGGTTTTCTTGTTCATTACAATCGTGATCGGCACCATCGTACCATCTGCCGAAGGATATTCGCTTATCCCGATTTTAAATACGTGAGGATCAAAATTCACTTCGGTATAAGACACAAGCTCACTTTTATATGTCTTCAGATCCAACGTATAGACCACCGGAGGTAAAAAATAGGTACCAATACTATATACCAGCCGATCATCATCCATCTCTCCCATAAAACCCTGAATCGAGTATCCCAGATCAATACTCAGGCTTTTAACCAGATTACCCTCATAATCCAGAAAAGCAATAAAACACTTCGGTCCACTCATCAGCTCACATACAATCTGATTACGAAACAAGCGGACGCTGGTAATAATGGCATCTGAAAAACCCGGAGAAATTACTTTCCAGTTGTACGGATCTTCCGGAGAAATCCGCACAATACCGCCATGTGGCAGATTGTGATCGGTCAGAGCTATAAGATCCCCGTTGTGCTCGTCCAGTATATTCAGGTCACTATTGAAATTTCTGACGAATAATGCGGGAGCCCACTGGTCAGGCTCTTTGTTCAGATCCTGAATAAAGACAGTCTTTTTACTGTCAGATCTGCCTTCCTGATAAATAAGCAGATACCGTTCATTGGAAGTCACCTGAAAGCTAATAGTGGTCAGGGTTGTCTCTGCCGGTTCGAACACAAGTATATCATCACCAGGCTGTGTTCCTATCCGGTGATAAAAAATCCGGGGACGGTAATCCTGATCAAATTCACCTCCCCGATTATATGTCTGATAGAAAAAACCTTCTCCCTTCCATCCAAGATTTGAAAATTTTACATTATGAATATGATCATCATAATACTTGCCATTGATCTTTCTAACCTTTACTTCGCACCAGTCACTACCGTTCCGGCTATACATTACTGCCAGCTTGTCCGATTTGCCGGAAGGAGCAAAGTCTCTGATCTGAACAATATCTTTTTTTGAAATATCATCAGGATTGATAAGCATTTTCGGAGTTCCCTCAATCGAAGTCATATAATACAAAGCCGGCGGTAATGATGGAGAAGGATACATCATTTTATAATAAAAACGTCCGATTTTCATTGGTTTATTAAAACGCACCGCACTAAGCTCCTCCAGCTGATATGAAGCATGCTCCTTTCTTCTCGTTCTGGAAAGATATTTATCGCTCAGTTCTTTCTGTTCCCTTAGCCAGTCGACAGTTTCCGGACTTCGTGTATCCTCCAGCCAGCGATAGTCATCAACGAGCAGTGTGTCAAAAAACTGCTCTTCTACCGGTCTCTTTTTTGCCTCCGGATAATCAAAAGGTATCTGACCAGAACCATGCAAAGCAATTAAAAAACATATGGCTCCGCAACACATCCTCAAACTCATATTACTAAGATTAAATAAAACAATACACAATTTAAATTGATGTTCTGATATCGCCAATACTTTTTATAATCCGGCACAAATAAAAAAAGATCCCGTCTCCGACAGGATCTTTTTCAGCGCAATAATAGGTGATATGTAATTACTTGACTTTAAGAAAAGACGAAAGCGCATTGGGACTTCCTACAACCCAAACAATGTCTCCGGTTTCGAAAACCATGGAAGAATCGGGATTAAGAATACGAACTCCGTTTCGCTCGATTCCTACTATCAATGAACTGGTCGTCTCTTTAATTCCGCTGGCCCGTATACTTCTGGCAACAAGCGGAGAACCTTCTTCTATGACAATTTTCTGCAAATCCGGAAAGTTATTGTTAGCTATAACACCGTCATCTATAGTCTGAGAAACTTCAATCAGGGGTTTAATAGTATCCAGCTGCTCATCGGTCCCGATTACGAACATCTTATCCCCGGGATATATACGTTCATCTCTTCCCGGTATCGGAATAGTAAAACCCTGACGCTCGATCAGCGCTATATTGATCCCGTACTTTTCCCGTATGGCAAGCTCAGCCAGAGTTCTGCCCAGAAAAGGTGATTTGGGTGACACTTTCAGCTTGGTAAGGTGACCATCCCAGGGCACGATTTTGGGCACATTATCTTTAGCCATGGACGAACGCTCAAGGTCAGAAAGATTGTATAGAAAACGACTCTCAATCTTATTGTAAAACAACTGAATAACATGAGAAAAGTATAGTATTATGGCAGCTACTACAGCTGAGATTATGATAATGGCAATCCAGTTACTCACATACTGACTGATCATTACCACACAGAAGGCAATCCCGATAGCTGCTCTTACTATATTGATAGCGATCAGGGGCCCCCGGCTAAACTTGGTATTTTCCCATAAATGATAATAGGCGGCTTCTTTTACCTTCCGGATTGCCAGCGCCCAGATAAAAGGGGCAATCAGCACAAAGGAAATAGCCAGTGTAATATAGCCGGAGTTTTCAATATTGATAAATGTATTGATCGCCGGAAAAAGATAATTGGTACTAAGAATGATTACGGCCGAAATAATAACCGAGTGAATCATTACATTATATATATTGGCTTTGACCAATACCTGCCAGTCAGATACCGCATTGATTACCTGAGTAGTATTACTGTACTTGTTGAGGTTGTTCATCCACTTTTGTGGAAGTGTGCGCTCAACATACTTTGATACCGGTTCCGAAACTTTGATCAGGTAAGGTGTAGTAAGCGTGGTGATCGCAGACACGGCGACTGTTATCGGATACAGAAAACTCTCAGTTACCCCCAATGTCAGCCCCAGAGAAGCGATAATAAAGGAAAATTCTCCGATCTGCGAAACGCTTAGGCCTGTCTGTATAGAATGCTTTAACGTTTGTCCGGAGATCAGCGCACCGCTGGAAGTACTGATGGCTTTTCCAATAATGGTAACCAGCGTGATTATCAATATGGGGAAAGAGTATTCAACAAGTACAGTGGGATCGATCAGCATACCTACTGATACGAAGAAAACAGCGGCAAACAAATCTTTAACCGGGCGCAGCAAGTGTTCGATCTTATGTCCGTATGAGGTTTCTGCCAGTATAGACCCCATTACAAACGCTCCGAGAGCTGCCGACAATCCCACATGGGTCGAAAAAACCACCATTAAAAGACAGAAGGCAATGGAAATAATCAGTATTGTCTCCTCATTCAGTATTTTTCTGACCCTGTTAAGAAATGTAGGTAATATAAAAATACCGGATATAAACCACAGAATAAGGAAGAAAGCCAGTTTCAGAATCGACATGAGCATTTCCTCTCCGGCAAATTGCTGTGTAACGGCAATAGTTGACAAAAGCACAAGAAGCAAAATAGCTACAAGGTCTTCCACAATCAGAATTCCGAATACGAGCGTTGCAAACTTTTGAGTCTTTACGCCAAGCTCATCAAAGGCCCTGATAATAATAGTCGTCGAAGATACCGATAGCAAACCTCCTAAAAAGATACTATCCATAGTTGACCATCCCAGAAACTTTCCGGTAAAATATCCAAGCACAAGCATAACGACTGCTTCCACAATCGCAGCAATAGAAGATGCCCCGCCTACCTTCGCCAGTTTCTTAAAGCTAAACTCAAGCCCCAGACTGAATAAGAGAAAAATAACTCCGATTTCTGCCCATACCTGTATACTATTGGTATCGGTAACAGTGGGAATTATGGAAATATGCGGCCCTACCAGAAAACCGGCGAGAATATACCCCAATACGACCGGTTGGTTAATTTTTTTAAAGATAAGACTAAAAATTCCGCCGGCACCCAGTATCAATGCCAGATCTACAATCAAAGGGGGTAAATGAACCATATTTAATTAATACTAAAAACTTATTATAAAACTTCTACTCATCCATATCGCCCATAGCAAAAATAGTGCAGTGAATCACGTTTCAGGCAAAATATTCTCGTCTTAACAGGTTTTTTTCACACCTCGTTTCATATACAGCATCAGGATTTCATGCCTGGAGAGCAATGAAGTATACTGATAAAACTTCAAAAAATAAATAGTCTCTTAAAATATCTCAGAAATATTTTCACTGATCGCTTTCTACCTGCAAGTTTGTCTTCTTTCTCTACCGAAACTCTTTGACTGAATCAGTCACCTGTGTATCAGACGTTTTCCCACAATATCTTCCATCCCTGCTCATTTTATCCGCCTTTACCTATTTGTCTTAAACATTAAAAAAACAGGGTTTTCCAAATATGTAAAGAAAATTTGAGTTTTTGTAAAGTTCACATAGTATCCAATCCTTTAATTTCCCGTAAAAGTTAAATATCTTCAAAAATATTTCCTATTCTGTTTTTACGTTTAATTTATAAGGAGTCATCATTTTGAGCAACGCAGACAACAACATGACAACGGGGCATCAGCCGGCCAAAGGGAAATCCGGTCAGGATCCTCTGTTGAAAAACATGAGTCCCAGACTGACTCACAGCTCCAGAAGCAGAACATCTTCTTCATATCCATCCATCACATCCGGACTTGAGCCATATAACGGAGAATTTGGCAGAACGCAGCTTATTCATCTGTTGCGAAGAACCATGTTTGGCATTAAAAGGGCTGATCTCGACTATTTTGAAGGAAAATCATTGAATGAAGTAGTTGACGAGCTGCTGATATTTCCCACAGCTATTCCTTCCGAACCTCTTATGTGGTATACCTCCGAAGGTACAGGAAATCCAGGTACAGACTGGGCAGGAGTAAAACAGGGAGAAGCCTGGCCAGGCAGACTACTTCCGCCCAATAACCTTCCGGCCTCCACCGATAATTACTGGCGTGGAGAATCTGTCAGACACTGGAATATAGGTCTGGCCGTCAATCAGGGAAGGAGTGTCTACGAAAAAATCGTCCTTTTCTGGCACAACCACTTTCCTGTCAGCGCCAGCAGTGTGGATATTTCAGAAAGAACCTTTCAGTATTCTAAAATGCTGCGTGAAAATGCCAATGCAAGCCTGAAAGACCTGGCGGTAAGAATTACCAAAGACCTGGCTATGTTATCCTATCTCAACGGCGAGGTAAATACCCGTTTTACCCCTGATGAAAACTACGCAAGGGAAATTCAGGAGCTATTCATCATTGGCAAAGAGCTGCCTTTTGATCAGCGGTACACGGAAGATGATGTAAAAGCAGCAGCCAGGCTACTGACCGGTCATCAGAATGTGTCATCCAACTATCTGGAAGCAAAATACGGATTTGTCAGCTATAATCATGACACCAGCGACAAACAGTTTTCTGCCTTTTATGGGAACACGATGATAAAAGGAAGATCCGGAGCGGATGCGGGCGATCTTGAACTAAACGATTTTATCACCATGCTTTTTGATGATACACAGCCGCTGCCGTCTCCCAACAGCCATATGACCAGAGCTGATGTGATAGCTGATTACATTGTCAAAAAAATCTATCGTTTCTTCGTCTATTATGATATCGATGACAACCTACTTACCAATGTCATAAAACCGCTGGCCGATATATATAAGAACAACAACTTTACTATAAAGCCCGTACTTGAAGCCTTATTTAAGAGCGAGCATTTCTTTGATGCAGAAAACATGCGCTGCTATATCAAACAACCAATGGATGTGGTGCTGGGACTGATGCGTACGCTGGATATAGACTATCACAGAGAAGATACCGTAACTCAATACAATACGTACTGGACTATGAATTACCGGACCAGTGAAATGCAGCAGGGCTATATCGAGCCACCCAATGTATCCGGCTGGTCTCCGTTTTATCAATCACCGCAGTTTCATAAGCTCTGGATCAATTCTGATACACTGCCCAAAAGACAGGAGTTTGCCAGGTTGCTTGTCAGCTGGGGTCTCTGGAGCTTTAATTATACTCCCAACCTTCGTCTGGATCATATCGGTTTTGTAAAAACACTCAAAAATCCGGAAAACCCCAACGCAATCATAGATCAGCTGGAAGAATTGCTTCTTGGCAGAAAGCTGACCACAGCACATAAGCAAAAGCTCAAACAGGACACACTTCTTTACGGGCAAGTTACCGACAACTACTGGACCTATGCCTGGCAAAACGGAACAAAGGAAAACGCGACAGAAGAGCAAAAAAATACCGTTGTCTACCTTTTGGTATTGCTTTTTGACTATATGGTACGACTGGAAGAATTTCAATTGATGTAAAACCAACCGGAGCGACATGAACAGAAGAAAATTTGTAGGAAACTCAATCAAAGCCTGCGTTTCCACTTTATTTATAGATCAGATCACCAATTCAGCATTTGCCAGCTCATCACTGGTAAAAGCGATACTGGGATCCTGCAACGACAATATTCTGGTTATTGTACAGCTGGCAGGGGGCAACGATGGTCTCAATACCGTCATTCCTATGGATCAGTACTCCGGAGCGCTGGCGCTGCCCAACAATCAGGGCGGGCGATCCAATATTCTGATTCCGGAAGACAAAGTATTACGTCTTTCGGGTCTGCCCGATACAGCCTTTCACCCCGCCATGTCTGGTTTAAGAGATCTTTATAATAGCTCCAATCTGAGCTTTGTTCAGGCTTGCGGGTATCCCAATCCGGATTTTTCCCATTTCCGGTCTACTGATATATGGATGACAGCATCCGATTCAAACCAGTTTTTGAAAACCGGCTGGATCGGCCGAAATATCGAAGAGCTGTATCCGGGCTTTCCCAATGGCTTCCCCAGTGATGAATATCCGGATCCGCTGGCCATACAGATCGGCTCGACCGTAGCCCTGGCCTTTGAAGGAAACACAAGTTCTACGGCATTGGCAGTAACGAATATCTCCGAGAAGTATGAATTGCTCGGAGGATTTGGAGATATGGCTGAAGCTAATACCCGGTCAGGCACAGAGTTAGCCTTTATAAGAGGAGTAGCTATCGATACGGACAAATACAATGCCCGCATCGTGACAGCAGCCAATAAGCAAAGCTCTAACCTTTCGTCCCTGTATGGCACTGCTACAGAAGTAGAAAATAATCCATTGGCCCAGCAACTGCAAAATGTTGCCAGACTGATCAAAGGCGGTCTGAAAACCAGGGTATATATGGTATCCATGACAGGATTTGATACCCATGCTTCACAAACGGAATCGGATACTACCAAAGGAATTCATGCCAGTCTGCTGGAGAAGGTTTCCAAAGCCATCAGTGGCTTTCAGGACGACCTGATCAAAATGGGCGTGAATAATAAAGTTACGGGACTCGTATTTTCAGAATTCGGGCGAAGAGTCAATTCCAACGGATCGTTCGGATCTGACCACGGTACAGCTATGCCGGTGATGCTTTTCGGTACCGAGCTAAAAGGCGGCATGTACGGAAGCAACCCGGGACTCAGGTCCGGCAACAAGGTACTGGACAATGTTCCCATGCAGCATGACTTCCGGAGTGTTTACTATTCCCTTCTCAAAGACTGGTTCTGCCTTTCAGGCGCCCAGCTGAGCAATATTTTCGGTGGCAAATCATATGAATATATCAGTCTCTTTAACAACAATGTTACAGGCATTAATAGCGCAGACCGCTTCGAAGCTGACCGAATCAATAACCTGGTACAAGTATATCCTAATCCGGTCAGCGATCAGGGCCGGATAGAGTTTACGACCAATGGCGGTCATGTATTGATTGAAGTTGTCGACACTTTTGGCAATACTATATCAACGGTGTTAAACAAAAAGGTAAACGCCGGCAGGCATACTGTAAACTTTGAAAGAGGCAACCTGAAAACCGGTTTGTATCTGATACGAATGAGGAAGGATGATTTTGTTAACAGCCAAAAAGTAATCCTAAAATAAATAGCTTATAATTAAAAATTCCAAACATCAGTAAATTTCTACAATTCAAGAAAATACCTTTACTATAATAGCAAATAAAACAACCTTAGGTCTATTTAATATAAAATAGACCTAAGGTTGTTACAACGCAGGATTTACCTACACCTCCACATTAATGCTAAGCAAAGGAATAATCTTCACATTGCCTGCAGCGTTTTTCCGGAACTTGTACGTATAGTTATAATGCGTTTCCAGCTTGCTTTCATTCGGAAGGCCATTAATCAGATAAATATTTCTTTCCTCCGCAAAGGATATCAGCTCTTTCAGATAGGGAGCAGATATCTGCCCCACTTCATCAATAATACAATGGACTTTAAATGACTGTGCCGTACGCTCTGTCGATTCTTTGATAAAGACATTGAGCAGAGTGATATAGATTACCGCCTTTACCAGCATATCCGTACCTGTAGAGCCGACTTTGTCAATTTTTTCAATCCAGCCAGTATCATTCTTTCCTTCTTTGATCCGAAACCGCAGCTCAAAAAGATCCTGTACCCGTATTTCATCATAGTTTTCCTCGGTTATGGTCTTTAATAAATCATTGAGCAAATCGACTGATCTGCGGTCAATATCCATTTTGTTCCGGTGGTCGGTCGTAAACAAGTTGGTCTCTCCATAAGAGAACGGATGCTGCTCTCTGAAGTCCGCTATTTTCTGCAATTTCCTGAGTACCTTGTTTTCACTATCCTCCGACTTGAGCTTGATATATTCAATCAGCTGAGAGCTTTTGAATGATGCCATGCTAAAGTCATTCTCCATCTTGGCCACCATTCGGTTGATCCGGCCTTTGTGATCTGTCAGTGTTTTTACCTTTGTGGCGATCGCGTCAATCAGCATACCATGGCTCTTGGCCACTTCCGCGATAGAAATCTGAATACGGTTTTCATTGTAAAAGCTCTGCAACTGACCGGCAAACTGTTCATACTCCGCTTCCGAAGCCTGAGGGTTGACTCTAAAATTAAAATGATTGTCCGGTCTGAATCTGCCGGCAAACTCTGCAATATGATTTTTGAAGTACGTAAATTGCTTATGATACTCCACATCATTAGACAGCAGCTGTGAACAAAGATCAATAAGTCCCGATGTAGTCTGTTCAGGAACCGCCTGCCCGATGATATGTCTCAGACGATCATACAATGGCTTTTCTTTAAAATGCCGGTTAAAATGCTCAATTCCCTCCCTGAATTTCCGATGTACAGCGTCCAGCTGCTTCTGCTCCTCCAGAAGCAAAGCACGCTGTTGTTCAAAAACTGTTTTCTGTGCCAGAAAACGACGCTCTTCTTCACCCTGAAGCGCCTCCAGACGCTGCTGCTCACGAACAAACTGATCCATCGGATCAAATAGTTCTCTCTTGTCTTTTATATATTCACTTACCAGCTGGGCATGCTGCTCGATGGTATTCAGCTGCTCATGCAAGGATTCCACTTCCTGTTTCAGGGCTTTGATCAGGGCATCATCAACTCCTGTCTTTTTTAGCAGCGATGACTTCTCTCCCTCCAGCTGCTCCCTGCGCTGACGAAACCAGCTGAGTCGTTCCTCCTTCATCACTGAAAGCTCTTCCGCTTTCTTTTCAAAAGACTTTTTCAGTTCATACAATCGTTCGTTGTAGCAGGCAGTGAGCTCCTTTAACGATTCATCAAACGCGCTGGAAAAATCATTCAACCGGGCCTGAATACGGGACTTTTCGTTACGGACCTGCTGTTCCTTTTCATATAGTCCGGTTATATCCGCTTCTTTCTGCGCTTCTCCCTTCTGCTTCCAGTCCAGCAGATCCAGATGGAGCTGCTTTTCCTTCTGCTCATCCTGCTCCTGCTGATAATAGTACTGCTCCAGTTCCTGTCTCAGTTTGCCTGCCTGGCGGCCAAGTACTCCAAGCTGATGCTGTATTTCCTTTTCATGAGTTTCCTGATAGTCAAGAAACTCCGTCTGCTTTACTGAAATATATTCTCGAAGCTCTGATTTTTCCAACTCAAGCTCTTCGAGCGAACGACAGCGAACCTCTACCTCCTCCAGATCAATCTGAATACCATATAAGCTGTCAGCCAGCCGGCCAGCCAGTCTAGGGCTCAGAATTTTGCTGTACAATAATTCCTCATCACATACCTTTCCAATCGTATCCAGCCATCCCGGATAGTTTTCCTGAAGAAACCCGAGAAAGGCTCCCTGATAGACAGAAAGCTTTTCTTCAATGTTCTTTATTTCATCTTCCGCGGCCGTAATCTCCTCCCGGTTCTTTTTCTTAAACTGCTCAAAAGACAAATCACCTTTTTCCTGTACATGCTCCGCCTCTTTTTTCACCGTTTCAAGCGCATTCTGACAAATCGCCACAGAAGAGCGTATACCGGCTTTCCTGTCTGCGATTTCCTTAAGCTGACGTTGTAGTAGCTGAATCTCCGTCTCATAATACACTTTTCGCTTAGATTCCCGGATCTGAAACTCCAGATCCTTAAGATCCAGATTTCTGATGTTCAGTTCCTCTTTCAGCGACTCTATACGTTCCTGATACTTTTCACGCATTGCATCTTTTTCACGGGACAGCTGCTCTGTTATCTCCGCCTTATCTTCCTGAAACGTTCTGTCCAGCTGCAATCCTTTTCCCGCGATTCCATTTTCAAAATCCTTTTGCTCGTTGTACAACGCGTCCAGCAGCGTTTTAAATTGCTGCTCTGTATCCTGAAAGGAAGCTGTAAGTGTCAGATACTCGGTTTCCCGTGCCTTCAGGGTACGCTGAATATGCGGACGACTTTCGGTCAGTCTGAGAAGATCTGTTATATTTTTTCGTTCATATTCTTTCAGTTTTTTCTCCGCATCCTGCACCTTTCTTCGAAAAACTGCTTTTTCACCGATCAGCTCCTCGATACGTTCCCGAAACAGGGATTCTGCAGAGGCAAAAGCATGTTGCAGTTCAGTCAGTTCCTTTTCTTTCTCCTTTAGCGCAGATTCCAGCTCTTCTTTTCGTGTAGCAGCATATCCGAGCGCGCTTCCAAGCTCAGTAGCCAGTTCCCGCTGACGCTGTTTCAGATTCCGTATCTGACTAAAATTATCCCTGATAATATTGGCTCTGTTCGCATTTTCTTTCCGGAAAAAAGTCTCTATATCATGATACCGTTCACTAAACTGCCTGAGCTGGCGTTCAATAGTTTTCAGCTCGATTGTTGTATGCTTCGAACTGATTGAGTTAGCAATGCAATCTTTGACAAACTCCGCCTTAATAACGGATTCTGAACTTAGAAATATAGCCTGAATCGCCAGTGGTATATTATGATAGAGGCTGTTTCCTTTCAACAGAGCAAACGATTTGTACCGCTTATCTGGATCTGCTCCGTACAGAATATTCCGGTACCGCTCAAACGTATCAATCTGATCACTGTAAAAGATTTGTTTTTCATTGAACCCGGTCAGGACTTCTTTCAATACCATAGCTTCCTGATCGCGGATATACAGATTCGGATCATATGGATGATCAACAAAGCGATAACATATTTTATTATTCCGGTATACTACTACATGATATGAATCGTCTTCGGTCATCACTTCATAGATGATATAGGAATTGGGATACTGAAAGTAGTAATCTTCAAAAGATCGCTGGGAGCCTGCAATCCCTAATCCCCGGGTATTGGCATTGTAGAAAAACAAAATAGCCCTCTGCAGCGTGGTTTTACCCAGATTATTGGTTCCTACAAAACAGGTATTGCCCGCAATTTCAGCGCTGGAATAATCCGTATTGGCAATATTGATAAATGTGATACGCTTAAGCAGTCGTGTCTTCTCCATCATCGTCAATTGTAATCATTGAAATAATCTGCTCGAGGTAGTGAATCGAATCAAGTACCTTGTACAGCTCTTCATCTTCTTTTTCCAGAAATCCGGAATTAGCCAGATAGTCTGCTATTTCAGCAACTTTATCGATAAGCTTATCTTTTCTGGAAAGAGCAAATATCTTTTGTTTCAGACGCTCATTGGTATAGCACTCTTCCGCCACCTGTGATATACGATAGCGTGTGCCAGGTACCGGTTTATTATCAAGACAGGAAAAAAAATCAAGTATATCGATAAAGTGCGCAAACTGCTCCAGTTTCCGCTCTATAGTACCGGCACTTTCATCCACCTGACTAAAATAGAAATAATTATATCCGGTTTCGAGGCTAAAGCCTATATGACTGAAATAGTCCTTTAAAACTGCATGATGCAGTTCATCATTCAGGATTTCATAAAGGCGGGCCTGACTTCCGTTGGAGCTTATAAACAGACCTTTAGTAAGAATATTGAATATTTCTGCCGTTTGCTTGGGTATATTACTCATCATTATTTCCCCGAAGGATAAATCATAAGATATCGGATGTTTTGCAATTGTCCCTGTTCATTTTTCAGTTGCATGTGTCCGAATTGTTCTCCGCTCATATGTAAGCCAGGATCATGATCTACGGATATTTCAACAAACAGGGATATACGTTTTTCAATACCGATCGATAACTGATCCGGAAACTCAAAATTCATTACGAAATTGAAAAGGTCTGAATTGCTCTCTGCAAATTTCGAAACAAGCGCCTCAACATTCAGACGCAGAGAAGTTTCTTCTGCTTCTTCGCCTGACAAGGCTATTTTACCGGCAGGTGAACGTTCCACTGCCCGAAGCACTTTAAGACGGTCAGCTACTTTTGCAACCAGATTATATCCCGGATCAGTATACAAATAGTCCAGTGAAACTCTCGTCCGCATGACTTGCTTTTTGGAAAACAATACAGCATTCACATCGCTGACAACCTGAATAAAGCTGGTCTTGTACTTCAGCTCCTCATAATCCTTGAGCTCTTTGAGGCGCTGAATTTTCTTATAAATGGCTGCCTGATACTGTATCTTATTGATGTAATCAATGATCTGCGACTGGATTTCTGTAAGATAGTCTCTGTTGCGAACCAGTGTATAGCGCAGCTCCAATACAATGCTATTAAGCTCTGCGTCAATAATCGTATTGAAAAAACCCTGCGATTCCGAAAGAATCTGTTCAGATTCACGGATCAGGTTAATAATATCGTCTCTCTTCTTCTTATACTTTTCGAGCTCCTGCAGCTTGATCACATAGTTTGCCTGATTCTTATAAGTATCATCTATGTTCTTATGGAGTTTGATTACTTCCCTGGATGTCGTGGAGTGAATTTTCTTTAGAGAACGCTTGATGTTTCTGAGAAACCGGGCATTGTTGTCGATACGGTAATAGCGAAGATTTTCATTCAGAGCCTGTATATTGTCATTGATAAAGCTGGTCGTCACCTCACCGATTTCCAGAAACTCTTCTATAAAGGTAGTAATCCGGTCATCCAGGCTGACAATATTGTTATTCTCATGAATAAATTCATGTGTAACCAGCTTTTCCAGCTTCTCATCGCTCATGTCTTCCCGGGCCAGAATCTCTGATTTGTTTACAGAGTCTTTGTTTCCGAAAAGCATCTCTACAACCTCTTTATTCTGGTTCAGAAGATTAATCAGGTCTCTTATACTGAGTGGCTGCTTCACTTTCTTCCCTTTCTCAAAGAATGAAAGATACGGTATTTTAAAAAAAACAGCGAACCTATGTGGATAAGTAAAAGAAGATCTTCCTGAATAAGTAAAAGAAGATCTTCCCGGAAATAAAATCATCCCGGGTTACTATTCGATCGTTTTTTGTATAAATTTGGACTGTACGGTTATACCTCGTTTATACATTAATTTACTTAATGTTTTTCCCAAAAACACAGCCATAATGTATCATTTACCGTATGTGAAAGCGTTTGCAAACAAAAAAACTTCCTTTTGCATGAAAAAAAGTTTACTCTTTTTTAGCCTTATTTACATCATAATTGGATTTCATGATCTTTATGCTCAATGTGGTACAGAAGCTTTTACCGTCACGGACTGGTGTGAAAACCAGTTTGCGGAGTGGGAAATTACCAATCCTGATCCCAATGCCCGTTATCACTGGTATCAGCTCGAAAAAGACGGAGACGGCAATATTATCAATGTACCGGACTATGCCTACGGAGCTAATGAAAACGGGACCCGTTTCGTATCCCCTACCCGATATACCACTCCCACTCCGGTACCTGGTACTCCTAACTGGGACAGCCGGACTTTTTATTATGTAAAGGAAACCAATACCGAAAACTTTATCCCTTCATCCGGGCTGAATACATCCGTAGGTGACCCTACGGAAAAAAGTGATTATTCCATGTCCGTAAATCTGTCGCTGGACATACATCTTGATTATGTTTCCGTACCGGTTGTGCTATACAGCACGGCAAACACCTATGGTATTCAGATCAGGATCGGAACTCAGTATTCCCAGCTATTCACTTTTAGCGGCTCAAGCGCGACACCGATACCTGGCGCCAATCAACGCTATTATATTCAGGTACCGGTAGACCTATACATACAAGCAGGTTCACATACAATAGAAGTAATTACGAACCCTGCAGGCAATCCCAGAGAAGTAGATGGCATGGCATGGTTTAACGAAAATGCCACAACCACGCAAACATTTGCCCAGACCGGAGTCATATCAGCAACGGGGAACACTAAAAACATCTATAGTACAAACAGAAAATCTATCATCGCTGACTGGCAGTTTACTTCTTACTGTCCGATACAGGAAACTCCTCCTGCCCAAAAAACTTCAGCAGGATGCTGTACTCCTGTGATTGGCTCTGTATCAATCAGCGCTACCGAACCGATCATTGTATCCGGAGCTGACAATACCACACTTACCATCACCAACTATGTCAATGCAGCTAACACCTTTATGTGGTATAAGGACGGTGTAGCGCTCGGTCATACCGGAATGAGCTATTCTACCAATCAGGCCGGAGTCTATAGCGTACGAGAGATTGAGAGTGCTTCATTTGCAGACAATATCAGCTGCTATTCGGAAGGTTTGTTTGAAATTCAGGAAAGAGCACTTTTCGCCCGTCTGTTATCTGCGCCCAAAGCCGAATACTGCGTAGGCGATGAAATCGAAATCGAAGCTTATGGAGATATTACTTCCCTGAAGTGGACACCGGAAGCATTCGTTCAGAATCCTGCCTCCAAAATCACCAGGGCTGTCCTTGGTGTTGAAGCCAGCTCGTTGAACTTTATCGTAGAAGGAGACATCATTACAGACAACCGGATTACAAACGGAGATTTTGAATCCGGAAATCAGGATTTTTATTCCGAGCTCGGCTATTACTCCAACCCCACAGGTTCTCCAAGCTCGGGACAATACAGCATTGGCACCTATGTCACTCCAAACCAAAGCTATTGGTCTGCTACAACCACGGGCGATATTAATCAGCAGTGCAGACACGATGGCAACTTTCTATATGCAGATGGTTTCGGACCAGATTATGGCGGTGGCTCTACTGAGGGCGTGGTCTGGAGACAAACCGTCACTGTAACACCTTCAAAGGATTATACTTTCTCGATGGATCATGCCAATATCTGCTGGAACGGAACTGCCTATGACGACAGAGTAGCTCATGCAGATGCTACATTCAACATATACATCAATGGTCAGCTGATGCTGACAACTTCTACAGACGGAAACGGAGAATCTAATGGCGTGTGCCGCTGGAAAACAGATACGTTTGAATGGAACTCTCAGAAAAATTCAACCGCTACCATCGAAATACGCCAGGTAAGAGGCGACACGCCCGGACGGGATTATGCCATTGACAATATTTTCTTCGGCGGACCCGCGACTCAGACCGCAATGGTGACAGTAGGACCTATCAATGACTGCTTTGACGTAATTGCAGAAGCCGGTGACTGTGAAGGCGAAGAGGTAATGCTAAGCGCCAAAGCGATCAACACGGTATCCGGAGAAGTTGTCGGCTATATCGATCGTTGGGAAAAAGCAGATGATAAGACTGTAGTGGGCACAGGTTCTCCGATTTATGTAACACCGACCTCAACAACCAAATATGTGGCTTTTGGCTACTTTCCCGCAAGCAGCATCATTGTCAACGGTGACTTTGAGCTGGGCTTAAACGGTTTCAACTATGGCGCCGGCAAAGGTCTCTATAATCAGGGAACCGGTGTCGGGAGCTTTTCTGTACTTACCAATCCCACAGCTACCAGCTGCGGCACGTATTGTGTAAATCTGGGAGATCATACGACCGGCTCCGGCAATATGTTATTTGTTGATCCACAAAATCAGGACGGTGATGTTATATCCTACGATATCACTGCGGAAGCGGGCAAAAAATATGCATTCTCTCTTTTCATCGCCAATGCAGTTAACTTTACCCAGAATGCCAACGGTAAGGCATCCAGTATCAGCTTTATCATCGAAAATGCAGGTGGTGTCAGACAAACCATTGCTTCCATAGAGCTGGAAAGAGATAATGACTGGCGCGAACTTAGTTCCATTTGGGAAGCTCCCGCAGACGGTGACTATCAGCTGATCATTCGTGCGGTAGGTGATGACAATCTGGATGGAAGCGGCGGTAATGATTTTGTTATTGATGATATAAGACTTTCCACTCTGATTGATATCATATATACGGATACAGTAGAGGTTGAACCATGTATCAATTGCCAGCCGGGTAAAATATCCGGAAACCAGGAAATTTGTTATAATACGATTCCGGCCGGCTTCGCAAATGTGGAAGCTCCCGAAACAGTTGAAGGCACATACACTATTGAATGGCAAAAATCCACCGATCTGCTGACATGGACCCCGATCGCCAGCAGCAACAGACTTTCCTACTCTGAAACAGCAGCACTTACCGCCGACACCTATTACAGAAGAAAAATGTCGTCAGCAGCATGTACTGAATATTTCTCCGATACCGTAAAGGTAACAGTAGCGCCGATTGTTGTTCCGGGATCGATCGAAGATGATCAGACTATATGCGCAGGCTCTATACCGGATCCGGTCACCGAACTCACACCGGCTTCAGGAGGCTTTGATCCGATAGAATATTACTGGCAGCGTTCGTATGACAATGATAAATGGGAAGAGATACTGACTGCCAATGATAAAGATTATATAGAAACCGTAGCCCTGACTGATACAACCTGGTACAGACGAAGAGTTGAAACCGGAAGCTGTGCTCAGGTAACAGATATCAATGAAAGCGTTACCGGAACAGCTCTGAATCAGATTTCTTACACAGGCACCTGGACGAATGATTCCGGCCTGAATAAATACCTGGGCACAGACCGGTTTTCCTCCACCGCTGGTTCCGGTTATTCGATTTCTTTCTACGGAACAGAGCTTAAGATATATGCGCAACAAGGTGCTGACCGTGGCATATTTGCCGTATCAGTCAATGGCAGCCCTGAAACCATGACAGACCTTTATCTTGATTCTCCGGGCAATGATCAGGTACCCGTTTATTCTACGGGACGTCTTCCATTAGACACCCATACTGTAGTTGTCAGAGTAACGGGCAATAAACATGCTGATGCTACCGGCACCATTGTCAGTCTGGATCGGGTACAGATTATTTCAACCCAATACAGCAATATAGTTCAGATTGCTGTCCAGCCGGAAATCGATCCGGGAAGCATAGGACAGAATGATACCATATGCGCCAATTCTCTCCCTGCCTCATTTACCAATCTGACTGCGGCGACCGGCGGCAACGGAACATATACCTATCAGTGGCAGAAATCTGATGACGGACTTGTCTGGACAGACATAAGCGGAGCTACCCTTGCAACCTATGCAGAAACGACTCCTCTTACGGACACAACATATTACAGAAGAAAAGTTACTTCCGGGGTTTGTTCTCCTCAGTTTACGGACTCTGTCCAGATTGTAGTAATTTCAGAATTAATCCCGTCGGTAAGTATCGAAGCCGACCGTACAACGATTTGTGAAGACGCAACGGTTTCTTTCTCGATCCAGAGCAAAGGCGGAGGCGGCTCCAGCCCGACTTATGAATGGTTCAGAAACAGCGAGACTACTCCTCTTGCTACTACTGAAGACTTTGAAGCCTCAAACATAACAGATGGAGATGAATTCTATCTTGTCATGACTTCATCAGAAGATTGTGCAACACCAAAAACCGCTACATCCAACAAATTCACTATCAATGTAGAGCTGCTTCCTTCTGCGGCTGCTATCACGCAGGACGACTCCAGCTTATGCATTTCTGCGATTACCCTGGATGCTGCCGCTCCTGTAAACGGCGCAGGAACCTGGTCAATAAGAGCAGGTGATGCAGGAACTCTGCAACCCAACGCTTCAGCCAATCCTGTCACTGTTTCTGATCTGGAACCGGGAACTACCACAAGGGTATACTGGACTGTAAGTACTGGTATGGAGTGTCCGTCACAAATTGACTCTGTCGATATTACCAGAACAGGTACATTAACCGCTCCTGACCCGGGAGAGGATGCAACAATTTGTGCTTCGGTGACAACGCTTCAGCTCAACAATAACGCAGCAGCAGGCGAAACCGCAACATTCAGCGCTGAAGCCCCTGCTACCATATCAGCCACCGGACTTGCCGGCAACTTCTCTCCGGGCGAAAATAAGTTCTTCCTTACTCTGTCCAACGGTTCCTGCGAAGCTACGGAAGAGATCATCATTACGGTAATTGATGTGCCTGCACAACCAGATCCCATTACCGGCCCTTCAGGTATCATATGTGCCGGAACAGAAGATCACGTTTATAGCATAGATCCTGTGGCAGATGCTACCTCTTATGAGTGGAGCATAACCGGCTCGGCTCTGAGTCTGCAAAGCCCAGATGATGAAGCTTCTGTCAGAATGGATGCAGGCCTGACTGCAACAAATGGTGTGATAAGCGTTGTTGCTGTTAATATTTGTGGTAATAGTACTCCGCAAACGATTAATGTAAATATAACTCCTGTCATTGATCCGACCGTGTCCATTACAGCTGATCAAACAAGTCTATGCGCTGACAGTACCGTCAATTTTGCCATTGCTACCGTCGGAAGTGAAATGACAGCTCCAACGTATGAATGGTTTATATACCGAAACGGAACAGATATCGCCACGGGAGAAATCCAGCCGTCCGTTGAACTATCTAATCTTCAGGACAAGGATAGTATATACGTGAAAGTTACTTCCGATTACGCATGTCCGGGAACCGGCTCTGCCAATTCTGCTAAAACAGGTCTTACAGTGATACCAATGAAACCTGTAAGTGTAGATATCACAACCGATCTGAATATGCCGGTTTGTGAAGGTACAGAAGTAACATTTACTGCTACACCAACCAATGGCGGAACTAATCCTGTTTACGAATGGCGCTCCGAAAGCACCGTACTCGGAACCACGAACCCAATAACCCTCCCCCTAAGCACAACAACCTCTGTTACGGTTGAGTTAACCAGTAACGAACGTTGTTATGCCAATGAAACAGCCACAGAAGTACTTGAGTTTAGCATTACTCCGAACCTTACGTTCTCGGCAATGTTACAACCAGAGAATGCCTATACCTGTAAAAATACTCCACAAAACTTCCTTGCCGGAGGAAATAACCTTGGAAGCAACCCTGTTTATACCTGGAAAATAAACAATATTGAAGTTCAGCAATCCGGAGAGCAAACTTACCTCTTCGCTAACACAAGCACTCCAGGAGTATATACCATTGAAGTGATTGTAGAGTCCTCTGAAGAATGTGTCACCAAAAGAAAGGATACCGTAAAAACCAATTTTGAGATCGTTGACTTACCAACTGTTTCCATATCCGGTCCCGGACGCTATTGCGAAAATGAATTTGTTATACTACAGGCTAGCGGAGCATTGTCTTATTCCTGGTACAGAAATAGTTCATCTTCCGCCAGCATCGGTACCGGCTCCAGTCTTCCCGTCGCCTCTGATGGTAACTATATTGTAGTGGGCGAGGACAACAATGAATGTACCAATGCGGATACGCTTAATGTTACCGTACTTGCTCCAAGAGCCACGATCATATCTGACAGAGGATTTACAGAATGTGAAGGAGTAACTCTGACGCTCAGCATTACTGAAACAGCCGATTCGTATGCATGGAGCAGAAACGGGGTTTCTCTGGGCACTACACGAAGTATCCCGGTCACCGAACCTGGTACATATAAAATAGAAGTAATGCTGGATGATCAGGTTCAATGTGAAACATCAAGTGAACAAGCCATTACGTTCCTTCCTGTCCCGGAGCCTCACCTTGCCTATCCTGACACATTGATTTGTGAAGGAGAGCCATTAGTGTACAGGGTAGACAACTATGGCGGAACACTGCAATGGTTCCGGGACGGAGAGGCTATTCCAGCATCCAACAGACAGGTATTTTCTATTACCGAATCGGGCACATACTATGTATTGGAAAACAACGGATATTGCGCAGAGAGCTCAAACAGTATACAGGTTATAATTGAAAAAGTACCGGTTGCCAATGCCGGATCTGACCTGTATATAGCACCGGGAGAAACTGTTCTCCTGAGTGGTCTGGCCAGCAAAGATGCCTACCAGTATGAATGGAGCTCTTCTTCATGGATCTCTTCAATCAATGAACCGCAGGTTACTTTTGTACCGGAAGAAAAAGTTTCTTACTATATTCTGATAGTAAGTAGTCCTTCCGGCAAATGCTATAGCGAAGACGAAATGGTCATTACCATCGAATACCCTGTAACCGCCTGGAACTCCTTCTCCCCTAACGGAGACGGGCTGTATGATACATGGATCATAGAAAATATTGATGATTATCCCAATGCAGTAGTTGAAGTATACAACCGCTGGGGATCACTGGTCTTCAAATCCAAAGGTTATAACAATGCAGGTGATGCATGGAAAGGTGATAACTACAGAAACGGACAACCATTGCCTACAGCCACATATTACTACATTATTTACCCTAATGGTGGCAATGTCAGAAAACCAATTACGGGTGATGTGACGATTGTACGCTAGTCATTACACAATATGAATTAAACAGAAAAGCGGATGAAGTAAACATCATCCGCTTTTTTATTCTCAAGATAATACTAAATCACTCTGCCGGAATAAAATCCAGCGATACAGAGTTCACACAGTGACGGATATTTTTTTCTGTAAACCGTTCTCCTTCGAAGACATGTCCCAAGTGGCCGTCACAGTTCGCACAAACTATCTCGATACGAAAACCATCCGGGTCCGGCAAGCGCTTTACTGCTCCTTCAATTTCATCATCAAAGCTTGGCCAGCCACAATTAGACTCAAACTTGTCTGATGAACGATACAAAGGTGCGTTGCATTGACGGCATACATAGACTCCTTTTTCTTTGTGCTTATAGTATTTGCCGCTATAAGGCATTTCAGTGCCTTTGCGCAGAATAACTCGTTTTTCCTCCGGTGTAAGCTCATTATACTTTCCGGAATCATGTCTTATCGTATCCATATGATTACTTAAATTTTCAGATTTATAACCCGACTGACTACAGGACAACTCCATTCCTCCCAAAAAAATCAACAAAAAGCAAAAACTTAATTTCATAACCTGTAAACATCTGCCTGAGTTCAATAGTTCTTGCCGAAAAAGTCTGTTAACGCAAAAAGCCGGATCATACCGGCTTTAAAATTTTTAGTGATATAAGGTTTCAGTTATTTACCGGCAGACTCAGCCAATACAATAATATTGTTATTAAGTACTTCAACAGTACCGCCGTCCACAAAAAAACGTTCCTCGCCCTTATCCGACTGAACAACTATTTCTCCTTTATCCAGATTGGCAATCATTGGAGCGTGATTAAGAAGAATCTCAAACGGACCGGATGTCCCCGGAAAATTAGCGTTCTTGATTTCTCCGCTATAAACCTTATTATCTGGTGTAATAATTTCTAGATACACTGTTTTAGTTTTTTAGTAGGTAGTGATTTTCATCACTACCTGTTTTTATTTCAGAAACGTTAATCCTTATTTAGCTTCTGCAAGCATTTTCTCGCCTTTGGCGATTGCCTGATTAATATCACCGACAAGGTTAAAAGCAGCTTCCGGCAAATGATCAAGCTCACCATCCATGATCATGTTAAATCCTTTGATGGTATCCTTAATATCAACCAGTACTCCTTTCAAACCAGTAAACTGTTCAGCAACATGGAACGGCTGAGAAAGGAAACGCTGTACTCTTCTGGCTCTGTGTACTGTTTGCTTATCATCTTCAGAAAGTTCATCCATACCGAGAATGGCAATGATATCCTGAAGCTCCTTATAGCGTTGTAAAATTTCCTTTACTTTCTGCGCAGTATTGTAATGCTCATCACCAACAATATCCGGGCTGAGAATTCTTGAAGTAGAATCCAGCGGATCCACTGCAGGATAGATTCCAAGCTCTGAAATCTTTCTTGAAAGAACCGTAGTAGCATCAAGGTGAGCAAACGTTGTTGCCGGAGCAGGGTCAGTAAGGTCATCCGCAGGAACGTAAACCGCCTGAACCGAAGTAATAGATCCTCTTTTTGTTGAGGTAATTCTTTCCTGCATAAGTCCCATTTCAGAAGCAAGTGTAGGCTGATATCCTACCGCAGAAGGCATACGCCCAAGTAAAGCAGATACCTCAGAACCAGCCTGAGTAAAACGGAAAATATTATCAATAAAGAAAAGAATATCACGACCGGCAGACTCTCCTTCTTCACCGTCACGGAAATACTCAGCAATAGTAAGACCAGACAAAGCAACTCTGGCTCTCGCTCCCGGAGGCTCATTCATCTGCCCAAATACGAAAGTCGCTTTGGAATCTCTTAAAGCCTCCTGATCAACAGAAGCAAGATCCCATCCACCTTCTTCCATTGAATGAAGGAACTTGTCTCCATACTTTACAATGCCTGCCTCAATCATTTCTCTGAGAAGATCATTTCCTTCTCTTGTACGCTCACCAACACCAGCAAACACTGACAAACCGGAGTATGCTTTCGCGATATTGTTGATCAGCTCCTGAATAAGTACGGTTTTACCCACACCTGCACCACCAAAAAGACCGATTTTACCACCTTTCGCATACGGCTCAATAAGGTCGATAACCTTTATACCGGTGAATAAAACTTCTGTTGAAGTAGAAAGATCTTCAAATCTCGGCGCAGCTCTGTGAATGGAAAGCCCTTTGGAACTTGCCGGTTGAGGGATGCCATCAATAGCCTCGCCCACTACGTTAAACAATCTACCTTTGATAGCTTCGCCCGTTGGCATCTGGATTGTTGACCCAAGGTCAGTTACCTCCATACCACGAACCATACCGTCAGTAGAATCCATTGCAATTGTTCTTACTCTGTCTTCGCCTAAATGCTGCTGACATTCAAGAACTACTTTTTGTCCGTTTGCTTTTGTAACTTCCAAAGCATCCAGAATATTTGGCAGCTTGGTCCCCTCTCCTTCAAAACTCACATCTACCACCGGACCAATGACTTGAGTAATTTTACCTTTGTTTGCCATTGTACTTTTACCTTTACGCGTATTTATTTATTGAAATGCGAACGCAAAACTAAACTTTATCCTATTCTTAACAAAAGATTGCCTGAATATTCTCTGTCAATTTAATCAGATTTATCCACATACTCTTATAAAAAAAAATACAGCAGACCCGGGTCTGCTAAAAACACAATCAGAACTTCTTATACTTATACAAACAACACTTCATTATATCTCAAAAACAATAAATGCAAAGAGAGTGTTTAATTTCCGGCTACCTTATAATCATAACAGGATCAGGTTCCCCATCCGGGTCATTTTTCACCACACCGTCCTGAATCATGTTGTTTTTCTGAAGCAAAAGGCCTGCAATATGAGGAGATGCCATAGAAGTTCCGCTTAAATACGCATAGTTACCCCCGGGATATGTTGAAATAATTTTGACACCCGGAGCACAAAAATCCACACATGCTCCGTAGTTTGAGAATGATGCAAAAGAACCGGTACTATCCATAGCGCTGACCGTAAAAACATTGGCATGGCTGACCCGCTGAGGTGAAAGAGTACAGGCATTCTGTGATTCATTTCCTGCTGCAATGGCAAAATATATGTTTTTTTCCGAGGCAATCTTCCGGACAAGCTGATCCAGTGTATTGGATACTCCACCGGACAAGCTCATATTAACGACATCTCCTTGCCGGGCATACCGGTATACATAATCCAGGCCTTCCATTACATTTGAAACAGTACCATCGCCATTGCCGTCCATGACCTTTACAGAAACCAGCACGTTGCCAGGCGCTACCCCTACTACTCCATAATCATTATCTATAGCTCCGATAATTCCGGCAACATGAGTTCCGTGCCCGTTCCTGTCATTCAACCCGGTTTCTGAACACACGAAGGAAACCGAACGCAGCTGATCCACATTAAGATCAGGATGCTCCGGATCTATACCTGTATCCAGAATCCAGGCAGTATTTCCGGATGCAGTTCCCTTTCCGACTCTGCGCACTCCCCATGGATTTATCTGGGTGCTTACCTCACTACTATTCTTATCAGAATTTTGTCCCAGAGAAACAAAGTAATCCCTCTCGACAGATTCAATTACCGGATCTCGCTCCAGAGCTTTCACTGCCGAATCGGACAGCTCTCCGGCAAAACCTTCAAATGCGGAATAATAAACGTGTGTAACAGAACAGGCAAGTTTCTTCTTCTCGATGAGCTCATTTACCTTATTTCTGACGTGTCTCTTCCGGTCTTTGATATTCGCAATTGTCTCCGGGTTTTCGGCTTCCGATTTTAATGCAATAATATAGCGGCCCTCCACAGCTTCTCCGCTATTTCCCTGAGGACACTGACTCACGGAAGATGATCCCTCATTGTCTGTTTGTGCCGGAGATTTTGGAAGTACAGCATCCGGTTTATTACAGGCGCCGACAATGCTGAAAAAAAACAGCAGAACGTAATAAGAAATTCGCATTCCTGGTTGGGTTATCGGATTGCTAACAGCGTAGTTCTGTTATTTAGTTCCCTAAACCGGGATAGCAGGAATTATCCCACCATCAAATGGGCATTCGGATACCGGTATGACTTGGCAGATGCCCGCTTGCTTATGGCAATGGCAAGAGTCAGAATCCCTACACGTCCCACAAACATGGACACTGCAATTACAATTTTACCGGCAGCCGACAATGAAGATGTTATGCCTTTTGATAACCCGACTGTACCAAATGCTGAAACCTGTTCAAACAGGAGATCAATAAACATCTTTCCCGGTTCCGCAAGTATTAATACAAAAAGGGACAAAAAATTAAAGGCAACAGCAAAAGCAAATACAGAGAAGGCTCTGAAAATAATATCCTGGGTAATGGTTCTCCGGCCGATTTCCACCTTACCTTTCTCTGTAATCGTAGCGATAGCAGTAGCAAAAATTATCAGAAACGTAGACGTTTTTATCCCTCCTCCCGTAGATGCAGGAGAAGCTCCGATAAACATCAGAAACACCATAATTATGACTGTCGCATCGGTAATCCTTCCCAGATCTACCGATTGAAAGCCAGCCGAGCGTGTTACAACAGACTGAAAAAATGAAGTGACTATTTTTTCCATAAAATTCATATCCTGTAACACATTTTCCCTTTCCAACAGATAAAAGCTTAACGTTCCGAAAATCAGTAAAGCCAGTGATGTATAGAGCGCTACTTTGGTTGATAAATGCCAGTCTTTCCAAGGATATTTCAGACGGTCCCGCAATTTTCGGATATTAAACAAATCATCCAGCACAGGGAACCCCAATCCTCCGAGAATGACGGCAAAAGCCAGTACAATATGAAGCAGATATGCTGTACGCAATACAGGTTCATAGATCCCATCGGGATACAGGCTAAATCCGGCATTACAAAACGCAGCAACAGCATGAAAAAGTGAATAGTAAAACTTTTGCCATACCGACGTAAAGTATACATCAGGTGTCCAGCTAAAAAAAACAAAAACGGTAAATAACAGCTCAATAGCCAGGGTAATGAATATAATTGTTTTGAATAATCCCCTTGCCGAAATCAGTGACTCTGTACTGTAAATATCCTGTACAATAGTCTGATGCCTGATACCAATCGCATTGGTAAAAAAAGTGGAAAAGAATGTAGCAAACGAAATAATTCCCAAACCGCCAAGTTGAAATAATACAAGTATTATTAATTGCCCTTTAAAAGTAAAATAGGAGGAGATATCCACCACACTTAATCCGGTTACACAACCAGCACTGGTTGCAGTAAAAAATGCATCGATAAAAGGCATACTTTTTTTACCGTAACTTGCAGTTGGAAGCATTAATAAGGCTGTTCCAACAAAAATCAGAAGCAGAAAGCTCAACAGAAACATTGTAGTTGGCTTAAACGCAACCAGATTTATTCTCGTACTGATTTTAACCAGTTCATAAATACTCAAAAAAATCAGGCAGGGGGCAATACAATACTTATAGAAAGCAATTTCTGATGAAAAGGCGTAAAAATCTTCAAGTAAATAGCTAAGTCCGACAAACAGCAGAAAAAAAATCTCAAGAGAAGTACGGTATAAAAAGTTCGCTCTCCTGAACGAATACAGCAAGCGTAGTAAATAGTTTATAAGATAGGCAATATAAGCAAGATCAAATCCTGCATTCAGCAGATTAACAAGATCATCTTCAAGGTAAAAACCAAACCTGGCCACCGTAAGGCCTAATGTAACAAATGCAGTAAGCAGGCTTGCAATACGAAGCAGGAAATATACAGAGAGCTTACTGCTATAAAGCAGCTTATTGAGCGATTCCGGCCACATCAGGCAGCAGATTTAACCGCAAAATCTCTTTTAGCAGAACATTTTTATCAATTGGCACAACTCCGACGTATTCACATACGATACCTCCGGCCAGATTGGCAATAGCTGCTATACGATCTGGGCTCAGTCCTAGGGCATAACATACGGCAGCTACGCTGATAACAGTATCTCCGGCACCCGAAACATCCGATATTTCTCTTTTATGCGCCGGGATATGACAGTTCTCCTTTTCTGATTCCACATATACCCCCTGATCAGAAAGGGTTATCAGGACTAGCTCAGGCTGCAGTACAGCTCTGAGTTGTGCTACAGCAGTCTTTAGCTCATCCGGCTCATTCAAACCTGAATCAAGCTTGAGCCCTTCCTTTAATTCTTTTTTATTGGGCTTGAAAAGAGAAACATTCTTATAAGATAGAAAATTGCGTTTTTTAGGATCGACCACTGTCGGGATTTTTCTTTCATTACAAAAACCAACAACCTCCTTAATAAGGTTCTCACTTAGCACTCCTTTGTCGTAATCTTCAAAGATTACCACGTCAATCTGAGACAACAGTGAGAAAAGCTTCTCTTTCAGCGCTTTGTTTTCTGTTTCATCCAAAAGTGAATCCTGCTCAGCATCAAGACGAATCAGATGGTGCGAACCGGACATTACCCGGTGCTTAATGGTCGTAATTCGGGATTCGCTGATAACGATACCTTCCGAAGAAAGCCCGTTTTTACTTAAAAGCCCCAGAAACTCCTTACCTTCTCTGTCTGATCCGATAACAGAGCATAAAATTGGGGTAGCCCCCAATGACTGCACATTCAGTGCCACATTGGCGGCTCCCCCGAGACGTTTATCACGATGATTGACCAAAACTACCGGGACCGGCGCTTCCGGTGAAATACGATCAACTTTTCCCCACAGGTACGAATCAATCATTACATCACCAATAATCAATACCCTTAATCTGGTTATTGATTCGAGGAATCCTTCAGATCCCGGATTTTTGTTTATTGAAGTTTGGCAAGACATTCTTTTATTCTTCTCAATGCTTCTTTCAGATTATCATCAGAAGCTGCAAAGGAGATTCTTATACAATCGGGAGCTCCGAAAGCATCTCCTCCGACACTTGATACATAAACATCATTCAGAATATGCATAGAAAGATCAGAAGCTTTTTCGATACGGGTTCCATCAGGAGCAGTCTTACCCAGATAAGCGCTGACATCAGGAAAAGCATAGAACGCTCCGGTTGGAACATTAACTTTCAGTCCCGGAATCTCTTTGAGAAGTCCGATTACAAGATCTCTTCTTCTTCTGTAAGCTTCTGCCATTTCTTTAGGCGCAGAAAGGTCTCCGTTGACAGCTGCCAGGGAAGCTTTCTGAGCGATAGAGCATGTACCGGAAGTAACCTGCCCCTGAATTTTATCGCAAGCTGCAGCTATGTACTTCGGAGCACCGATATACCCCACTCTCCAGCCTGTCATGGCAAAGCCCTTGGATACTCCGTTGACTGTAACAACTCTGTCTTTTATCTCAGCGATTGAACCAATACTGAAATGAGAACCCTCAAAATTGATGTACTCATAAATTTCATCAGCGATAACAACAATACGCTCATTTTTTGCAACAACCTCTGCGATAGATCTCAACTCTTTCTCTGTAAATACAGATCCTGTAGGATTACAGGGAGTTGAAAACAAAATAGCTTTGGTATTCGGAGTAATTGCCTGAGCAACCTGCTCTGCTGTAACCTTGAAATCATTTTCGATTCCACCGGAAACTACAACGGGAGTACCTTCGGCAAGTTTAACCATTTCTATGTAGCTTACCCAATAAGGTGCAAAGATAATAACTTCGTCTCCCGGGTCAACGATACTAAGCAGCACATTGGCAATCGATTGCTTTGCTCCGGTAGACACAACAACATTCTCCATTTCCCAGTGAAGATTGTTATCTCTTTTAAACTTTTCGGCAATAGCCTTTCTTAATTCCGGATATCCCGGTACCGGAGTATAGGTTGTAAAACCTTCATCAATCGCCTTCTTAGCAGCATCCTTTATATATTGAGGAGTCGGAAAATCAGGCTCTCCGACACTAAGGCTTATTACTTTATGACCCTGAGCAGCCAGTTCTCTGGCTTTTTTTGTCATAGCCAGCGTTTCAGATTCTGCCAGCGCATTCAATCTTTGTGAAAGAAGATTTGTTTCAGTTATTGCTGTCATTATTACGTCTAAATTAAATCCGCGGCAAAATTATGGATAATACCTTAATGAAACTATCCTATGAGATTTTTTTTAATGAATTAGCCAAGATTACGGATAGAGCGCAACAGCAAATGCAAGTCTGTCAGAAGAGTATACTCTTTGGCATACTTAAAATTGAGTTTGTATACCGTCTGGGTGTCAAGTTTTGATTCTTTCAGGTAGGTTACCGGGTTTATAATCCCTTTCTTTATTCTGGGCAAGGAGAATTCGTCATTATTTGAAAATCCTACCCACGAATATGAACCACCCAATACTTTGAAGATATTTCTGTAAAAAGCTGATTTGTTTTTTATAAAGAATATCAGAAGAGGAGACAAAACAAACAAAACAAGGGAAGCCACACAATCAAATATTCGTTTATTACGGATATTATCCTTTTTCAGAATGCTAAGTTCAATATTGACTGTATAAAACTCTCCGGGTTTATTTTTAGAATTGCTGCCAATAATATAATTACCGGCATCCGGCACAATCTTAAATTCAAGTACCCGATGATCCAGCTTGCTCATCCATTCAATAATACTGTTTGCGCCAATATCTTTCGAACAAAAAATAAGCTCATCAATCCTGTAAAAGCTGATAATATCATCCAGCTGATCTGTACTACCTATATTAAGGTTGCTTTTACTTCTTTTCTGAGTATAAGGAGTAATAAAACCAACGATCTGTAAATTGGAGTAATTCGACTCATTCAGAATTTCCATTACCCTCATACTCTCATCATTGCCTCCAACAATCAGGATACGTTTTCGTTTATCAGACCCAAGAGACAGGTTCCGATAACGAGTATAATGTATAAGAAGACGCAATGAAAACATTACTCCGAAAGCTAGTCCTCCACCGAGTAAAATAAGCGCTTTGGAAAAACGATACGGATCAAAAAAGTTGCTGATAGCCGAAATAAAGAAAGTACCTGCAACCAGGCCTTTAAACAAAGAACCTACTGTACCATTCTTTTCATATCCTCCATTATAGTATACAGACAATTGCCAGACCAAAATATATAAAGGGACCACCAGATTCATAAACACCGGTGGGTAAACTCCTTCTGTCACCTTCATATCCGCTTCCCACCAGTTTTTTAGCAGATACATTCCTCCATATATCAGAGCAGCATCTGTCAAAGGCAGCACAAGCTGTTTGACTGCCCTGTATCCAATGGCCATGGCAGCACGGATATAGATGGCAATATTGATCAGAAAGCTGAACAACCATGCATTTTTACTGGAAAAATGTTTTTCCGCAAAAATGATCATTGCTCTATAAAAAATAAAAACATAGTTAATGCTCGTTTTCTTAGTACTTTCCCCTTTATAATGAATTATTCTGGTTTCCGGGTAGTAATAGTTTTTATATCCGGCTTTCAGTATACGATAAGAAAGATCAATATCCTCTCCATACATAAAGTAATCTTCATCAAGATAGCCGATCTGATCGAGCACACTTTTACGCATAAACATAAAAGCTCCGGACAGAATCTCTACTTCATGCGTTTGCTCTTTATCCAAAAAACCAAGATGATAGCGGCCAAACTTTCTGGAAGCAGGAAATAATGCCGCTAATCCGAAAATTTTATAAAAAGCGACTGCCGGAGAAGGGAGTCCTCTCTTGGACTCGGGAAGAAAAACACCTTTTCCATCGAGCATCTTTACACCAAGCCCCCCGGCTTCGGGGCGGGCATCCATAAAGGAAATACATTTCAAAAACGTATCTTCCTCAACCAGCGTATCGGGATTTAACAAAAGGACATACTCTCCTTTTGCAATCTTTATTCCCTGATTATTAGCCTTACTAAAGCCGACATTCTTTTTATTCCGGATCAGAATCACCTCCGGATACTTTGTTGTAAGCATTTCAACAGAGCCGTCCACAGAGTTATTGTCTACTACAATAATCTCACCGGTGATATGTGCCATGGCATTTCTGACAGAGCCTAAGGCCTGATCCAGAAAATGACATACATTATAATTGACCAGAATTACGGATAACTTCATTCTATCGCTTTAAAAATGGTTCGGCTTACAATACTCCTTCCTAACGTTACTTCATCAGTATATTCCAGCTCACCTCCGATTGCTACTCCTCTGGCAATTACCGTAACTTTAACAGGTAGTTCTTTCAGCTTTTTAGTAATATAGAACGCTGTAGTATCGCCTTCCATGCTCGGACTCAGAGCCAGGATTATCTCCTGAACAGACTGACCTCTCACCCGTTCAATAAGTGACTCAATATTCAGCTGCGAAGGTCCAATGCCATTTAATGGTGAAATAATCCCACCCAAAACATGATATAAACCCTTGTACTGGCTGGTATTTTCAATGGCAAGCAGATCCGGAGCATCTTCTACTACACAAATAATTGACTGATCCCTGTATGAGCCTGAGCAGATACTGCATACCTCCTCATCCGAGATATTATGGCAGTGTCTGCAATACTTGACTTTTGTTCGCAGATTTATTAACGCAGAAGCCAGTTCCGAGGTTGTCTCCTGGTCTTCTCTGAGTAGATGTAATGCCAGTCTTAAGGCTGTTTTTTTCCCAATACCGGGCAGCTTCGCTATTTCATTAACTGCTTCTTCAATCAGCCTTGAGGGGAAAATCATGTTCTAGTATAAAAACGAAATACTTCTGCATATAAACGAAATTATATACAGAATAATTGCGGAATTGTTTCTTATATTATCTCGGCAGAAATACCTTTATCACAAATACTCTGGCGCATGGGTTTCAAATCAGCAAAACTGCCAATCTTAACTGTACATTTTCCTTTATAATGAATAAGCCATGTACATTGCTCTGCCTGTTCCGGTGTATGCCTGCATACCTGGATCAGCGTATTGATGACATGTTCGAATGTATTGACATCATCGTTAAAAACAACCAACTCATACTCATCCGAACTGCTCACTTCCTCCAAAACCGCAACATCTTCTTCTTCAAAAAAAGGATTAAAACTATAGTTAGATTGCATAATCCGACGGATCTAAATTTTACATGTTATCTGGCAAATTTAACAAAAAATAAACAATTTTACCTCAAATCTTTATATTATTTATGACCCCCACATTGGTATTAACCGTTATCCTTGTTTACTTCGGCGCATTACTGCTTATTTCCTATATTACCGGAAAAAACGCAGATAGCAACGACTTTTTCAACGCCAGCAGAAATGCTCCGTGGTACCTGATCGCTTTTGGAATGATCGGTACCAGTCTGTCCGGGGTAACTTTTATTTCCGTACCCGGAAAAGTAGGACTTTTCAATGAAGCCAGCGGCCAGGTTCCTGCTTTTAGCTATCTGCAGCTTATATTAGGAAATCTCGTAGGGTATTTTATCATTGCAACTGTACTGATGCCCCTCTATTACCGGCTAAATCTTATTTCAATCTATACGTACCTGGACACCCGTATGGGGTTTTGGTCATATAAAACCGGCTCTTTCTTTTTTTTACTCAGCCGCACTATAGGATCTGCCCTTCGTCTGTTCCTTGCCGCTCTGGTACTTCATATCTTTTTATTTAGTCAGTATGGAATCTCATTTGCCTTCACCGTCACTATAACTATAATCCTTATATGGACATATACTTTTAAGGGGGGAATAAAAACCATAGTGTGGACAGATACCTTCCAGACTTTCTTTCTCGTAGCTGCTGTGATCATCAGCGTTTTTGTAATCAGCAGCCACCTGGATCTGTCACTTTCGGAAATGATAAACACAGTTTCCGAAAGCAGGTTTTCACAAGTTTTCTTCTGGGATGTAAAAGATAACAAGTACTTCTTCAAGCAGTTTATTGCCGGAATATTTCTGGCAATCGTAATGACCGGACTTGATCAGGATCTGATGCAAAAAAACCTGAGCTGCCGCAATATCGGAGAGGCCCAGAAAAACATGTTCTGGTTCTGTGTTTCCTTCTTTATCGTCAATATACTGTTCCTTACCTTGGGAGCCCTGTTGTACATTTATTCGGAATCAAGAGGGCTTGCTCTCCCGGGTAATTCTGATGAGCTTTTCCCGAGGCTTGCTCTTAATGAATTTGGGACATTGGCAGGTATTTTCTTCCTGCTGGGTATTATTGCCTCTTCCTATGCAAGTTCGGACTCCGCCCTGGCTGCGCTTACTACGTCTTTTTGCATTGATTTTCTAGACTTTAAAAACAAGTCAGAAAAAGTAAAGCAGACCCAGAAGTTTTATGTGCACATCGGATTCTCGCTGCTATTCCTTGTAGTGATTATTTCATTCAAAGCATGGAATAAACAGTCTGTAATCGATGCTGTACTGAGTATGGCCGCCTTTACATATGGTCCTTTACTAGGTTTGTTTTCTTTTGGTATTCTGACCAAAAGAATCGTAAAAGACCGTTTTGTGCCATTTATCTGTGTGCTTTCTCCCATCCTGACCTGGATTATCAACGAGAATAGCACATCCTGGTTCTGGGGCTACAGATTCAGCTTTGAAATACTGATAATAAACGGATTGATTACTTTTATCGGCCTCTGGCTTATCTCCGGCAAAAGCAACTCAACCCAAACACTCCCCTCTGTTTAAGAATATGAGCTTCCTAATTCTCCATAAACGGATACTGATAATCAGCAGGAGACACAAACGTTTCCTTCACTGTACGGGGAGAAACCCAACGAAGCAGGTTTAATATCGAACCTGCTTTATCATTTGTACCGGATGCTCTGGCTCCTCCAAAAGGCTGCTGCCCGACTACTGCTCCTGTTGGCTTGTCATTTATGTAGAAGTTGCCTGCCGAATTGCGAAGCGCGATCAGGACCTTTTCCGTCACCGTACGATCCTGGCAAAAGACCGCTCCTGTCAGAGCATATGGAGAAGTTTCGTCAATCTGTTGGAGTACCTGATCAAAACTTCTGTCCGGATATACATAAATAGTCAGAACAGGACCAAAAATCTCCTCCCGCATGGTTACATAATCCGGTTGATCCGTAAGTATAATAGTAGGCTCTATAAAATAACCGGTTGATTTATCTGTTTTTCCACCCCACAGTATTTCTACCGGATCCTGTTTAGCTCTCTCAATATAAGCGGCTATTTTATCAAACGCTCTTTCATCAATTACGGCATTGACAAAATTTGAAAAATCTTCCACCGATCCCATCCGGATTGTTTCCAGATCCTGCAAAAGGTATTTTTTAACCTCAGGCCATATTTCTTCTGCTATATATGCTCTGGAAGCTGCAGAGCATTTCTGTCCCTGATATTCAAAAGCTCCCCTGACCAGTGCAGTAGCCAGTGCCTTGGGTTCTGCTGATTTATGAGCCAGCACAAAATCTTTTCCTCCGGTTTCTCCAACTATTCTGGGATAATTACGATACATTCCCACATTAGTGCCGATTGTCTGCCACAATTTATTAAATACAGAAGTACTCCCGGTATAATGCAAACCGGCAAAATCCTTATGGTTGAAAACCACTTCACCGGTATCCGATCCGCTGGTATATACAAGATTGATAACCCCTGCAGGCAATCCTGCTTCTATAAAGATTTCCATTAATACAAAGGCAGAATATATCTGTGTCTCCGCCGGTTTCCATACCACTGTATTGCCCAGCATAGCCGGGGCTGTCGGAAGATTACCGGCAATCGCAGTAAAGTTAAATGGTGTAATAGCCAGTACAAAACCCTCCAGCGGCCGATAATCCATATAGTTCCACATTCCAGGTCCGGAACCAGGCTGCATGGCATAGATTTGTTGCATGAAGTGAGCATTAAAGCGCAAAAAATCAATCATTTCACAAGCAGAGTCTATTTCTGCCTGAAAAACATTTTTAGACTGAGCCAGCATAGTAGCCGCATTTATTCTGGCCCGATAAGGTCCTGCGATAAGATCCGCTGCTTTTAAGAAAATAGCAGCTCTATTTTGCCATGACAGCTTTTCCCATGATTTCTTACTATCAAGAGCGGCCCGGATTGCGGCTTCCACATGTTTCTTTTCTCCACGGCAGTAATATCCGAGTGTATGCTGATGATCATGTGGAGGTGCCATACGTTCTCTGGTATCCGTATATACTTTTTCACCACCTATGATCATAGGAAGCACGACTTCCGCCGATTTTGCTTTTTGAATCGCCTTCTCCAGACTGGTACGCTCCGGTGAACCTTTTCTATAACTCAATACAGGTTCATTGACAGGTGATGGCACACTAATAGTAGCTGACATGATTCTTATTTTAACGGGTTAGCACAATACCACTTATAAGGCATACGGAAGGAATACCAGTTCGGATACACTTTATCCAAGCTCAACAGCCGGATCCCAGAAAACTATTCCAAAATCAATAACCTTATCATTTATTACACTAACTCCTTCTTCAAAAAGAAGTTTTTCCATAAGCTCAGGGGGAGAAAAATGCATTTTTCCGGTAAGTAAACCCTGATGATTTACTACCCGATGAGCAGGAATGTCCGATAAATTGTGAGCAGTATTCATAGCCCAGCCTACCATTCGGGCTCCTGAGCGAAGTCCCAGATATGCCGCAATAGCACCATATGTTGTAACACGACCGCGAGGTACAAGGCGTACTACTTCAAATACATCATTAAAAAAATCCCGGGACATAACTATGAGGCAAGATGTTTCAAAAGACTTACTCTGGCTTCCCGGCACTGTCCGCCTATCGGAGGATTTTTTTTGGAAACAGAGACTTCTACCGAGTAAATAAAGGGAAATCGCTCAGAAACCCGGTCTACCATGTCCTGAACCAGAGTTTCCAGCAGATTGACTGAGCCCTCCATCGTCTGCCTGGCAATAGAGTACAATATTTCATAATCAACTGTATCACTGATATTGTCAGAACCAGACTGGCCGGTATATAACTTTCGCGTTACAGCGATATCTACATAAAAAGTATTGCCCTCTTTTTTTTCAAAATCATACAGGCCGTGATAGGAGAAAAACTCCAATCCTGATAATTCAATTCTCTGTAAATCCATCAGATAGTATCAAAAAAAGACCCGGTTTCTTTTTTTTCTTCATTCTGTCTGAACTCTGTTTCAGCAATAGAATCGGAATGACTACCTCCGGCCGGATTTATCTCTTCAGCCTGTTTCGGGTATTCATCCATAAGCAGATCACCTTGCTCTGCCACGGCATTATTTTCCTTCTGAGGTGCTTCGATATCTTCTTTCACAGTATTATTAACTACTTCCGGCTTAGGCAAATCCAGCGCCTGGATTTTGGGCATTTGAACTTTTATAAATTCCTGCTCTGAATTTTTCTTTTCGAGAGAAAGAGTTTTTATATCCTTTAATTTCCTTTCAAGCTCATTTCGTCTGCTTTTTCCTTTAAACCGCTCAACCCGGTCAAGCGTTTCATGAGCAAGAGACTGAATAGCCTGTATAAAAGTCTCAGCCTGATCTTCAATACTATTGTATTCTTTAACGGCTTTTTTCACGTCATCCTGCATCTCGGCCATCACCTCTCTCGCATTCTCTTCGGCCTCTTCAATTATATTTCTGGCCCGCTGACGGGCCTCATTCAATACTCCTTCTGCCAGAATCTGAGCTTCACGGATATGTAATTCCGCAGCCTTGTTGGCTTGCTCAATTACACTAGCTCCGGTATTCTCCGCCGTTTTAAGGGCTGTAAATAATGAATTTTCCACTTCCCGCAGTCTCTTCACCTCTTTTTCAGACATGCTCAGACTCCGTTTAAGCTCTTTGTTTTCTTCAAGAACTTTCTCCCATTCCTGAGACATGGTTTTTAGAAAAGCATCCACCTCTTCCTTTTCGTAACCTCTGAAAGCTTTTTCAAATGTTTTTTTCCGTATTTCAATAGGTGTAATTTTCATATTCAGAGATTTTTAAGATTCCAAATTGATATCATACGATCGTCACTCGCAGAGATCAGCTGATTTGGGTCTCCCCAGAAAAGTTTGTTTACTGAAGTTCCATGTCCTGCATGTCGGGCTTTATCAATCACTTTTACGAGACGAAAGTCTTCATACCGCCATACTTTTATACTTTTGTCCATACTACATGTTGCGAAATAGGCTCCGTCCTCCCTGAATGCAATATGATTTATGGCATACATATGCGCAACGACTGACTGAGCCTGCTGATATCCGTTAGCCACATCCCATACCTTGAGATGCGCATCCCTACTACCACTCAGCAAACTCCTGTTATCAGCAGAATATTGCAGAGAAAACACACTATTGGTGTGGGCAGCAAATGAATGAAGCAGAGAGAAGTCCCTCATACTTATGATTCTGATAGCATTATCGCTATATCCTACAGCTATTTCCTGTCTTTCAGAATGTATAGCAATGGCTCTGGCACTTTTATCACTCAGACGAATTTTATGAATTGTCTTCAGATCGGGAAGTGTCAGGATGATTACTTCTCCGTCACCAGTTGCCAGAAAAACCCAATGGTCATAAACCTGAATATCGAAGATTGCTGCCCTGGTAACAGCTGCTGAAAATAATTCCCTTTGGGATTTAAGATCAATCAGATGTACCCCTGCATAATTCTGCCCTACTAACAACAAATCATTATCCGGTACAAGTTCCAAAGCATATACTGAATTCGGCACTTTTACAAGCAATTCTCCCAAATCCGGCTGCTCCAGATTCCAGCGCACCACCAGTCCGTCGGCTCCGGATGAAAAAAAACTTCCGTTCACCCCTTTCTCAAGTGCATATATACAATCCTTGTGGCCTTTATAGACCGCTTTTTTCTCAACTTCAACTTTTGTCATGAAAAAAGTTTTACTCCAATCAATAACTCATAATAATACTAAAAGAATCCTAGGATTAATAACCATATCCGTTTTTTTTATTAACTCTGTTTCAAAACGATTTGAGATGACAGCCATTATTTATATATTTAGAAAATTTACATATTATGAAGGCTACACTACTATTGCTTTTTGCACTTCTAAATATGCATTTCCATTCTCCCCGGGAGTACAATATCGGAGATCAGATAGACGACTTCTCTCTGGTCAACGTTCAGGACAGACGAATGACAAGTCTCTATGATTATTCTTCCCGAAAAGCCATTGTAATTGTATTCAGCAGTCTGAGCTGTCCTTATTCCAGAATATATGAAGAGCGATTACTTGAACTCACAAGAGAATACAAAGAAAAGGATATACAATTCTTATTTATTCACTCTCATCTTGACAAACAGGAAATTTTATCGAAACACTCAAAGGAAAAGGGATATTTGTTTCCAGTGCTTGTAGATCCCAACAACCGGATCGCAAAAAAATTTAATGCATCACGAACTCCCGAAGCTTTCGTATTGAAAAATCTAAAAGGCAACCTGATTCTTCAATACAAAGGAGCTATAGATGACAGTCCCCAGGATATAAAAGGAGTATCTTCTTTTTATCTGAAAGATGCCATGGATGCTATCTTATCTGACAGGGCTATACGATTAAGGGAAAAGCGAGCAGTCGGCTGTGTGATTAAATAACCATACATACTATTCTTTTCCGAAAAAATCTATTCGACTACTTAATCTCAAATTATTCAGCTAGCGTATCATTCTCATCCGATATAATCGACAACAAACGCCTCACCTCTTCTACTTTGAAAGAATCACCCAATTTCTCAAATGAAATGATCAGATTTCTGAATACTCTTTTTATTATCTCGATATTACCGCAAGGCTGGTAAAAAATATCGAGCGGATTAAGATTCAGGTGACTGATGTAATTATCAATATCGGCTTTTGAAAATATCAATCCTTTGTTGAAAGCATTTATATAAAATTGTAGCTCTTCTGTTTTATAGGTCAGAATAAACAGGTTAGGAAGATTCACACCATACACAGGTAATTCCAGCTTTTGAGCTACCAGCATGTAAATTACACACAAAGAAATCGGATTAGCCTTGCGGGTCTCCAATACCATATTGATCATGGAGTTGGCCGGAGAATGAAAGTTTTTAGTATTTGCACTAAACTTAAGCTTACTAAAAAGAACATTATTAAGAATCCTGACCTGATCATATGCATTAAGATCCGGTTTAAATTCAAGCCACGCCTCATAGTAAAGTTGTTCAATTTCCGATCTGAGCTTGGCAAGCTCCAGATCCGGATATTGGTAAGTAGCAACAATCCACATGCCTTCAAGCAGATCCTGCCCGCCGCCTGCCTGCCATTTTTCTAACCGATCAGAAAGTATTTCATACTGCACAGTATGAATAATTTCCTCAATCCGTTTCTGTACAACAGGATTAAAATTACTCTCCCATTCCGACTCCAGATAGGGGATAATGTCTTCACCTATTGACAGAATTTCTTTTTCGACCTGCGCTACTACCTCCTCATCCTCATCGTCTAACAAAGAAATAAGCGCCTTTATTTTTGAATCATTCATTCGTAATCTGTCAGGTTTGAATTACTCCAACGTTAAATTTCTTCTCAATCGGAGCATGATTGGCAGCTTCAATACCCATTGCCAGTACTCTGCGCGTCTCAAGGGGGTCTATTACAGCATCCACCCACAATCTCGCAGCTGAATAGTATGGAGATAATTCTTTATTATATTTACTGGTAATCTCGTCCAGCATTTTTCCTTCTTCTTCTTTGGAAACCTTCTCCCCTTTCGCTTTCAGCACCGACATCTTTATCTGCAACAGAGTTTTCGCGGCTGTAGCTCCACTCATCACTGCAAGCTGTGCTGTAGGCCAGGAAACAATAAGACGCGGATCATATGCTTTTCCACACATTGCATAATTACCTGCCCCATATGAATTTCCTATGATCACTGTAAATTTAGGCACAACGCTGTTTGCCATTGCATTAACCATCTTGGCGCCGTCCTTAATAATTCCGCCGTGTTCAGAACGGCTCCCGACCATAAAACCACTTACATCCTGAATAAAAACAAGCGGAATCTTCTTCTGGTTGCATATCATTATAAAACGGGCTGCTTTATCAGCAGAATCAGAATATATAACTCCACCCATTTGCATTTCGTCCTTACCATTCTTTACGATTTTACGCTGATTGGCAATAATGCCAACTGACCAGCCTTCGATCCGGGCATATCCGCATAGCAGTGTTTTTCCATATCCTTCCTTATACTGATCAAACTCCGAGTTATCCACCAATCTGCGGATTATCTCAAGTGTATCATAAGGCTTCACTCTGTCAGCAGGAAAAATGCGGTATAATTCTTCCGGGTCATCTTTTGGTTTTACCGGCTCAGTCCGATTAAATCCGGCCTTCGCTGTTTCCCCGATTCCGGCCATTATTTTTCGAATCTCATCCAGACACGATTTATCATCCGGAAACTTTTTATCCGTCACCCCTGATATTTCACAGTGTGTTGATGCTCCGCCGAGCTTCTCACTATCTGCCTCCTCTCCGATTGCAGCTTTTACAAGATACGGTCCCGCCAGAAAAATGCTTCCGGTACCTTCTACAATGAGCGCTTCATCGGACATAATCGGAAGATAAGCGCCGCCTGCCACACAGCTCCCCATGATTGCAGCAATCTGCAAAATACCCATAGATGACATATGAGCATTATTCCGGAATATTCGACCAAAATGTTCTTTATCTGCAAATACCTCATTCTGAAGAGGCAGAAAAACTCCGGCACTGTCTACCAGATAAATAACCGGAAGCCGGTTTTCCATAGCTATTTCCTGCGCACGCAGATTTTTCTTGGCAGTAACAGGAAACCATGCACCGGCCTTGACAGTGGCATCATTGGCAACAAGCATGCACTGCCTGCCACTTACATAACCCATACCTATAACAACTCCACCGGATGGACAGCCTCCGTATTCATCATACATTTCCTCTCCGGCCAATGCTCCTATTTCTAAAAAATCACTCCCTTTATCAATCAGGTAATCAATACGCTCTCTGGCCGTCAGTTTCCCCTTCTCATGCAGTTCCTTAATTCTTTTTTCCCCACCCCCCAACTTTATTTTATCCAGTCTGCCATTTAGCTCATCGGTAAGCTTTTTAAGCAATTGCTCATTTTTATTCAACTCCATATACTAACATCAAAAAACAAAACTATCAACTAAATACAGGATGTATACTCGTTCAAAAATTGAGCTTGGCTCAGAAAACACTTATCTTGATATACTTTTTCGGATTTCTTTCAACATCCTCTACCAGACTATTCAGGTTTTCAGCTGTTTTATTCAAATTCTCATATAGCTCCTTATCATTCACCAGCAGTCCCAGACTTCCTTCCTTTTCATTTATTTTTGCAGTAATACTTTCCACATTTTCCAGTGCTTCCCGCGCATTTTTTACTGTCTGCTTCAATTCAAGATTATTCAGCGTATCTGCCAGATTGTCCAGCTTATTCAGAATCGGCTTGAGCTGCTTTTCTGTTTCAGCCAGGGATTGCGACAATCCTGCAAGAGAATAGGTAATGGTATTAATATTTTGCTTATTAGATACCATTATATTATTTAGCTCCCCGGAAGCAAGCTCCAGATTATGCAGCGTCTTCTGAATGCTTGTTCCCAGCTGATCTCCAAAAATCTTATTGAGATTAACCACTGTTGAATCAAGATTAGTGAGTATCGGCATGGCTTTCTGGGCCAGAATTTCCGTAAAATCCTGCTTTTTAATACCAGAAATAGTCTGCCCGCCATCGTAAATCACAGAACTCTGCCCAATATGCAGCTCAATGCTCTTGCCACCAAGTAATCCTGTATTTTCCAGAACAGCAATTGTGGAATCTCCTATCTGCACATCCTTGTCAACAATAATCGTAACCAGCAATGAATTATCATTGGAAGGCTGCAGCTTGATATCATCAACTCTTCCTACACTAAGTCCATTGAGAACAACAGGATTGGAAACTGTCAATCCATCTATTTCTTCATAGACAATGTAAAACTTATTTGTTCTGGAAAAAATTTCGTAACCTTTTAAAAAATTGAATCCTAAATAAAGAGTTACTCCTGCCACAAGGGCCAGTAACCCGACTTTTGCTTCTTTAGATATTGTCACTGTTGATTAATTCGTTGATTCTAATTCCTGTTTATATTCTTTTACTGCCCGGTATATGGCCGAAGCAATATAGACCTGATTTGATTTTTCCAGAAGATATGCTTCCTCCTGCTGGTTGGTTAGAAAACCAATCTCAATCAGAGCGCTTGGCATTGTTGTTTTCCATAATACAAGTAACCCCGCCTGCTTTACCCCCCGGCTCGTTCTTCCGACCCGGTTTACAAACTGGTTTTCTATTTTCTGAGCTAATTTAAGACTTTGTTCCATAAAGGCATGTTGAAATAAAGAAAATAATATATGAGCCTGTGGTGACTGGGGGTCAAAACCATCATAATTTTCTTTATAATCTGCTTCATGAAGGATTACAGAGTTTTCCCTTTTAGCTACTTCGAGATTACCTTCGGACGAATGCAGCCCCATGGTATAGGTTTCTGTTCCATGCACATGCGACGGCCCTGCATTACAGTGAATACTCAAAAACAAATCTGCATTTGCCTTGTTGGCGATTCCGGCCCGGTCATGCAATTCGACAAACTTGTCCTTGTCTCTGGTATAAATCACCTTTACATCAGGAAGATTTTCGCGTATGATTCTGCCAAGTTCCAGAGCAACGTTCAACGCAATTTCTGATTCTTCTGATTTTTTACCTCTGCAACCCGGATCCTTACCACCATGACCCGCATCAATTACAACAGTTTTCACCTTGTATTGTTTCTTTTCCAGGGTTGTAAAAGAACTGAGCACGAAAATTGCAGAAAGTAACGAAATCGTTGCAAAATTCTTTACCATATCTCGATTTTTAAAAGTTATTTACTATAACTTTGGACACAAAATTGTGAAATTTTTTATTTAAACTGAAATAAGACTTGTACTTTTTAAGGGCTCTTTTGGCTTTAAACATATTGCTGTCTATCAATTTCTTAGCAAACGCTCAAGAAATTGAAACAGATACGTTGACAAATACCATTACAGACTCTGCAGGATTGGTAACCTCTCCCTTAGACTCAGTCAGTGGAGGAGATACGACCGTTTTAGACCCGGCCAAACCCCAAAGCGATATTGAAAGTGTTATCAATTATACTGCCAGAGACTCTATTCGTTTTGATGTAAGCACTAAAATCATATACATGTATGGAGACGGAGATGTAGATTATGGTAAAATCAATCTCAAGGCAGAAGAAATCGTTGTAAACTGGACAACGGATATTGTAACAGCAACCGGTGTATATGACACAACAGGAAAACTAATCGGGAAACCGGTCTTCAAAGATGCGGGTGACCAGTTTGAAGCAGATACGATTATGTACAATATTACCAGCCGCAAAGGCTTGATTATATCTGCAGTCACCCAGGAAGGAGAAGGATATATTCAGGGAGACAAGGGACTCAAAGACCCGGATAATAATATTTATTTCCGCCATGCCATGTATACAACCTGCAATCTGGCTCATCCTCATTTTTATATCGGGGCAAATCGCCTGAAAGTTATTCCCGATGACAAGGTAGTTTGTGGTCCGTTTAACATATGGATTGCAGATATCCCCACTCCCCTTGGTTTTATATTCGGTTTTTTTCCGTTGCCGGAAAAACATAAGTCTGGAATACTATTTCCCTCCAACTTTGGAGAACATAATTCCAGAGGTTTTTATTTTACTGATGCAGGATATTATATTGCCGTAAAGGATTATGCCGGAATCGCTCTACGCGGAGATTTGTATTCCAATGGCAGCTGGCGGGCAAATATTACCTCTAACTACCGAAACCGCTATCGCTACAACGGAACAGTAAATCTCAACTATTCCAGACTTTTTGATGGCTTTGTATATGGAGAAGAGGAGCGCCAGGCAATCCCCTCTCAATACAGCGTCGTCTGGCAACATAATACTGATTCCAGGGGATTGAGCCGCTTCAATGCCAACGTAAACGTCTCAACATCCAGGTACTATCAGCTAAATACTTACAACCCACAGTCGATCATGCGCGGTTCAATGCTGTCCAATATCAATTATTATACTTCTTTCAGAAATACGCCATTTACGCTTTCAACAAGCATGATGGTCGATCAGAATCTTGTAACTCAGCTCGCAACTGTAACACTACCGGATATTAACCTGTCCATGAATAGGATCTATCCATTCAAAAAGAAAGTGGGAAGCAAAAACAACTGGTATGAAAATATTTTCCTTACATATCAGCTAAACACCAAATTCCAGACGACCAATACTCCAACAGAACTAAGCCTTCTAAGAGAAAGAAATAGTATTGCAGATTCTCTGCTACGTGATACATTATCTTTCAGTGGAGCTAATATCAATCGTTTTCTTAACCGTTCTCAATATGGCGCCCAGCAGCAAATCAACCTTGGCACCTCATTCAAGGTAAAGAAAACATTTCTGAAATACTTCAGTATTAACCCCAATTCAAATTTCACAGAATACTGGTATCCGGATAAGTTGCAGTTTGAGTATAATGAAGGAACCGGACGCCTGGATACCCTCCCTGCCTTATCTGGTTTTCGTCGTACATATGCCTACAATGCAAGTGTCTCCTTAAACACCTGGCTATACGGAACATTTCGATTTAAAGGCAGCAAGTTATCCGCTATCAGACACTCTATGAACCCCAGTCTGGAATACTCTTACAAGCCCGACTTTGGAGAAAATCAGTATAATAATTACTATACCTATATGGACACGTTGGGTAATGAAAGGAATATCAATCTTTTCAATGGTTTTATCTATGGTTCACCCAGCGCCGGTAAAAACAGCTTGTTGAACTTAAGCATTAACAATACTCTTGAAGCGAAGCTCCAAACCAAAGATACAGCTAATCCATTCAAAAAAATCAAATTGCTGGATCAGTTCAGGATCAATGGTTTTTACAATTTTGCCCGGGACTCTTTTCAGTTATCGGATATCTCAGTATCAGCGTATACTCGTCTTTTAGGTATATTTGACATACGCTACAATGGCGTCATTGATCCCTATCTCTGGAGAATCGATACTATGATCATTACCCCCCAGCGAATCAGCATACAGCAGACCAGATTAGATAAACTGGCTTTATCTGATGGAAGTATCGGTACCTTACGTAGCTCAGCAATATCTATTGGTGCCAGCTTAAACCCCACAATCCTTAAGAGTAAACTCTCTTCAAAAGAGCAAGCGGCGGCTCAGGGAAAGATTCCGGGCAACATCGATCCACAGCTATATGTTGATTTTAATATACCATGGAATCTTAATATCAATTATATATATAGTGTTCAAAGAACTGGCCATGGCCCTTCATATCTGACCCAAACCGTTCAATTTAACGGAGATCTGAAAATATCGGAAAACTGGAAAATCGGTTTCACCAGCGGATATGACATCAAGGGAAAGGGGGTCACGATTACACGCCTTGAAATATACAGAGACCTGCACTGCTGGCAAATGTCCTTATCCACTGTTGTTTTCAGCAGCCAGCAAATGTATATGTTTTCGATCAGTCCGAAATCCGGTATTTTGCAAGATCTCAAGCTGAATAAACGCAGCCCCGGATCATTCGGACAGTCACCTATGTTTTTCTGATAACTCTTACTCAGAATCATTACACATTCATAGAGAACAGGGAAATCAACAACAACTCTTATGCCTCCGAGCTAAACCTGTAAAAGGTTCCCAAAGGAAGCTTTTTATCATAACGGTCATTTAAAAATAATTCTCCATATTCCGCATTTTCAACTTTTCCAAATACCCTCCGAATCATAGTCTCCTGAATCAAGGGTGAAAAGCTTAAAGAATACAAATTAAGAATAAAAAAATGCCTGTTAGGGTCCAATAGTTCCTTGCACGCCTTAATTAATACATTCAGGTGCTGATCAATCAGCCATTTTTCCCCTTTAGGTCCTCTGCCATAAGCAGGCGGATCAAGTATTATTCCCTGGTACTTATTTCCCCTGCGCACTTCCCTTTCCACAAACTTCATAGCGTCCTCTACTACCCAACGTATATCCTGAAGCTTACTCAGTTCCATATTGTCCCTAGCCCAGCTGATAACCTGCTTGACTGAATCAACATGGGTAACATCAGCACCCGCAGCTTTGGCCGCAATTGATGCTCCGCCAGTATATGCGAACAAGTTAAGTACCTTTGCACCATTTCCAAGCAGTTTTACTTTCTGATAAATATAATCCCAATTAGATGCCTGCTCCGGAAAAATCCCGACATGCTTAAAAGAAGATAAGCCAAGACGAAATCCCAGCTCCATAAGGCCAGATTTATAGTTGATTGCCCATTGATCTTTCATAGAATCCTTTAATCTCCAGGCCCCTTTTTCATCCGATTTCTCATCCTTTATAAAAGCTCCGTCAGCCATTCGACGCCATTCATTCAATGAAAGAGACGGATCCCATATAGCCTGGGGCTCGGGGCGCTCCAATACAAATGCTCCAAACCTTTCAAGCTTCTTATAATTTCCACTGTCAATAAGTTCGTAATCCTTCCAGTTTACAGGCGACAAAAGCAACATTCTCGTAATTTTAGTATATTTATTGGCAAGTCAATATTACTAAAATCTTTTGAACTCTTATGAAAAACCTTAATGTCAGGTTTAGCCACATATTTTTTCTTGCTCTGGGTTTCATTTCCCTGCTTATGATATCATTTTTATGGATTGGATATGAGGATAAATCCTACAGAGGATTTAATCAGGATCATGTATATCGAACGTGGAAGATTAAAAAGTTGTACCAAAATGGTAAGTCTGTTGAAAATGATCCTAAGTTTGTGGACCTAAAGCTTAAAGTAAACCGCGATGGTACAGCCGAATGGATTCGGCCCGGGCAAAAACTGGTCATTTCATTCCGGCTGATTAATGAAGCAACCCAGATTATTCTGGATGACGGATATACAATTGAGGATATCGAAACAGTTTTTGAACTCACAGAAAACAAGTTTCGCTTTGGGAAAAAGAATATCGCTACCCGATATGAATATGTGATGGTACCTACTGATACACAATAATATAATACTGATTAATTTCTCGATTCTATAACCAGTCCTTCCTTCATAAAGGGTACGTTGAAATAATCACCGTGCCTTTTCTTTCTCTTTACTATATAATCTTTTACCATCTCCCTATCAATAGCAGTATAACTACTATATCATATCATTACTTGACCTTTAGTTGGGCATATAAACGTCGTTACCGGTGGTAATGCAGACCACTATCACATCATACATGCATTCAACGGAGCTCTTCTTTTTCGGCATAAAGCCATTCCAGATATACTCCTTGTTTTACACATATAAAAGGCCAGCAACTGACGCGGAATCCGATACAAACCGCGTACTCAAACATTACTACCCGAATTTCACTCCCATTTTCAGATGATCCAAAACTGCCCCCTGCTCTTGCTATAGACCATAGTGATAACACTATGATACCGTCCAAGGCGAAAACCCGTATTACATCTCCCCTACATACAATGAACTATTCTGGCTATACTTATCCAAAAAAACCGGAGGTATCAAAGGGAGGGACCATTACAAGAAACCAGTCTTTCGGATCTGCATCACACCCTATTTACTTGCCAAATGCTTCTCAAGTTATAGCACTAACTCTCTTAACTGGCCTTATAATAAAATTGCACAAAAAAAGGACCCTCTTTCGAGAGTCCTTTCGTACAAATATTTTCACTCTGTTTATCCCTACCAGAAATGAGAAGGACATACCAGATTCTGCTTCAGAGGCAGTCTATATCCAACAACTATTTCATGTACTCCATCACTATACTTCCTGATCTCAGATAAAGTAATATCATATGCATAGCTTACATCAAACATATTATTAATCAGAATACCAGCCATTGCTGCTACTGCATCACCTCTTCGATAACTTACACCTGCCCAGTATGCATTCATGTATCTTACTTTACAGTTAATATCAAACGTAAGCGGAGCAGGAGAAACTCCTTTTAATGCAATAGACGGGACAACATCAAGATCATTATCAATCTTAAAACGATACCCTCCTATTATGAAGTAATGATGCTGAAGTCTTCCCGGATCCCCATTAGGATCCTGACCAAGAAAATCAAATTCAAGTCTCGGAGCAAGAATCTGGCTGATTGATGCTCCCACAAAAAAGTTTTCACTATATATCCAGGTACCAGCAGAAAAATCCGGCACATTCAGTCTTGTTCCGGCTCCGGCAATATCAGCTCCTTGCCATTGCTGTAGCTGACGTTCATAACCTCTGGTAATATCAAGCAGACTTCCATCTATAAAATATGACTGTATACCTCCTGACACACCTAAGGATGCAAACACCCCCTTAGCCAGCGCCAGGTGATAGGCATAAGATAAATATCCCGCATACCTTTTTGAGGGGCCGGTCTGATCTCCCATTATATATCCACCAACTCCATGAAATCCGGGCTTTTTATATCTTGTTCGCGGATTTATACACATTGCTTTGCCTATCGGGGCATGAGCACTTAGATAATACGTAACCGGATGTCCGCTAAAATTAACCCACTGATTACGATACCCCGCTTTTATATCAACATAGTTCTCAACTCCGGCCACAGCAGGATTCAATACATAAGGATTGATCATATACTGGCTATACTGTGGACGCTGCTGCCCATAGACAATACTACAAACTAGCAACATGGATAGTAGTAAAACTTTTCTCATTTGATTCAATATTCGTTTGGAGTTGGGACTTCGGAGGACAAAGTAAAACTTAAATCCTCCGAAGTCAAAATTGTAATATTAATATTTATTTCACAAATATTAATTTTCCTATTTAACAATAGTAACATCACCACTGCGTGGCTTCTTCACCTTTCCCCCATTGGGGTATATAACATAGTAATACGTCGCTACAGGCAAGGGCTGACCATTGCGGAAGTTCTCGCCACGCCAGGGCTGCTCATAACCTTCGGAACGCCAAACCA
>JAEVZS010000015.1 GCA_023392125.1 Bacteroidota bacterium
TTCCCATCCCGAACAGAGAAGTTAAGCCCCATAGCGCCAATGGTACTGCAGTAAAATGTGGGAGAGTAGGTTGTCGCCAATTTATTATCAATCCCGTACTTAATACTAAGTATGGGATTTTTTTTTATCTGTCATTTATCTGCTCTTTTTACATTTTTTTAAATAATTTATAAGCTTCTAAGTTATTAATAGATTATCTTCCTGTTTTGAGTTCCTGAACGTTGGGAAAAGGTTCGTTTGTTCCATAATTCGTTAGCTAAATGAGTTTTTTATATCCTGCATTTTTATTTGGTTTGTTGAGTCTGCTGATTCCGATAATCCTTCATTTCTTTAACCTGCAAAGACCTAAAGAAATCCTTTTCACTAATGTAAGGTTTCTCAGGAATGTTCAGGAAGTTACAACTTCCAAACTGAGACTGAAGCATCTTCTTGTATTGCTTTGCAGGCTGTTGTTCCTTTTGTTGCTGATACTGGCATTTGCGCAGCCCGTGATTAAGGGAACGAATGCAGAGTTGCTGAGCGGAGAAAATTATGTTTCTATTTATCTGGACAATTCTTTGAGTATGGAAAACCAGATAGATGATAGTCGTGCTCTTGACCTCGGAAGCGCTTATGTCACTTCTCTGAATAAGTTTTTTAGTCCGTCAACGAATTATTCATTACTGACAAATGATTTTGAACGGAAGGATCTGGGAGTTAAAAATTTCGATAAGCTCCAGGAGCGGATAACGGAGCTTAATTACTCTCCCAAATACAGAGAACTGAATGATATTGTTGTAAGAGAGCAAAGTCTTTCGGGACAGTTTACTTCTGATAAACGCTTCGCTTTCCTTTTTTCTGATTTTCAGAAGACAACTGTGGGAGATTTGTCTAAACTGAATGTGGACACTTCGGTACATTATTTCATAGTACCGGTTCAGAACCGGGAAGTTTCCAATTTGTATGTTGATTCAGTCTGGCTTACGGAACCTTTGGTACAAATAAACGCTAATATTACAATCAAGGCAAGAATCCGCAACTCGGGAAAAGAATCAGCAGAAAAGGTGAATGTCCGCTTATTTTTTGATGAAGTACAGATGAATAATTCAGTCGTGGACCTGGATCCTTATGGGGAGAAAACGATTGATTTTTCCTTTACCATGAAGGATTCGGTTTCTAAAAGAGGAGTAATAAGACTGGAGGATCACCCTGTGCAGTTTGATAATGATTACTATTTTGTGGTAAGTCCGAGTTCTAAAATAAGGGTTTATCAGATCTATCAGAGTGAGAAAGAAATTATTGATTATGTTTATCAAAATCAGAATCTGTTTAGTATCCGGAGTTCAGCGGTAGGAGAGGTTGATTATTCAGCAGTAGGAGAAGCAGATCTGATCATTCTGAACGGGCTCGGAACAGTTAACAGGCATCTTGTCGATGTGTTATTAAAGCAAATGCAGAATGGAGCATCGGTAGCTATTTTTCCCGGAGCGAATGCGGATGCAGCTTCATATGGAACTATTTTGCAGCGTATTAGAATCAATGAAGTACATGCTGATACCAGTGATAAAAAGGGCTATGTACTTGCAAATCCTGATATTCGTAATCCTTTCTTCAAGGATGTCTTTGAAAAGGAGGACAGAAATCTGAGTCTGCCCTATGCATTTCCTGTTGTGAAGCCTGCTATAAAAGGAAATGAGATACTTAGCTTCAAAAACGGCAATTCGTTTTTATCGGCCTATTCAAGTGGTAATAAAGGTATGATCTATTTGTTTACGGCCCCTTTAAGCAGGAAATATACTGATTTCTATCGGCACGCATTGTTTGTGCCTGTTATGTACAGATTGGCTTTTCTAAGTATGAGTTCGGTGGCAAGACCTGCCTATTCCTTTCAGGAAAAAACGATTGTTGTACCACTTGAGGCTGCTGATGAATCGGTTTTTACTCTGGAGAATGAAGAGGAAAAATATGTGCCTGTGCAGAAGTTGATTGACAACAGGTTATATCTGGAACTACCGGCAGAGGATCTTAAATCCGGATTTTATTGGCTTAGTAATGAAAAGATGAGAGTACCTCTTGCTATCAATGCCTCAAGTGTGGAATCGGTTATGGAATTCTATTCCGGAGAAGAGCTGGAAAATATTTTCAAAGATAGGAGCAACATAGAGGTGCTCGAGACAAACAGTCCGGAAGACTTTTATTCTACCTTCAAAAATAAGAATATTGGTACGCCTCTTTGGAAATATTGCTTAATTTTATCCCTGATATTTTTGCTAACTGAAATTTTGCTCATACGGTTTTTATAATAAATGAAAATACTAATCAAATCTGCCGAAATAATTGAATCCGGTAATTCCGGAGCTAAAAAAAATATTTTGATTGAAAATGGTGTAATTACCCGGGTAACGGATCAAAATATATCAGCAGATAAGGTAATTGAAGGGAAGGAGCTGATAGTCTCGGCAGGTTGGTTTGATTTAAATGCAAGTGTTGGTGATCCTGGTCTCGAGCATAAGGAGGATATTGCAAGCTTTAGCAAAGCTGCAGCTGCGGGAGGCTTTACTGAGGTTGTGTGCTTGCCCAATACATCCCCGGTTATTCAGAGCAAAGATGTAATTGCCTATATAAAGTCAAGGTCGGCCCTTGAATTGGTTAGTGTTCATCCGATTGCGGCAGTAACACTGGGTAATAAAGGGGAAGAGCTTGCGGAAATGATAGATCTTCACAAAGCCGGTGCAATAGCCTTCAGTGATGGGCTTAACCCTGTATGGCATTCCGATATGCTTCTGAAAGCGTTGCAATATACTGGAAAATTTGGCGGAGTGGTTATACAGCGTCCGGAAGATCGCTTTCTTACTGCTTACGGGCAAATGAATGAAGGAAAGGTTAGTACCGAACTGGGCTTGAAAGGTATTCCTGCATTGGCCGAAGAAATTATGATAATGCGGGACCTGAAGATCCTGGAATATACCGGAGGTCATTTGCATTTTAGCCTTCTGTCAACCCTGGGATCGTTGAATCTTATAAAAGAGGCTAAGAAAAGAGGATTGCAGGTGACCTGTGATATTGCTTCCTACCAACTGGCGCTGGATGATTCCTGTCTTACTTCGTTTGATACCAATTACAAGGTCAATCCGCCGTTGAGAGATAAAAAGCAGGTAGAAGCGTTGAAAAAAGGTCTGAAAGAAGGAGTCATTGATGCTGTAGTTTCGGCTCACAGACCTCATGAGATTGAAGGAAAGGAGCTGGAATTTGATCATGCAGATTTTGGCATGATTAACTTGCAGACATCTTTCCAGCTGCTGAATACGTTTGTTGATCTTTCTACGTTGGAGCTTGTAAACCGTCTGTGTTATAAGCCGAGAGAAATTGTAAAATTGCCGGTACCGGAGATAAAAGAAGGAGAAAAGGCAAATCTTACGATTTTTGAACGTAATGTAGAGTCCGTGCCGGAAAAGAACAAAATTTATTCGAAGGCAAAAAACTCTCCGTTTATAAATAAAAAACTTAAGGGACGTGTAGCCGGGGTAATACACAATGCTAAGTACTGGATCAATGATTGATAAACTACATATTTCTATTATCATACCGCTTTTGAATGAGGCTGAGTCATTGCCTGAGCTCACATCCTGGATAAAAAGAGTGATGGATGATAATAGTTTTCTGTATGAAGTGTTGCTGATTGATGACGGGAGTACTGATGAGTCATGGAAAGTTATTTCTGAACTCACTTTGTTGAATCCGGCTATAAAAGGTATACGCTTTAACCGGAACTACGGGAAATCAGCCGCCTTGCATGTTGGGTTTAAGGAAGCGAAGGGCGGAGTTGTCATTACTATGGATGCAGATTTGCAGGACAGTCCGGATGAGATCCCGGCTTTATATGAAATGATTGTTGAGCAGGGCTATGATCTGGTCTCCGGCTGGAAAAAGAAACGCTATGATCCGCTAAGTAAAACAATACCAACCAAGCTATATAATTATGTAACAGGAAAAATGTCCGGAATTCCGCTGCATGATATGAACTGTGGCTTGAAAGCATATAAAGCAGTAGTTGTCAGAAATATTGATCTTTACGGGCAAATGCATCGTTATATTCCCGTGATAGCTAAATGGAATGGTTATCGAAAGATAGGGGAAAAAGTTGTAGAACATCAGGCAAGAAAATACGGATATAGCAAGTTTGGGCTCGAAAGATTTATTTTCGGTCCTCTGGATTTGCTGTCTATTATGTTTGTCAGCAAATACAGAAAACGCCCCATGCATTTTTTTGGAAGTCTGGGCCTGATTTCTTTTTTGTTTGGATTTTTATCGTCATCCTATCTGATATTGCAGAAACTGTATGATATATATATAGCCCATCTCCCGATTACACGGGATGTAACAAACAATACCTGGTTTTATCTCGCACTGACAGCTCTGATTATCGGAGTTCAGTTATTCCTGGCAGGTTATCTTGCTGAGATGATGACGATCAACTCTACAGCGAAAAATGATTATATAGTGGCAGAGCGGATAACAAAAGCAGGCCATAGTAACCAGTAGCATCTTGAAAGCACGTTTTTCAGTCATTGTTCCGGTATATAATCGCCCTGAGGAAATAAGGGAATTACTGGCGAGTTTGTCAGAACAGACATTCAGGGATTTTGAAATACTGGTTATTGAAGATGGTTCATCTATACCTTGTAAGGATGTTGTTGAACAGTTTTCTGCTTTTTTACCTGTCAGGTATTTTTATAAAGAGAATTCGGGACCGGGGCTTTCCAGAAATTACGGAATTGTAAAGGCGGAAGGAGATTTTTTTGTTTTTTTTGATTCAGACTGTATAGTGCCGCCTGACTACTTTGAAATAATTACTAAATGCATGGACTCCGATGCTATTGACTGCTATGGAGGTACGGACAAGGCTCATGAATCATTCTCGGTTGTTCAGAAAGCGATTGATTATACAATGACTTCAGTTCTTACAACCGGCGGTATACGGGGAGGCACCCGAAAGGTAACGCGATTCTATCCGAGAAGCTTTAATATGGGGTTTTCCCGGGAGGTTTTTGATAAGACCAACGGATATGCATCAATCAGGTTCGGAGAGGATATTGATCTTAGTATACGTATCGAAAAAGCGGGCTTTAAGCTCCACCTGATCAATGAAGCATTTGTATATCACAAGCGAAGAACTGATTTTCGAAAATTTTTTAAACAGATATATAACTCGGGAATTGCACGCATCAATTTATATAAGCTGTATCCGTATTCATTGAAGCTTACTCATTTTTTCCCCTTGGCCTTTATACTGTTTGTTGTTTTGTCAGTGACAGGAGCGATTTTTATTGGTACGTTACTCGCTTTACCTCTGGTTATTTATCTTTGCGCGATATTGGTTCATGCTTCGTTCAAATACAAAAGCTTTTATGTGGGAGGAAGCGCTGTATTATCTGCTCTGGTTCAGATGATGGCTTATGGTACAGGTTTTTTTGTTGCATTCTGGCAACGTATTATTTTGCGAAAAGAGGCTTTTTCGGCATTTGATAAAACATTTTATAAGTAGTCATCTTTAAAGAAAACAATGCTACTTCTTTTCACATCTGTAGATTATTTCATCCTGGCATAACCCGTAGCGTCTGACTTGTTCCGGAGACATTTCCTTTATATAATCGTCTTCCGTTACATTAAATCCTGCAGCTGCAAGTCTTTTCGGGTAGTCTCTGCCGTATAGGCGTACATGATCGTTCTGGCCGTAAACTTTCTCTCTTTCAGCAGGAGAGGTTATACTAGGATCCTCAAATGTAGCCTCTATTGAATAGTCAATAGGTGACTGAATAATAGCCCATCCACCAGGCTTTAAAACCCTGTAAATTTCACTCATTGCCAGGATATCGTTGTCAACATGTTCCATAACGTGGTTACAGAAGCATACATCAAATGTATTGTCAGAAAACGGTATATTATGGACATCCATTTTGATTTTGGCAAGCGGAGATTCTATATCTGCAGTTATATACTCTAAGTTGGACATTGAGTCAAAGCGTTTAATGAAGCAATGTTCCGGTGCAATATGAAGTACTTTTAAGTGATCCGTAAAGAAATTGGTTTTTTTCTGGAGATATAGCCACATCAGACGATGCCTTTCCAGACTTTGACAGCCGGGGCTTAGCGCATTTGCTCTGGGAATTCTTCCATAAGGGAGAAATTTTCTATAGGTTCTGCCATCAATGGGGTCTTCAACCTTGTTACCTGCATAAAATATGGCAATAATTTTCAGGGCAACATTACTAACCAGTTGAAGATATTTTCTCGGGACCTTTCTGATTACAAAACTTATAAGATACTTCATGCTTCTTGAGAATTAAGGGGCTAATATAAGATATTCAGCCTTTTTTTCTTAATGCCGGATTAACTTTAGAATAAGAATCCCGGTTACTATGATAAGAATTGACATGGAAGGGAAGTGCCTATGCAGGAAAGAAGGGATTTGGAATGGAGAAGTGAGGATGGCAGGGAGAAGTGTCTTCCCCCGAAGCATTTCAGCTATTCATTTTTTTCTGTCGCATATTCTGGTTTCGTTCGCTTAATAAATTGTCGGATAGCCTCTCAAGGCTTATATCGGAGAAAATATACATCCTTGCCCCGGGCACTATGTATCAGTGGCTTGTCCGGGCAGCTTTCTGTGAAGAGAAAGGATTACAATATCGGATTTAAATAAAAAACTGGCTTATGTCCACTTACATAAAACATAACGATCAATATTATATACTTTCAGGTTCGTCTTTGGCGGATGACAGAACTATGACACTGAAATGTGGAGATACGTTTGCCGTGTTTGATCGCTTTGGAGATATTCATCCGATTGGAAGTGGAGCCCAGGGTATATTCTATGATGGAATGCGTTTTATATCCTGTTCGGAGATGCTGATTGAAAACAGAAGGGCTTTGCTGCTGAGCTCTTCACTGAAGGAAGAAAATGAACTCCTTACAGTAGATATGACTAATCCTGATTTTGGTCAAAAAGATAAGAATTTTACAGAAAAGGGAGTAATCCATATTCATCGTACTAAATTTTTATGGGAAGATGCCTGCTATGAAAATATTGAACTTGCAAATTTTGGAACAAAAGAAGTAGCTTTTGATCTGAGTTTGCTGTTTGAGGCAGATTTCGCAGATATATTTGAAGTACGTGGATTAAAAAGAATGAAGAAGGGGTGCTTTCTGCAAGGTAAAGCGTCAGGTAATCAGATTTTAGTCGGATACAAGGGGCTGGATGATATTATTCGGAAAACACGAATTACATTTTGCGATGATCCTGTCAGGATAAGTACATGCAAGGCGGATTTTGCTATTCGTCTTAAATCGCAGGAAGTGTATAATCTGAGTTTTTCCATTGAGTTTGAGGCAGGAGACAAAAAAATCTGTTCGAAAACATATTCCGAGGCATATGAAGAGCTTACCAGCCATCTGAAAAGAACAAAGGAGGAAGACTGTGAGCTGTATACTTCTCATGATCTGTTTAACAACTGGCTTGGGAGAGCAAGGTCTGATTTGTATACAATGGTAACGAAGACTGAACATGGTCTATATCCTTATGCGGGAGTTCCCTGGTATAGTTGTCCGTTTGGCAGAGACGGCATTATTACGGCAATGCAGACGTTGTGGATGGATCCGGAAATCAGCAAAGGTGTTCTGAAATTCTGTGCCCACTTTCAGGCAACTTCTGAAAGTGACTTTCAGGATGCAGAACCTGGAAAAATATTTCATGAAAAACGGGGAGGTGAGATGGCAAATCTGGGAGAAATTCCTTTCAAGATTTACTATGGTACCATTGATGCCACTCCTCTGTTTGTTGTGCTGGCCGGTATGTACTTTGAGAGGACGCATGATATTGAACTTATTAAGGAACTATGGCCTAACATAGAAGCTGCCTTAGTATGGATGGACAAGTATGGTGATCCTGATGGAGATGGCTTTCTGGAATACAGAAAAAAATCAGAAAAAGGATTGGCCAATCAGGGCTGGAAAGATTCTTCGGATTCCATTATGTATGAAGATGGCAGACTGGCAGAGGGAGCTATTGCACTGTGTGAAGTGCAGGGATATGCGTATGATGCCAGATTAAAAGCTGCTGAGATTGCAGATGCGCTGGGGAATCATGACAAGGCTGAGTCGTTAAGGCAGCAGGCTTCAGATCTTAAAAAGAAATTTCTGGATAAGTTTTGGGACGAAGAATTAGGGACTTTTGTAATTGCCATTGACGGGGAAAAGAAACCATGCAGAGTACAGGCTTCCAATGCAGGACACACTTTGTTTTCCGGTATTGCAGAAAAAGAGCATGCAAAAAAAATGGTGCCTAATCTGATGAGTGAAAACATGTTTTCTGGTTGGGGAATCCGGACACTAGGCGGAAGTGAGGTCCGATATAATCCTATGTCTTACCATAACGGATCAGTATGGCCACATGATACAGCGATTATTGCTTACGGCATGGCCCAGTATGGATATGACCAGGAAGTCCATAAGCTGCTGAAAGGCATGTTTGAAATGTCCGGCTATATGGAGCATCAGCGTCTGCCTGAATTATTGTGCGGATTTAAGAAGCGCAGGAAGGAAGGACCGACCGCCTATCCGGTTGCCTGTTCACCTCAGTCCTGGGCGATCGGGACGGTTTATATGCTTTTGCAGGCTTGCCTCGGAATAAAAATTGTTGCGAAGGAAAACGCAATATATTTTTTTAAACCTTCTCTGCCGGATTTTCTGGATGAACTTACTATTACCAATCTCAGGGTAAAAGATGCAGTAGTGGTACTTCAGATACGGAGAGAAGTGCATGGAGAAGTATCTGTTCAGGTACTTCACAAAGATGGAGATATAAAGGTGGAGGTTATCAAAGAGTACTTGTGCAGGGACAGATTGCCGGAGGTATTGGAAAAGAGTCTGAAAGTGGATTGCTCGATTTGAGTCGGTAAATATGAAATTAAAAAGACTTATTGAAAATGATCAACACTTTCAATAAGTCTTTTGGCTTGGAAAAGCATTATTTAGAATTGCAATCCTGTATAGCTGAACGGTGTTATTTGCAAAAGCTCCCTTTTGACTTCATCATTCACGTTGAGCTGCTGTATAAAAGCTTCTATGGTTTTCTGAGAAATTTTCTCACCGGTACGAGTCAGGTCTTTTAGGGCTTCGTATGGTTTTGGATAACCTTCTCTCCGCAAAACAGTCTGAATACCTTCTGCAACTACTGCCCAGTTATCTTCCAGATCGGCGTTGATAGCAGCCTGGTTAAGCTCGACTTTTGAAAGACCTTTCAGGGTTGATTTGAATGCCAGTACTGTATGAGCCAGAGGAACTCCGATGTTTCTTAATACAGTCGAATCAGTAAGGTCTCTTTGCAGACGGGAGATTGGCAATTTGGCAGAAAAATGCTCAAATAATGCATTGGCTACTCCCAGGTTACCTTCCGAATTTTCGAAGTCAATAGGATTAACTTTATGAGGCATTGCGGATGAGCCGATTTCACCTGCTTTTACCTTTTGCTTAAAGTAATTCATTGATATGTATTGCCACATATCCTTATCCAGATCCAGTATAATGGTATTGATTCGTTTGAGACAGTCAAATAAGGAACCGAGGTTATCATAATGTTCAATCTGGGTTGTGTACTGACTGCGGGACAATCCCAGTTGTGTATTAACAAACCGGTTTGCAAACTCAATCCAGTTGATCTCCGGATATGCAACATTATGCGCATTGAAATTTCCGGTAGCTCCACCAAACTTTGCCGAGTAAGCAATAGCTTTTAACTGTTGCAATTGTACTGTGATCCTTTCTGTAAATACAGAGAGTTCTTTACCTAATCTCGTTGGGCTGGCTGGTTGCCCGTGTGTCTTGGCCAGCATTGGTATTTCTTTCCATTCTGTGGCTTTGCTGCTGATTTCCAGAATCAGCTTTTCCAGTAAGGGAATGTAGCTATTTTCAATTGAATGTTTTACAAGCAACGGAATGGAAGTGTTATTAACATCCTGCGATGTGAGCCCGAAATGAACAAACTCGGCATACTCCTGATAATCATTCATTCTGGACTTTATGAAATATTCGACAGCCTTTACATCATGATTCGTGATTTTTTCCGTCGCCTTGATTTCCAGAGCATCCTGCTCTGTAAAGTTGATGTATATATTTCTTAGCTCACTGAACTTTTCCTTAGGGAAAGCTTCCAGCTGAGGAAGAGGAATTTCGCAGAGGGCAATAAAATATTCGATTTCAATTTGTACCCGATATTTTATCAGACCGAATTCGGAGAAATAAGGTGCAAGCTCTTTTACCTGTTCTCTATATCGGCCATCAATCGGCGATATGGCTGTTAGCGTTGTAAGTTCCATTAGTATGAATCAGAAATAAACGGCAAAGATATAATTATTAAAAGGAGAAAAAAAATTTGGTATACGGGCTTATCTGCTATACACGCTACTTTCAATTGAAACTGTTATTAAGTAAAATAATTTAATTTGTTATGTATTTTGTAATTAGTTAATGTGTTTATTATGTTTGTTAGCTTTTATTTTATTTATGAAAAAAATAGCTTTCTTGTTTTTAGGTTTATTTCTGAATGCTGTATTAACAGCTGCGCAGGATACAGTGCTTATAACGCTAAGACCTGGCCCGGTTGAGGGTAAAGATGCGATGATTAGAAAGTATCTGACGGAAACCGAAATTACCTCAACACATCCCGGGTTAATGGCATATGCCTGGACGCATGATGGTATTAACTCTTTTGCAAGAATTTTAATAGAATTTGATTTGTCCGGACTTCCGGAGAATAGCGAAATTTTATCTGCCTCTCTCTCATTGTATCATTATCCCTGGGATAATATTGATTTGACCGGTCATTCCAAACTTAGCGGTTCAAATGCTTCTGTGATCAGAAGAATTACCGGAATCTGGAGCGACAATAGTGTAACGTGGGCAAATCAGCCTTCTGTAACTTCGGTAAATGAGGTGTATGTTCCTCAATCTGCGTCATCTACACAGGACTTTCTTGATATTGATATTACGGATCTTGTATTGGATGGGGTTGATGAAGATCATGTAGGTTTGATGTTACAATTAGGCAATGAAACAAGGTATAGAGCGTTGACTTTCGGAAGTTCTGATAATCCGGATTCGTTAATCAGGCCAATGCTGAAGCTCCTTGTCAAGAAAAAATCAACTTGTATAGTTATGCGTCCGGATGGCGCAAAGGGTAAAGATGCTACTATTTCGAGCTATAATGGTAATACAACGATGAATAGGGGCAATGAAGTTTCTTTGTTTTCGTATGCCTGGACACATGGTGGCATTCCTGCCTGGTCCAGAATATTAGTTGAGTTTGATTTATCAGATATTCCTTCAGAAGCAATTATTAACTCTGCAGAGTTGTCTCTTTATCATTATCCAAAGGATAATGTTGATTTGTCAGAGCATTCAAGCCTGAGTGGTTCCAATGCTGCCTATTTGGAAAGAATTACCGGATCATGGCTGGAAAATACAGTTAGTTGGAGCAATCAGCCTGCTACGACAACCCTTAACCGGGTAGAATTGGCTCAGATATCGGGAACCCAGAATTATGAAAATATCAATGTTGCTGTTTTGGTTACTGATGCTCTTGATAATGCTGATAATGCCGTAGGTTTTATGCTTAAGCTTCAAAATGAGTCATATTACAGAGCGTTGATGTTTGGATCTTCCGAAAATGCTGATTTGGCAAAGCGTCCTAAGCTGGCGGTTTGTTATACTCTGAAAGATGGTGGTGAAGATGATATAGTTACAGGTCTTGATGTAAGGGCAAATGATAAATTAATTAGACTGATGCCCAATCCGGTTGTGAATGATTTTGTTATAACTCTTGCAAATCCGGTCAGGAATCCGAAAATAACGTTGATTAATTCAACAGGAGAAAGTTTTATGCCGGAAGTGGAGAGGCTGAGTGATCGTCAGTTTGCAGTAAAAAGAGGAGCGCTTACTGCCGGTATGTATTTTATGATAATAGCTGATGGAGAGAATATTGTGGGAAATGAACGACTGATTCTGACAAATAAATAAACAAATTACCTTAAACTTTATTTTTAGCTAATTAGTCTTTCGTTATTTTTATGAAAGACTAATTAGCTTTTTATTTTATTAAATGGGACTTTACTCTACTCTTACTATTAAATCAGTTGTAAAGGAAACAGAGGATGCTGTTACTCTGGTTTTTGATAATTCCGTACAACGTACTCAAGCCCGTCCGGGACAATTTTTAACCTTAATACTGCCTGTCAATGGAGAAACGTTGCGTCGTTCATACTCGCTTTGTTCGTATTCCGGTACTGATAGTGACCTGGCTGTTACTGTAAAGCGTGTAGCGGACGGAAAAGCATCCAATTATATATTGGATCATGTCCAAACCGGCGCTCAGATTGAAGTGATGGAGCCAATGGGAACTTTCACCATTACTACAGACTATAACAATAACAGGGATGTTGTATTGATCGGAGCCGGGAGCGGGATCACTCCGCTGATGGCAATTGCAAAAGCGGTACTGAAGGAAGAGCCGTTGAGCAGATTGTATCTGTTATATGGTAATCGAAATGAACGCTCTGTTATTTTTGATGCACAGCTCAAGGCGATGAAAGAGGAGCATGGCGATCGTTTTACATTGATTAATGTGTTTAGCCAGCCAATTTCCAATGTGCAGTATACCGGGCGTTTGAACAGGTCTTTGATATTAAAATTGCTGGAAAATCTGCAAGGCTGGAAGCCAGAGCGGTCAGAATTTTTCATATGCGGACCTAAAGGTATGATGGACGAAGCAATTGATGCGCTTCAGGTGCTGCATATTGATTCGGAAAAAATTCATAAGGAAAGCTTTTTGACATCAAACCCGTCACCTGCTTCGGGAAAGGTTGTGGAGGATCAGCCGGACGGGCCCAAAACGGTGACAATTGTATATCAGGGGAGCGAGTATAAGGTAAAGGTCCCTGTCGAGCAGAGCATTCTGGAAGCTGCATTGGACAATAACATTGATTTGCCCTTTAGCTGTCAGAGTGGAATGTGTACTGCCTGTATGGGCAAATGTACATCTGGTAAGGTACATCTGAATGATCCGGACGGGTTATCCCAGAAGGAAATTGACCAGGGTTTTGTCCTTATCTGTGTCGGGCATCCGGTTTCCGAAAATGTAATAATTGAAATTGATTAAACCGGGAGCAAATATATTTTGAAATCCATTCTTCTTTTTTTTGCACTTTTACCTGTAAGGATTTATCAATGGGGCTTAGCGCCCTTCTTTCCACCATCATGCAGATATACACCTACCTGTAGTAACTATGCTATCGAAGCCATAAAAAAGTATGGATTTTTTAAAGGCTGGTTACTTGCCATCAAACGAATCGGGCGCTGCCATCCCTGGGGCGGAAGCGGATACGATCCTGTTCCGTGAAATGATAAAGTATTTGCTATTTACAGTTTGCATCGCTTAGAAGAATCGCAGTAGGGGCGGGGGCGGAACCTGCCAGAACCGCCTTTATTTACATACGAAGTATATTAATTATACCACTTAAATAAACCAGTGATTAATGAGGGATGGTTTTGAGGGCCTCGGGGCCTGTATTAGTGGAGCTCTGCTTAAATTATTTCATTTTTCTTTTTAAAAGAACGAATAAAAATAAACAATCCGGCAATGATTAGCGGGATGCTAAGAATCTGACCCATATTGAGCGATAGTGATTTTTCGAAATCAACCTGGGCTTCTTTGAAAAATTCATAGATAAAACGGAGACCGAAAATCAGAATAACAAATAGTGAAAATAGTCTTCCTTCCGGCAGATTCCGGCCTTGTTTCAGGTAAATGGCAAGTAGCAGAAGAAAGATAAGAAAACTTGAAAGTGCTTCATATAGCTGAGCGGGGTGGCGTGGAATACCCCAGGCTTCGATTACAGCTGTATTGCCTTCAATGCGGTAGGAAGCGCTTGGTGGAATAAGAACATTCTCGCTGAAATAACTGCTTCCCTGAATATTCGTGCGCATGTCTTTGACCAGTGTTTCCGGGTTGAAACTTTCCTGTGGCTTAAAATTTACTATAATATCAAGACCCTGATAGTGGAAGTCGTCAATAGATGGATTGGTATTGTTTTTTCTGATTTCTACATCTGTCACAAAATCGGAATAGATACTGGCAATCCCCTGTCTGGTCTCTTCACTAAAAACAAATGCTGTCGGTATATTAGTCGGCAGGCCGATGATTTCACTGTTCATCAGATTGCCCAGGCGGATAAAGCAACCTGCCAGCGCAATGGTAATAACAAGCCTGTCAAGTACGTAAAAATAACTTTGATCAGTTGCCTTTTTTGAATAAAGATAAATGGCGATCAATATGCCAATAGTTGCTCCGTGACTGGCAAGGCCCCCTTCCCATATTTTCAGAATTTCAATAGGGTGCTGTAAAAAATGATCCGGCTGATAAAACAGGACGTGACCAAGGCGTGCTCCTACGATGGTGGCAATAACCATATATATCGTAAGTGTTTCGACATCTTTCTCGGAACGACCTTCCGCTTTATATATTCTTATGAGGATTTGCTGACCAATAAGAAAGCCTAATGCAAAAAGTAACCCGTACCAGCGAACTTCGCGCCCTGCTATTTCAAAAATAGCGGGACTTACATCCCAAATGATAAATGAAAAAAATTGTTGAAGCATCATGCCGCAAATATAGTGACTAATTATATAAATGATGAAGGGATTGGAGTAAATATATGGAATGAAGTCCGGACATAGTACCGGACAGATGCGAATATTTTGTGAGTCGCCTGAAGAGGGATTATTCCGAAACAGGTTTGATTTTAATGATGAGCACCATAGATTTGCAACATACGAATCCATATGTTAAAAGAAGAAATCAATCAGGCAGCGCAGGCTTTAAAAGAAGGGAAAGTGCTGTTGTATCCGACAGATACGGTGTGGGGACTGGGATGTGATGTCAATAATGAAGAAGCTATACAGCGTATCCTGACTTTAAAACAGTCACCGGCCAATAAGTCAATGATCATCCTGGTGGCTGATACTGAGCTGTTGCATCAATATGTGCATAAAATACCTGATCTGGCCTGGGACCTTATTGAATATGCTGAAAAACCACTTACTATCATATATCCGCAAGGAAAAAACGTGACTCCCGGACTTCTGGCGGAAGATGGCAGTCTGGCAATAAGAGTGGTTAAGGATTCATTTTGCCGTGATTTTCTTCGTAAAGCCGGCCGGGGAATCGTATCCACATCGGCTAATCTGAGTGGTCAGAAAGCTCCTGATATATTTGATGCCATAGATCATAAAATAGTAGAAGGGGCAGATTATGTGGTAGGATACGGGCATCAGATGAAGTCTCAGTTTCCGCCGTCAACTATTATAAAGATAGGCTATGACGGTGAATTTAAATTTATAAGGAAATAACTGGGATATGATGAACTTCGAAGAATCGATAAATCAATCCGGAATATTTCGAATCGTTGCTGAAGCTGCTGAAGAATTGCAGGTGCCGGCATTTGTGATTGGCGGCTATGTGCGTGACCTGATTCTGAAAAGGGAATCAAAGGATATTGATTTTCTTTGTGTCGGAAGCGGCATCGAGCTTGCCAGTCGTGTTGCAGAAAAGATTGGAGGACAGACCGAAGTGGTGACGTTCCGGAATTTTGGAACTGCGATGCTGCGATTCGGGGATTTTGATATAGAGTTTGTCGGGGCACGAAAGGAGTCATACAGAAGTGACTCAAGAAAACCAATCGTTGAAAACGGTACACTGGAGGATGATCAGAAGCGCAGGGATTTTACCATTAATGCTCTTGCCATAAGTCTTGATCCGAAAACATACGGCGATCTGATCGATCCGTTTGAGGGTCTAAAGGATATGCGCCGGAAGCTTATAAGGACACCGCTGGATCCGGCTATTACTTTTTCTGATGACCCTTTGCGAATGATGAGAGCAATACGGTTTGCTGCCCAGCTTTCTTTCGATATAGAACCAGATACTTTTCAGGCAATTTCCGATCATAAGGACAGGATTAAAATTGTTTCGATGGAGCGTATCGCGGACGAAATGAATAAAATCGTATTAAGCAATAAACCTTCTTACGGTTTCAAATTGCTTTATCATGCGGGTTTATTGGATATAATATTTCCTGAATTTACAGCGTTGCAGGGAGTTGAATCTGTGGGAAACCGTGCACATAAGGATAATTTTTATCACACACTGCAAGTGCTGGATAATGTGGCTGAAAAAAGCAACGATCTCTGGTTGCGATGGGCCGCGATTCTTCACGATATAGCAAAACCACTTACCAAGCGATATGATGAACGGGTAGGATGGACATTTCACGGGCACGAAGAGCGGGGAGCAAGAATGGTTCCTCATATTTTCAGAAAGCTTCGCCTGCCCTTGAATGAAAAAATGAAATTTGTCCAGAAGCTTGTGAGGTTGCACTTACGTCCTATTGCGCTTGTTAAGGAAAATGTAACGGACTCGGCCCTCAGAAGACTGCTGTTTGAGGCCGGTGATGATATTGACGCGCTGATGCTGCTGTGCCGGGCAGATGTAACCTCCAAAAATGAAGTAAAGGTTAAAAGATACCTGGAGAATTTTGACAAAGTAGCAAAGAAACTAGAGGAGGTAGAGGAAAAGGACCGTGTCCGGAATTTTCAGCCGGTTGTTACCGGAGAAGACATAATGAATGCTTTTGCCTTGCCACCGGGAAAAATAGTGGGAGAAATCAAGGATGAACTGAGAGAAGCTATTCTGGAAGGTGTCATTAAAAATGAGCACGATCAGGCCTATGCCTATATGCTTGAGATCGGAAGAAAAAAGATTGCTGAAGGTTAATCGTTGTCACTGCTATTGCTCTTCATTTCATCGGCAAACCATAACAGTTTGAGTAAGTCGAGCCAGAATACTCTGGGCTGGCTGCTGAGAAGGCTGGCAACTGCCCTTGCTTCCAGTTTTGAAAGGATTGCCCTGAATATTCCTATTGTTCCGGATAATTTCAGATACTGATAAGATCGAAACAGTTTGGTGTCCGTCCCGAGCTTATACGTTTTTACAAGGTAAGCAAGATTACGGACTGCTTCCCTGCTTTTAGCCAGAAATTCGTAATTTGTGTCCAGGCTTTCATGCTCTACCGGATTGTCAATATGGAGCACAGTGATATTCCTTTTTTTTAGAATGTATCCGAAAAGAGAGTCTTCATGACCATATCCTTTGATGGATTCATCGAGCCCTATGGATTGAAACGTATTTTTTTCAATCAGTATGTTATTAAACATAAGGCTTTGATACGGGCTCTGGGAACGTTGAGAAGGAGATAGTACTTCTTTCTGTATTCCTGCTACCCAGTGCAGATACAATTGAGGCAGGGCAGGAGGAAGAGGGGAGTATAAACGGCCGCCTATGATGACTTTGTATCCGGGGTATGAAATATAGGAAGAGATAAAATCAGCCCGAATGATTTTGCTGTCGCAGTCCAGAAATAATAAATGATCGTATCGAGCCTCCGATGCTAAAAGATTGCGGATAGCCGAGCGGCCATAGTTGCGCTCAAGCTCCCGGTAAGCAACCTTTGGAGGGAAAGCATATTCAGAATGCTGCCGACGAATGGCAGGAGACGAAAAGTCGTCATAGCAAAGGATTTCGAAAGCAAGACCACTTGCTGATGCCTGATTGTATAGGTTATTGACAAGATCAATAACAATACGATTATATACGGGAATTAAGATCGAAAGACTTTTAATAGCTTTCATGCCTGTAACTAAAAGAATCTCTGGCGGAGTCTTTCAGAGAGCCGTTGTCAATTTTTAGAACTCTGGCGGGGAATTTAGTAAGAAATTCATAGTTGTGGGTTGCCATCAATACTGCGGTGCCGCCTTTGTTGATCTGGAGAAACAGCTGCATGATTCCTTCAGCTACTTCCGGATCCAGATTGCCTGTAGGTTCATCCGCGATAATAACAAGCGGGTCATTGATCAGAGACCGGGCAACAACCAGACGTTGCTGCTCTCCTCCGGAAAGCTGGTGGGGCATCTTATTGTCCAGTGAGCTTAATCCTACCTGAAAAAGTACTTCCGTAATACGGTCCCGCATTTTTGCAGTGCTTTTCCAGCCGGTTGCTTTCATGACAAATAGTAGATTGTCGGCTACGGTCCGGTCATAAAACAGCTGGAAATCCTGAAATATAATACCCAGCTTCCGTCGTAAAAAAGGAACCTGGGAGCGGGATATTGAATGCAGGTGAAAATCAGCAATGGTTATTTCGCCCGACGTTAATGGCAGGTCGGCATACAATGTTTTCAGCAATGAACTTTTGCCGCTTCCGGTACGACCAATGAGATATACAAATTCACCTTTGCTTATGTTAAAGTCGGCTTCTTTGATTACTAATTGACTTTCCTGGTATATAAAGGCATTTTGTACCGATATGATCGGATCAGATGAAAATTCCATGATCAGATTTCCAGTTTTTGGAGCTTACCATATGGAAGATCAGCTATCAGTCTGGATAATTGCTCTTCTTTTCCTGTAAGCCCGTATTTCTCCAATTGTTTTTCTTTAACAGGTCGGTCGGCTCTGAAGTAAGCAACGAGAACAAAGTTATCATCCCGTAATTGTATATAATCCGGGATTTTAGCTTTGCCTTTGACCTTGATGATAAACATGTTGTCCAATGTCTTACTATTGTCTCCGCCCGGGTTGTAGATACGCCGGAAAGAGAAGGTTTTTAACCGTTCACTTTTTTATGATCAGCAAGAAACTTTTCCAGACCGATATCAGTAAGAGGATGCTTTAGCAATCCTGTTATTACAGACAACGGGCAGGTTGCTACATCGGCTCCGGCCTCAGCACACTGGATTAAATGCGGCACGTGTCTGACAGAAGCTGCCAGCACCTGGGTTGCATATCCATATGTCGCGTATATTTCAACAATTTGCCCGATCAGATCCATACCATCATGTCCGATATCATCAAGTCTTCCGATAAAAGGGGATACATAGGTTGCCCCTGCTTTGGCAGCAAGTAATGCCTGTCCTGCGTTGAATACAAGTGTACAATTCGTCTTTATGCCCCGGTCGCTGAAATAACGGATTGCTTTGACCCCATCCCGGATCATAGGAACTTTTACGACAATCTTGGGATTAAGCTGGGCAAGCTCTTCTCCTTCACGGACAATTCCTGCAAAGTCCGTTGCGATTACCTCTGCACTTACATCGCCGTCTACAATATCACAGATAGTCTGATAGTGCTTAAAAACAGCATCGTATCCCTTGATACCTTCTTTTGCCATTAGCGAAGGATTGGTAGTGACACCATCCAGAATACCTAATTCGTGTGCCTCTTTTATCTCATTAAGATTGGCCGTATCAATAAAGAATTTCATTTAAAATAATATGGTAAGAGCGTTTTAATACTACATTATAAAAATACGGAGAGGAATATACAAGATTATCCCGTAATAAATCTTATATAAATAAAAAAAGGCAAATCAAATATCGCACCGCTCAACCACCTACCCTTGCTTCCTTCCGGACCTGGGGGATTCAGCAGGAGCTGGTCGTACTGATTTGCCGGTGCAAAGATACTCAAATGTTTATTCAAACAAAATATGCCAGTGCAATTTTTACCAAATAGCTGCTATATTTTTGCCCCGACCGGGAGGTGGCTGGCAACTGCCCTGGATAGAATCTGTACCGACTTTGTGCTGCAATGACTGGTATATCACAGGTATAGCTTGTTTCATGGCAGTATTTTAGTACTTTTGTTATCAAAGAGCGGAGTTAATGAAGCCTCAGTTTGACGATATTTTTATGGAACTTGCTGTGAATCTTGCCAACAGGTCACACTGTATTAAAAGGCATGTAGGAGCAGTACTGACAAAAGACACACGCATTATATCCATCGGATATAACGGCCCGCCGGCCAATACGCATAACTGTGATGAAGAGTGGCCTGAAACCGGTTGCCCGACTGATTCGAATGGCAGCTGCAGCCTGGCTTTGCACGCGGAACAAAATGCAATTATATATGCAGTTAAGAACGGAACGAGCATACAGGGTGCAACTATGTATGTTACTTTATCGCCATGTCTTCCGTGTGCCAGAATAATTTATAGCGTTGGAATTAAAAAAGTGGTTTATCTGCATTCATATGCGGAATATAAAGGATATGCATCAGAAGACGGGCTGGATTTTCTTGCAAAATTCGGAGTGGAGGTCGAGAAGTATGCCGGAAAGCTTCCGGCTGGTCATTCGGTCAGATAATGTTAACTTCTGTTTCCAGCTCTATTCCGAACTTATCCCATACAGACTGCTGAATTGCCTCGGAGAGTTTTTTTATTTCCATTCCGGTTGCATTACCATAGTTCACAAGAACAAGTGCCTGATCCTTGTGAACTCCCGCTTGTCCGATTACTTTTCCTTTCCAGCCACATTGCTCGTTGAGCCAGCCGGCAGGAATTTTTATAAGACCGTTGTCTGAGGGAAAATAAGGAATTGAAGGATAGCTGATCTGAAGAGAATCGAATTTTTCTTTTGAGATTTCCGGGTTTTTGAAAAAGCTGCCAGCGTTACCTGTTTTTTCAGGATCGGGTAGTTTGCTCTGGCGAATTGAAATAACCGCCTGACTTACCGAAGCAATGGTCGGCTGTATGATATTCATCGCTGTCAGGGTAGAGGCAATAGCGCCATAACTGGTGTTAAGCTGCGCGTTTTTTTGCAGTCGTAAGGCAACCCGGGTTATTACATACTGATTTTTAAGCTGGTTTTTGAAAATACTGTTACGGTATCCGAAGTTACATTCAGCTTTTGTAAATCGCCTGAGAGTGCCATCCTGTATGTTTACGGCTTCCAGGTATTCGAATGAGTCTTTAAACTCCACACCATAGGCCCCGATATTCTGGATGGGAGCAGCGCCAACTGTACCTGGTATGAGTGACAGATTTTCGATGCCGCCCAATCCCTGGTGGATGGTATATACAACAAGGGCATGCCATTGCTCGCCTGCTCCTGCTTTTATGATCGCATAATGCTCATTGCTTTCTTCGGTTTCAATACCCTTTATTGAGTTGTGCAGAACCAGTCCGTTGAAGTTCCCGGTAAACAGAATATTGCTTCCGCCGCCCAAAATTAAAACCGGAAGCTGGTGCTGTTTTGCATGCAACAGCAAATCGGTTAATTCCTTTTCTGAGGAGAAAACGGCAAAGAAGCGCGCTGATACATCAATACCAAACGTATTATATTTCTTCAGACTTGTATTTTCGTTTATAAGCATTACGACATCAATCCCTGTTAATTCAACAATATGAGGTACATTTTAATCCTCAAAGATTTTAACTTTGCCCGATGCATATATCAGTACAAGGCCGCCTGTTATGGCTATTGAAAGATAGATCAGAAAATCGGTCCATTCCTGAAAGATTAATTTCCCAAACATGAAAAGTACTGAATAGGTCATGATGATGGAAGCCAGCCAGCATATCCAGAGCATGATAAAGCTTCCTTCCGGTTTTGGCATGTTCAGTTTTTTTCTGATCGGCTCCCATGCCCCCATAGGATGGATTTTATTGTAAAAAGCAGATAAAGTATTTGTATCAGTCGGGGACGTCATGAATGTAACAGCCACCCAGGCTACAGTTGTTATTGCAACAATTACGAAAAAAGTATTAGGGGCGGTAAGAAGCCATTGGTTTACTGAAAACAAAAGCGATCCGGGATTGGATGCCTGTGGTACATATTTCTGAAAAAGAGCAATCAGGATAAGTGTAAGGATGGGGGCAACGGAAGCAGTTATCTCGCTCCATGCATTAATTCTCCACCAGTACCAGCGTAGTATGAGGACAAGTCCCAGTCCGGCACTTGCTTGCAGCAGAAAATACCATGCCCCGGAAATACTGTTTATCTGGGTTGTCACGAGCAAAGAAAAAGCCATCATGAAAACTGTGGCAATACGCGAAACCGTTACCAGCTTTTTATCTGTTGCTTTCGAATTTATAAAACGACTATAAAAGTCATTGACGAGATAGCTGGCTCCCCAGTTTAATTGCGTGGAAATCGTACTCATGTATGCCGAGAAAAAAGCAATAAGCAGTAGCCCCCGCAGACCATCGGGCAGGAAATCTCTCATGGCAAAAATAAAGCCGAGTCTTTTCTCGGATACAGGCAGATCAGGATAGAGAATCAGAGCGGCTAATCCTACCAGAATCCAGGGCCAGGGTCTGAATGCATAATGGACTATCTGAAAGAATAATGTGGCAAGTATGGCATGCTTTTCATTTTTTGTGCTCATCATCCGTTGGGCTATATAGCCTCCTCCGCCGGGTTCCGCTCCGGGATACCAGCTTGCCCACCATTGGAACGCCACAAAAGAAACGAACGTAGCTATACTCAGAGTCAGGGTTGTGCCCAGGCTGGCTGCATCCCCCGTCTGAATTTTTGGAAAATACTGAATGGACCAGCCGGGAAGCTTGGCTTTCAGCCCGGAAATTCCTCCGATCTCAGGAGCATTAACTACCACTATAGCCAACACTATACATCCGGCCATTGCAATAAAAAATTGTAAAAAATCGGTGACTGCTACCCCAAGCAAGCCTGCCAGAGAGGAATATATGAGGGTAATAATCATGGCGATACCTGTATAAAGCAGCGATTCCTGCGGACTGATATTAAAGAAAACTTCAAGAATACTCATCAGAGCAAGATTTACCCAGGCAATAACAATAGCATTCATAAACAGTCCCAGATAGATGGAGCGAAAACCTCTGAGAAAAGCCGCTGGCTTGCCCGAATACCGCAATTCAATGAATTCAATATCCGTCAATATATTGGCTCGCCGCCACAGCTTCGAAAAAAAGAAAACGGTTAGCATCCCGCCGAGGAGGGCGTTCCACCATAGCCAGTTTCCGGCAATCCCGTTTTGTGCTACGAGTTCTGCCACAGCAAGTGGCGTATCGGCAGCAAAAGTTGTGGCGACCATGGAGACACCTGCAAGCCACCAGCTCATATTTCTTCCGCCAAGAAAGAAATTGGTAATATTTTTTCCGGCACGTTTGGTGAAATATATACCGATAAGAAGTGATATCAGAAAAAACGCAAAAATGATAATCCAGTCAATCGTCGCAAGCATATAATATTATTCGGTATGATTGGTTTTGTATGTATATTTTGAAATTAGAAAAATAACTTGATCCGCAATTAAACCGGCGGAACTTTTTCTCTGTACCGGGTCTTCAGAAATTTAGTTGTGATATAAAATGTAAATGTAATATTTTTTCGTAAAAAAGAGTATTTGTGAAAAAAAGCTCTGATAATTCAGCCTTGTTATGGGCGGCTGCTTTAATGAAAAGCTTGGGATATTAATCCTTTTTATACAATTTTTACAAAATTTTTCAATGCATTGACTTCTTATATGTTAAAAAAATACAATTTTTGACATTTTAATAATATAATTTAAAACCATTCTAAATTACTTATTTTTTATCGATAAAATGCTTATTATTACCATAGTTATACCTTTTTTTGCAACGTTAGTCCGAATTATGAAAAAATCTATGCAAAAACATATTTGAATAATTCCGATCGCGTATTAGATTTGCGAGACTTTTAAAAATCATGAGCCTGAATAAGGAAAAAACAAACTTCAACATGTTTCTGAACATATCTGTAAAGCGCTGGTCGCTTGCTCTTTTACTCCTATTCATTTCAAGTACAGTATTATTCGCACAGGATGATAAGAAAGCTGCCGTTGATGGGGATCCCGCTCTGGGCGAGAGTCTTTTCAAGCAGAACTGCTTTCAGTGTCATACTGCCAACAAGGACAAGGTAGGGCCTGCTCTGAAAGGTATTACCAAAAGAAGAAAGATGCCCTGGATTATTGACTTTGTGCATAATTCGCAAAAGGTCATCAAAAGCGGAGATCCATATGCCGTAGCGTTATACGATAAGTTTAACAAGGCGGAAATGCCTCCGTTTTCGTTTTTAGAAGAAGCCGATATCAAAAACATCATTGCCTATGTAGAAACGGTGGAAGATGCTCCTGCAGAGAAGGATCCTACTACAGCAGGTAGCCCCGAAGGTGCACAGGCTTCCGGCGGTGGAGCATACTCTACGGCAATTTTATCGCTCATTATTGTAGTGCTTGTACTGGTATTGCTGATGCTGGTTGTCTTCCTTTCAGTAATAAGAAGATATCTGAAGGATAAGGAAGATACACTTGATGAAGGTGGTAAATATCTCGTAAATCAGAAGTTTGATATAACAGCCGTATTAAAAAGCAAAGGCTTTATCACAGTTGTTACACTTATTTTTCTTGCTGTGGGTGTCAGAAGCTGCTGGACAGGATTGCTTTCCATAGGAGTTGAGCAGAATTATGCTCCGAAGCAGCCGATTCCATTCTCACATAAGCAGCACGTTGGTGAATATAATATTGACTGCGGTTACTGTCATACCGGTGTTTACAAAGGAAAGCAGGCTGGTATTCCTTCTGTTAACATATGTATGAACTGTCATAACAGCATTAAGAAGGGACCTAGATTCGGAGAAGAGGCTATCAAGCAGGTTGTTGCTGCCTGGGAAAGTAATACTCCGATTAAGTGGGTGAGAGTTCACAATCTGCCTGATCTTGCATATTTCAATCACTCTCAGCATACTGTAGTAGGAAATGTTCAGTGTGAAACCTGCCATGGCCCGATAGGGGAAATGGAAGTAGTTAAACAATACTCTCCTCTGACTATGGGCTGGTGTATTAACTGCCATAGAGAGACAGCAGTAAATGGTAAAGACAACGAATACTATGACAAGTTGTTTGCGATCCACAATGGGCAGAAGCTGACTGTTGCTGAAATCGGTGGACTTGAGTGTTCAAAATGTCACTATTAATTTAAGAAAATCTGGGCCTGATACATATATTTAATATGAAAGACAATACAAAGAAATACTGGAAAGGTATTGAAGAACTAAACAACGATCCTGAATTTCTAAAGCATGCCTACAATGAGTTTCCCGAGTATCTGCCGGTGAAAGAGGCTCATCCTAGCAAGTCATCAGAGGGAGAGGGGACAGGTAGAAGGGACTTTTTGAAATTGCTGGGTTTTGGAATGGCAGCGGTTTCTCTGGCTGCTTGCGAAGCTCCGGTAAAAAAGGCAATTCCATATCTGAATAAACCGGAAGAAATTGAGCCAGGTATTGCCAACTGGTATGCCAGTTCATATGTAAACGGAAGCGATTATTGCAGTGTATTGGTAAAAACCAGGGAAGGACGCCCGATTAAAATTGAGGGAAATACGCTTTCCGGTATTACAAAAGGCGGAACCAATGCAAGAGCTCAGGCTTCTGTATTGAGCTTATATGATGAAACTAGATTGAAAAACTTCGTTATCAACGGAACAGAGGTAAAAGTAAAAGATAGTAATAAGGAGTATGCTTCTGTTGATAAGGAAATAGTTCAGGCTCTTAAAGAGGCTGATCGTAAGGGGATAAGAATTGTTTCCCGTTCAGTTTACAGCCCGTCTACATTAAAAGCTATAGAGGAATTCAAGTCGGCCTATCCGTCTACGAAACATGTGATGTATGATCCGATTTCCGTATATGCATTGCGTCAGGCAAACCAGATTGCATTCGGAAAGGCTGTTGTACCTTCATATGATTTCAGTAAAGCGAATGTTATTGTCGGATTTAACTGTGACTTCCTCGGTACATGGATTTCTCCTATAGAGTTTGCGAAAGGATACAGTGTTGGAAGAAAAGTAGGGGATAATCGCAGAGAAATGAGCCGTCATTACCAGTTTGAGGCGAATCTCTCAATGACTGGTGCCAATGCGGATTACAGAGAACCGGTAAAACCTTCCGACGAAGGACTGTATTTGTCTGCACTTTATTCATTGATTACAGGAAATAAATTGTCTGTTCCTGAGGTTAAGGAATCATCTAAATTGAAACTGGCAGCCGAGGATCTGAAAAATGCGAAAGGTAAATCTCTGGTAGTCAGCGGAAGTAATGATCTGCATATTCAGTTGCTGGTCAACGAGATAAATGAAGCCTTAGGTAACTATGGAGCTACAATCAATTTAAACAGAGCCTGCAATCTTAAGGCTGGCGATGATACCGCTATAAGTGAATTTGTGAAAGAGGTGAAGAGCGGAACGCTGGGTGCTGTTATTTTCCTTGACGCCAATCCTGCTTATGATCTTCCCAATGGCGGAGAGCTGGCTGAAGCGTTGAAATCTGTGGCTGTTCGTATTTCTTTTGCTGAAAAAGCAGATGAAACTGCTGAGCTATGCAACTATCTGTGTCCGGGATACCATTATCTTGAATCCTGGAATGATGTTGAGCCTTATCAAGGCCATTTCAGCATGGTGCAGCCTACTATTGCTCCGATTTTCAGAGGAACCAGAGCTGCTCAGGAAAGTCTTCTGATCTGGGCTGGCAACAATACTGAGTTTTACGAATTTATCAAAGCCAACTGGAAATCAAGCATACTTGCAGGTGGCAAGTCTTTTGAAGATGTTATTCACGATGGAGTCTATGAGCCTAAAGGTACAGTTTCAGAAAGTACTCCTGGTTTTACTTCATCCATCAGTACTATAGCTTCCAATATTGCTCAAAAAGCCAAAGAATCAGACAAAGGTCTGCAGCTGGCAGTATATGAAACCGTATCAGTCGGAGACGGAACAATGTCTGCAAACCCCTGGTTGCAGGAATTGCCTGATCCGATTACCAAGGCTACCTGGGACAATTATGTTACTGTTCCGATTTCCCTTGCCAATGAATTAAAAATAAAGTCAGGACAGGTTGTTACTGTCAATGCCGGTAAGGCATCGGTGTCTCTTCCTGTCGTAGTGCAGCCAGGTCAGGCAAGAGGTACTGTCGGTATTGCATTGGGCTATGGCAGAAAAAATGCCGGCCCGGCAGGTAAAACGATCGGAGTAAATGCATATCCTTTTGTGGGAACTGTCTCCGGGTTATTGTCTTACGGAGCATCCAATGTCTCTCTGACCCCGACAGAAGGATTTGTGGCAATTGCTACCACACAGACTCACGATACAGTTATGGACAGACAGTCTGTGGTAAAAGAGTCTTTGCTTGGAGAGTTCCAGCAGGATAACTGGATCAAGCCTTATAATCCTACCATTCATACATCTAAAGGAGCTGTAGCTCCCGGAGATCCCGCTACTGATTTGTGGTATTCGCATGATAAGCCTAACCATCTCTGGACGATGATGGTAGACCTTAACACGTGTATAGGATGTAATGCATGTATCGTAGGGTGTAACGCAGAAAACAATGTACCTGTAGTTGGCAGAGAGGAAGTAATCAATAGAAGAGAAATGCACTGGATGCGTATAGACCGCTATTATTCCAGTGAAATGACTAAAGAAAGAGCTGATCAGGAGGGCGTGGGTATAGTTGACATGTATGCATTGATGGAAGATCCGGAAGAGAATCCGGAAGTAGTCTTCCAGCCGATGATGTGTCAGCATTGTAATCACGCGCCTTGCGAAACCGTTTGTCCGGTTGCTGCGACAACACATAGTAGTGAAGGTTTGAACCAGATGACTTATAACCGTTGTGTCGGTACCAGATATTGTGCAAACAACTGTCCTTATAAAGTAAGAAGATTTAACTGGTTCAAGTATTTCGACAACGAACAATTTGATGTCAATACATCAATGAATACTGTGCTAGGCCGGATGGTTCTTAATCCGGATGTAACAGTACGTTCAAGAGGGGTTATGGAGAAATGCTCATTCTGCGTTCAAAGAATTCAGGAAGGTAAATTGCAGGCTAAGAAAGAGAAACGTTCTTTGAAAGATGGTGAAGTTGTTACTGCCTGTGCCTCAGCCTGTCCTACAAATGCTATAACTTTCGGAGATATCAATGATAGAAACTCAGAAGTTTATAAGCAGCTGACTGTCGAAAATTCGAAAAGAGCCTATACTGTTCTCGAAGAGATCAACACGAGACCTAACGTGTATTACTTAACTAAAATCAGAAACAAAAAAGCTTAATACAAGGTATGCAAGTTACTTCACCCGTAAGACCGCCACTGGTTACTGGCGGTAAGAATTATCACGATGTTACAAATGACGTATGCAAACCGGTAGAGTCTGTACCATCTAAGTCATGGGTTGTTGCCCTTGGCATTGCCTTAATCACTTTAGGATTTGGTGTTTACTGTGTAGGTCGTTTGCTTTGGGACGGTATCGGAATGTGGGGACTGAATAAAACGATCGGCTGGGCCTGGGATATTACCAACTTCGTCTGGTGGGTCGGTATCGGTCACGCAGGTACGCTAATCTCTGCGATTCTTTTGCTTTTCCGCCAGAAATGGAGAACATCCATTAACCGTGCTGCGGAGGCAATGACTATTTTTGCCGTTATATGTGCCGCTCAGTTTCCGATCCTTCACATGGGTAGGCCTTGGGTAGGCTTTTGGCCGTTACCTCTGCCTAACACGTTCGGGTCACTTTGGGTAAACTTTAACTCCCCTCTTCTTTGGGACGTATTTGCGATCAGTACGTATTTTACTGTTTCGCTTGTATTCTGGTATATCGGTTTGATACCTGATTTTGCAACTGTGAGAGACAGAGCAACCACCAAAGTCCGGAAAATTATTTATGGAGTATTGAGTTTCGGCTGGGACGGAGCTGCAAAAACCTGGTCAAGATATGAAGCTGTCAGCTTGGTGCTTGCCGGAGTTTCCACACCGCTTGTACTTTCAGTTCACACAATCGTATCCATGGACTTTGCTACTTCCGTAATACCGGGATGGCATACTACTATATTTCCTCCTTACTTCGTGGCGGGAGCGATTTTCTCCGGTTTTGCCATGGTGCTTACCCTGATGCTGATTACCCGCGTTGTTTTCCGTCTGGAAGATTATATAACAATCAACCACATTGAGTCTATGAACAAAGTTATCGTTCTGACAGGATCTATTGTGGGGATTGCCTACCTTACCGAGTTTTTCATTGCCTGGTATTCCGGTGTGGAATACGAAGGATACGCGTTTCTTAACAGAGCGACCGGTGAATACTGGTGGGCTTACTGGTCCATGATGACGTGTAATGTAATTTCCCCTCAGCTTTTCTGGTTTAGAGGCGTTCGCAGAAGCATTGTACTCACGTTCATACTGTCAATTGTTGTGAATATCGGAATGTGGTTTGAGCGTTTCGTAATCATTGTAACCTCACTGCACAGAGATTATCTTCCTTCCAGCTGGGCATACTTTAAACCTACTTTGTATGATGTAGGAGTATATGTATTCTCCTTTGGACTCTTCTTCACTTTGTTCTTCCTGTTTACCAAGTATTTCCCGGTAATTAATATGGCAGAAGTAAAGTCTGTTTTAAAATCTTCTTCAGAAAACAATACTAGAACTAACAAACATTAATATATGGCTACTGGAAAAAACTTTCTTGTTGGGATATTTGATGACGAGGACGTCTTGATTGATTCCATAGCAAAATTGCGCAATACGGGAATAAAGATATTTGAAGTTTATACGCCGTTCCCTGTTCACGGGCTGGATACCGCTTTAGGGTACAAGCCTTCTAACCTGCCGATTGCCGCGTTTCTGTTTGGTTTGACCGGTACCATACTTGCATTGACCATGCAGATTGGTATGCTTGGTTTTGACTGGCCAATGGATATAGGTGGTAAGCCATACATTCCGCTGCCTTCTTTTATCCCCGTTTCATTTGAGTTAACAATCCTGCTGGCTGCTTTAGGTATGGTATTTACTTTCTTTATTATTTCTGATTTGAAGCCATATAAAATACCATATATGTTCGATAAAAGAAGTACAGATGATAAGTTTGTAATGGCAATTGACCTTGACTCCAATAAGGAAAGTAGTGAAGTAATTACGAAGTTGCTTCAGGAAACCGGAGCAATCGAAATTAATACCCAAAAAGTTGATTAAAGGCTATTGAAATGAAAATGAAATCTATTCAAAGATTAGGATTTTTTTGTGCTGGTCTGTTTGTGTTTTCTTCATGTAATCAGGATTTTTCCTGGATACGTGAGCATGAAAAACCGCGTGTTGAATATGCTCCTAATATGTATTATTCTGAAGCATATGAGCCTTTAAGTCAGATTATGGACGAAAACGCAGGGGCTTTTGTGAGCTCTGATCCTAATAGCAAGTATGGTGAGTATTATAACTCCAATCCTTACAATCGCTATCCTGAAAATGGCTATACTCCCATGACTATGAGAGAGCCTGCTGCGAATACAATAAAGAGAGGTCATACTCCTTACCTGATACCGAAAGACTCTGTTGAATTGGCAGATGATCTGAAGAATCCGATTGCGCTGAATGAACAGGTACTTGCAGAGGGTGAGGCTTTGTATATGCGTTATTGTGCTCATTGCCATGGAGAATCCGGGCAGGGAGATGGAAAGGTGGCGAATGTTTTCATGGGAGTCGCTAACTTGACGAGTGGTGCCAACCAGCGTTTGACAGAAGGCCATATTTTTCATGTGATTACTCATGGGATACGACTTATGGCTGCGCACGGTTCACAGGTTGAACAGGAAGATCGTTGGAAAATCGTGCATTACGTCAAGGAAGTTCTTCAGAAATCTGATCAGGAATAATAAAATACTTTATTTTAAAAGCAATGGTTGAAGAAAAATTTATATTTACCGCCTCCGCCAAAAAAAGTGTATTTACTACGATAGGAGTAGGGATCCTTCTTTTGATTATAGGTTTATTTTTTGTTGCCAAATTCGGAGGTCATGATCATCATGCTTCGGAGGGACATGCTACTGAACATGTAGCCAACGCCGATCATCATGCGGCTGATCATTCACATGACGATCACGGACATGGAGATCACCACGAAAAGCCGCTGTGGGTGAAAAGGCTGATCAAGAATATCTGGCATAACAATGTGTTCTTTACCGGAATTTCGATAATCGGAGTCTTCTTTGTAGCGTTTAACTATGTTGCATGGGCTGGCTGGGGCGTACTGATTCGTCGTATTCCCCTGGCAATGGGAAGTTTCATTCCCGTGATCGGAGTTCTTTTGATTGTGTCTTTTCTGATATTCAATCATGACATTTTTCACTGGACTCATCAGTATCTGTATGATAAGTCATCTCCATTATATGATCCGATCATTGCCGGAAAAGAAGGCTATCTGAACTTCCCTTTTTACCTGATCAGAACTATATTATATTTTGTTGCCTGGTATTTGAGCTGGATGTTTCTTAGAAAATATGCGATACAGGAAGATCTTACAGGGGATATAAAATGGTATGACAAGAGTGTCGTTCTTTCTGCCGGTTTCCTTGTTATTTTCGGTATTACATCATCTACTGCGGCATGGGATTGGGTAATGTCAATAGATACGCACTTTTTCAGTACTATGTTTGGCTGGTACGTTTTTGCAAGCTGGTTCATTACAGGGCTTGCTGTTATGACGCTTATTATTATTTACCTTAAAGAGGCTGGTTTGCTTACTGGTGTAAATGAAAACCACCTGCACGATCTTGGTAAGTTTTTGTTTGCTTTTAGTATTTTCTGGACATATATCTGGTTTAGTCAGTTCTTGCTGATTTACTACGCGAATATTCCGGAAGAGGCAGTCTATTTCGTTGAACGTCTGAAGAATGATGCGTATTCCCCGTTTTTCTTCTTTAACCTGATTATTAACTTCCTGATCCCGTTCCTGATTCTGATGACAAGAGATGCGAAACGTCAGGTAATGATCATCAAAGTAATTGCTGTTTGTATCATAATCGGACACTGGTCAGATTTCTATCTGATGATTACTCCTGCGCTTTTAGGCAATGACGGTGGGTTTGATTTCTGGTTCTTCTTTGTAGAGCTTGGTATGTTCCTGATTTATGGTGGACTGTTCCTGTTCTTTACGCTGACTTCGCTTTCAAAAGCAGGCCTAATACCAAAGAATGATCCAATGCTGGAAGAAAGTGTGCATCATCACGTATATTAATCCTAATTAAGAAAGAGAAAAACGATAAAATATAAAAAATGATTACCACGACTATAGTTATTGCAGTTCTGCTGATATTGGCGATTCTCTTTTTGCTTGTCAGAATTCAGACGCTTATTTCAGTAATGAAAGGAAGCTATGAGAAAAGAGTAGGCTCCAGTAATAAGCTACATGCTACGCTTTTTATAATCTTTCTGATATTAGGAGTGTTTGCGTTCTTCTGGTTGTCCAGTGTTGCATCGCAGGATTATTTGCCTGAAGCTTCTTCTATACACGGGGTACGTACGGACCGCTTGTTCTGGATGACAATGGGAATACTTGTTTTTGCCTTTTTGGTAACCAATGTTTTCCTTTTTGTTTTTGCTTACAGGTATCAGTATAAAGAAGGTAATAAGGCCTATTTCTATCCGGAGAATCATAAGCTAGAGGTAGTATGGACAGTTATACCTGCTATTGTGATGTCAATTCTTGTATTCTTCGGCTGGACAGAATGGTCTGCCATCACAAAGCCTGAGCCTAAGGATTCTGAGGTTATCGAAGTAATGGCGCAGCAGTTTTCCTGGCAGGTGAGATACCCCGGTCCTGATGGAAAGCTTGGCTCACACAGTTTCAAGCTTATTGATGCAACTAATACATTTGGTCTGGATTTTAGCGATGATGCATCGTTGGACGATTTTACTCCTCCGGAGCTTCATTTGCCAAAAGGTAAGCCGGTTTTATTAAAAATCAGAGCCAGAGACGTTCTGCACAGCGTGTTCTTACCTCATTTCAGAGTTAAGATGGATGCTGTGCCGGGAATGCCTACAAAATTCTGGTTCGTTCCGACTAAAACTACAAAAGAGATGCGTGAGGAGCTTGGTAACGCTAATTTCAATTATGAGCTTGCATGTACCGAGATTTGCGGTAGAGGACATTTCGCTATGCGTTTTGTCGTAGTGGTTGATGAGCCTGAAGAATATGAAGCCTGGAAAAAATCTCAAAAGCCTTTTGCGGATATGAATGCCGAATATGTAAAGGATTTTATTGCAATTCGTAGCGGAGAAACGACAAATACTCCGATTGAGGTTGAGAATGCCAGGGAAGAAATGTCAGATATAGTTGTGACTGATTCACTGGCTGGTAAAACCGATGCCCTTGAACAGGCAGCGGATACGCTGGATGCAGAGTCCGGGGATGCTCAGGCAAACTAATTTAACAGGTTAATCAAATAAGGTAGTTTAATATTTCGAAGGTTTTACGATTAAAGATCATAATATGTCGACCGCAACACATTTAAACGAACATCTTTCTCATCTTCATGATAGTCATGATGATCATGATCATCATGAGTTGCCATGGATCAGGAAGTATATTTTTAGTGAAGATCATAAAATAATAGCTAAGCAATACTTATTGACCGGTATTTTCTGGGCAATCATAGGTGGTGGACTTAGTATTTTATTCAGGTTGCAGCTCGGGTTTCCGGATGCTGATCTGACCTGGCTGAAACCTCTGCTTGGAAACTGGATCGGCAATGATGGTAAGCTTGATGCAGAGTTCTTCCTTGCGCTCGTTACCATGCACGGAACGATCATGGTGTTTTTTGTTTTAACTGCGGGTTTGAGTGGTACATTTAGTAATTTTCTGATTCCGTTGCAGATCGGAGCCAGAGATATGGCCTCAGGGTTTATGAATATGCTGTCATACTGGTTCTTCTTTTTATCCGGTGTGTTAATGTTTATTTCCCTGTTTCTTTCTACAGGACCTGCTTCAGGCGGATGGACAGCGTATCCTCCTTTGAATGCACTGCCGCAGGCTGTTCTTGGCTCCGGTACGGGCATGACTCTGTGGCTTGTAAGTATGGCTTTCTTTATTGTTTCATCACTTTTGGGCGGGGTTAACTACATCAGTACGATCATTAACCTGCGTACAAATGGGATGTCGTTTTTGAGAATGCCTCTTACTATGTGGTCATTCCTTATTACCGCAATCATTGGTTTGTTAGCATTCCCTGTATTACTTTCTGCAGCGTTATTGTTAATATTCGACAGAAGTTTCGGAACAAGCTTTTTCCTTTCCGATATATATATTGCTGGTCAGGTCTTACCAAACGAAGGAGGAAGCCCTGTGCTTTTCCAGCACTTATTCTGGTTCCTTGGTCACCCTGAGGTGTATATTGTTATTTTGCCTGCATTGGGTATTACTTCCGAGATTATTTCAATCAATTCCAGAAAGCCGATTTTTGGCTATAAGGCAATGATTGGATCTATGTTTGCTATTGCTTTCCTTTCTTTCATAGTTTGGGCGCATCACATGTTTGTGTCAGGTATGGATCCGTTCCTTGGATCAATCTTTATGTTCCTGACATTGATTATTGCTGTACCATCAGCAGTTAAGGCCTTCAATTATATCACGACTATGTGGAGGGGGAATATCATATTTACTCCTGCCATGTTGTTTGCAATAGGACTTGTATCGTTCTTTATCTCCGGTGGTCTGACCGGTATTATTCTCGGAAACTCTGCAGCAGATATTCAGCTTCATGATACCTATTTTGTTGTTGCTCACTTTCACCTGGTGATGGGAAGCGCGTCATTCTTCGGAATGTTGGCAGGTGTGTACCACTGGTTCCCCAAGATGTTTGGAAGAATGCTGGATGAAAAGCTTGGTTATATCCATTTCTGGTTATCATTTGTCGGGATTTATCTTGTGTTCTTCCCGCTTCACTATACTGGTATAGCAGGTTTTCCAAGAAGATACTATTCTTTCACAGGCTTTGAGTTCACGCAGAAATTTACTGATCTGAATATGTTTGTGAGTGTTGCTGCAATTATCACTTTCGGAGCGCAGTTTATTTTCATATTCAATTTCTTCTATAGCATGTTTAAAGGACGTAAGGCACCTGCAAACCCCTGGAATGCGAATACACTTGAGTGGACAACTCCGATTAATCCCGGGCATGGAAACTGGCCTGGAGAAATCCCGACAGTATACAGGTGGCCGTATGATTACAGTAAGCCAGGAGCAGAAGAAGATTTTATTCCGCAACATATACCTTATTCTCAGACTGTGAGCTCTAACTTCCCTCACGAGAATGATAAAATAAAAGAAGAAGGCTCTCTTCATGGATAAAAATAATGTAGATAACAGAGGATTCCGTACATTCGGAATCCTTACTGTTGTCGCAGTTTATTTCCTGATATTGGTAGGCGGCATAGTACGCAGTACCGGTTCAGGTATGGGATGTCCGGACTGGCCAAAATGCTTTGGCAGCTGGGTTCCACCAACCTCCCTCGACCAATTACCCGCAGATTATAAAGAAATATACGCTGAGAAGCGTCTCGAAAAGAATAAGCGTGTGGCCGCAACTTTGTCCGGTTTGGGTTTTCAGGAATTATCAGATAAGCTGATACATGATGAAAGTCTTTACGTGGAGGCAGACTTCAATCCTGTCAAGACCTGGATAGAATATGTAAATCGTTTGGTAGGAGTCACAATAGGCCTTTTAATATTCGGCACCCTGCTCTTTTCATTTCCGCTCAGAAAAACAAGCCCTGATGTTTTCTGGTATAGCGTTGCAGCATTTGTACTTGTTCTGTTTGAAGGCTGGTTAGGCTCTCTGGTAGTTTCTACCAATCTGATGCCCTTTATGGTGTCAATTCATATGGGATTGGCTATTGTACTGGTATTTGTGCTGATTATGGCTGTATTCAAAGCCGGCAATTATGCCATTACGTTACCTTCCGGATTGAATTACTCCAATCTGTCCGGGGTATTGCTTGTTACAATGCTTGCTACCTTTGTACAGATTATAATCGGAACCCAGGTAAGGGAAGAGGTTGATATCATAGCTGTGGAATTGACGGACTCCCGTTCCTTGTGGATTAGCAATCTGGGCAATATGTATCTTGTTCACCGGCTTTTCTCATATGTACTTTTAGCACTTCATATATGGCTTTGCTATTTGTTAATGAGGAAGTTGTTTTTTTTCAGAAAAGTAAGGATCAGCATGATTGCGATCCTGTGTATACTCGGACTTAGTATTGTTACCGGAAATATCCTTAATTACATGGACTTACCTGCAGCTATTCAGCCTGTTCATCTTTTGCTTGCATGTATGCTGTCCGGGGTGCAATTTCTTTTGTATTTATTGGTTGTTACTTCTAAAAAGGTGATTTAACTTAGTAAAATGATTTCCGAAAATAGTCATATTGGTATTCTTCCCTTGCTTGGAGCAAAATGTCAGAGTTATTATCAGTTAATGAAATTCAGACTTTCAGCTCTGGTATCTTTTTCTGCCGGTATGGGATTTATGCTTGCTCCCGAAGGTACAGGAAACTGGCTTGCTCTTGCTGTGTTTACATTATTTGGTTTCATGGTTATTGTTTCAAGCAATATTATCAACCAGATTATTGAAAAAGACAGTGATGCGCTCATGTCCAGAACTTTGAACAGACCTCTTCCGACAGGAAGGGTTTTACCCGGAGAAGCTGCTTTAATTTCTCTGATATTCGGAGTTGCAGGAGTTAGTGGATTATACTATTTCTTCAATATCAATGCGGCGCTTCTTTCTCTCTTATCCCTGATTCTGTATGGATTTGTATATACTCCTCTGAAAACAAAAACGCCTGCAGCAGTATTTGTGGGAGCTGTTCCGGGCGCCTTGCCGCCGATGATCGGCTGGCTGGCGGCTACAAATAAGTTTGGTCTGGAACCCGGAATTCTGTTTGCCATACAGTTTTTCTGGCAGTTTCCTCATTATTGGGCTATCGCCTGGGTACTTGATGAAGATTATAAAAAGGCGAATATCCGGCTGTTGCCTGCCAACGGGCAAAAAGATACCGATACTGCATTCACAATAATGATTTATACATTATTTCTGTTGCCTTTGGGCTTTATGCCTATGGTTTTGAAGATGACAGGAGTGGTTAGCGCTGTTATTGCGCTGGTATGCGGTGTTTTATTTCTTGCCCAAACATTTTATCTCATGCGGGTTTGTACCAATAAGGCAGCTTTGAGGATCATGTTTGGTTCTTTTATATATCTGCCGGTTGTACAGATTGCTTTTGTAATAGACAAGTTACAGTAAAAATATGAAAAACATAGCAATGGAAATGGAACAGCCTAAACGCCCTATGGCCATGAATCCTCAAAAATTTGCTCTATGGCTGTTTATTGTCAGCATTGTAATGATCTTTGCTGCGATGACCAGCGCCTATATTGTGCGGAGGGCGGAAGGCAACTGGCTGGAAGTTGAGATTCCGCTGATCATGTATATTAGTACAGGCGTTATACTTTTGAGCAGCATTACGATGCATTGGGCTTATTTGTCTGCTAAGCGGGATAACCTGCAGCCTCTTAAGACAGCTTTGCTTCTTACTACGCTGCTGGGGATCATTTTTATAGTTACCCAGTTTAAATCCTGGGAAACTTTAAAGGAAGCAGGCGTTTTTTTCGGTGGGGAATTGAGTAATCCGGGTGGATCTTTCGTATATGTACTGACGGGTCTGCATGGTTTTCACCTTATTTCCGGTGTGGTCTTTCTTTTTGTTGTATTAATTTCGGCATTTGGATACAAGGTACATTCCAAAAATCTGAACTTAATTGAAATGTCAGCGACCTATTGGCATTTTCTTGATGCTCTGTGGATATATCTGTTTGTATTTTTATTACTAAACCATTAATTTTCAAAAAAACTTAATATGTCAACTATTACTGTTTCAGAAAAAGATCAAAAGAATATTTGGGGCGGCGGGGTGGAACCCATGAAAGCGAGTTATGGTAAGCTGATGATGTGGTTCTTTCTTCTCTCGGATGCCTTTACATTTTCCGGATTCCTTGTAGCCTACGGGATGAGCCGTTTCGCATTTCCTGCTTATACCGGCTCTGTAAAGGATTTTGTTCCTTCTCTTGAATATTGGCCTATTCCTGAAAAAATATTTACGCACATACCGTTTTTCCATGTTGAGGCTCCGCTGGTCTTTGTGGGTATTATGACTTTTATCCTTATCATGAGTAGTGTCACCATGGTACTGGCTGTTGAAGCAGGACATCGTATGGATAAGGCAGATGTTCAGAAATGGATGTTGTGGACTATTTTCGGTGGCTGGGCTTTTATCGGATGTCAGGCATGGGAGTGGACAGTTTTTATTCAGGGAACTCCTGAAGGGCTTAAGCTGGCTTCGGGTGAAGTTATTAAAGGCGCCAGTCTTACCATGAATGAATACGGTCCCAAGCTGTTTGCCGATTTCTTTTTCTTTATTACCGGATTCCATGGTACACACGTGCTTAGTGGCATTATAATGAACATGATTGTATTCTATAATGTCTGCATTGGTACATATGAGCGTATAGGACATTATGAAATGGTTGAAAAGGTAGGTTTATACTGGCACTTTGTAGACCTTGTATGGGTATTCGTATTTACGTTCTTCTATCTGGTTTAATTCATTTTTAATAAGTAAAAGACATTAATTTCTAATATTTATGGCTCACGGACTACATGATCACGCACCAGCGCATAAGGTTTTACCTAGGGATAAAGCAAAAATCTTAAAGATCTGGAAAACCGCTCTACTGCTTGCTGTCGTAACTGCAATAGAATTTTTACTTGCTTTTACCATGGAGCGCGGATCTTTGCTGTTTGCAGTTTTTATTGGTTTGACGCTGGTAAAGGCATTCTATATTGTTGCAGACTTTATGCACCTTAAATATGAAACAAAAGTGCTTGTTTGGTCTATTATACTACCCACAATGTTTGTTATCTGGCTTATTGTAGCGCTCCTTGCAGAAGGCGATGCCATATTTAAAATCAGGTCACTTTGGGGATGGTTCTAACCAGATGAAATAAATTGAAATGAAAAGTATAACTAAAGCCGGTATCCTTCTGAGTATTTTGATGTTGCCGGTTTTAGTTTTTTTATTTTTAAAGCTTTTTGCTAAAAACCACTACGATATTCCTACATACTTTGCAACTGACAGTGTCTTGGTCAATGGAAGATATAAGATTACAGCTGCACATAAGATTCCGCCTTTTTCCTTCGTTGATCAGAACGGAGATACTTTCAGCTCAGAATTATTAACGGATAGAATTGTTGTAACCGGTTTTCTCCTTCCGGGAGAAATGGCGATGAGCTCAAAAATAACCACCGAGCTCAAGAGAATCCAGGAAGCTTTTGCGGATTTCCCGGAAGTCAGAATTCTGTCATTCAGTATTGATTCCAAAAATCATGATGTATCTGATACGTTGAAGGTATATGCCGAGACATTCAGAATAGACACATCCAGCTGGACATTACTTGCCGGTTCACGGGACTCTGTATATTATCTGGCTCAGAAAGGATTGCTGATATCTTCTGAACAGGCTTCCGATACTTCTGAAGCCCCCGGAGAGACGCTTGTTCTGATTGATAAGGCAGGACATATACGAGGATACTATGCTGGTACCGACCGGGCAGAGATAGACCGTTTAATAAGAGAAATTCAGGTTTTATTATACAATTATGGCAACTAACCAACTTGTTCGGAACAATAGTTTGTACCTCCTCATCATTGGCATTCTGTCAGTGCTGATTCCGATTGTTGTTGCAGTACTGTTTTATTTACCGCAGACGGGCAAATTAGGTGAGCTGGATGTGCGCATACTGCCTCATATTAATGCCGTGCTGAATTCGTCTACAGCCATTGCACTGTTGACTGGTTATTATTTCATTAAAAAAGGAAACCGGCGGGCGCATATTACGGCTATGATCACGGCTTTTACTTTTAGTTCTGTTTTCCTGATTTCATATGTTATTTATCATTTTCAGGGAGTGCATACGCTTTTTGGAGATATAAACGGAGATGGAGTGCTTTCGGCAGCTGAAAAAGCAGAAGTCGGGATGTTCAGGATCATTTATCTGCTGGTTCTTCTTACACACATTGCTCTGGCAACAATTATCGTCCCCTTTGTGTTGCTTTCAATATATTTCGGCTGGTCAAAACAGTACAAATCACATAGAAAACTGTCTAAATGGACTTTCCCTCTCTGGCTGTATGTTGCTGTTTCCGGTGTTCTGGTTTACATGATGATTAGTCCTTATTACCAATAAAATTTAGCTTTATGAACAGGAATATTCTTTTGCTGAGTCTGCTGATTGTCTTTTGTCTGGGTAATACTGATCTGCTGGCTCAATGTGCCATGTGCAGAGCTTCGGTCGAAAGCAATCTCAGTGAAACCGGAGGCGGAATCGGAGCCGGCCTGAATACGGGCATTTTGTACCTGATGGCTATTCCTTATATCCTGTTTACAATTATTGGCGTATTATGGTATCGTGCCAGCAAGGCTGCTAAAAGGAATAAGGTACAAAGTTTGGCTTAAATCTTGTTGTCGATTGTGAAAACCATGAACTCAACGTTATATGGTTAGCCGTTCGCTTATATATCACGATACACTTGAAGTCAGCTTTAAAGAAACACTTCTTACTATTCCTTGCTACAGGCTTTCTGGCGGTTTCTCTGATCTGCTGGTACGTTTTTGTTGTACACCGGGGAAAGCAGAATGATGAGGCTTATATTGCTTCGGTCAGCTACAGACTTGGTCAGGAGCTTGAAAAAGTACAAAAGCATTCTGCGACAATCAAAAACGAAATAGAAAAGTGTGATAAGCCGACGTTTGCCCGTTTACTGAAACCTTCTCCGTACCCTTATTTTGTTTACCGAAATAACCGCCTGTATTTTTGGTCGGATAATGATTTTATCCCCAAGCAGGAATCATTGCCCGGAATCAGGCAGGTACGCTTCGTCTCTATGCGTTCAGGCACCTTTGTGGTTCACAAAGATGTGGTGCTGAAACGGGGAGACTTATTCGAAATCTTATCTTTCGTACCGCTCAGCCGGCAGTATGGTATTGAAAATGACTATTTGCAGTCACATCTGAATCCGGAAATCTTTTCGGATGCACAGGTTGGTATTACAAACTTTCCCTCAGTAGGAGGAAGCATTTATACAGCTGAAGGCGATTATTTATTCAGCCTGGTTTTTCCTCCGGATACGCAGCGGAGTGATAGTCCGGTTCTGCCGTTTATACTTGCTTTTGCATCGCTGGGAGTTTTGTTTCTGCTTATTTATGTGGTAAAGCTTACCAGCCACTTTGTGCGGAAATACGGGGCGGGTAAGGGATTATTGTTCCTGTTTGTAGTGTTGGGGCTGATACGGGGGATTATGTTGTGGACTGACTTTCCTTTTAACATTCAGTATCTTCCTCTTTTCAATTCGAAGTTTTTTGCAAGCTCTGTTTTAAGTCCCTCGCTGGGCGATTTACTTTTAAATCTGACTTTTTTACTTATCTGGAGTATTGCCTTTTCCAGGTATTATTACCTTACGGATTTTGTGCGTGAGATCATTTCGTATCGTAGCAAGAGTAATAGCTGGTTAGTTAGTTGTGCTTTGCTGATATTGAGCCTTACCAGTTTTTATTATGTGTTTTATCTGCTGCTGATGTTGTTTACACACAGTCAGTGGGAAATGGACATTACAGTGAACCTGGACTTCAATCTGTTCCGGATTGCCAGTCTGCTGGTATTTGGAATTCTGTTTTCGCTGTTCGTTATATTCAGTTATATCTTTGCCAAGCTCTTTCTGTTTATCAACAAAGATAAAAGAAGGCCAGCCTGGTTTATATTTGTTCTGGCTGCCGCGGTTCTGGGCGGAATGATTTATGTAAACCACAATGGGTTTTACGGAATCCTGCTGACCGGTATCGTATTTTTTACCTCTGTTCTTTATTTCAGATTTCCTAAAATATCTTTTCAGCCCAGGTACGGTTCCTATTTTTATTTATTGTTTGCCGGTATGGCATGTGCGCTCATTGCGTCGTACGCCGCGTTTCTCGATTTTCAGCGCAAGGATACACTGAACAAGCAGAAGTTTGCTTCGCAGCTTCTGGTAAAAAATGATGTGCTGGCAGAATATATGCTTAATGAAATCAATAAGCTGGTTGTCAATGATCCCTTTATTCATAGCAGGATACTGAATCCGTTCAGCACAAAGGAACCCATCGAGCAGAAAATCAAGCGGGTTTATCTGGGCGATTATTTTGACAAGTATGATGTAAAGATTCATGTTTTTGATGCGCTGGGCAGACCCTATACCCATGATCATGAATTTACATACTGGCCGGATATTGCCGAACGATATGGCAGAGAACAGTTTAGTACAGACTATCCGGATATTTTTCTGATGTATGATCCCGGAAAAAAAGGATTTAAGCGTTATCTCTCCTTTAATAATCTGCAAAAGAATGGTATTACCATTGGCTATATCCTGATTGATCTTAAGCAGAAACGTATTGTCCCTCACAGTGTTTATCCGGAACTTCTGGTGGACCGGCGGATGGTTCAGCCATGGGAGAACAAAAACTACAGCTATGCAATATTCGGAGATGAGGATATTCTGTACAGCTACGGGCAGTATAACTATGAAATGGACTTCAAATCACGCTATTTCGAGAAAGAAAGACTGTATGAAAAAGGGATCAATGTCAATGGTTACCATCATCTGGGAATGAAAAGCGCAGATGAGCGTATTATTATTGTATCGTCTGAAGATAAACCCTTTTATCGTTTTTTTTCAAACTTCTCTTTTTTATATACTGTTCTCCTCTTCTTTATTCTGCTGTTTGTTATAGCCTGGTCTTTTAACATACGTTTCCGAAAGATAGATGCCAATTTCTCCACTAAAATTCAGATCTATCTCAATCTGGCCTTTTTTCTGCCGCTCTCTGTTGTAAGCGTTACCACATTGAGTATCATATCTTCCAGCTATAAGGAAAATCTCAATAAGACCTTTATAAAAAAAGCAGAGGCTGTCAGTAATTCCATCAATATGTATCTGGAAAATGAATGGCAGAATCCTTCTGAGAGACGTCTGGAAAATATTTTGCTGGAAAAAAGCCGCTTTATTGATATCGATATCAATTTGTACAATAGTAAAGGACAGCTTCTGTTTTCCAATCAGCCGATGATCTATGAGGCCGGACTTTTGTCCGGGCTTATTAACCCGGTTGCTTTCTCAACAATCAGAGATAAAAAGAATAATATATTTATGTTGTCCGAGCAGGTAGGGACCTTTCGGTACAACTCTGTATATATTGCGATCAAATCGTATGAGTCCGGGCATCTGATTGGTGTATTAAGTATTCCTTTTTTTGAATCACGGCAGGAGGTAAGTCAGCAGCTGACTGAAGTATTGACGACTATATTGAATATATTCATCAGCATATTTCTTATTTTCCTGTTTATTTCCTATCTGGTCAGCCGCTGGCTTACCGTACCGCTTGATCTTATTACTGAAAAGCTCAGACGGACTACACTGGCAGAAAAAAATGAGCCGCTTGAATGGAAGTCAAAAGATGAAATTGGTCTGCTGATCGGGGAATACAACAAGATGCTTCTGAAGCTGGATGAAAGCAAGGATGCTTTGTCCAAGAGCGAAAAAGAATCGGCATGGAGGGAGATGGCCCAGCAGGTAGCGCATGAGATTAAGAATCCTCTGACACCCATGAAATTGTCTATTCAGCATTTGCAGCGGGCAATCAAGGATAAAAAAGACAATATTATGGAAATGGCTGAACGGTCTCTGCAGATGCTGCTGGATCAGGTAGATACCCTGAATGAGATTGCCACTTCTTTTTCGGTATTTGCGAAGATGCCTATTCCGAGAAATGAACGTTTTGAATTTGGCGAGGTCGTTACTCAAATTGCCCGCTTGCACAAAGCCGATGCTTCGATCTCTATTGAGGTAGATATTCCGGAGCAGGAGGTGGTAGTGACCGGGGATAAAAAGCTCATGGGTAATATTTTATCAAACCTGATTCTTAATGCTGCCCAATCGGTACCGGCTGATCGTACGCCTGAACTGAAGATGTGTCTTACCATCAGAGAGAATATGGCCCGGTTCTCATTGAAAGATAACGGACAGGGAATTCCGGACTCTATAAAAGATAAAGTTTTTATACCTAACTTTAGTACCAAATACAGCGGCTCCGGATTGGGACTGGCTATTGCCCGAAGAGGTGTTGAGCACGCCGGGGGGAATATCTGGTTTGAAACAATTCAGGAGCAGGGAACAACGTTCTTTATTGAGCTTCCCCTGATTGAGTAAATGCTCCCTAGAATATATGTAACGACATTTTTTTTACTTTTTTCTCTGTTGGCCTTAGGGCAGCAGAATTCAAAAAAGTGTCAGTGGGTCAGGGTTACGGAAGTGCCTTTCCGGATCGATAGTCTTTCATTGTTGCCGGAGAGTATTGAACTGCACGAAACAGCGGATTCTTCGCTGCGTATTTTTTATGATATCAATATCGGTAAGGCTGCATTCAATAAGAGTATGGATGATTCGGTACGGCTGTGCTATCGTGTGCTGCCTTATGACTTATCCCGAAGCTATTTCAACAGAGATCCGGCCCTGTACGATACGAACCAGTATTATCGTGAAGAGACTGGCAGATATGGTAGTTACGGATATCCGATCGCAGAAAAAGATCAGTTGCTGAATACGCCCGGAATCAATAAGTCAGGTAGTGTCACCCGGGGTATTTCATTTGGAAACAATCAGAATGTTTTCGTCAGTTCTGCGCTCAACCTTCAGATGGACGGAAGGATTACAGACAATATCGGGATTACGGCTTCCATATCCGATCAGAATATCCCTTTTCAGCCGGAAGGCAATACACAGCAGCTTCAGGAGTTTGATAAGGTATTTATACAGCTGCACACACCCAAAAGTCGTCTTACAGCCGGAGATCTGGTTATGCAAAATCATCAGGGCCATTTTCTCAGATACTACAGGAATGTGCAGGGAGGATTGTTTGAGGGAAACTATGTAAAGGATAGTGTGACCAGTTCCTTTACGACGGTGGGAGCTGCGGTTTCCAAGGGTAAGTTCGCTTCCATTCAGCTGCAGGCAATGGAAGGAGTGCAGGGGCCATATCGGTTAACCGGGCCGAATAATGAGCGGTTTATTATTGTATTGGCCAATTCGGAAAGAATATATCTGGACGGACGGCTTCTTACCCGTGGTTTTGATTATGACTATATCATTGATTACAATCAGGCTGAAATAACATTTACAGCCAATGTTATGATTACCAGATACTCCGTTGTGAGAGTGGATTTTGAATATTCTGACAAGAACTATGGTCGTTCGAATATTATGGCCGGGCATTATCAGAACTGGAAGAAGCTAAGCGGCTATGTGAACTATTATTTACAAAAGGACAATCCCAACAACCCTTTGCAATATAATCTGTCTGGTGAGGAAAGAGGGCAGCTCGCCATGATCGGAGATAATCTGGGGCAGGCCGTAATTTCCGGAGCCGACTCTGTAGGGTTTCATGAAAATAAGGTGCTCTATATGCGGATTGACTCACTGGGAACACAGATATTTGTGGCTTCTTCCGATCCCGATAAGGCTTTTTACGAGGTGGTCTTTACGGACGTTGGCATGGGAAGGGGTGACTATGTGCTGCAAAATAGTACAGCCAATGGCCGGATATACGTATATGCAGGTCCGGGCGGGGGAGCATATCTTCCGGTCCGTATTGTAGCTACGCCAAAAAAAAATCAGATGGTTACCGTGGGCGGGGCATTTGATCCGGATAAGAATACAAGCTTTTACGGAGAAGTTGCTTTTTCAGAAAATGATCAGAACCTCTATTCATCCATTGACAACGAAGATAATGCCGGCAAGGCGGTGAAAATAGGAATGGTGAATAGAGGAAGGAAGATTGCTGTCCTGGGATTATGGAAATTTGTCAATGCGTTTGATTTTGAATATACCGAACGAAACTTCCGGCAGATTGACCGGTTCCGGGATATAAACTATGAGCGGGACTGGAGTGCGGATCTTAATACCGAACGCTATAACCGGATTTTCAATGCCTCGCTTGGGCTGGAACAAGATCAGGATAATCTGCTTCGTTATGATCTGAGCCGCAGAATCAAAGGGGGAGAAGTGGACGGGCTGCAACAGGCGCTGACATTTCATAAGTCCTTCGGAAAACTTTATTTCTATGGATCCGGCTGGACAATGTATAATGATCAGCCGCAGTTCCGGTCTGACTGGACTAGGCTCAATCTCCATGCTGCATGGAAGGGCAGACTGCTGTCTCCGGGCATAATTTATTCCTCAGATAAAAATCGCGTAGCCAGCCCGGAGGGTAATATTGTTTCTACAGCAATGTATTATGAAGAGCTGAAGTTTTATCTGAAATCAAATGATACCAGCGCTATAGGCTATGCTGTTGATTATGCAATACGGGAAAACAGCGATACACTACAGGGTAATATGGTAAAAACAAACAGATCGCAGACCCTGACAGGTACCTTTAACTCTCTGGTGCGAAAACAGCATACTATACGACTGCAGCTGGCCTATCGCTACCTGGATTATTTTGACTATATGCCCAATGCCTTACCGGATGAAGAAACATTTATAACCCGTATGGACTGGAACTCTGACTTTTTGCAGCGTCATGTGCGTTCAGAGCTTACTGTTACAACCGGTACGGGAAGAGAGCTGAAAAGAGCGTTTTACTATCAGGAAGTCCCTCTGGGTACCGGTACGCATGTGTGGGAAGATTTTAATGAAGACGGTATTCAGGATCTGAACGAGTTTATTGAAAAGGTATCAGGGCTGGCGTATAATCAGAAAGAATACATCCGGGTATTTATGCCAACCGATGAATATGTAAATGCATATACCGGGGCAATCAACTATCGTCTGGATTTATATGCCCCCCGTCAGTGGCGCAATCATGCAAATCCGGTCAAAAACCTGCTTTCAAGATTGTCCAGCACTTCTTCATGGTCTGTTAATAATAAAGTTTTATCTCCGGACCTGACCGGACGTTTTTTTCCTTCACATTCATCAGGCGCAGCCAATATGCTATCCAATCAGAGTGGTATACGGGCAAACCTGTTCTATAACCGTACCAATCCGGTATATGGCATGGACCTGCTGTTTGCGGCAAGCGAAAGTAAAAGCCTTCTTACCCAGGGATATGAAACAATAGGAAAAAGTGACCTGACGTATAATACGCGCTTTAATATAAAGAGACTTTACAATGCGAAGCTTGCGCTTGGCAGATCACTCAAAAGCAGTGCCTCAGATTTTCTGTCACAGAAAAACTATACGATCGAGTCCTGGTTGCTGCGTCCGGAGTTTGCCTATCAGCCGAGTCCGGACTTGCGTGTGACGGGTAGTCTTAATTATACGCATAAGGTAAATATTGCAAGCATTCTGAAAGAAAAGGCCTTGTTGTATGAAGCCGGACTGGATACCAGATTCAGCAGGGTTTCACAGCGTTCTGTTTCCGGCGGTATTCGTTATATCCGGATTATGGCTGATCTGAAAGAAACTCCGGTAGGAAGCGCTCTGGGCTATGAAATGCTGGAGGCCTTGCGGCCTGGCAATAATTTTACATGGAGCATAAACTGGCAGGAAAAGCTGGTGAGCGGTCTGCAATTATCGTTTATCTACGAAGGACGTAAATCTGAAGGCAGCCCTGCCATTCATACGGGCAGGGTTCAGGCATCTGCGTTTTTCTGATAAAAGTACCGGAAATGATTACCTTAAGCTTTTTTACTTCTTCGTGTTTTTCCCTTTTTCCCCGGTCTGTGGCACACAGGCCGGAATATAAATACTGTGAATCAGGTAGTAAATTAACCGAAATATTCTCTGTAATCAGGAATTTTAATATACTTCTTTACCATTCTTTTACTTACCAGCTATATATGATTGCGGCCGGTGTGCCACACGACCGCGGAGAGAGGACTTCGAGGGCTTCATCCTCCGGTGACTTCGAGAGCCTCAGTCTCCGGAGGGCGAGGGGGATAGATTATCGGCCTGCTTAGTTATCCGGCTAATTTACAGAAGAAAGTTGGCTGCCAGTTTCAGAACAAGGTTTTGGGAAAGCCGCTCATGCTCATAAGGGCCATATCGTCCAAACAGACCGATCCCCAGCCCTGTATTCAAGCCGCTGATGTTGATAACAAGCAGATTTTTCAGGAAAATACCGGATTCGAAATAGCCTTTTTCCATGGTTTTAAATGGTATTTCTTTGTGCATACCCGGGTTTCTCAGATTTCCAAATCCCATATTATGCACCATGACGATATTGGGTTTGAGTATTTTGTATGGTGTATATAACTGTCCGAAATCGTGAGAGTAAAACAGGGCAAAGAACCTGTCAGAAAGGAACTCGTTGTAGCCCATTGTTTCGAAGCTGTTGTGAATGACTACCGAAATGCTGCGTAAAGCACCTTTCATATTATATAGTTTGGTGTAGGGAACCTCGCCCAATACTGCTCCTGCAGTAAGTTGTATTCCTGAGATACCGAACCGGAAGAAACGGAATGTCTGCTGAATCTTAAAGTCAAATCTGGAATAATCAAACTCACCCAGAGGACTATATGGCAGCCCTTTGGTATAGTTGAACCAGAAAACGGGAAAAGGTGTACCCATAAACAGTGTATTGATCGGGGTTTTGATATATTCTTCCCCAAAAGCATACCGAAAGCCAAGGCTATATTCCAGAAAATGAAAGTGTCTGTCCGGGTGCTCGCTGAACTGATAGGTATAGCTTGGTACATGTAATGCGGCAGAAATACCGGAATTTAACCGCAGGTACTTGAATGGTCTGAACGAAAAAGTGAAGTTTGCCTGACGAGCGTAATCCATTATGGAAAGCCGGTACTTTCGCAGAGGCTCAGTGGAATATTGTATTATATCAAAGGGAAAAAACTGAGCCCCGGCTTCGTAAACATCGTTGCTATAGGCAGCGGAAAGAGAAACGTTCAGCGGATCATTGAAGTTGTATGTACCGCTCAGTCCATATTTGAAGCGTTTGTCCTTGAGGCCGTAGCCCCAGTAGCCACCCAAAATCCAGTTTCGGGAAAAGCGTTCATTGGTGTGAAAGCCTAATCCAAGCCGCAGACCCTCCCGATAGTTAAGCGAAAGTATTTTGTTAAGATCTATATTAACCTTGCCGATCGGAATCTGCCCGAAATAAACCCGTTCACCAAAGGTCAGGACTTCGTCCTGCTTTCTCTGTATTCCGGTAGAGTCATAGTATCGGAATGTATACAAATCTTTGGTGCTGAGCGGCGCCTGCCGGTGTTTTTGCCAGAGCGAATCCGGAAAGCTTCCGGATCCCTCATTGTACTCCAGGACAATTTCTGAAAAGTCAGCCGGAACAAGTGAGTGGTCTCTATGATAATCAAATAAATAGCTTTGGGCGGATAAATGCAGGCTGGCATTGCCGACTCCCAGATTATAGATATTTATATCTGTTTTGTATCTTGAAGGAAACCAGTTGCCGGCCATATAATCATATTCCTGACAGGCCTCAATTCGGGTATTGCCGGCTTTGAGCGGAGACGTTACAAAGTATTTGACCACATTGTGTCTGCCCTCGATATAGAGAAAACCCTGTGCTGCCCCGACCGATTTGGCGGGAAGCGGGTAAAAGGACAAAACATATACGGGAGTACCGTTGACAGTTGCCGAATCCACCAGCCGGTAAGCATACGTAAGATAAGAAGCAAAGCATAACGGCGAGATGAATTTCGTATTGGCTATACGTACATAGTTGCTGTACAGATTAAAGGCATTCGGATGAATGTAGTTGACATAGGTAGAGGGAAGCTTGATTCCGGTAGAACGAATTCCCAGAATCCGTTCTTTACGTCTGATTCTGTCAAGCTGGTGCAGCTCACTGACTGATTCCATAAGAAACAGGTGCTGGTTTTCCTGATCTTCTATATTGTATGAGAGTATGTCCAGGAGGCGTTCGTAGATTTTTTTTGTATAGCCGTTTTTTTGGGTGCTTACGGTAAATTTGTTGTAGCTTTTGTGTGTGAATGATTTGTGTGCCTTTTTTATATAGCGTTTTTGAAGCAGTACCAGTCTGATCAGTGAATCTGAAAAATGATCGCTGCCCGAAGCATAAAAGCTGTTGCTGTTTCTGCCCAGATAGTAAAAATGATTGCTGGTATCCAGGGTTGTTATCGTAACTTCTCCGTAGAAATAATGCCGGATGTTAATTCTTTCAGGAATAAAATCAAGCGTTGTATAGCCATTCATATCCGAAAACAGATGAAGGGTATCATTGATGATACAGTGCACATATGGCACAGCTTCTTTGCTTTCTGCATCTTTACAGCTAAACCAGTAATCTGAAGCAGATTGTCCGTGGGATAAAAAGGCAGTACAGAGCAGCAGGATTAGTATTTGAAAACGGATAAACTTCATTCAGCAACCTGATGTGACAGTGTTTTCAGCCGTATGAGGCTGGCCTGATTATTTCCTTCCTTAATGGTACGGTGAATACTTTCCTTTTCTCTGGTAGTCAGATGCCAGCTAAGTACTGCCCGGTCCGATTTGTCCGCAGCCTCTACTTTTTTAGGATCAATATTTTTATCCCTCAGCTTATCCCAGTATCTGGCTTTGGGTATATACTGAAAATCCACTACGGCAATATCATTTTTGAACCAGGTCTTGGCAAACTCAATCATATTGTCATTGGTGATATCCTGAAAATAATCCCAGTTGTTGTATAATCCACCGATAGGGCTAATAATTTTCTGAAGTATAGATGCTTCTTTCTTTTTTACAATTTCAATATCCTTTTCAGAATCGCGTATTTCAATAAAGACAACTCCGCTGGTGTTTTCAGCGATCCAGTCCTTAAACACATAAAGGAAATTGACAGCGTCCTTGATGCCAAAATTATCAGACAGTCCGGCATCCATGATTTCCATAGGCGGCAGGCTTGGCATGATGACATTGGGAGTAATATAAGGGAATGTCGCGCTCATACGCAGAGCGCTCAGAAAACGAAGCTCTTCGGCACTGTGGTCTCTGAAAAAACGGCTGTACTCAATACCCTTGATCTTCTGATTAAGTATATAGCGGTCCTTGAGGCTGGTGCCCACTGTCATATAGCTTACCCTCTGGGGAGAGATAAACAATGGCCGGCCATCGTTGACAACAGTCGGCGAAAGCAGAAGCATAGGAATTTCTGAGTTTTTTTCCGGGAGGTAGTAGTCTGTCAGCTTTTTTTCAAAAACGTATCCGAGATTTTTATTTAGCTGCTGCTCAAATGCATAGCCTCTGTCTTTCAGGTATTCATGTCCGTTGTATTCAAAGGTCTGGAAGCGCAGGAAAAGATCGTTGACTACCAGGCTGAACATCATTGGATTAAGGATGTCGCTGGACATATTGTCAAAATACTGCTTGGAAGTCAGGTTAATGTCCCGGCCGCGCTGCTTCAGGAGATACAATTCCCGGTAGTACGCAGCTCCGATCAGTCCGCCGGAAGCTCCCGTAATCAGCATGGTGTGTTTCATAAGCTCACCCTGCAGCGTGCTGTCAATATTCTGAAGCGCATTTACTGTCCAGACAGCCGCCCGCTGACCGCCGCCACTGGTACAGATAAAGAACATTTTTGGCTTTTTATCTGCCGGAAACTTTTTTCGCCAGTTTTCAAGAATTTCGATTGTCGCTGCCTTGTCTTTCTGATAATTTTCCTGATTGGATAAGGCACGCAGGCGTTTCAGGCTATATTCGGCCGGTTGTCCGCTGTAGTCTATGCCATAGACCCTGTAGTCTGAGTTTACCAGCTGATTTTTAACCAGCACATTAAACAGTACAAGCAGCGCTATCAGTCCGCTGATAGCCCAGCCTCTGAGCCAGTAGGAAAAGGCGCCGGTAAACATCACAAACATGGAAAGAAGAAGAATGCCGCTTGCTGCTGCCGGTATCTGGAAGCGGGCTTCATCCATGAAAAAACCCAGCAGTATAATCAGAAAAATTACGATGATTTCAACGATTACAGCATTGAAGTGGTTCTGGTCAAAAATTTTTAATAATACATCTTTATCATAGATCGAGTGGTCGGGACACTTGGCGATATGAAACGGACTTTTGAAATAGTACTTGACTGTATATTTGTTGCGTTTAAACGAACGGATCTTTCGCAATACGTTGACTCTGTTGATCCTGGTCTTGACCAGACGCTGGTCCAGTGAACCGGCCAGCTCTTTGAAAATATCTTTGTTGGTGCTGCTGAAATAGCTAAACAGAATGACCAGTACCATGGAAACGCCAAACAGGAAGCTGAGCACTTCGGTAATGATCTGACTTACCGGCTGGAACCCGTTCTGAAACTGAAAATTAATGATGTTGAAGGCATATACCACCAGAAAAATGAAGGGAATTGTGCTGTTGTTAAGGCAAAACTTGGTAAATGGCTTGGGTATGGTTCCCAGGAAGGTAAATCTGTAGCTGTCAAGTATGTAGGTGGTAATGTGAAACGACATGATGAAGATACCGGTAGCAGCTCCGATAAGAAAGAAGCCCCGGTAGTCCACCTGATTCATATATTCCGGATCAAGAAACAGATAGGGAACACCGATCAGATTAAAGATATTCTGGGTTACTACCGCAAACAATAAGGCCCAGAGCAATAAAAGTATCTGATTTTTTTTTAGGTGATTTATGAGAAGCTGTACAGGAAAACTGTAGTAAAAATTACTGAGGTAAAGTTTGAGTTTCCTGAATCTGTTCATTATTGCTTTAGGTCCTTTGATACTTAGTACGAAGAATAATCTGCAAAGGTGGCTTAAAAATAAAATAATACCACACTAAATAATCAACTTGTCATTTATTTTTTTAGTATGAATATTTCTAACTTTACAGTTCGTTTAATTTATACATGAAGAACATTCGGAACTTTTGTATTATTGCCCATATTGATCATGGGAAAAGTACACTGGCTGACAGGCTGATTGAAACTACGCAGACAGTACAGCAACGGTCCATGACCAATCAGCTGCTTGATAATATGGATCTGGAGCGGGAGCGGGGTATTACGATCAAGAGTCATGCCATCCAGATGACTTACTTATACAAAGGGGAAACCTATACGCTGAATCTGATTGATACTCCGGGACATGTGGATTTTTCCTACGAAGTGTCCAGGTCTATTGCAGCCTGTGAAGGAGCGCTGCTGATTGTGGATGCTTCACAGGGCATAGAAGCGCAGACGATTTCCAATCTGTATCTTGCGATGGAGCATGATCTGGAGATTATTCCGGTGTTGAATAAAATCGATTTGCCGGGGGCAATGCCTGACGAAGTATCTGATGAAATCATCGACCTTATCGGGTGTGCAAAAGAAGATATCATTCCTGCCAGTGGCAAAGAGGGGATAGGAATTGTGGATATACTGAATGCAATTGTGGAGCGTATTCCTCATCCGGAAGGAGACCCGGAAGGTCCCTTACAGGCATTGATTTTTGATTCCGTATTCAATTCATTCCGGGGAGTGGAGGTAATCTTCAGGATATACAACGGTTCTATTCGTCAGGGAGATGCAGTACAATTCGTCAATACCGGTAAACGCTACAATGCAGACGAAATCGGTGTGCTGAAACTGGATAAAGATCCCAAGAAAGAATTATCTGCCGGGAATGTGGGATATCTTATTTCCGGAATTAAAGATGCGAAAGAGGTAAAAGTAGGTGATACAATTACCAAAGTCGAGCGACCTGCGGAAGCCATAAAAGGTTTTGAGGATGTCAAGCCAATGGTATTTGCCGGTATTTATCCTGTAGAAACCAGCGAGTTTGAAGATTTGCGGGCGGCAATGGAAAAGCTGCAGCTCAATGATGCTTCGATCGTATGGGAGCCGGAAACTTCCGCTGCTCTTGGCTTCGGATTCCGTTGCGGATTCCTGGGTATGCTGCACATGGAGATTGTGCAGGAACGTCTGGAGCGTGAATTTGATATGACGGTAATTACCACTGTGCCCAGTGTGCAGTTTCATGCCATACTCAAGAAAGGCGAGCTGGTAAAGATTAATGCGCCTGCCGATATGCCGGATCCGACCCTGATTGATCATATCGAAGAACCTTATATCCGGGCTCAGATAATTACCAAAGCAGATTTTGTGGGAGCTGTCATATCACTTTGCATGGATAAGCGGGGTATTATCAAAAATCAGGTCTATCTGACCAGTGACCGGGTTGAGCTTGGCTTCGAGATACCGCTGGCCGAAATCGTATTTGATTTCTTTGACAAGCTTAAAACGATTTCCAAAGGATATGCCTCGCTGGATTATGAGCTTATCGGTTTCAGAGAATCTAATTTAGTGAAGTTGGATCTGCTCTTTAACGGAGACAAAGTTGATGCGCTGAGTGCCATTGTGCACCGTGATAAAGCCTATGATTGGGGCAAAAAGCTTTGTGAAAAGCTGAAGGAGTTGATTCCGAGACAAATGTTTGAAATTGCTATACAGGCAGCTATCGGGCAGAAAGTGATTGCCCGTGAAACAGTCAAGGCGATGCGTAAAAACGTTCTTGCCAAATGTTACGGAGGAGATATTTCCCGTAAGCGTAAGTTGCTTGAAAAGCAGAAGAAGGGTAAGAAGCGGATGAGACAGGTAGGAAATGTTGAGATTCCTCAGGAAGCTTTTATGGCTGTACTGAAGCTTGATTAGATTATAATGGTCTGTGTTGTTGGCTATGGAAAGTAAAAAAATGAACTTAAACTTTCTTTAACTATCCATAAGCAGCTTGATAAAGCGCTTATTATTAAAATACAAAGTAAATGCATACGGAAAACAGGTTTCAGGTACTTGACGGGAAGGCCCTTTCAGAGCAGTTGAAAAATGAAATTGCGGAGGAAGTCCGGGAGATAAAAGCCAAAGGAGGGAAGACACCTCACCTGGCCGCAATTATTGTTGGCAATGATCCTGCGAGTGAAACCTATGTAAGTTCAAAAATTCGTTCCTGTGAGCAGGTGGGCTTCAAATCCACTCATTTGCATCTGGATGCCGCCATTACAGAAGAAGAGCTGCTGAAGAAAATCGATGAGATCAATCTGAATCCGGATATTGATGGTCTGATCGTGCAGCTGCCGCTTCCTAAGCATATTTCCGTACACAAGGTTACTGCCCGTATCTCTCCATCGAAAGATGTTGACGGTTTTCATCCGGTCAATATCGGTCGTATGAATAAAAATCTTCCTTCCTATATATCTGCTACGCCGTATGGAATTCTGACGCTGCTGGAGCGCTACAAGATTGATACCTTTGGTAAGCATTGTGTCGTAGTAGGCCGAAGCAATATTGTAGGCTCTCCGATGAGCATACTGATGTCCGGAGACCGTTATCCGGGCAATTGCACCGTTACTTTATGTCATCGGTATACTCAGGATCTGGCAAATTATACCCGACAGGCAGATATATTGATTGTTGCAGTCGGTATCCCCGGACTTATCACACAAGATATGGTAAAACCCGGTGCAGTGATCGTGGATGTGGGAATTACCCGTGTGGAGGATGCTTCCAAAAAAAGTGGCTTTAGCCTCAAAGGCGATGTCGAATACGATACCGTAGCTCCTTTATGCAGCTATATTACTCCGGTGCCTGGTGGTGTCGGACCGATGACTATATATGCATTGCTGCGGAATACACTGATTTCATCGCAGAAACAAATTGCTTTTGATTAAGGATTGAAAACGTAAATGATAAGCTAAAAGGGTCGTTTACGGCCCTTTTGTTTTAATCGAAGGGATAATTGAAGTAAAATGATAACTTTATACGTTAAATAGCAAAAGAAATGTCTGAGATGTCTCAAAACAGCCTTGTACTTTCCGGAGAGCAGCTGCCTGTTATGGAAGATTTTTATACCATTCAGGGAGAAGGCTATTTTCAGGGCAGAGCAGCGTATTTTATACGCCTGGGGGGATGTGATGTCGGATGTCACTGGTGTGACGTAAAAGAGTCCTGGGATGCAGAGCTGCATCCTTTATACCCGGTGGATGAGATTGCAGGCAAAGCGGCAGCTTTTGTCGGTCGTATAGCCGTAGTAACAGGCGGAGAACCTCTGATGTATGAGCTTGGTCCGCTTACTCAGGCATTGAAGCAGCGGGGATTTCGTACGCATATTGAGACATCAGGCGCTTATCCTGTTTCCGGTCAATGGGACTGGATCTGTCTTTCTCCCAAAAAGTTTAAGCTGCCGGATGTATCCGTGCTTCAACAGGCACATGAATTGAAAGTCATCGTCTACAACGCGTCAGACTTTGAATTTGCCGAACAATTTGCCTCAAAAGTAAGTAGTAAATGCAGGCTGTTTTTACAGCCTGAATGGTCCAGAGAAAAAAAAATGCTTCCGCAGATTATTGATTATGTAAAGAATAATCCGCAATGGGAAGTGTCTTTGCAGGTGCATAAATACATGAACATACCATAGATGCGATAATATGCGAATTTGTTTTCTTCTTTTTTTTATGATTTTTATCGGGGGGCGGGAGCTTGCGGCGCAGCAGAACCTGTCTACAGGCAATAAGAAAGCCATTAAGCTTTTTCAGGAAGCAGATGCCCTGTTTCGTCAGCGTCAGTTTGATGTGGGGATAAAGAAACTGGAAGAAGCATTGGAAAAAGACCCCGGTTTTGTAGAAGCGCATCTGACACTCGGAGCTACGTATAAACGTTTTGGTGAAAATAAAAACGCCAGAACCCATTTTGAAAAGGCATGTGAATTGAAGCCTCAGGCCAGAGATATGGCTGCTGCCTATCTCACATTGGGAGAATACCTCTATCTGGATGGTGAGTATGAAAAAGCCAAGGTCTGGTTTGAGCGTGTCGCAGAAGTTAAGCCCCTTCGCAAAGACATAACGGATCTGGCTGCATCCATGCAGACCAGAGCAGAGTTTGGCATAAAGGCAACCAGCAATCCGATTACCTTTATGCCTCGTCTGATGCCACCACAGATCAATAAGTTTTATATACATGCCTATCCCGTACTTACTGCTGACCAGTCAACCCTTATATACAGCCGGCGTGTCGGGCCAAGGGTGAGTGATGATGAGGATATTGTGATCAGCAGAAATGTAAATGGAAAATGGTCCGATCCGGTTTCGATAGCTCCCAACATAAATACCGCATTTAATGAAGGTGCCTGTAGCATATCGGGTGATGGTAAAACACTGGTTTTTGCCAGCTGCAACCGGGAAGATGGTCTGGGGCAATGCGATCTGTACATAGCTTATAATCAGGGCGGAGTGTGGAGTGATCCCGTCAATATGGGGCGTAATGTCAATTCCCCTGCCTGGGATTCCGAGCCGTCCATATCTGCTGATGGTAAAACAGTTTATTTTTCGTCCAGAAGACCCGGCGGGCTCGGCAAAGAAGATATCTGGGTGACCCGGAGAGACGAAAACGGAGAATGGACGCCGGCTGTAAATCTTGGCTCTCCTGTAAATACCAAAGGCAGAGAAGTATCTCCGTTTATTCATGCGGATGGTAAAACCCTTTATTTTTCGTCCGATGAGCTGATAGGTCTTGGCGGTTTTGATATTTTCTTTACAAAAGATTCGGCAGGGAGCTTCCCGGAGCCTCAGAACCTGGGATATCCGATCAACACACCGGCCAATGATGCTTCTGTATTTATTACAGCGGATAATTCCAAAGGGATTTATTCCATTTATGAAAAAAAGGATAATCAGGCTTCACGAATTCTGCTCTATGAGTTTGATGTTCCCGAAGAAATCAAGCCGGATAAAGTCAGTACCTATTCCAATGGTTTTGTATATGATGCGGAAACCAGAAAGCCGATCCATGCCCGTATTGACCTGATTGATCTGGCAACCAACAAGGTTATACAGTCAGTAGATTCTGACCCTGTGACGGGAGAGTACCTGCTGGTATTAACAGAAGGAAGCGAATATGCGCTCAATGTTGATGAAAACGGATATTTATTTTACAGCGCTTTTTTTGATTTTAAAAACCCGGACGGTTTTAATCCGGTCAAGCTGGATGTATACCTTCAGCCGGTGAAAAAAGGTAAATCGGTCGTGTTAAATAATATATTTTTCAATACCAGCTCTTATCAGCTGGAAGATAAATCCAGAACAGAACTGGATAAAGTGGTCACTTTTCTGCAAAAGAATCCGGATGTGCGGATAGAGTTTGGCGGACATACCGATGATGTAGGTGCAGATAAGGACAACATGCAGCTTTCGTTGAAAAGAGCGGAGGCTGTATACCAGTATATCTTGTCCAGGGGGATTGATCCGGTCAGACTGAAATATAAAGGGTACGGAGAAACCAGGCCGGTTGCAGACAATGCGACTGAGGAAGGCAGAAGACAGAATCGTCGTATTGAGTTTCTTATCCTGTAATATTGTAAACAAGCGCGATGAGGTTAATCGTTTCTATACTGTTATTGCTTGCTGTTGCGGGGTGTAAGGAGAAGCCGCCAAAGGATGATGATGTGTTGCCTGATGCGACAAAGCCTGAGATCAGAATCAAAGACGGGGCAGGAGTTTTATTGGTCGGGGATTCGCTGCAATTATCCTACTTCGTTTTACCCGATACACTTGCTATTGAGGATCTGTTGTGGGAGGCAACAAATGATTCTATTGTCAGTATTTCTCAGGAAGGAATGGTATATGCTTTAAGCCCGGGTACTGCCCGTGTCAGGGTATATAGTGCCGTACAGGGGCTTGAAGACTGGTATGCAATCGAGGTAAGGCCGGTATTGCTAAGTAGCATCGCCATTGGCGGAGCAGAAGATGTTCAGCTGATAACGGTCGGGCAGTCAGAAAAACTTGAGATTAATTACTATCCGGAAAATGCCACAGACAGGCAAATCCGGTGGAGCTCCGGAGATCAGTCTGTAGTATCAGTTGATCAGGATGGTATGATAAACGGAAAGAAAAATGGGTGCACACAGGTTGAGGCCGTGCATGTGCAGCGAACTGCCGTTTATGATTATACTATGGTATTGGTGGCAGAAAGCGGTCAGAAAGTAGGGGCTTCCTTTATTCGTGGCAACGATATTCACCGGAACAGGCGATATGTGCAGGTCTATCTCGGAAGCAATTATGCGGCCCTCACGATTAGCAAAGTTGAGCTATATACGAGCGTTGGTTATACATTTACTGCAAAAGAGTTGAAGAAAGCAGATAACCTTACTGCCAGCCTTGCGCTGAATAAAGCTGCTTTGATTGCAGATATTGAGGTAGATGAGGCTATTTTCAATGAGCTTTCTTTTGGAGCGATGGTCGTAGTTTCTCTGCAAATGGACGGAGAAGCGTATCAGGTTTTGATTAATGGCAATCAGGAAGTCCGTCTGGAAAAATACTGATTTTTTTAATGTAATATTTTCCTGATTGGTTTTATGGTTTTGGCGGTTATATAGGTGTCTGTTGCTAGTGCCTTGCCGGTCTGTCCGGTTGTTGGCTTTGATTATGATGAATGTATGATCTGGTCGGACCGCGATATCCGGCCGGGATTCCTGCCTGCATATTTTTTTATCAATGATTTCTTATGTAACTTTACATAGTTGCGTTTGATCTTTTTGTTGATGGATTGTTTGAAATATACCGGTTAGATCTCCTGCTGAAAACAGATTAACCTCTTTTGCCGGTATGCAACGGAAAAGCCAAGGGTTTAAGAAAATCAACAAATTCAATGTGGAAATGACTTGAGTGGTTAAGGCTGATCGAGGTTGGATTGAAACTGCCGTAAATGAAACAGACGAATTACTATGTTTTTGATCACCTTTTAGAAGGTGTGCAGGTTATTAATGATCAGTGGCAATATGTCTATGTAAATAAGGCAGTCGTGATCCAGGCAAAAACAACTGTAGAAAGTTTATTGGGCAGGACGATGATGGAACAGTTTCCGGGTATTGAGAATACCGAGATGTTTCAACAGCTGGAGGCGTGCATGTCAGATCGTATTCCGCGGCAGATAGTAAATGAGTTTATATTTCCGGATGGCAGCAAAGGCTGGTTTGAGCTGAGCATTCAACCGGTATCTGAGGGAGTGATGGTCATTTCGTTTGATATAAGCGAGCTTAAGAATACCCAGGTCGAACTGCGGGAGAAGCTGGCCGAACGCACGGAAATGCTGGTACAGATTGAGCGTCAGAAGCAGCAGCTTGAGGAATTTTGTCATATCATTTCCCATAATCTGAGAGCCCCTCTTGCCAACTTACTGCTTCTGAGTGATATGGTTCATAGCTCGTCGGATCTGGATGAAAAAATCGTATTGATTGAAAAGCAAAAGCCGGTAATAGACTTTCTGCATGATATTTTTGAAGAACTGGTTGATGCCACGCAGATCAAGCTTAACTACCAGATTAAGCGGGAGTTTGTTGATCTTGAGCAATGTCTTTCAAAATCATTGAAATTATTGCAGGGAGAAATTCTTTCATCAAATGCGGAAATCCTTTTTGATTTTTCAGCCGTACCATCTGTGTACTTCTCACGAATCTACCTTGAAAGTATTGTTTTTAATCTGCTGAGCAATGCCTTGAAATACCGGTCTCCTGTACGTTGTCCCCGCATAGAGCTCCGGTCTTTTTATCACGATGGATGGGTTTGTGTCGAAATCACGGATAACGGGCTGGGTATTGATCTGAAGCGATATGGGGATAAATTATTTAAATTGAGAAAAACTTTTCATGATCATCCCAATGCCAAAGGTCTGGGATTGTTTATGAGCAAAACACAGATTGAAGCTCTGGGCGGAATGATTGAAGTGCAGAGCGAGCCCGGAAAAGGAAGTACATTTGTAGCAAGATTATATAAAAAGTAATACGATATGCCCAAAATCAATACGCTGTATCTGGTCGATGATGATGATATTTTTCAGTTCTTAACCAGGAGAATTATAGAGGAAACGAGGCTGGTCGGAGAAATTAAAGTATTCTCAAACGGTTTAAGAGCGCTGGAATTTTTAAAATCAGTTCAGGATACTCCAGAAGCTCTGCCGGAAATTATTCTGCTGGATTTGTCCATGCCGGTTATGGATGGCTGGGATTTTCTGGAAGAGTACATAATGCTTCGGCCTTTTCTGGGGAAAAAAATCAATATCTATGTCGTCTCTTCGTCTATAACGCCTTCGGATATTCAGCGTGCCCAGTCCATAAGCGAGGTTACGGATTATATAATCAAGCCGGTTACAATAGAGAAGTTTGCCGAAATAGTCCGGAGTCTGGTTGCCTGAGGAGGCTAAAAGCTTTTATATTTGCAGGAATAATCAAAGACCCGGAAAACAGGGGATAATCTTGGTATGAAAAAAATTAGTTGGCTTTTAGGAATATTATTTGTCGGGATAGCGGCTCAGGCACAGATTCGCCTGAATCAGCTTGGATTTTTGCCGGGCACATCCAAGCAGGCAGTTGTTCTTGCTTCCCTTGGGGGCTCTGTGTTTGATATTATTGACGAAGAAGATAATGTCGTTTTTACAGGAAGTCTCAAACCGGCTGCAACGTGGGAGCATAGCCGGGAGTCTGTACGTATTGCTGATTTTTCAGACCTTAGAGACCTTGGCACCTACTATGTTCGGGTAGGATCTGTAAAATCCAATTCTTTTGAAATAGGCTATAGTGTGTATGAGGATGTTTTTAAAGCATCCTTAAAGTACTTTTACCTCAGCAGGGCTTCTATTGATCTGGAACCGGAATATGCGGGTATTTATGCCCGTAAGGGTGGGCATCCGGATACGCTTATTTATAATTATATCAGTAAAGAGAAAACAAGTCCGTCTCCCAAAGGCTGGTATGATGCAGGTGATTATAATAAATATATGGTACCATCAGGCATAAGTACTTATACATTAATGTCGCTTTATGAGCACTTCCCTGAATATATACGAACGGTTAATCTTATTATTCCTGAATCAGGCAATTCTACTCCGGATCTTCTGGATGAGGTCTTCTGGAATTTGAGCTGGATGCTGACGATGCAGGATCCGGCAGACGGTGGGGTATATCACAAGTTGTCCAATGAAAAGTTTGATGGATTTATCATGCCGGAGGAAGCTACGACAACAAGATATGTTACTCAGAAATCATCTCCTGCTACACAACATTTTGTGGCGACTATGGCGGCCGCATCAAGAGTTTTCAAAGATTTTCAGGAGGATTATCCAAAGTATGATTCCATATTTATGGCTGCTGCACTGAAAGCATACCAAAGTCAATATTTTTCGGGCAACTATTTTTCCGGCAATCCCGGATATATGGAAACAGGGGAATATTGTTGTTCCCGGGACGCGAAGGAATGGGCCGAAACAGAATTATATATTGCCAGCAGAGGAAAGAGTGGAAAGTTGAATATGCCTTATGGAGGCTATCCTCACTGGTATGAATCAGTGGGGCCTTTAATATTACCAACCTTGGTCGCCAATGTGGATCTGTTGTCCGAAAAGCAACAAAATGATCTTACAAGTACGTTTGATAGGACAGCAAGTGCTATGTATCAGAGTTATATTAACTCGGCCTATAAAGTAGTAATGGGTATGTCTTCCAGTGCTGATTTCGTTTGGGGTAGTAATGGTAACGCTGCCAATCAGGCTTATATGCTTTTAGTTGCATTTAAATACTCCGGCAATATGAAATACCTGGAAGCTGCCTTAAGTAATATAGATTATCTGCTTGGAAAAAATCCTACGGAGTATTCTTTTATAACAGGATTTGGACACAAATCTCCCATGCATCCTCATCACAGAGTGTCAGAGGCTGATGGGATACCAGATCCCATTCCCGGAATGCTGGTGGGAGGTCCTGGAGGTCCTTCAGTGAGTGGATGTACTTTTGCATGGTATAGCGATCTGGTATGTAACTATGCGGGTAATGAAGTGGCTATTAACTGGAATGCCCCCCTTGCTTTTAGTCTGGGTGCGATTAATGCCATCATAAGTGGCTTGCCTGCTCCGTTTATATTAGCTCATCCCAAAACAAAATCTTTTAATCCCGGTGAGCAATATGAAATGCGCGTTCATGCTATGTCAAACAATGATGATATGCATTTCCAATGGTATAAAGATGGAGTGTTGCTGTCTGGTCAGACCGCTGATCGGTTAGTATTTGAGGGTTTGCAATCGGTGGATGAGGGAGCGTATCAGGTAAGAATATATAACACTTATGGAAGTGTTTGGAGTAATACAGCTTACTTGATGCGGTATAAAGAGAATTCAGACTTCATTAATCCAGTCAATATACCTGGAATTGTTGAGGCAGAGAATTATAGCGGATATTCAAATGCCACACAAGGAAATCAGGGTGGTGCATATAGGACTGATGATATGGATATTTATGTTACGGATGACACTTTGGGTATTTTCCATGTAATGTATTCCGGAGAAACAACCCGATACAAAGTGAATGTATTAAGAGAAGGGATGTATAGAGTAAACTTTCGTTTAAGCCGTGGAGATAAATGGGGTGGGAATATTAATGCTACTTTATCTAACTTCGGTGAGTCAAAGTATTCCAATGCATTTATCTTTGAATCCGATTATCCATCAGATTGGATAAATGTAAAGGGAAATAATGATATTAAATTGGCTCAGGGGGTATATGATTTGAGTATTTCCAGTTCGGATTTGATGGTAAATTACATTGAATTTATCGGCCTATGGGAAGACTGTGCAGGAGTGACCGGTGGCTTGCATGAGCAGGATGAGTGCGGTGTATGCTTGTTGCCGGATGATCCGGATTATAATCGTTGCATCATTACCTCATTAGCTAAAAATGAGTATGGCTCTGCTCGTATATACCCTGTTCCGGCCTCGGATATTCTGTATGTAGATAAGAATGGAGGTGAACGCTTTGAAATCTGGAACAGCATGGGCCAGAAAGTACTGCATAATACGCTGAATGCTGATCACCGTATTGATATTTCCGGATTGAGCCCCGGGAGCTACCGGATACGCCTGATTGGGCGTGACCAGGTAGAAGTTTTTCCGTTTATCAAAAAGTAGAAAATTTATATAACATGATTATAAGATGATCCGTAAGGCTGGTTGTCTTATGGATGTAAGCCTTCCGTTCTTTTGCCCAGCTTGCCGGCAATGATGCCAATAAGCAGTATCTGAATCGCATGAAACAGCATCAGTGGAAGCAGTATGATGCCTGTTGCGGTCATATTGCCAAAGAGCACGGTGGAAAATACGGTGCCATGCACCAGCGATTTTTTAGTACCGCAAAACTGTGCAGTGATTTTATCCTCGGTATTGAAACGCAACAGGCCGGAGATGTATCCGATGAGACCGTACACCAGGAAAAACAGGGAGATTACTATTGCCACAATAATTAATAAATCTTCGAATCCTACCGTACTGAAAACCCTGTTATCAAAAGATTCCACGAAACTTTTGTATATAATCAGCAGGATCACTGACTTGTCAAAAGTACTTAGCGTTGAGCTGTGTTTTTGTGCAAATGCTCCCCAGTATTTCTGAAGCGCAAAACCAAGTGCAACCGGTACAATGATTTCAGTGACCAGCTTCAGGTAAATATGTCCGAAATCAAAATCACCAGCCTGTGAACCTGAAACAAATATGCCCATCCAGAGTGGCGTAACGAGTATGCCGATTATACCGGAAAGACTGGCATTGAATATGGAAGCCGGTATATTACCTTTTGCTATAGAAACCATAACTACGGAGGATGAAACAGTAGAAGGCAAAGCGGCCAGAAAGAATACTCCGAGCCAGAGCAGTTTTTGTTGTTCGGTCTGCATCCACGGATAGAAGCAGATTATAATCAGTGGAAATAGAATAAACGTACTTGTCTGAATAAGAAGATGCAGCTGCCAGTTACGCAGCCCGCTTTTTATTTTATCCGGGCTTAGCTTTAAACCATAAAAAAAGAATATCAGAGAGACACCTATGCTACATATAATATCGATAGGAACAGGGCTGCCGGGGGCTGCTGCCTGAGGAAAGAAATAGGCTATAACTACTACGATGGCTATGGCCGGTACTATTTTATCAATTTTCATGTAAATACAGATAGGTTATCGGGACGGAAACAGAAATATACGGACTACTTTCCACAACATACGCATCAAGCTAAAATGATTGCCTCTGTCAGGAAGTACAGGAGGTAAAAGCGAAGTAGCTGGTTGCTTAATTGAAGTCAATCTCATTGAGGAACCGCACCTGAGTCTGATACAGCCATGCCGGGCTTATCCGCATGCCAAAGTTTCTTGCCCGGATGAGCAGCGGGCTGTCCAGTTGTGCTATCCGGCCAATAAGCCGGGATTGCTTTATAACTTTTTGTGTCCTTTTGAGGCGTTTTTGTTCAAAATTTCTGAAGGCTGCCGGCACTTCCAGAGTTTTGTGCAATTCGTCGGCAAGCAGCACGGCATCTTCAATGGCCTGACAGGCTCCCTGTCCCATATTGGGTGTGGTGGCATGTGCTGCATCGCCAATCAGTAAAATATTGTGTGAGGCATAATTTTTTAGCGGAACCAGATCGTATATGTCATTTTGAATGAGGTCTGATTCCCGGGCTTGGGCGATACTATCCGTGACCGGTGCATGATATCCGGAAAAATGCCTGAGAAGATCATTGATTGTATAGTGGCGATATGGGTTATACTCCGGAGTCGGGCTGTTGATACAGGCAAACCAGTAAAGACGGTTGCCGGTAAGCGGGAAAATACCGAATCTCCCTTTGCTTCCCCATGTTTCTGATGACAGAGGCGGTATTGCAGAAGAGGGGAGATTTACCACAGCCCGCCAGCAGGCATATCCGGCAAATCGTATGCCTGAGTCCGGAAAGAGCTGCTTTCTGACAGGAGAATGAATCCCTTCCGCGGCAATCAGATATCGGGCTTTATGGGTGCTGCCGTCTTCAAATTCAATAAGAACATCATGATAGCTTTGTCTGATATTTTTCAGCCGTTTGCCGGTATGCAGATTTTCCGGTTTTAATCTGGACACAAGGACATTATGTAAATCGGCTCTGTGCAGGGTTATATTGTTCAGACGCTGGTTATTCCGGTCTGGCAGAACCTCGTTACGGCTCAGGCAATTGCCCTGTTCGTCCAGTATGGCAAATCGAGTCAGAGGAAAGCCAATTTCACGAATGCTGTCCAGCATATTTATATGCTCGAGTGCAAGCAGGGCATTGGGCGCCAGTCCGATACCTGCACCGACTGCCGAAAATTGAGGAGCTGCCTCAAAAACAGGGACGGTAATGCCTTTGCCTGCCAGAGCAATAGCTGTAGTAAGGCCACAAATACCTCCGCCGATGATTGCCAGTTCACTCTCTGTATGTTGCATGGTTTGTTTCTGGTCTGTTATGATTGTCAGGAATCAGATATTTATTTAATATACCTGTTCGTCGGGTAATTAACGATGGATCTGAGCATATTTTTACTATAAAACCCTTTCAATAAGGGTTTTTGGATGCAAATAGTTTCCTTCGTTTTTCTATTGTGTTTAAAAACAGTATGTTTATCCGGTATTCCGGTTTTATAAAGATCAGGTTTTAGAGAAGGCTGATAATATGGATGCAGCATTCCTGATAATTAAAGAAGCCAGGGATGTTTTTTTGATCGTCAGCTTAGTATTTTTTGTAATGTGCTTGTTACTGATAATAGGAGCTTGTGCTACTATAAATTACAATAAAGAAATACTTCCATAACCTCCAGGTTATATACACAGGAGATATTTGCATCGAACAAAAACCATATTGTCGATGAAAAACAATTATCTCTTGACTGCCTTTATCTGGATGCTGGCCGGTGGCATAGCCTCGGCACAGGAACTGGTACATTACTGGAATTTTAATAAGTCCGGAAACGCAGAAGAACTTCTGGGCGCGACTTATAGCTCGGTACAGGGAGCTTCGCTGGTACATGGGGTTGGCGGAACCTCTTCAGTAGAAAGTACCGGCAATACCGGCCAGGATTTCGGAACGCTCAATGCCCGTATGGGAGAAGAAGCGGAAACACATCTTCGGTTCAATAATCCGGTAGGCGCATCTCTTACCTTTCACCTGCCACTTACAGGATACAAAAATCCCGTAATTACCTACGTAACCAGACGCTCCGCTCAATCTGCAAGAGCGCAGCTTATTTATTATAGCCTTGACGGTGTTACCTACAACAGGTTTGACAGTCTGGTTATCACGGAGCAGCCAACACTGCAGACACTTGATTTTTCAGATATTGCAGCGACGGAAAACAATCCTGATTTCAGTATTCGTATCGAATTTGTACAGGTAGCAGGCAATGGCGGAGGTAACAATCGCTTTGATAATTTTGCCATAGATGCGGTATCGCTTTCCAGTGATGTCAATCCGCCGGTTGCCACATTTGCACCGGGAGCCAATGCGCTGAATATTCCTGTAAACGCGACTCTGAAAGTATCTTTTAATGAAGCAATCCGGTTATCCGGTGCTGTAGATGCCACAAATGAGACCATCGCCGCTGCTTTTGAATTGAGAAAGGACAATGCAGCCGGAGAAGAAGTGGCTTTTGAGGCAACGATCACCGGACAGGAAGTATTGATTCAACCGGCAAGTGATCTTGCATACGGACAAGTGTATTACCTGGGGGTTAAAGCAGGGATGATCGAGGATGTGTCCGGAAATACACTGGAAGAAGCGACAGGCATACGTTTTACTACGGTTGCTGTACAGACAGTATTTCAGCCCGGAGACCTGCTTATTGTTGCCTATCGGATGAATAATTCCGACAGAGAAGATGAGTTTGCTTTTATAAGCCTCACAGATATTCTGTCAGGTACCATGATTACATTTACCGATGCCAAATACACCAATGCTGGTACGCAATGCCCCGGCGGACTGGTCTGGACAGCTCCGCAGGAAGGAGTTAAAGCCGGAGAAGTCGTTGTACTGGCGAATGATGGTCCTTCTGTATCGGTCGGGACACTTTCCGGCTCCGCGTTTGGACTGAGCTCAGGCGGAGATCAGATCATGGTATATACAGGCTCTGCTGACAATCCGACATACATTACGGCTTTGAGTGCCAATGCCTGGGTGGAAGACAAGCCTTCCTGTTCAGGCGGCAGTACGTCCCGTTTGCCTGAGGCGCTTGAGGAAGGGTTGAGCGCCATTAGCCTGAGCGCTGCTCCCGGTAATACCAGTGGGTTGTCTGTCAACGCGTACTATGCCGGTCCTCAAAACAGCGCGAATATAGAAGAATTACGTACGGCGATTCTGAATCCTGCCAACTGGATTGCACAGGCTGCCGGTTCAGAAGCTCAGCAGTGGCCGGTGTATGTATTCCTGAAAGATGCACCTGTTGTTCTGAAGGCAGAGATTGTAGACGCGTTTACGATCAGAGTGGTATTTGACAGAACGCTGGATAACACTTCTGCCACGGATATTACCAACTTTACCAATATAGAAGGACTTGAATCGGTGAGCCGTAAAGGTGATGGCACTGCGGATACGCTTTTGCTTCAGTATTCCGGAGCTTTTGCTTCCGGAACAAATTATTCGCTTCATATAGATGGTGTTAAAGATGCTTCCGGCAATGCGATGGAAGACGCATATGTCTATAGCTTTACCTACAATACTGCTATCGCGTTTGAAAAAGCATTTTATGTAGTGAATGAGGGAGAAGCCTCTGCTACAATACTTTTGAAAATAGCCAATCCTTCTGTAGTGTCTTTTGATCTGGTGCTTAAAGAAAACTGGGGAACTGCTTCTGCGAATGATTTCAGCTTCCAGAACAGAACTATTGAGCTGGACGGACGCAGCGGGACGATAATCGAGGTGCAGGTTCCTGTCTCTGATGATGCAGAACCGGAAAATGATGAGTACTTTGTTCTGGCTGTGGAAAATACATCCGGACTGACAGTGACAGGAGCTGACTTTGTTACGGTATATATTCGTGACAATGATCGAAAAGCTCCCGAAGCGACGGAAGAGCTGAGCATGAATCTGGTGACCAGCTTTGACCCTTCCGAGACCGGAAGCACGACAGAAGCTATCGCTTATGATGCGCAAACGAAACGTATCTTTGCGACCAGCGCGATCCAGAATCGTTTTGATATCATAGACTTTTCTGTACCGGCAAGTCCCGTTACCATCAAATCTGTAGATATGAGCTCTTATGGAGGAGGTATTACAGGTATTGCGGTTAAGGACGGAATGGTTGCCGTAGGCGCTCCGGCACACGTGGAAACAGACAATGGCTCGGTTGTATTCTTTGATACGGAAGGAACATATGTAACTCATGTAACGGTCGGCGCTCTGCCTGATATGGTATGTTTTACTCCGGATGGAACGAAAGTGCTTACTGCCAACGAGGGCCAGCCTAACAGCAACTATACAATAGATCCGGAAGGTTCCGTAAGCGTGATTGATGTTTCCGGCGGCCTTGGCTCTATTGAGCAGAACAAGGTGACGCAGTTGTCTTTTGAGGTATTCAATGCAGAAGAAGAGGCTCTTATAACCCAGGGAGTCCGTAAAACCAAAGCAAGCTCAACCCTGGCGCAGGATCTGGAGCCTGAATATATAACAGTAGCTGCTGATTCGAAAAAAGCCTGGGTGACATTACAGGAAAATAATGCCATCGCAGAGATTGATCTGGAAAGTCTGGAAATAACATCTGTATGGCCTCTTGGGACCAAGGATTATAGTCTCTATGGCAATGCGGCAGATATGAGCAACAATTCCGGAGAAGTTCTGATTGCCAACTGGCCTGTAAAAGGTTTTTACATTCCTGACGCTATTGCTTCCTATTCGATAGCCGGTACTACGTATCTGGTGACCGCCAATGAGGGTGATGAAAAAGAGTACGGGGGACTTAATGAACGTACTACGGTGGCCAATGTACAGCTTGATCCTGAGCGTTTCCCCAATGCGGCAATGCTGCAGCAGTCTCATGCGATCGGCAATTTCCGGATTACCAATCTGCATGGTGATGCAGACGGTGATGGTGATTATGACGAGCTGTATGCGGTAGGAACCCGCTCATTCTCTATTTTCAATGCTGAAACGGGTGAGCTGGTGTATGACAGTGGTGATGATTTTGATTATATCGTTGCACAAGACCCGGTATTCGGAAGTATTTTCAACTCTGATCATGAGGCCAACAGGCTGAAAGGGAGAAGTCATACAAAGGGTTGTGAGCCGGAAGCAGTTACGGTGGCCGAAATAAATGGTAATGTATATGCTTTCATCGGGCTGGAGCGTATGGGAGGAGTGATGGCATATAATGTCACCGATCCTGCCAGACCATACTTTGTAGATTATAAAAACAACCGTAGTGTCACGGCTTATGCCGGAGATCATGGTCCGGAGTATGTGGTTTATGTCAGCCCCGATGATAGTCCGGATGGTCGTCACTATCTGCTGGTATCCAATGAGATCAGCGGAACGATTACGGTGTTTGAGCTGAACGGTGATGTAGTGACCTCGATGGCTGCCGGTACTGATGTGAAAGCTTCTTCATTCGTTGTTTATCCCAACCCGGCCAAGGGTATCCTGTATCTCAGTGAAGCAAGCTCTGTTGAGATCGAAAACCTGAGCGGACAGCAGGTATTTAAAGCAACTAATGTACATACAGTGGAGCTCGGCAACTTTGCCAAGGGTATGTATATCCTAAAGACTGCGACGGGAGAAACCCGAAAGTTTATTGTAGAGTAGTTATGTTTTGAGTGTTATAATGAGGGAGTTTCCGAAAGGGGACTCCCTTTTTATTTAATATCTTTTCGGAATGGTACGATCATGGGAGTGGTGGAAATTTGAGGCAGATCAGATAACAAAAATATAACATTGAAAAAAGCTTCCCCAACCAGAAGGCTCTTTTCAGTTCCGGGCTTTTTTTAGTATCTTAAAGGTTGTCTCATCAAATAGCAGACTTTCATGCTCCAACTTCAGCACGTTCATCATATCGCGATTATTTGCAGCGACTATCAGCGTTCAAAATACTTCTATACCCAATTGCTTGGTCTGGAAATTATCAGGGAAGTATATCGGAGTCAGCGGCGTTCGTTCAAGCTGGATCTGGCGCTGAACGGACAATATATTCTGGAATTGTTTTCTTTTCCTGATCCGCCGGATCGTCCTTCCGGACCGGAGGCATGCGGGCTGCGCCATCTCGCTTTTGCGGTAGCGGATCTGGACAAGGCGGTAGCTGCTCTCAATAGTCATGGAGTAGAAACAGAGCCGGTGCGGACAGATGAATATACCGGACGGCGCTTTACTTTTTTTGCAGACCCGGATGGTCTTCCTCTTGAGCTGTACGAGCTATAAACAGACGGAAATCCGGGGGTAACATGGATTGAGAAATTTGCTCCGTCATAATCGGCATGAATTGATAAACGGGGAAAAACAGGAAGTGATTTAAACCATTCTGTATTACTCTGACCCGATCATGAGCCGCAGGTACCGGTTACGGCCGGTAGTAATGAAGCGACAGATATACACACCAATTGTCAGATGGCTGACGGATATTCTGGTGCCGTTGTCAGAAGCAGACTGACTGAGAAACAATTTGCCGTTCACATCATAAATCATTACTGTATCCCACGCAAAACTGGCTTCGATATAATCGGAAGAAGGGTTGGGATAGATAAGATGCTTTTCAGAAAGGGAATCATTGATAACAGGAGGAGAAGGCGGCTGATTGTTCGCACACTGACCGGCAAGTAGACGTTCACTTTGGAAGCGGATCTCTGAAAGCAGACTAAAAAGACCATTGCCAGGACACTCAGTATAGCCGCTGCGGCACCCCTCTCTATGACCGGCAACATGGGCCAGCTGGCGATCCGGCTCACCGGAAGGTCCGACAGGGTGCAGACTGCTACCCTTGATGGAAATATTATCCTTTACACTTTTCCAGGCAATTAATCGCTCCAGAGACCGAAGTGCTGCCGGAGTAGGCTTTTCGCTTACATAGTTTCCCAGCAGGCAAATACCCATGGTATTGTTGTTTTTTCCGCACATATGTGCCCCCACCGTATAGTCAGGGTCAAACAGTCCTTTGCTGTCCCGTCCCTGAAATATGGTGCCATCTCTTCCGATCAGATAGTTATAGCCTATATCGCTCCAGCCATTGATCTGGGTATGCTGCACGTATATAGAGCGAACTGTCTGATAAGCATCCGGGTCCTGATTGCCGGTAGCAGCATGGTGGACGATAATATGCGTGGTTTGTGTTTTTGAAGGGGTATATGAAGGTGCAGACAGTCCGGCTCTCCATACAGAGGGAGGCACGATTTCCGGAAGACAGTCTTCTGTAGCTGCTGTACGCCGGGTGATTCTCAGATGTGCGGGCAATGGTGCTATGGAGAAAAAGTAGAATACCACATTGCCGCGGTATGAGCCGGAGTAAAAGGAAAGTTTTTTGCTGCCGGGAGAAAATACCACAGGTGCAGAGGCATCGGCATGAGGATCCTGATAGATTAAAAAAGCGGCATTGTGATCTGTTTTTAGTAGCTGATCGGACAGTGCATCGCTGAGCAGCTGTACGGAAACACCGGAACAGGTGTCGATCGCAAAATCATACCAGGTTCCCGGAGTGACTGTAATCAACGTGTCTCTGACAGACCGGGCCTGAAGGGCAGCTATGCTGAGCAGATAAAGAAAAACAGCAAGAATTCGCATGATAATCTCTTAAATATAAAAAGAACCGCTGAAGATTACAATGCCGGGAGAAGTATGGCTTTTATAACCCGGGCCTTCGAATTGTGGCGTATAAATCACAGATATAATGTATTTTTACAGATATTTGATATTTCGAATAATCCGATATCAAATAAATCTGAATATCTACTATATCTGTATTATGAAAACAGCATCGATTTATTCCTTACTTCTGTCAGCCTGTATCGCTATACTGGGTGGCTGCGGTAAGAAAGAGGAAGAGCCGGAACCGGATCTGTTTACTGTCAAGGTCGAAAACTTTCTGCTGACTGACAGTGACTGGCAATGGTATGCGCTATATGGATTTAATGATGGATCGTCGATGATTGCTTCTTATTATACGCTGTACAATGATCGCGTACTTCCGGCGCTTACTCAGAAGGTGCTTGATGAAGGGGGCGTACTGGCCTATTTTACTCCGGTTTCTTCGGATACTGCAACCTGGATACCTCTGGATGCCCGATTATACAGTATGAAGGGTTATTATATAAACTATGCGCATCAGATCTCTCCCGGAAAAGTCCGTTTACATTATTTCTGGACGGATGGGGCCAGTCAGGCGCCGGCCGGTAACCAGCTCAGGGATTTTTACATGCCTAACCTCCGGTTTAAAATTGTGCTGATCAACCGGCCGATAAACATCCGGGTAACTGAAAACTCTCTGCCTTCCATGGATGAGCTGAAAGCGATGAGCTATGAAGAGGTGGTCCGGATATTAAATCTTGAATAAGCAGGTTTCGAAAACAGAAACGGTATTTCGGAAAAAACAGTCTGATAAGGCATGCGGAATTTTTACATAGCCTGAGACCGGAAAAATTGGAATAGGAAGGGTGAAAGAAAAGAGAACATGCAGCTTTCAAAAGCTGCATGTTCTGATGTTGGTGTTTACTGCTTGATAAACTTCAGTGTTTTTGCTTCTCCGTTTGCGGAGCGGATAGTGGCAAAGTAAATGCCTGGTTGCAGGTCAGCTACCGAAATACGGGCAGAAGTTTCTGTCAACCTTGTATCTAATACTGTCTGATTTCCGATGGTTGCGATGCTAATCTCCGAACCGGCCGGGATGTTTTCAAAGGAGATGATATCAGTTGCCGGATTGGGAAACAGGCTGAGTGAGGTGAAGGCTACAGAAGACGGCTGACCTGTGATCATGTCGATTGAAATAAAGTCGGAAAACTCCTGTTTGGTTTTGGTTACAGGACTTCCCGGTGAAATGTATTCACTAACCGTTTCAACCTTTTCGTCATTATCGTTATAAGTATTGGTCAGGATGTTGGCATAAGTGACGCTCCATTCGCCGGAATCATAATCCTCATCCTTATTCCCGGCGTACTCTCCCCGGCTATCTCTATATTCGGTACTTCTGTCACTATACAGCCATTGACCCTCTTCAAAATATTCATTGATGGTGACAGTACTGCCATCTTCTTCTATGGTGCTGGTACTTCTGTATGTACCTGTCCATTCTCCTTCCTGATATATTTCCTCGAGATACACAGTAGTAGTTCCATCAATAGTTGCAGACATACGTCCGGCTATTTCTGCCCCTTCGTAATATTCGGTATAGTAAAGAGACTCAAAATCCCAGCCTTCGCCGGTACCGGTAAAACTTCTCCACACAATATTTGTATATTCATAGGTTTTTATCCATTCGTCACCATCGTATTCGTATTCGGTAAGGGTGCGTGGCTCTTGCTCATTGCCTGAGTATCCTAATACAAATTTCCAGCCTGCAATCCAGTCTTCTTCATCTTTGTCGTAGCTCAGTTCGATCTCCTCGATAAGGCGATTCTGGATATCATAAGAGTATTGGGTTTTATATCCCCACTGGATTTTCCATTGATTGCTTTGCCAGGTATAGGAAATAGTTTCCAGCAGATTGCCTTGAGTATCGTAGGAGGTCGTCTCTTTCTGGGAGTTGACCCACTCAGTACCCTGATAGTACTGTTCAATATATTCGATACGTTCACCACGGGAATTATAAGAATATAAGACTATGCGGGAACTGTCTCCGGCTGTGCCAAGTGTCAGTTCGCTGAGAACATTTCCCCGCTGATCATAGGTAAACTCCGTATAGCCAGTTTCCATCCAGGTTTCATCTGTGTCGATCCAATAAAAGTTTTGGACTTTCTGTGGCAGTTTTTTAGCGGCAGCTGTTCTTAATTGGCTGCTTTTATTACGGGAGGACTTTCCAACCAGTTTATCCAGCCCTTTTCGGGGTTGTTGTCCGGCATGGGCATTGCCGGCACCGGTCAGCAGGGATAATGCGAATAATGTTATGTAGATTTTTTTCATCAGATTGGTGGTTATTGATAATAAGATAAAATAAAAGAATGCTTTTGTGTAATGTTTTATACCAGTCTTAGAGATATTAGCTGATGATATATGTTGAATATATATCGGCGTGTCTTGTGAATATATGTATAAATAATGAAAAATGATATTCTCGATGGAGATTTTGCCTGTGCTTACAATGAAGCTATGCAGATAAAAGGGGGACGCAACAATAACCCGTTTTCTCACCAGGGGAAAGATAAAAGAAGGTGAAAAGGTACACAACGAGTCAGCTCCCGTCGGGGATGTATCGTTAAGTGAATGGTTAACAGTTATTTATATTTATTAAAACTGTATGTCTGGTCCTTTTTAGTATTGAAGGCTTATGTATATAGCTGCTGAATAAAGACGGACCTAAATGATATATGTCACGAAAAGAAATGTGTAAAATCATTTTTGTATTAATCGGATGTTTCGTTTTTTGTATATAGGCAAAGAAACTCCGATTATGTCAGCAACCACCGAATATCAGCTCAGACCTGTAAAAGAATTGTACGATCAGATTCACGGACTGGTCAAAAGCAGGTTATGGCTGCAGGTAATAATCGGGATGCTTCTTGGTGTGATTCTGGGGGGATACTTAAGTACCAATCCTTCATGGATAGCAGAAGAGTCGGTTGAAACCCTGACCAACTGGATCGCTCTTCCGGGCAGCCTGTTTATCCGCATTGTTCAGATGATCATGATCCCTTTGATGTTCAGTTCCATTATTCAGGGTATTGCCGGCGGGCAAAACAAGGAGTATTTGCTTACTGCCGGACCCAGAGTAATCGGATACTTTTTAATGACCTCGGTCATAACACTGATTCTGGCGGTATCAGTCGCGTTTTTACTCAAACCCGGAAATTATATTGAAGAGGGAAACAGCCTGGCCAGCGAGATGCTGAATCTGGGAAGCATGCCGGAAAAGCCTGAATTTGGCTTAAAGCAGCTGCCTACGATACTGACCAACCTGCTCCCGGAAAATCCGCTTGCGTCAATGGCTTCGGGTGAAATGCTCAGCATAGTCATATTTGCGCTTATTGTGGGAGTCGCGCTTGTCAATGTCAGTGAGCAGACGGCAACACCTGTACTGCAGCTGATGTTTTCAGTGCAGGAGATAACCATGACAGTTACCCGCTGGGCCATGAAGCTGGCTCCGGTTGCCGTTTTCGGGTTGCTTTGTCAGGTTACCTCCAAGGTTGGTCTGGAAACGATTATTGGATTATCCATGTTTGTTATTACTGTCCTGTCGGGCCTTTTGATGGTAATAATTTTTTATAATATTCTCCTGGTTTTTGTGGCGCGGGTCAGTCTTAGAAAATTTTATTCGGCTTCCAGAGACCTGTTACTGCTTGCTTTCTCGATGTCCAGCTCAGCAGCTGTAATGCCTCTTACGCTTAAGACAGCCGAGGAAAAGCTGAAAATAAGCCCTACAGTCAGCCGGTTTATTATTCCGGTCGGCACTTCCCTCAACATGGATGGTACAGCTGTTTTTCAGGCTATTGCTACTATTTTTCTGGCTCAGGTATATGGACTGAATCTGGATCTTATGAGTATTGTGCTGGTTATTGTTACTACAATTGCAGCTTCTATAGGGACTCCTTCAGCTCCGGGCGCAGGAGTGATTGTGCTGGGTTCGGTCCTTGGAAGCATCGGGATTCCGGTTACAGCGATAGCCCTGATTATTGGTGTTGATCGTTTATTGGGGATGTTCAGAACGTCTGTAAACGTTGTCGGAGATCTGGTTGCCTGTATGATTTTTGATAAATATTACAGAAGGGAAAGCGAAAGTGTTGAGCTAAAGCCCCAGATAGCAGAGAAGGAAGTCGCCTGATCCGATCATCCTATATGTTATGAGTTGTAAGTTAAGTTAACTCATAACTCATAACTCATAACTCATAACTCATAACATACAACCCTTACCAGACATAGCTTGGTCTTCCGATGCTTTTATTGTTGATCATACGAAAGCCAACCATGATTTCATGGGATACCAGTCGAACATAGTTGTTGCGCTGTGATACTGAAAGATCGTACGAATAGCCGAAGTCAAGCTTATTGGCATAGGAGAAGCCGGCAAGAAATACAAGTGCCTCGGCTGCTCTGTAGGAAACTCCGGCCCATAGCAGATCCATATAGTTTATTTTACCGGTAAAATCGGCAGACAATTTTGTACCCGGATAGTATCGTACAAGCGTAGAAGGGATAAAGGCAAATTCACTATTCAGACGAACACGATAACCCCCTGTAAGGAAATAATGAGGTTCCAGCTGGGCCGTGGCCGAGACGTACTGTTGTGCCCTGTTTCTGAGAGAGACATTGGAATACAGAATCTGATTGGCCGAGATACCGGCATAAAATTTTTCAGAATAAAGCATAAAGCCAACCATGGCATCAGGAAATAACCCGTAGAGATTGCCCTGATTACCAATGGCAATATCATCAGGGTTTTCCAGCTTGACCCTGCTTATATCCATTTTGTACTGTTTGAGTCCGACAAATGTGCCTAAAGAGGCATACATTTTATTCGTAATCGGTACATGATAGGCATAGTTACCATAGAATCCCATATTGGTAAACGGCCCGATCTGGTCACCGAGAATCTGAAGACCTACTCCATGGTGAGGACGTACCTTATAGCTTTGTGGCAGGTTGGGGTAGGCTGGCTTGGAATATCGGAAAACTCGTGCAATACCCGATGGTTCCATATCACTGCCATGACCTTCGCGATTGACGATATCCTTATCTTCCCGGTTCAGTACTTTTTTACCCAACTGACTATTGGCTGTAATGAACAGGGTCTGGGGAGAACCTTCCAGGCCTACCCACTGACTCCGGTAGCCGGCTTTTACTTCCATGAAGTTTTCTGCGCCTCCGATGGCCGGATTGATTAGGTATGCATTCCAGATATACTGAGAGTACATGGGTATTTGCTGACTAAATCCTAAAACCGGAAGTAGCAGGCCAACAATGAAAAATACTATTCTCTTCATATTCAATTATCTCACAATACTTACTGAGCCAGAAAGAGACTCTGAGTCAGGAGTTAGTTTTAGTACATAAAAATACGTTCCGGTTGGTAACTCTTTGCCACTGGCAGTACCGTTCCATGGCTTGACTCCATTGGTCTGCCTGTACAGCAGCATGCCCCAGCGATTGTATATTTCAAGTGAAGCATCAGGATACAGCTCAATAGAACGTATCGACCAGGTGTCATTAGTTCCATCGTTGTTTGGTGTAAAGGTATTCGGGATATAGAGCTCGTATTCTTCAACTACTTCCACGAGTACGCTGTCGTATTTGGAGCAGCCGTATTCATTGGTGATTTTTACATAATACGTAGTAGTATATTCCGGATTGACCACCGGATTGGCAATGGATGAATCCGAGAGCGTAATATCCCAGTTCCACTCATAAAGAATACCTCCGCTTGCAGCCAGGGTCACGGATTTTCCTTTACCCAGCTCAATGTCATCCCCTGCCGATGCCGAGGGTGCCGGCAGCATGGTATAGCTGCTGGAAGGCGAATAAACCGGAGCACAGGCTCCGTTCTGTACATATGCTCTGTACAGGTACTCTCCCTGTGTATGAACCGGATAGATACTGTCTGTGTGTGCTGATTCCGGTACTACAGACCATTCGGTTGCTTCTGGAGTCTTCATTTCCCAGTGCACTATGATTGCCTGGCCATGTCCGCGCAGTATGATTTCAGACAGATCACCTTCCGGACAGGTCGTCTGGGCATCCGAAATAAGTGGTGTGATCAGCTCAGATATTACCAGTTTTCCAGTGGATGTATCGGCAGGAGCACAGGCACCTGTAACTACTACTGAGTATATATTACCATCCAGATCCGGAGTGAATGGATTAATTACCAGTTCCCGGCTGGTGCTTCCGCTATAGATACCGCCGTTGGAGATGGCTGTACCATTGACAAGCCACTGATAAGACACAGCGTTTTCAGCTTGTACACCAAAACGGACGGAGAACTCTGTAACACAGAAATTCAGTTCTTCAGCAAGCTCTTCCGTAATCGTTGCCGGATAGCCAGGGTCTGTATGACTGACTACTGCAGTCTCATCGAGGGTAGTCTCACATCCAAAAGGATCTTTTATTTTTATGAAATAAGAACCAGCGCTTATGTTCGAAAATGTATGTGGTTCAGTATTATTATATGGATAAGTAGTAAATTCGGACCACGATTCTCCATCAGATATTGCAAACTGATAACTACCGCGACCACCATCACCTAATACCATAATTTCTCCGTTGGTATTCCCTATACAACCTGTCGAAGATCTGGTGCTTATATAAGCAAAAGGCACCGGTGGCTGTTCAAAATTTATTCCGGAGTTAAGCACAACGGAGCAACTTTGAGCATTCGCATCGCGCATCATCACCAGATATGTTCCATTGCTTAGTTCCGTGAAAGAGGTATCCTGTTTCCAGTTCTGACCATCGATCGAGAACTCATAGACTCCGCTTCCGCCGCTGATTTCTTCAATATAAATGGAGTGGCTATCCATACATAGGTTCTCATCTCCGAGAGCAACAGCTGACAGTATTTCCGTTTCTTCAACCTCAACTTTATCGAGCAATTTGCTACAATGTGTCGCATCAGAATTTCGGATATACAGATTGTATTCGTTGGCGTATAGATCGGTGAAAACCGGTGATGCCTGCCAGGTAAAACCATTTGTGCTGAATTCATAATTGGTGGTTTCGCCTCCTCTCGGATTGAGTATCTCGAAGGATGCATCACTGCCACCGAAACAAGAGGCTCCGATGATTTGTACTCCGTCTGTATGAAGCTCATAATCGTTGATGATTGCTTCCCCGATTTCTACTATACAGGCAGGTGCGCCGGCATCTCTGATAAACACAGTATACGTACCTGCATCAAGATCCGATACAGCCTGTGTGCTTATCCATGTCTGCTGATTGTCAAAAGAATATTCATAATTGCCGCTTCCGCCTTCTACTTCGCTCAGGATAATATTGCCTCTCAATGTTCCCGTACAGTTTACATCAGTACTGGTAAGTATAGCAGAGATAGGAGCAGGGCTTGTGATGGTAACTGATCCGGCATTGTGCAGGCAGGTGTTGTCAGCCTGATCACGTACAACTACAGAATATGTTCCGCCGGACAAACCACTGACAGGAGATATATCTGTCCAGCTGCTGCCGTCAACAGAATATTCATACAGACCACTTCCGCCCGTAGCCGAGATGGTAATGAAGCCATTATTTTCATTAGCACAGTCGATGTTTGTGCCGGTTATGGTCGCACTGATCGGATCAGGCTCTGCAATGGTTACCGTAGTCAGTGTTTCCATGCATAGCGGATCGTTGACATCTCTGATAAGTGCGGTATAAGATCCGGAAGCAAGGCCGGTAAATTCAGGATTTGCCTGCCAGCTGCTACCGTCAACAGAGTATTCATACAGACCGCTTCCTCCGGAAGGTGTATCAAAGCGGATACTGCCATCATTCCGGCCGGAGCAGAGAATGTTCACAGAATTGATAGTTGCACTCAGGGTGTTATTACGGATAATATCAAATTCAAATGATTTATTGCATGAAGGGCTTGCTTCATCACGTACCAGTATGGTGTATGTGCCGATACCAAGGTTTTCAAAGTTGCCTGAAAGATTCCATGAACTTCCGTTATCAATAGAATACTCATATGTTCTGCTGTCAGTGCTTTCTTTGGTTAGGGCGATGACTCCGGAGTATTCGCCATGGCAGCTGATGTGAGTCAGATCGGCTGTTACGGAGAGATCCTGCGGTTCTGTTAATGTTACAGACTGGGCAGAGCTGGTACATGATGTATTGCTACCTTCGCGTACGAGTACAGAGTAGATGCCGGCTGGTAGTCCGGATAGTATATTGGAGCTGCTCCAGCTTGCACCGTTGTCAGCGCTATACTCAAACGGACCGGTACCGCCGGAAACAAGAACAGTGATTTCTCCGTTGTCAGCACCCAGACAATCTGGATCATCGGATGATGTTGTAAAAGTGAGCGGATCCGGCTGATTGATAATTATGTCGGGAATAGTTATGGTACAATTGTGATCATTGGCATCACGAACGATGATCTGATAGGTATCAGCTCCCAGATTTTCAATAAGCGCTTCAGTGAACCAGCTTGTTCCGTCCAGGGAATATTCATAATCACCGCTTCCGCCAGTTGCGGTCACAGAGATAGAACCATCTGCTTCATTTGCACAGCTTGCATCGGTGTGAGTTGCGCCTGCTGTCAGAGCATCCGGTTCGGTTAAAGTGACTGTTCCTAATGTTACGGAGCATCCCTGAGCATCCGAAATAACCAGCGTATACACACCTGGAGCCAGGTCGGAATATAGCAGATCGGTTGCTGAGGTCGTATTGCCGTCAATTGATGTATACAGTATGCCGGTACCGCCGGACAGATTTTCAAATGAAACAGAACCGTTGTTCTGGCTATTACATGTGATGTGGTTCAGGGTATAATCTGCTGTCAGAGCATCCGGCTGTGTAACTTCAGCGCTGAAGTCCCGCTGACATGTTGGAACATCCCTGTCACGTACGCTTACCTGATAGGTATCTGAAGTCAGGTTGTCAAATACATTATTGACACTCCACGTAGCGCCATTGTCAATGGAATATTCAAAGATTCTGCTATCAACAGTTGTCAGGTCAAGCGTAATGCTTCCGTCCGAGCCACCGTAGCAGGTTACATCAGCAACAACAGTATTGCCGGCGATGTCGGCAGGCTGATCAATATCAACGGTTGTGCTATTGGACAGACAGCTGATTTCAGAAGCTTCTCTTGCCAGAACGGTATAGGAACCAGCCGGCAGATTTTCAATCATTACGTCAGTAATCCATGTTTGTCCGTTGTCAATGGAATATTCAAATGGTCCCGTACCACCGGATACAGAAATAGCCAGATCGCCGTCACTCGCGCCAAAGCAGCTGGCTGGGCTGGTAACAGCAGCGATCGTAATTGCTGCCGGCTGATCGACTGTCACGGTATACAGAGGAGAAAGACAGGTATGGTCCTGCATATCCCGGATCAGCACCTGATACGTTTGGGCGGCCAGATCTGCAAAAGCCGGATCGGATGTCCAGGTGGTGCCGTTATCAGCAGAATATTCATAGTTGCCGCTGCCACCGCCTGCAATAATTACAATTTGTCCGTCCGCTATGTCATAACAGGTGGTATTGGCGGGCGTCACTATGGCTGTAATCGGATCAGCATTTTTTATAACAATACTTTCCGGAGAAGTAGTGCATGCAGCCAGCGCGTCTTTAAGAATAACGGTATAGGTGCCGGGCGCCAGATTGTAAAAGCTGCTGTCATCGGACCATGTTGTACCATTATCAATGGATACTTCGTAATCACCGCTTCCGCCAGACAGATCCCGAAGAATAATGCTGCCGTTGTCAGTGCCCGAGCAGGTGATGTCGGAAGAGGTGATTGTCGCATTGAGCGGCGCAGGCTGGTAGACCGAAACACTTACTGTTTTGGTACAGGTACTTACTGCCACATCCTGAATAAGTACGGAATATGTGCCAGCGTGAAGATTCTCAAAAACACCGTCTGGTTGCCAGTTGCTTCCTCCGTCAATGGAAAATAAGAAGGATCTTGTATCAGCCGGATCAGTTTCTACGGTGATCTTGCCGGTGCTTTCACTGTTGCAGAGGATGTCTTCTGTTGCAACGGTATACACGATATCAGCCGGCTCTTCAACCACCACCGTGGCAGGATCCGATATACAGGCTGGCTGATTAATTTCCCTTGCCAGAATCACGTAGGTCCCGGCCGGTATAGTATTCAGATCGGTGTCGGTGGTCCAGCCGGATCCGTTAACGGAGTACTCAAATGGTCCGGTGCCGCCGGAAACAGTGAAATTGACAGAACCTGTTGAAGCATCATAACAATCTGCGTCTGTTTTGCTCGTGTTAAGAACAATTTGAGCAGGCTGGTTGATAATTGTAGCTCCCAGAGATCTCAAACATCCGGGATTAGCCATGTCTCTTACCTGCAAATTGTAAGTATCGGCTATCAGGTTGTCGAATGTATTGAAGGAAGACCATGTCACTCCGTTGTCGATGCTGTATTGATATATGCCGCTTCCATTCAGCGCATGTATAGTGATGCTACCATTTGAGCCGTCAAAACAGGTTACAGGTTCTGTTGAAGCTGTTGCTGTAAGCTCGGCTGGTTCTGTTATTTCAATGGCTTCAAGAATCGTTTTACAAAGATCATTGCCGGCATGACGTATTTGCGGAATATAAGTCCCCTGGCCAAGATTATTGAATTCGGGGCTGCTTTGCCATGTTGCACCATTGTCTATGGAGAACTCATAATGAATGGTAGTAGAAGGCAGGTTGGTAAATTCGATGCGGCCGTTGGCAGCGCCGAAACAGGATATGGTATCAAAATCAATTTGAGCGTCCGGTCGGGGAGGTTCTGCAAAAGATACGCTCTCAATGGTCAGCATACAGGTCGGATAGTCCTTGTCACGAACCAGCGCTGTATAGGTAGCCGGCGGGAGGTTTGTATACTCTGTCTGTTCTGCCCAGCTTGTCCCGTTATCTATGGAAAACTCATAGGAGCCCCAGCCGCCGTACACATTTATAAAGCGGATAGCCCCGTTGTCTGCTTCAAAGCACGTAATGGTATCTTTGTCAATTCCTGCGCTCAGCGGAGCAGGTTCTGTCAGTATTACATCCGGCACATCCAGTCTGCAGCCAGGCGCTATAGCGTCACGTACGACAAGAATATATGTATCCGGTGACAGGTTTGTGAATACAGAGTCATCGCTCCAGGTATTACCTGCATCGATAGAGAATTCATAATTGCCGGATCCGCCAAGGACTCCGCTAAACTGAATGCTTCCGTCATCGGCTCCGGAGCAGCTGCTGTTGGCTGACAATACGGTTGTTACGGACAATTTGTCCGGTTGTGTGATCGGATAGGAATCCTGGACTTTGAGTGAGCAGGAGAGGGTTGTTGCATCCCGTATCCACAGATGATAGGTACCGGGAGCAAGGTTGGGATATGTTCTGGAATTGCCGACATCGTTAGGCGACTGCCAGCTTTGCCCGTTGTCTCTTGAATACTGATAAGTGCCGCTTCCGCCGCTTGGATTGGCAAAAGTAATGCTGCCGTCGGTATTCCCGAAGCAAAGCACGTCCTGCTTGCTGATCTGTACATCAAGCCGGGCAGGCTGTGTAATCTGAAGAGCCGTATCGAGACTGGCTTCACAGTGGTTGTCTTTTACCATGACATTGTATTTGCCGGCAGGCAGATCGCTAAACTGACCGTTGGTCTGCCATTGCTGGCCGCCATCTATGGAATAAGAGTAGGAGCCGCTTCCGCCGCTTGGGTTGGTAAATTCGATATATCCTGTAGCATCGCCAAAGCAGTTTACGTTGGTATTGGAGATAATAGCCTGCATTTTGGGTGGCTGCCCGATTGCAAAAGCAGGATGTATCTGACGTCTGCAGGCAGGGTAGTCTGTATCTCTTATCCATAAGGCATGATTGCCCGCTGCCACTGCATCAAACAGAGGAGCAGACTGCCATGTTGTACCGTCGTTGGCACTGAATTCGTAAGAGCCGAAACCGCCGCTTATTCCGGAAAATGTAATGGTACCGGTAGAGGCTCCGAAACAATCGGCATCGGTGCCTGATGCGCTGGCCACCAGCTGATCGGGCTGAGTAAGTGTAATCGGTGCGCTAAGTGTTTTGCGGCAGGTTGAGGTGATAGCATCCCTTATCAGTACTGTATACGTCGGACCGCTTGTAAGGCCTGTAAAGTTTCTTGAAGGTGACCAGGTATTCCCATTGTCAATACTGAACATATAATTGCTGCTGGAAGGTCTGCCGGTCGGATTAAGGATGTTGATATAACCGGTTGCGGTATTATAGCAGGTAACATCGCCGTACTCGACATCAGCGTCCAGATCATTGGGTTCGGTAATGATCAGCGCATTGTCTATTTCTTCAATACAAGTCGGATAATCTGCGTCGGCAAGTAAAACCTGATAGCTGTCGGCTTTCAGGCCGGTAAATAGTGAATTGGTCTGCCAGGTAGCTCCGTTATCTATGGAGTATAGGTAATTGCCGCTTCCCCCGGATTCTGATACAAACTCAATTTCTCCTTCCTCGAGTCCGAAGCAGCTGTTGACTTTTGATGATAAGGCCGCGCTCAGCTGTTGTTTCTGGTCAATGAAAACGCCTGGTAGTTCTCTGTAGCAGGAAGGAACATTCGCATCGCGGATAAATACTCTGTAGTTTTGAGAAGGCAGATTGTTGAAGACCGGGGTGGAATGCCAGGATGCTCTGTTATTTATCGAATACTGGTAATCTCCTGAGCCGCCGGAAGGGGCTGAAAATGTAATAGTCCCTTCAGCTTCTCCGTAACAATCAATGACATCCGTGTGGGTTACAGAGGCGTTTAGCTGATCGGGTTCGCCGACTTCCAGATTGCTGTTAAGCACAAGGATACAATTATTTATTGCATTATCTCTTACCTGAACATTATACGAGCCTTTGGCGACATTGGAATAGGTATACGTGATGTTGCCGGGACCCTGCCATGATGCTCCTCCGTCTATGGAATACTGAAAAGCGTTTGTTCCGCCGGATGAATGGATGGTAATCGTTCCGCTGCTGGTGCCATAGCAGGTAGCATCCTGATGGGAGGCTGTGGCTGATAATATAGCAGGCGCTGTAATGGTTACCGCTGCAAATGTTTTTTCGCAATGCGGATGCTCCGCATCTCTCAGTACCGGAGTGTAGTTGCCTGCATGCTCAATTGATATGCTTGCTGCTGATTGCCAGGTGGCACCGCCATCGACAGAAAATTCATAGTTTCCGCTTCCGCCCTGTAAGGTTGTAAAATCGATTTTTCCCTGATGATTGGGGGTGCAATTTATGTTTTCGGATGAAATGGACGCATCAAGAGGAAGGTATGAGCTGATGAGTATGCTCCCAAGGTGCTGAGTACAGGCATCATCGTCTTTATCCCGCATCCATACTTCGTAAGTGCCCGGCAGCAAGCCTGTAAAAGCAGGGGAGTCCTGCCAGCTGTTTCCATCGACTGAAAACTGAAAATCATCAGCTCCGGTCGGGCTGCTTATATTGATCCGGCCATCGTTACCACTGCAGCTGGTGTTTTCCTTTTCAACAGTGCCGCTCAGAGTGCATTGTACTTTTACAATGCTTTGATCTCCCGGCACCGGCGCCGGGCTGGCTTCTCCGATAATGAGTGCACCGGACAGAGTGATTACCGGCAGCAAAAGTCTTAGGAATGTTTTTTTCATATTGCTTTATGAATGAAAAGGGATAAAACCGCCTGCTTTAATTCCCCATTTCTATAAATATAACTTTTTAAAGTTTGCTTATGATTACGCAATTTTTAGAGATGTGTTTACTCTACGTTTCTTTTGTCATCGGGTAAACACCACTTTTCTGATAATTATACGGGTATACGAATTTAATATTCAAGGGCGAAAATAATAAATTAAAGTAATAAGACCACTTAATAATTGTACAATTAAAAAAATGGTACTTATTTTAAGCTCAAATTCTTCATACGCTTATATTGGCTCTTTTTATGTTTAGAAAGATTTTCTTGTTAGCGGTCATTTGTATGACCAGCGCAGTGCAGGCCCAGGAACTTCCAAAGCCGGCAAGGAAACAGTTTAATACGGGTCTGGATCTTTTTGTGAAGGAACGGTATCCGGAAGCATTAAACGAATTTTTGAAAGCAGGGGTTTCCAATTATCCCGACCTGAATTATTATATCGGAGTAACTTATCTGAATCTCAGAAACCCAGATAAAGCCATTGAGTATTTGACCCACGCCAAACTTTTCAGAATTGATATACCCGAAGTTGATTATTATCTGGGGAGGGCTTTTCATCTGAAGCATGATTTTGAAAAAGCGCTTACATTTTTTCAGGAGTATAAGGACCGGCTGAATGAAGGACAGCGTGTAAAGAAAGCGGAAGCGGATGTATATATTACGTATTGCCGGAACGGAATGAGACTAATGGAAAATCCTGTGGAGATAGAAATCAATCCGCTGAGTGAAAACGTCAATACGGAATATCCGGAATACAATCCGGTCATATCTGCTGATGAGACGTTTATAGCGTTTACATCCAGACGGCCGGATACCAGAGGAAAAAAGCTGGACCCTCGTGATTTGCTATATTATGAAGATATATATGTATCGGAAAAGGACAGTCTGGGAAACTGGTCAGCTCCGTTAAGTATCGGTAATAAAATCAACTCTGAGAATCATGATGCCTGTATCGGTCTTTCTGCAGATGGTCAGCAGATGCTTATATATAATGCTTCATCTCACGGCGGAGATATCTATATCAGTACGCTGGACGGCAAGGAATGGTCCAGTCCCAAAGATCTTGGTAAAAATGTAAATTCCCCGAACTGGGAATCAAGCGCGAGCCTTTCATCGAATAATAATGTACTGTTCTTTTCCAGCAACCGCAAAGGCGGAATGGGCGGGACGGATATCTATATGTCCAAAAGGGGAGATGACGGAGTTTTCGGCCCTGCAATTCTTCTGGGGCCGCAGGTAAATACACCCGGCGATGAGATTGCACCTTTTATTCATGCAGATGGTCAGACCTTATACTTTAGTTCCAGGGGGCACCGCTCGATGGGTGGCTTTGATATATTTTCCGTACAGATTAATCTTGAGAACGGCGAAATTCTGTCCGATGCTGAAAATATCGGTTTTCCGGTAAATACTGCCGATGATGATTTCAACTTTGCATGGTCTCCGGACAATAGCCGGGCTTATTTCTCTTCGATTCGGCCGGGCGGAAAAGGAGATAAGGATATTTACATGCTTGAGCGGGAAGTGAAGCGTTCATCTCTGGTCGTATGGAAGGGTAGTGTGCACGATTGTGCAACGAAACAGACAGTTGCAGCTACCATCACCGTATCAGACAATGCTACCAAAGCAGTAATCGGAGTATACGCCCCCAATAAGACTACCGGAAAGTATACGATTATCTTGCCCGCCGGACGTAATTACAACATCGCGGTAGAAGCTCCGATGTATGTCTTCTACTCCAAAAATATTGACATACCGGAGCTGGATTCCTATTTGGAGATAGAGGAAGAAATCTGCCTGGAAGCTGTCAATCAGGGGGCTTCCATTACTTTACGTAATATCTTCTTTGATTTTGACAAGGCGACTTTGCGCAGAGAGTCAGAAATTGAGCTGGAGCGTCTGCACAAGTTTCTGACAGATTATCCCAAGATTCGTCTGGAAATCGCCGGACATACCGATTCTGATGGCGATGATGCGTACAACGACAAGTTATCTGCCCGACGCGCTGATGCCGTATTTTACTATCTGACAGAAAAAGGTATCAAGGCGGATCGGCTGGTCACTAAGGGATATGGGGAAAGCCAGCCTATTGCTACCAACGAAACGGAAGAAGGGCGGCAGCTTAACCGCCGGACGACGGTGACGGTGCTGAAGTAATAGTATTCTGATAATAAAAAATGGCCAGTTATCAGGGGAACCTGCTGGTTCGATAATGAAAATTCCGAAATGGATGAAATTATAATGTTTCATCCACCCTTTTTTCAATATCGAGCCGGTAATATCCCAGTACAGATACAGGTTGTTCAAGCCGGATCACCAGAATAACGGGGAGGTTGGCAGTGCCGGAAGCAAGGAGAATATATTCATGAGACAGATCAGGAGTTCTCCCTATGGTATCAATCCGTTTCTCTTTCAGTACGCGTTTGGGAACCACCTTTAGCCTGACAAGTTCTGCCACATAAGGCCAGATATCCAGCGAGGGCTTGTCTGCTTTTTCCATTTCCGCGTATCCACCGGTGGTCTGCCGGTATTGCTCTGTAGTCAGCTCTTTTACCATACAATATACCTGTTTTGACTGGCAGGATCTGTTTTATCGCAGTTCCTTTTGCCAGAAGCCCAGTGTTGATTTGGGTGAACGTCCAAGGAAGGATGCGGCCGTACCCGGATCTGCTACGTTGTCAGTAAACAGCATTTGATATTGGTCCAAGGTAATAATATCCGGCAGGAGATTGCCCGCGACCCCTGCGATACGGTCGGAAAGAGAGCGTTTAACAGGGAAAACCTTGATTTTTTTGTTGGCAATATACAGAAGGTCTCCATAGGTCAGAATTTCGGGCCCGGTAAGGTTAAGTACGGATTCAGAATCCCGGTTCTGGCATATTTTCCATAGTATTTTGACCAGATCTTCAATCAGGATAGGTTGCACTTTATGGTATACAAAACCTTCGGGCACATACAGACGGTTAAAAATCAGCCTGGATATGCGTCCCGCAGTCCGGATTTTTCTGGCCAGCATGGTGCCCGGGGTACAGACTATGGAAGACCGGACGACCGTAGTATCCGGATGAGATAGCAGGTATTCATCTGCCTGTGCCCGGCTTCGAAGAAAATCTACGGGGCTGAAAGCGTCAGCTCCCAGTACCGAGAGCTGAATAATACGGGGATTACCGATGCGGGACCGGTTTTTGACAATCTGTTCGGTAATGCCCAGATGTACACGTTCGAAGCGATTGTCCGGTTCTTCCCGTATAGCGCCTATGCAGTTGATCAGTATATCATAGTTTTGTTCCGGAAACATCCAGTTTTCGCTAAAGGGATTGAACTGTAGCAGACCAAACCGTCCGCTGCGGCTTGTGCCGTGAACGAGCTCTGTCTTTAATTTGAGGTAATTGTACAATGAGCTGCCCAGCTGCCCGCTGGCGCCTAATATAAGAATTTTCATAATTGTATCTTTTTTGCCGGTAACCAACTCGCTTTATACCTATAACAGGATTCGAACAAAATGGTCTGTAAAAGATACCTTTTAAGTATATGTTTGTTTAAATGTTATAAAAAGGCAATGTTCTATACCCCAACATAAAAATCTCCGGTTGATAATTGGTATGCATGGAACATGCCCGGAGTATTATAGGGCATTGCGATGTGCCCGTTTTTGTCGATAGCGATCAGTCCGCCGCGGCCACCAGCTTTGGACAGAATATGCTGAATCAGGTGGTTTGCCGCATCGGATAGGGAGTCATTGAGTAGTTCAATCCTTGAAGCAACAGAGTGAGCTACGACATGACGAATAAAAAATTCACCGTGGCCGGTACATGAAACGGCACAGCTCTGATTGTTTGCATAGGTTCCCGCGCCGATCAGGGGGCTGTCTCCGACTCGTCCGGGGAGCTTATTATTCATGCCACCGGTAGAGGTAGCGGCTGCCAGGTCGCCGTTCCGGTCAAGAGCGACAGCGCCCACAGTACCGAATTTACGATCGTGATCGAGACTGATCGAACCGTCTCCTTTCAATTGTTCCAGACGGCCGGGAAGTATAAAGTAGGCTTCCGGTTCAATTTCGACTCCCATTGCCCGGGCATAATCTTCCGCCTGTCGGCCGATAAGGAGCACATGAGGAGACTCCCGCATCAGGGTCATGGCAAGCTGCACCGGATTTTTGATAATGGAAACTCCTGCAACTGCTCCGGCTGCGAGTGTAGAGCCATCCATAATAGCTGCATCCATTTCTACTTTACCATTCCGGTTGAGAACGGAGCCTTTGCCGGCATTGAATAGCGGACAGTCTTCGAGAAACATGACTGCAGCAGCGACTGTCTCGGATGCCGTACCTCCTGCCATGAGAATTTTATAACCTGTATCGAGAGCCTGTTTCAGCGCCTCCATATAGGCGTTGTATTCTTTAGCACTCAATGCTGACCGGGTAAGATTGCCAGCACCGCCATGCAGGACCATTCCAAAACGAGACATATTTTTATTGGTTTTCAGGTCTAGTAACGAAGCTGCGTGGTCAATGGTTAGTATTTCTGATACAAAAAAAGCTCCGTACGGAGCTTTGTAAAGAAACAAAAGAATACGCTTAATTTGAAGCAACCTGGGCCGGTCGGGCTACCGGACTTACCTTGGGCCGTATAACCACCTTGGGTTTTGTCTCTCCGTTTTCGTCACCGTTATTTTTAAAATCCTTGTTCCTGGAAGAAGATGAAATGTTTTTATCTTTTTTCTTCTTTTTTCCCGATTTGTTATATCGCTTGTTCCACCAGATCAGCGTACCTGTAACCGGTAGACTGGCTCCGATCAGGCTGGCAAGAAATGCAAGTACCTTGCCCGGGAAGCCAAGGATGCTGCCAACGTGAATATCGTAATTCATCCGGCGAAGCTTGTCTCCGAAATCAGCCTGAGCAAAATCCGCTTCATACAACGGGTTCATATTGAGTGAAGCCAGGGTGTGCTGATCAAAGGTATATCGTTTGTTGTTATAAAACTGACCGGCTGTCGGATAAATAGTAAGACCGATAGTCGACTTCGGCTTTGATGTATCCGGAAAAGAAAAAAAGAATCCCTCGGCTTTGGGATGTTTACTGATCGTGCTGAACCAGACGTTGTCGACTGCCTCTTCCAGCGTATAGAACTTATTGGCCTGAGTAGAATCTGACTCTGCTCTTTTCCAGTCGGGAAGCGATTTGCCGCCTGAAGTAACCCAGTACAGACCTTCGCTATACCATTTGATGCCCCAGACCATACCTGTCAACGCAATGGCCAGCAGAAACAGCAGCGCATAGAAACCGAAGACATTATGGAGATCGACATTCAGACGCTTGAAAGAAGCGCCCCACTTGATTTTAAAACTCTTATCAACGGTGCTTTTACTCCACTTTTTCGGATACCACCAGATCAGTCCGGTAATAAGTATAAATACAAAAGTCAATGTGGCGTAGTTGACTATAGGACGTCCGATTTCGTATGGCAGCCATAAGAACCGATGACCGTTCAGTATCCAGCGGAAGAAAGAAACTTCATCTTTTTTGCGTTCTTTAACGCTGATTATTTCACCGGTATATGGATGTATATTGAGTGTAGTATTGCCGCGTCTGCCTTGCCCCAGATTTAGCTCAATAACTTTGCCCTGCTGGTAGAAAGCACCGCTCACAGGTTTTTCCGGATAGTTCTCTCTGGCAATGGCAATCAGCTGTGAAGGAATTAATATAGCCTTATCTTCTTTTTTTACGTTGGATTCCGGTTCAAGCAGACTGGTGATTTCCTCATTGAAGACCCAGATACAGCCGGTGATGCAGACAATAAACACAATAATACCTGATATCAGCCCAAGCCAAAGATGAAGCCAGTTATTTACTTTTCTGAATGTTGACATAAATAATGAAAGTAATGATGCAAGATTTTACCGGTTGCGCCGATATTGAGAAGTAATCATGTGCCAGGCATTGCCGTGACAAATTAGAAAACCCATCACTTAAAATTAAGTGATAGGTTTGTTTTTAAAAAGATTTAAACTAAATAAAGTATGTATTAGTTTGTAACTTTTACGATTGAGGTGATTCTTCCGCCCTGAACTTCCATTCCTTTAGTAGCAGAAGCACTGTTTGCATCGAGTGTATAAATCCAGCTGCCGTCAGGAGCGTTGATACCAACAAAGAGTTTGCTTTTATTGTCGCTGACAGTATTGTTGTTATATGGTGTTGAAATGGAGTTGATCTCGGCAGGAAGCCCGGTTATCCATGTAAAGGATTTGCTATAAAGATCTGCAATGGCAAGTTTCGGATTGCCGGAAGGCTTATTCTGATCACCATACATGTTCAGCAATATTTTTCCGTTGCCAATGTATGTTTGCTGACGGATATGATGTCCTCCGGAAGCAGTCTGAACATCAAAATAATAATCATCAAACTCAGTAGTATTTGCTTTGATCCGGACAAATGCTGATTTAGTCGTTGATTTGTGAGCTGTTTCAAAGGTCGCAGCTGCCGGAGAAAATCCGTATACATCGCCGTTTTCATCTACAGCAAGACCATCATTGAAGTATGCACCAATATAGCTGGTACGGTTGTCCTTGATTACTTTCTCCAGCTCAAGGCTAGGATAGGAGAATACGGCGATATACGCGCTGTCCGGATATTCTGTTCCAAAGGCATCGCCACAACACCCTCTTATGCTCATATATGGAGCGAATACTTTGTTGCCTACCTGTTTTGCCCAAGTAAAGTGTGCACGTTCTCCGTTGCCGGCAAGTTCTACGATATTGATCGGCTTTGTGTCCACAATCTGAGACAGATTGGCATCAATACGATACATAAAGGCTGTCTGATTATCGCCTTGTCTCGGAACTTTGATTGTCAGGATATCATCACCAACCGGAGCAAACACCTGTACGGTTTCCGCAATGAAGTCAGAAATCTTTATAAGCTTACCTTCTTTATTAAATCTGTAGGTTGTTACTGCCCCGGGATTACCCTGGCCGTATAGCAGGCTGAAGAACTTACCTTTGTTTACAGTATAGTAACGGTATGTTCCATCCTGTTCTACACCGTTTCCTTGGGTACTGATAGTTCCTTGAGAAGGATCATCTGCTGTGAGAAGGTAATCGGCAACACCAGTAGACGCAGTAGGAGTTACTGTGATGATATATTTTGTTCCTTTGTAGATATCGGTTGTATCTTGCTGAATTTCTTCCAGCTCTTCCAAACCATCATCTTTCTTTTTACAGGCAGTAAACAAAAGACTCATGCATATTGCTGCTGCAAAGAATTTGTAAAGTTTAAACATAGTTTTAATTAATTAGAGATATGAACAATTTATTAGCGTTTATTTTTTGCTGACAAAGTACCGCAGCTTGATATAGAAGGCACGGCCGGGTTTCTGCAGACGGAAATTGTCGTACAGTTTATTATCCAGTAGGTTTCGGCACTCAAGCGCTATATTGTATTTGCCGTCGGCCAGCGAATAGACAATGTTGAGATCATGGTTAAATTGGGAAGGGATATCAAGTTTGGAGTCTTTGGCACCCTTGCCTGGCCAGTATAGGTAAAATCCCTTGACATATAATAGGTTATATCCCATGGAGAGAGTGTTTCTCTTCTTCTTTCCAAGATCCCTTATAAAGACGGATGCGTCTGCATTGCCAAACAGAAAAGGAGAATTTGGCATGCGATTTTTGTACGCATCACTGATCTTTAGTTCGCCAGGTTCGTATTTTGTGTAGTTTCGAGGGTTTTGGTAAGTAATATTGAAGCCCGATATAAAAAACTTCTTATAAGAGTATCGGATTTCTCCCTCGACCAACTGGTTTTTTACCATTTCCCTATTTTCCATTATGTACCGGTTCTGGTTAGGAGCCAGAATAGGACGAAGGAAGTCCTTAACTTTTCTGTACATGGCTGTTCCATCAATGCTGATTTTGTGCATTGAGTTGATCTGGAAGGAATAGCTGATGCCGAGGTTGAAATTATTGCTTGTTTCTGGCCTTAGTGTTACATTTCCTTCAAGATCGACCTGATCACCAAATAGCTCCTCATTTTCAGGAAGTCTGTAGGTTTTTTCAAACGAACCTTTCAATTGCATATTTTTGAGCAGGAAATAGGTGGAAGCAAAACCGTATCCTATAGGCTTTTGTATGTTTCGCCTGACTCTGTAATGTTGCTCAGCTCCCCAGCCAGAGTTTAAAGTATATGCTTCGCTGTATTTGGTCTGCTGATGATAGTATTTGGCAAATAATGTTGAGTTCCATCGCTCATTGTGGTCATATTTATACCCGACTCCCAGGATATTTTTAGTATTATAGCGTGGTTGCTCATAGTTTTTATTCTCAGGAACCAGCTCATCACTTCCTACACGGTTAAAGGTATTGTAAGTATTGCTTACTGTTATGGTGTTGCGGGGGGAAATCCGATAGTTCAGAATAGCTACACCCAGCCCTGTATTGTTTCTGAATTTGTACATAGTCCGGTTACGCTCTGCCCCTTTAATTCCCATCAGTTCAAAATCGTTGTTATATTGCCCGAGCCAGTTATAGCGGCGATTGACAGTATCAACAACCTGGTTGTATCCCAGATTGTAATTGGCTGAAACGGTAAGGTCTAAGCCCTTTAGCAAGAGATTCTTTTTGACATACCGGAAAGTTGGCATAATGGTATTACCCTGCTGAAATGGGGTGCCATACGGCACATACATACGGGCATCGCTTTGTATATCAGCGTGATTTTGCCCATAGGTGAAACCGAACAGCAATTTGTCTGCATATTTTTTCCCAACAACTCCTATGTTGGCCATAATGACTTCGTTGTGATACTGGTCATGAAAGCGTCTGACCCATTTTCTTCCCAGAACTGCACCGGATTTGGGATGTACAATATCTGCATGTATCCAATAATTGTTGTCTGAATAATTTTGAAACAGATTGACCTGTGCTGTAAATCCGCTTTTAGCGATATACCCTGCATTTATGGCAGTACGATGCGTATTGAATGATCCGAAGGAGTACGAGGCATCCAGATAGCTGACCGGTTGGGTTGCGGTTACAATATTTACGGCCCCGCCCAGGGCGTCCGAGCCAAGCCAGATCGGCACGACTCCCTTATACACTTCGATGCGATCAGCCAGATTGATCGGAATACTGTTGAGCTGGAAGGTAGAGCCAAAGTTTTCCATGGGGATTCCATCAATAAAGAATCTGACTTGTCGTCCTGTAAATCCATTGAGCGTAAAGCTCATGCGTGATCCAAGTCCGCCGTTTTCCCGGATCCGTACTCCGGAGACCCTGTCCAGCGCATGACTGAGATCCAGTGTGCTGTTATGCAGCTTGCGGGCATCTACTGCTGTTACATTATACGCCTGTAGCTGTACTTCTTTGGTTTCTGAGCGGCCATATACAGATACCGTCTCCAGTGTCTGGGTTTCGGTTTTCAGCTTAAAATTCTGAGTCGCTGTCTCTCCGGCCTTTAAGGTTATTTCTTTTTCCTGCCCGGTATAGCCAAGTCCGTAGATAACAATGGTATATGTACCTTTATTTATTTGATCTAATTTGTAATAACCTTTTTCATCTGTATACATACCTTTTGACGTCCCTTTGAGAGAAACAGAAATCCCTTCCAGAGGCTCGCCGTTTTCAGAACGAATGTAACCCGACAGGCTGCTCAGGTCTGTGTTTTGAGCGAAAAGAAGGAAGGGTATAAAAAGGAGAAAGAGGAATAATCGGCTACCTAACGGTATATATTTCATGGTATTAGTGGGAATAAAACAAATGAGTTTGATGATTTTTATTGCGTTATTTCGAATAATTTGAGGCAATTTAGAATTGATATAAATAAAATCAAAGAAAGTATTGTTTAATTTTTGGTGACTTTAATCAGGATTTTACAGAGTTTTGGTAAGTGTTTTTGTTATAGACAGTTCGTCTGTCTTTGTGTTTTAATTATCTGGTAATAAGTCTTGTGTTTGTGTGTTTTTAGATGAAAATCTTGTATGTATAGTCAATCATAGTCGTCAGGCCTATACAAAAGCTATTATATTTTGGATAGGATATTTTTTTGATTATTTATAATAAAACCAAATTATGTAATCTTGTGCTCTGTATCCGGATGATGAGGGTGGCTGTAGAAAGGTCAATAAAAAATCCCTTCATTCGGTATGAAAATTTCCCGAAATCGGAGAACTTGTGGTGTAATATGAAAGTTACTATCACCAAGCGCACACTCTCCTTCAAATTTGATGCAGGAACTTCCCGCGGAATACTAAAAACCCGGGATGTCTGGTATCTCAGTATGCAGGATCGGTCAATACCGGGGATAACCGGTATAGGGGAGATCGCTCCGCTCAAAGGCCTTAGTATCGATGACCGGCCGGATTTCGAAATCGTACTGGAAAGAATACGCGGAGAACTGGAAGGGTATAATTTCGTTTCCCTGAATGGTGCTTCTATCGTTGATACGTTCAATATTCAGGACTTCCCCTCGATCGTATTTGGTATTGAGATGGCGATACTGGATATGCTCAATGGTGGCAAGAGACAGTTTTTCAATCCCAATGATTTTTATGAAGGACGGCAGCGTATTCCGATCAACGGTCTCATCTGGATGGGCAGGCGGGAGTTTATGCAGGAACAGATTGAGCACAAGCTGCAGGAAGGATATACCTGTCTGAAAATGAAAATAGGGGCCCTGGATCTGGATACGGAATGTGAGCTGCTGGAAGCAATACGAAAACACTACAGTGCGGATCAGATCACCTTGAGGCTGGATGCAAACGGCGCTTTTAATCAAAGCAATGCTATGGAGATTTTGCGGCGCCTTGCGGCATATGATATTCATTCGATAGAGCAGCCGGTACGGCAGGGACAAAGAGAATTAATGGCGGATTTGTGCGCGAATGCTCCGGTGCCTGTGGCGCTTGACGAAGAGCTGATAGGGATATACGGTTATGACAACAAGTACACACTGCTTGAGTATTGCCGCCCGCCATATATTATTCTGAAGCCTTCTCTGCTTGGTGGTTTCAAAGCCTGTGATGAGTGGATTCAGATTGCAGATGCATTGGGTATCGGCTGGTGGATGACTTCTGCGCTCGAATCCAATATTGGTCTCAACGCTATTGCACAATATACTTCATCCAGGGCAGACAGAAGCATACCCCAGGGGCTTGGAACCGGGCAGCTGTATACCAACAATATAGATTCTCCTCTGGAGATCGTGCAGGGTAGCCTGCAGTATAACGAATTGCCGGGATGGGGAGATTTTTCCCTTTCCGAATAACTGGTGGGGGGAGTCTATTCACTTATTTCCAGGTGATAGGCACTCAGTGGAGGTAATGTGAGAGAATGATTATTCTCTAATCTGGCAGTTCTGATCAGATGAAGGTTCGGGGAAGAGGAGTCGAAGCCGAAAATCCGTACCTTGGAGATATTACCCGGTATATTCGTCCCGAGATCAAAAGTGACATACTGGTCGTAATTTTTGTTCAGAAGGAAAAAATGGCCCGTTTTCTTTTTAACTGTTTGTGATGTGCAGAGGTATAAAGCTCAGAAATAAACAAACGAGGACTACTCAGGTAGTCCTCGTTTGTTAAAATGCAGATGCCTGTTTCCGCTATTGTTTGACAAAAGAATGCCTGATTACCTGAAAATCTTCATTCGTCGTTTGGTACTTTACATTGACGATGTACATCCCGGCGTTAAATCCGGATACAGAGATATCTTCGTTGTATGATGTCAGCAGTGTTCTTCCATTCAGATCTGCGATAGAGATCTCAACGATCTTCCCCTGTGATGGTTCCAGCCTGACATGTAGCTCAGAGTGTGTGGGATTGGGATACAAATCAAAGCCAATTTCCATATTGCTGGTAGAGAGCAGGCCTGTTGTAGGGTTATTCTGGCCTCTTTTGACAATACCGGTCATATGTTTGTAAGACTTTCCATCTGCTTTAACCGTATGACTGCCAAATAATATATCTCTTTGAGCGTTCAGCAAACCAAAAAGATCACCGTCTTTATTGAACCGCATGTCGATTGTTTGATTTTCAGAGTTTGAATTTCCATAATCGTACCAGTCTACCAGGCGCAGCGATTCGTCAAGCACCAGTACGGCGTCTGAAGGGTAACCTTGCCTGGTAGTGGTAAACACATCTTTGCCAACAAGCAGATGATCCGTAACGGTGGCGGTCAGCGTCAAATGATTCTGATACTGAGGCCAAACTTTAAGAGCCGCGTTGTATGAAACCAGTAGGCCGGAGGATAAGGACGGATTGAAGTCTTCATCCAGAGGATACATGATCAGGACCTGAGTAAGTCCTGCCTCTTCAGGAACTTCCGCACTGATCACCTCCTCTCCGATAACTCCCCGGGCGTTGGGAGTTCCCGACAACAAAACGACATATTGGCTGCCGGCGACCCCGAGAGCGACCTTGTAACCAGGAATCGTGTAGTTTACATCCTTAATACTGAAATTTTTACCGCTTGCTGAAAGCTCACCTTCCTTCGAGACTTCTAAAAGATGAATAGTTCGTCTCTGCGTTATGTCAAACTCTGAAACCGGTTTCGCTTCGGTATTTGAAAACTCAAGCACTCCGTCTGCGCGCGCGTTGACGAAAGAAAAATCACTCGTTACATATGTTCCAAAGAGTTTGTATAGCTTCAGCGCTCCGTCCGTACCAATCCGGAACATACTGTAATTGCGGTACTTGGTGGTAGGAACCACGGTGTTTTTATGCACAAACTGTTGATCATAAAATACAGAATCGGCAAGCATTGAAGCGACTATAACAAGCTCATTGTCATGTATGCCGGCATAGAGAAGATTACTATTCAGATCATCGCCATGTTTCGAGCCTAATGCATGTCCCCATTCAAATACGCCATCCTTGTCAAAGCGGACGATAAAATAGTCATCGTTAACTTTGCTTGCCGACAAAGCGGATACTGTTGTTGTATTATATTTCATGGACGTTCTGAACTGACCGATCATATAGATATTGTCATCGGTATCCGTAAGAAAAGCATATGCTTTTACAAACAGATTATTACCTGTGTAATCTTTGCTAAGCAAAAGCCCGCCATTCTCCTTGCTCATTTTATAGATCGACAAAGCGTCGTTGCCGGAACCTCCTGTAATAGGGTTGCCGGACTGATCAAAACCCATACCCGTATATACATTGGAGCCTGATCCGGATTTAACCCTTTTTGCCCAGGAAAACTCCTGTGCATATCCATTCAGATACATGGTCAGTAATGTCACACATAGTAATAGTTGTTTACTCATAGTTTTTAATTTAAATTTCAAAAGACACGCTTGAATCAAGGTGTGCGCGAAAATCGGGGCAGATGAATAAATCGCGCTTCTACCAATATTACATAAATAAAAGCCTTTGAAAATACGGTAATCACCTTATTTTTATAGACTGGTAATCAGCTGGTTGATGAATTTCGGACTTCCCGATTAAAAATGAGAGTTTTAGATAGGTTCCAAATATAGCAACTGATTATGTGCAAGTGTGAAGATTTGGTGGGAACAAAAATACAAGTCTCACAATCCATCAGGCAAATGCACGAAGACTTGTGCCAGACAGGTTTTCGTTGCTTGTTATGAATGCTACAGCAACAGCTGCTCAACTACTTTAGCCACACCGATACTTGCTTTCTCTTCAATCATGAACAGGTTTTTGCGGGAGGGGAGAGAGGGCAGGTTGGGATCAATAACATAGACCGGCGCTGCTTTGGGTACATAATTCACCAGACCGGCAGCCGGATATACCTGTAGTGAGGTACCTGTTACCATAAACAGGTCTGCCTGTTCTGTAATGGCTATTGCTGCATCCATCATGGGAACAGGTTCGCCAAACCAGACTATATGCGGGCGGAGCTGAGATCCTTTGCTGCAACAGTCTCCGGGGTTCAGCATCCGGTCCTTAAGATCATATATCAGCGACGGATCGGCGGTTGATCGTGCCTTAAACAATTCACCATGCAGATGAAGCACCGATGAAGATCCGGCCCGCTCATGGAGGTTATCTACATTTTGGGTAATGATATGGACTTCGTACTTTTCTTCCAGCTGTGCAAGGGCATAATGCGCTTCATTGGGTTGTGCTTCCAGAGCAGCTTTACGCCGCATATTGTAGAAGTCCAGAACCAGAGACGAATTCTTTGCCCAGCCTTCCGGAGTGGCTACTTCCATAACATCATAGCCCTCCCAGAGTCCGTCGGAATCCCGAAAGGTTTTGAGCCCGCTTTCTGCGCTGATGCCGGCACCGCTCAGAACAACAATTTTTTTCATAAAATGGCTGCTACGTATCAGGTAAAAAAACGCCCGCTATCATCGGGCGTTTATATTTACTTCTTTTTAGTAGTTCTGGCTGTCTTTTTTGCGGTTGTCTTTTTGGTAGTAGCCGGTGTCTTGGCTACTGTTGCTTTTTTTGCTGCGGCTTTGACGCCTCTTCCTTTTTTCTCCGGCGCTTCTTCTGCCAGTTTCAGACATTCTTCCAGACTAAGTGATGCTGGCTCTACATCCTTGGGAATTTTTACATTTTTGCCTAATGCAGCGATGTAAGGTCCAAAACGTCCGTTCAGGATTTTTACATCAGGGTTTTCCTCAAAAACCTTGATTTCTTTTTCTGCATCCGCTTTTCGCTTCTTTTCGATCAGTTCGATGCAGCGGGCTTCATCTATACTCAGCGGATCGTCTTCTTTGGTAAGCGAATAAAATTTTCCGTCGTGCCGGATATAAGGACCAAAACGCCCTACCGCAACAGTCATGGTTTTATCTTCAAACGTACCAGCCTCTCTCGGGAGCTTGAAGAGCTCGAGCGCTTCTTCCAGCGTCACGGTTTCGATCAGCTGACCTTTTCTCAGACTGGCAAACTTGGGTTTTTCTCCGTCCTCGGTCTGCTCACCCAGCTGTGCCAGCGGCCCGAAACGTCCGAGGCGGACAATGACTTTAAGACCTGTTTTAGGATCAATGCCAAGCTCTCGTCCCGTGTTGACTTCCGAACGATCGATCGCTTCCGTACTTTCTACTTTCTGATGAAACGTTTTGTAGAAAGTATCGAGCATATTGTCCCATTTCTTCTTGCCCTGTGCAATTTCGTCAAATTCTTTTTCAACAGAAGCAGTGAAGCTATAGTTGGTTACATTGGGGAAATACTGAACCAGAAAGTCGTTGACAATCATTCCGATGTCATTGGGAAACAGCTTGTTCTTTTCCGCTCCTGTATTTTCAGTGATTGTCTTGCTTTTGATGCCTGATTTATCCAGAGTCAGCTCCCGGAGCGCGCGCTCTTTTCCTTCGCGGCTTTCTTTGATTACATAGCCTCTCTTCTGAATAGTAGAGATCGTAGGGGCATAGGTAGAAGGACGGCCGATACCCATTTCTTCCAGTTTTTTAACCAGGCTGGCTTCCGTATACCGGGCAGCGGGTCTGGTAAAGCGTTCCAGTGCCCTGACCTGATTCATGGCAAGCTGCTGTCCTATGGAAAGAGGAGGAAGCATGCCGGATTTTTCATCATCCTCATCATCCTCATCAGACGATTCTATATATACTTTAAGAAATCCTTCAAACTTGATAACCTCGCCTTTGGCTACAAAATGCTGATCAGAAGTCGAAATTCCGATGGTTGCCGTGGTACGCTCCAGCTCGGCATCCGCCATCTGCGAAGCGATGGCCCTTTTCCATATGAGCTCGTACAGGCGTTGCTCGTTGCGTTCTTCACCGGCTTCATGATTGGAAAAGCTGGTTGGTCTTATCGCTTCGTGCGCTTCCTGTGCCGATTCGGATTTGGTTTTGTAAATTCTGCGTTGACCGTATTCGCTGCCATACTCCCGGCTGATTTCGCTTTTGGCAGAAAGCAAAGCTTCTTCAGACAAGTTGAGGGAGTCCGTACGCATATAGGAAATTTTTCCTGCTTCATACAGCCGCTGTGCCAGTGTCATGGTCTGGGCAACACTAAAGCCCAGCTTGCGGCTGGCTTCCTGTTGCAGAGTAGAAGTGGTAAAAGGAGGAGCCGGTGATTTTTTTGCCGGTTTTTTTTCGAGATTGGTAATCGAAAACTCTGCTCCCTGACATTTATTCAGAAATGCCTGTGCGTCTGCTTCATTTTCAAAACGTTCCGGTAATTCAGCGTATAGCTTCTGCCCGTTTTCCAGAAAGAATATGGCCGTGACGCGAAAAGCGGATTTTGTCTGGAAGCGCTCTATCTCTCTTTCCCGTTCGACGATAAGCCGTACCGCTACGGACTGTACCCTGCCGGCTGATAATCCGGTTTTTATTTTTTTCCACAGAATCGGAGAAAGCTCGAAGCCCACAAGACGGTCAAGTACCCGTCTGGCCTGCTGTGCGTAAACCAGGTCGAGGTCAATGCCCCTCGGATTCTGTATCGCATTCAGAATAGCGTTTTTGGTAATTTCCCGGAAAACAATCCTGCGTGTTTTAATATCGTTGAGGTCCAGTGTCTCTTTCAGATGCCAGGATATGGCTTCTCCTTCACGGTCGTCGTCAGTCGCCAGCCATACAAGCTCCGCTTCTTTTGCCAGTTTCTTTAACTGCTGAACAACTTCTTTCTTATCGGCCGAAACTTCATAGGTGGGCTTAAACCCATGCTCTATATCGATGGCTTTATCACCTTTTGCCAGATCCCGGACATGTCCGTAGCTGGATTTGACCACAAAATCTTTACCCAAATAACCTTCTATGGTTTTTGCCTTCGCCGGAGACTCAACAATTACAAGATTTTTAGTCATAAAATATTTTTCTTCTTTTCGAGATTGATTCAAATATGTGGAATTTTTCGTATAAAATGCAAATATTAAAACATCCCAATAACATTTAATTTCTAATTTTGATTTTTTACCAATAAAGAAGGATCGCTAACAAATTGTTCCATGCCATATAACTTGTATTTACTCAGACATGCCAAGTCAGACTGGTCGGTACCTGGTCAGAAGGATATAGACCGGGAGCTGAACAGCAGAGGGCTTAATGATGCTCCGCGCATAGGCAGAAGGCTCCATGATTTGGGGGTAAGACCCGAACGGGTTATATGCAGTCCTGCCCGGCGCACAAAAATGACGGCGCTGTATGTATGCGAACAGTTGCACTATGATCAGGACAGCATAGTATATTCAGAAGATATATACGAGGCAAGCATGCGGACACTGCTGGGCGCCATTAACGGGCTGGATGACAACTGGCAGTCGGTAATGCTGATCGGACACAATCCCGGACTTACGTATCTGGCCGAATATCTGTCCCGGCAGGAGCTTGGAAATATCCCCACATCCGGGGTTATCAATCTGGAGTTTGATGTGGATTCATGGCAGGAGGTTTCCGGTGGATCTGCTATTGTCAAATGGTTTATCTATCCGAAGATGCTCACATAAAGTCTGCAATTATGCAGAATTGGTATGCCTTGTTCCACATTTAAGCTGCTTACCACATCATATTCCGTTGTCTGAAATAGTTTTCTTTCAGTGTAAGAAAGTTTTCCGGTTGCAAATCTTTAAATTCTACCGGTTTGGTAAGATACGCCAGTACATTCTTGTACGTAGTAGATCGGATAATATCATTGGGGTCGGATGAAGAGGTAACAATGGAAAACTGGCATTGCTTAAAAATTTTCGGGTGAAGCTCCTGGCTCATTTTATCGATCAGCTCAAAGCCATTGTATTTAGGCATATTCAGATCGAGAAAAATCATTTCCGGCAAATCGGAAGCCTGAGGGGATTGTGTTTTAAACCAGTTGAGTGCAATAGCCGGTCCCTCAAAAACAATCACTTCTTTCGCAAATCTGGCGTAATGTATAGCCTGCTTCAGCAACAAAACGTCAATAGGATTGTCTTCTATCAAGCAAACTTTACCAAAATAATAATTATCCATAAAAGTTATACTGGCGATTTGTTATGACCGATGCATGCTTTTACGCCATAAACAATATAAAGTTATTGACGAAATATAATAAATAATTACAAGGCGGTATTTTGCGAATAAAAAATTGAAGTATGTTAACCCGGAGGATTTTGGGGTTTGGTAAAGTGATTGAAATAAAGAACTTTATAAATATAAAAAAATATCAGAGAAAATTACGGAATACACCATACCAGTGTTTGGGAAACGGTCGTAGCGGGCGGGAGAGAAGAGTAGTATAGTACGGGGAGCAGATAAAAAAGCCCCTGCCTAGCGGGCCCCGTAGTTTCGTTTATTGCCTTTGGTTCTTCTGGCAGCATGTTTTCTGCGCTTTTCCGCTGTTTTTTCTGCTTTTTTTCGGGTTACCTCATTCCGTTTGTCTTTCGTTTTACGCTCTTTCTCAATCTTTTTCATGTAGTCCTTGTAGGCCTTGCTCTGCGTAGCATCCTGATTGAGCGCATCAAGGTCCTTCTGACTTCCCATCCCTCTGTTTCGTTCTTTTTTTACCTTGATTTTTTTTGCTTTTCCCCCGTCTTCATCCTGAGCAAAGGATTGGATACCAGCCAGCGAAAAGAAAGAAGCCAATACGATTATAAGAAGTCGATACATACGAAAACAAAACAGTTTATGGTCAAATATAACAGATATCCGATTATTCAGCACATCTGTCGGGGCTAATTTTCCATAATTGTGATCACAGCTCTCCTGTTTAACCAACGGTTTTCCGGATTGTCAGAGCCATCCGGGTTCTCATTGGGCACCAGAGGTTCGGATTCTCCATATCCCTGCCCGGACATACGCTTCCTGCTGATACCTTTTTTTGCCATATAATCGATAATCGCTCTGTATCGTTTTTTACTTAAGCTGAGGTTGTATTCTTCGCTGCCCTTGCTATCTGTGTGTGCCGCTATGAAAATTGTAAGTTCCGGATATCTCGTCAGTAGACGGGCCAGACTGTCAAGACTGCCGGAGTTTTTTTCTATAAATTTTGTATCGTCAAAGTCATAATTCAGTACAATTTTCAGTTCGCCTGAATATTCTTTTATAGGTATGTCTTTGCTCAGGGTACGTGTTTTCTGTGCTTCCAGTTCCTTGTATAGCTTGGAAACTGTATGAGAATGCTCACTCTCAATATCATTTACTGTATTGCCGGCTTCTGTTTCCGTGGCCAGCGCTGTAACCGATGAATCTGCTGCCTGAGTCTTGTCAAAATAGAAATCGATCACAGCCAGGGAAAAATCCCGTGTTCTGATTTCCTGCCGGGCGGTGGAATGATCGTCAGTTGCAAATGTTTTGCTTAGAATTTTTTGGGGAGCGCTCCGGAAAAGTAAAAGAACCGTATCTTTATCATAAACAGCTGCTCCGATATATGCTTTGTCAGGATCAATCAGATACGAATTGTCGGCTGAGGGCAGCTCTTTGTATCTGCCTGCCTGTATCAGTGTGTTTTCACGTGCGGGCACAGGCTTGCTTCCTGACCGCATCAGATTATTAATAATTGCTTTATTGAGGGCGCTCGCAGAATCTGCTGACAGGCGGACTGTATGCTGAACGGAATCGCCGTTGAAAGCATATTCATCATCTTTCCGGTAAGCACTTTCAGGAAACTGAAGGGAAGGCTTTTCAAACAGCCTGATCACTGCGTCTTTTAGTGGCACTTTTGCTTCTTTTCCGGCATAGGCATTTAGCTTTGCAAGCATCAGATCATTGTTGAAGCTGTATTCATATATATCATCGCAGCAGGTTTCGCTTGTGAGATGATACCCTTCCGGTCGGTTTGATACCAGAAAACCCGCATTGCGGTCACCCCGGATGGAAAAGTAGGAGTCATCAACCCGCGTGTTTAATGGTTTTCCCATATTGACAGGAGCAGTCCATATGTTGAAAGCACCCTGTGAACGGAAAATATCATAGCCGCCGAATCCATAGTGATAGTTTGAGCTGAAATACAGATTGCCGGATGTACTGTCATAATAGGGCGTTATTTCATCTCTTAGTGTATTAATGTCTTTCCCGAGGTTGGCTGGAGCCCGATAGCCGCCTCTGGGATCAATTACAGCGCACCAGATATCAAGACCGCCGCGCCCTCCCGGACGGTTTGATGTATAAAACAGTACTTCATATTTATTGCCTTTGTTTTCCACCAGAGAGATATGCGGCTGTGTGGACGTATAGCCTTTTCTGTTGATGGATGCCGGCAGCTTTTTAGGTTTCGAAAATCGTTCGTTTTCATAGTTGCTCATATAAATATGACACAACATATCTCCGTCAGCGTCTTCCGTGCACCGTGTAAAATAAAAACGCTTTTTGTCCGGACTGAAAGAGCCGTTGGCGTTATTTTCAAATCTGGTATTTACATTGGGTAAAAGAGAATTTGGCCCCCAGGTTTGGCCGTCGTAGCCGGAAGAATACAATTTTACCATGTAATGATGCGCTTCATCCGGTTCTACTGTCAGTACGGTATCTGATTGCAGTGAAGAATATATTAAAACTGAATCAGATAAAAGGGTGGGAGCAAAGTCACTGTATGCCGAATTTACATTGTCACCAAGATGAGCTACCTTATAAGGATTGATTTGGGTGAAGTTTTTCTGTGCCCACTGACAGGATACGATTTCATTTTCTGCAATCTTTTTATAATTCTCCTTTCTGGCATCTCTGTATTTGCTTTGCGCAAACTTTCTGAAGGCATTTTCTGCTTCTTTATACTTCTCATTGTACTTCAGGCACTCAGCATAGCGAAACAAGGCGATGGTTGTAACCTTGTCACCATCCATATCTACATGCTTTTTATACCATTTTTCAGCGTTTTTATAATCTCGTGAGAAAAAATATGCATTCGCCAGCTCCAGCACATATTTTTTATTGCCGGGATGTGCCTCTACCAGCTCCAGCATATGTCCCACCGCATTGTAATAGCTGCCTTTGGATACCATGCTGGCGCCTACCTGATGCTTTTTATCAGGGCTGAGTTGCCGTACAGGCCGTTCCTGACCAAAGGCTGTTGGCAGTACTATACAGAGGTAGATAAAAAAGATAAATGCTTTCACTGTGTAAACGTTTTATTAGAAGAATTTACATGGAACGGTATGCTGATAGGGTAGCGCTCTTTTCAGGAAACCATAATACGTAAGTACAATCTCAAAGGCGCCGATTCTGGCCCTGTCTTTCACTTCCGGTGAATTGCGGATATCCAGCAGGGAGCTTTGGGTGGCATCATAACTTATGCCAATATGAATATTATGATATTTTAAGCCGCCGTAAAGAATAAGCGCATCCTGAACACGCGTCCAGAGACCGGCCTGAACAACGATCAGATCTGGATTGTCGGTCAGTGCGTATTCCAGCATGGCACCCATATCTATATTGCGAGCTCTGGTCTGGGTCATAAACATAATCTCAGGGCGGAAATACAGACGATTGATAATTTTCTGCCTGCCACCGATCTGTATAAGCCCCCGGTTCTTTAGTTTGTTAAGATCATCCTCCACACTCACGGCAAAGTTTTCCTTGGGTCTGAGCAGGTTAAAAAAAGATACTCCCGCATGAAGGTCTGTCCCCGGGGCAAGCCGGAACCGGTAAAACAGGCCTACATTCAGGTTAAAATAACTGAATGACTGATGTATGCCGTTTTCACCGGAAGAAATACCCGGGTCAAGCTGATAATCGACAATCTGATTTCCGAAGTAGAGGCTTGAGTAATCAACCCGTTTTTGCACTATACCGAACTGTGTTCCGATGGAAAGCTTATGCCTTTTCTGAGGATCTAGTGTTTTGATATAACTAAGGGAACCATATACGGAATTGTTGGTAAATGTCTCGCTCCCCATCTGATCTCTGAAAACGAGAATTCCGACACCGATTTTATCACCTTTTAGCACGGGGGGCAACAGATTGACATCGGCACCGAAAGCAACCGTCGAGAAAGTCGCATTTGCCTGCCGCCATTGATTCCGGTAGATAGCATTGAGACGGATATCCTGTTTCATAAAACCCGTCAATGCAGGATTGACCGGAAGCGGAGTATTAAAAAACTGCGAGAAATGGATATCCTGCCCGAGGGAAACCAGACTTGCTGAAACTATAAATAGAATTATATAAAAAATCTTCATCGTACCTATCTGATTAATGCTATTTTACCGCTTTGTGTGATGATTTCCTGATGATAATCCCGTGCTCTGACATAATATACATAGGACCCTATAGGCTGCTCACTGCCTCTGAATGTTCCGTCCCATATGGCATTTAGATCATTACCGGCATCGAATACAAGCTCTCCCCAGCGATTGTAGATCCGGAACTCCAGCAGTTCTTCAATACCTTTGTAAAACAGATAAAGACCATCGTTGGTACCATCGTTATTGGGACTGAAAGCATTGGGAAGCAGAAGGTACACCTTAAGATCCAGCTTCTTGAAGGCGGTATCGCTGCAGCCAAATTCATTATAGACAACCTGATGAATGGCTACTTCAGGAAAAGCAGCAGAGTAGGTATGTTCAGGATTAGTATTGCCCGGATCAGTAATAGTCAGGCTATCTCCGTCGCCCCAGACCCATAGCCAGCGTATGGCTCCGGTTGATTCATCAAAAAACTGAATGGGTCTTTCCGTAATAAGCTCATTTTCGATATAATGAAAGCCGGCTCGCGGAACCGGGTTAACCACAACCTGTTTGGTAACCGTATCAGCACATTGAGAAATGCTGTCGGTAACATATAATTTTACATCGTAGACACCTTCTTTTTCATATATATGAACCGGGTTGCGGGCATAACTGGTGTCATTGACATCCAGAATCCAGGTAAGACGGTCTATTGTGCTGCCATCCACCGTGGTCGCAGACTGATCAAAAAAGAGCACCGGCTGACCCGCGCATACCGGATCAAGCGCCGTAAAATCCGGTGTGGGCAGAGGATATATCTGTACAGGCATAACAGTGTCTCTGCGGCAGTTATAGGTATTGTTGATCAGCTCCACATATACGTTGTAGGTGCCTTCCTGAGAATATATGTGAAAAGGGGTGAGCCCTGTGGACGTCTGATTTTCAGAATCAGCATACGGATCACCAAAGTCCCAGAATATGTCATCGACCATACCTTCTTCTACAGCCTGACAGGTATAAAAGAAATATGTTTCTCTGTTGGCACAAAGATTTTCGGGACATATGATCGGTTCAGGCATTTTACCAATACTTTTCATTTCCGATTTTGTATAAGCACATCCGTCGGTATTGGTTGCATTGTAAGACAGCCGGTATAATCCCGGTTCAGACAGGAAAAGGATCGTATCTTTTGAAAACTCGTCAATGAAATCATAATGGTCCCCTTCGCCTTCGTGAGAATGGAGATATTTTTCGATTTTCCATTGCATAGTGCTGACAGGACTGCCGGAAGCAAGGGCAGAATTCAGCCAGAGAGTATCCTCTGTACAGCCGCCGACAAGCTCAGTGTCCATTGAGAAGTGCTCAAAAATATCGACGGTATCGCGGAAGATACGCAAGCAGCTGAGCGTATCCCGGTCCAGGAGACGATTGTACATCATCTGGAGAGAGAATACATATGACTTGCCGGCAGAGTCAGAAGGGAAATTGTACGTAAGATCATAATAAAACTCCCCGTTGTCATTACGTTTGAGACGTACTGTCTGCCTTGAAGAACTGTCATTGTCAGCCCGTACAATCAGGTTGTTATTTACCCGCCATACAAGGGAGTCTATGTATGCTCCTCTCGGACTCTCCAGTCTGATGGTATCATAGGAGCACATAATGGCTGGTGCAACAACGAAATGCTCGACAGGAAGAGTCTGTTTGATTTCGTGGTCATAGCTTCGTTCACACTGCGATTTATCCCGGATGGTTAAAGTGGCAGTATATATGCCGTCTTCCGGATACCTGTACTTCTGAACACCGCCGTTTTCTGTGAACTCTTTTATCACACCATTGCCAAAATCCCACCGCCAGTGCTCTATTCCCCAATGGCTAAAAGCTCTTTCTGTAAATAGCAGCGAGTCATTTTCATTGCAATACAGGGTAGGCAGATAATAGGCATCGAGCGGATCCATGACCATTCTGTAAATAATAGTGTCGCATCCGTAGGCGTCATAAATCCTTACAGCTATGGTATCAATAGCTTCTACTACCAGGGAGTCAACATTCCGTTCTCCGGTTGACCATTCAAACCGGACAGGGGACGTACCTCCCGTGGTATCCCGGAGATGGAATACGGTTCGGGGATTATCGCATTGAAAAAACTGAGAAGGTTCTGCAATTGTCCCGTAGGGATTATCATGGATGTATACATCTTTTGACAGCGTGCTTGTGCAGTTGTATTCATTGATAATAGTTACTGTAACAGTATGCCAGCCTGTATCGCTTGGGGTCCATTCCGTGTTTATATACCCGGGGTTTCCGGGATAGTAGATTGGCCGCCGGTAGCCTATACCGAAGCGCTCTCTGTATACCTGACTGTTGTTTACTGTTACGATATATTCTTTAATACCACATATTTCTGCGGTGCTTGCATCCCGTAAATACAAACGTTTATGTTTGCAGGAATCCAGCGGAATAAAATCGGCTTCCGGCTTGTCGCATACTTTTACTTCTTTGGTGATGCTGCTCTTGCAGCCTTCGGTATCCTCTACCTCCAGATTGACATAATAAACACCGCCTTTGGTAAATGCATGACTCGGGTTTTGCAGGGTTGAATAATTGTCGTCTCCGCTGTCATAATCTCCAAAATCCCAGCTCCATTTTACAATTGAGCCGTTGGATGAAACAGACATGTCCGAAAATTCAATCTGATCCAGTGCGCACAGGATAGGGAAAGAAAAGTCTGCCCTGGCAGAGCTGCGAAGATTAAAGGTGGCGGATGAATCAGAACAGCCATTGGCGTCGGTAACCTTCAGAAAGTAATAGCCGGATCCTTTGGTAATGGTCGGAGTAGTTTCTCCTGTGTTCCAGAGATAGGTATATGGCTCCCTGCCGCGGGTAATGGTCGGGATGATTTCTTTGGTAGTATTGCACGGTATGGCTTCACTTTCCGGAAGAGTCACTTTGGGCAATGCGTTTACTTTGATCTCGTAAGTAACCGTAGTTTGTCCGATGATGGGACAATTATTGTCTTCGGCCGTAACAGTGAAATAGTATGAGCCACCGGTAGTGCCCGGAGGAACCTCCCAGCAAAATTCGGCAGCAGGGTTTGCTGATGCCGGCTCCGGAGTAAATGTTGCTCCGGGGATTCCCTGATTCCATGAAAGTTTCACAAGCTGGCCATCCGGATCATGAGCGCTGATTTGCATGCATATTTCTTCTCCGGCGCATAGCTCTGCCACCTGGGGAGGCAGAACAGGGTTGGCATTGCTTAGATCCTGCGCGATCAGCTGGATATCCCTCATCACGCTTCCGACCAGCTGCCCGTTGCGGTATTCTTCAACTACTATAGCCGTCACGGATGTTTCCTGCCGGGTCGGGCTGATTATTATGGCGCCGCTTTGCGGATCAATGGAAAAAGGCGGATTGGAAGTGAGGGGATTTGTAGCGCTGAACGGTGCTTTGTATTCTACAAGTCCGTTCTTTTTTGAACGGGGTGTAACCGTTTTATATACAAGTCGGTCCCCGTCTTCTTCCCGAACCCCGGGACTGAGGTAGCTGCTTTCATTAATGGTAATAAATGAGACAGGCATATTTCCGAACTCAGGGGAGTTATTGTTGTCAAAAGCCAAATTGTTAAGCCTTGCTTCGATATAAATGCTGGTAGTCTGCGGATCGATAATATTGGTAATGCCGGCATTCCGGAATTCGTCGAGACGGCTCCAGCTGAAAACCCAGTCGCTGCATTTGCCGGGAAGCTCGACTATGCCCTTGTACACATACCGTTCGATCCCTATTTCCCGGCCGCCCTGGCATATTGAGGGCCGGCTCGGGCATACCGGGCTGATTTCTTCCTTGGAGACGGGGTTTACTCTGAACGAGTTCTGAATATTGCAGCTTAAGGAGCCGTAGTCAATCTGGTACTGGGAAGCAACATTCTGGCCTGCGCAGTCCCGGTATATATCCAGTGTAAATTCATATCGGTTACCACTTATATGTTTGTAGGTAATATCAGCGCCGACAATGTGAGTTGCATAGGACCACCTCAGCATAAAAAGCAGCATCAAGGGCGCCAAACATAAAAGTTTTTTCATTCTGTTTAGATTAAGTTAAAAACAGATTTAATTTTATTATGGCAAAAATAAGGAAAAATGACAATAAAAAAAGAGAATACTTAAGCTCCTAAGGAGCTTAAGGTGAATAAAATAAAGTGTAAATAATTTTTAACTAAATGTCTTTTCTGGCATACGTAGCCGGCTTATTTGCCTTTTTATGACGTTTCCCCAGAATCGCAGGAAACTCTCTGTGTACGCGTACATCCTTTTGATTTTTACGTTGATGTTTTCGTTGTTCTTTCATTTGGGCGCGAGCTATGGCCTGTTCATACTTCCAGTTCTCCAGTCTGTTTTTCCGGTCCTTGGGGGGGAGCTGTCTGGATTTGAGCCGAAACTCCCGCCTCGATACCTTACCATCATCTACTATTTGCTGGGCTGTGCTTTTATAGCTTAACAAGCAAACCAGACCCACTACAACCAACACACTTTTCATAGCTCTACAGTTACTTCTATTAATAAACCGGTATAGATTCTTTTTTGTTAAAAAAGCCCCGGAAAGCGGGCCTTCTAAACATGACGGCCGGAGGCTGCTGAAATATTCTATGGCATATTTTCAATTGAAATCATAGCTTTGTATTATGTTAACGAATGCAAAAAAGTATTTGCTGATCATTTTCTGCCTGTTCCGGGCTTTTTCCGGGCTGGGACAGAGCTCGTCCATTCTGTGGGAAATCTCAGGCAACGGTTTACAAGCTTCCTCCTATCTGATGGGAACCATTCATATCAGTGATAGCCGTGTTTTTGAATGGAATGACAGTCTGATGATCTGCTTTGAGCGATGCGAAGTCATGGCCGGTGAGCTGCAGATGAATGATATAAAACCTGAGGAGCTTGCTGCAGCTATAAAAATGCCCGGAGACACCACGCTGATGTCGCTTATTGGAAAGAAAGAGTACAAAAGAGTAAAAAAATATGTAAAGAAGCAGTGCGGGGTAATGGTTTCTATGGTTATAAACAAGATCAAGCCCGTATATACCATGCTTTTTATCAGCCAGGGAAAATCAGGACAGCAACCGGAAAAAAACGAGACAGGAGAAGCGCTCGATCTGTATCTGCAAAATCTGGCTTCGGAACGTGGAATGAATGTAATGGGACTTGAGACTCCCCGGGAGCAGCTTCAGGCTCTTGAAGTAATGTCGCTTGCCGAGCAGGCTGATTTATTGCTCGAAAGTCTTAAAGAGACAGAGGAGCCGGCTTATAATCCGCTGGAGGCCATGATTCAGGCTTATCTGATGCAGGATCTGGACAGCCTTTACCGCTTGTTTGTCGAGGAAAGTCTTCCTGAAAAGCTTATGGAATCGTTGATCTACAGACGAAATGTCGTCATGTCTGACCGAATGATTCCTCTCATGCGTCAGAGTCCTGCTTTTATTGCAGTAGGTGCTGCGCACCTCCCCGGAGAGAAAGGTCTTCTTGCTCTGCTTGTCAGGGAGGGCTTTATCATAAAACCGGTAAATTGCCGGGTGAGCGTTGATTAGATTTGTGATTCGATTGTTTAAAATATAACACAGAAAAGTGGAGAAAAATTATTCTGCAATTATTGCTGAGGAACTCGGCATCCGAGAAGGACAGGTAGAGGCAACTATCAGGCTGCTGGACGAAGGTGGTACGGTTCCCTTTATTTCCAGGTATAGAAAAGAAGTTACCGGTAGCCTGGATGAAGTAGCCATAACGGCAATCAGGGAACGCAATCAGCAGCTGATCGATCTGGATAAAAGGAGAGAAGCCATTCTGAAATCACTGAATGAGCAAAATGTGCTTTCTGACGAATTGAAGGAAAAGGTCAATAAAGCAGTGACCATGTCCGAGCTGGAAGATATTTACCTCCCATATAAGCCTAAAAGGCGTACCAGAGCTACGATTGCGAAAGAAAAGGGGCTGGAGCCGCTGGCTGATCTTATTTTTGCGCAGGAGCTGAATGATCTGGAAGGCTTAGCCAGCCAGTATATCAATTCGGAAAAAGGTGTGGAAAGTATCGAGGAAGCGCTTGCGGGCGCCCGGGATATTATCGCCGAAAAGGTAAATGAGGACGGAGAAGCCAGAAGCAAAGTACGGGAGCTGTTTTATAAGAAGGGCAGGATAAAATCGTCGGTGATCCCCGGTAAAGAGGAAGAAGGACAAAAATATAAAGATTACTTTGACTGGGAAGAAGCGATCGACAAAATCCCTTCGCACCGTATGCTGGCTATGAGACGGGGCGAGAAGGAAATGATCCTGAGTCTTGAGATTGCTCCGGAGGATGAAGATGCGCTGGGGATTCTTGAAAGGCAATTTGTCAAAGGCAGAGGAGTGGCAGCCGAGCAGGTGCAGCTGGCAGTAAAAGACAGCTATAAGAGGCTCTTGAAACCCTCTATGGAAACCGAAGTCCGGCTTGGGTCCAAAGGAAAAGCAGACGAAGAGGCTATAAGGGTTTTTGCAGCCAATGCAAAGCAATTGCTGATGGCTCCTCCGCTTGGTCAGAAGAATGTGCTGGCTATTGATCCGGGATTCAGAACAGGCTGTAAAGTGGTGGTATTGGACCGGCAGGGAAAGCTTTTGCATTATGAAGCTATTTTTCCGAACGAGCCTCAAAAACAAATAGCAAAGTCGGAAGCATCGATTAAACACTTATGCCAGGAGTTTGATGTAGAGGCGATTGCTATTGGTAACGGAACGGCAAGCCGTGAGACCGAAGCTTTTGTAAAGAAGGCGGGAATACCGGCCTCTATCCCTGTTATTGTGGTAAACGAAAGCGGCGCGTCCATCTATAGTGCCTCCGATGTCGCCAGAGCGGAATTTCCTGATCATGATGTGACTGTAAGGGGAGCTGTTTCGATCGGACGAAGACTGATGGATCCCTTGGCCGAACTGGTAAAGATTGATCCCAAATCGATTGGGGTAGGACAGTACCAGCACGATGTAGATCAGAACGGATTGAAAAACATACTTACCGATACGGTGATGAGCTGTGTAAATGCAGTGGGGGTAGAGGTAAATACGGCCAGTAAGGAAATTCTAACCTATATTTCAGGGCTCGGGCCGACACTGGCTCAGAATATAATTGACTATCGTAATCAGAACGGTCCGTTTAAATCAAGGGAAGCGTTGAAAAAGGTGCCAAGAATGGGCGATAAGGCATATGAGCAGGCCGCTGGTTTTCTCCGCATCCGGGAATCAGTGCATCCGCTGGATGCGAGCGCAGTGCACCCGGAAACCTATAACATAGTGGAAAGGATGGCCGAAGATCTGAATGTGGATGTAAAAGCCTTGCTGGAGAAAAAAGAGCTACGTCAGAAAATCAGTATAAAAAATTATGTAACCGATACGGTAGGGATGCCTACTCTGCTGGATATTCTCTCTGAGCTTGATAAGCCTGGCCGGGATCCAAGGGAAAAATTTGAAATTTTCCAGTTTGCCGAAGGAGTTGAGAAAATGGATGATTTGCGTCTGGGGATGAAATTGCCGGGAATCGTAACGAATATAACAAAGTTTGGAGTATTTGTAGATATCGGAGTGCATCAGGACGGTCTTGTTCATATAAGCCATCTGGCTAACAAATTTGTTGCCGATCCTGCAGAGGTAGTGAAAGTACATCAGCCGGTTCAGGTTACCGTATTGGAAGTAGATATACCGAGAAAACGGATTAGTCTTTCTATGCGTGATGATGCTGCAACGAGCAGTCCTAAAGAAAAGGGGAAGGCTTCTTCATCAGACAGTAAGACCGCCAAAAGAAATGAGAAAGAAGTGGAAGGCGACTTGCAAAGCAAGCTGGCAATGCTGAAAGGAAAATTTAAAAATTAACCGGATAAAGGCGGTAAAGCAAAAAGCACTGAATGAGAATTCAGTGCTTTTTGCTTTTATGATTTAAACTCTTTCAGATTCAGTTTTAACTTCTTTTACATCCTTCTTCATATAAGTAGGACAAGTATAATGACGGCAGGATGAAAATCCAATAATAACCAAAGCAAATAAGAATAGTCTAAGTTTCATGATCAATAACGTTTAGGTAATAGCACTTGATTTATCGTTTCAATTACGCATTCTTAATGTCAAAGTTACAATAAAAAAACAACAAAACCTTTATTTAATTGTTAATTTTTCATTAATAAATGATTGACTTGTATTATTCAAAGACTCTTCTTTAAACGAAGAATCTTTGAATTTGTTTCTGTTTTTTATTGCAGAGCAGCAACACCCGGTAGTGTTTTACCTTCCATGTATTCAAGAAGGGCTCCGCCACCGGTTGATACATAGGAAACTTCATTGCCAAAACCGAGATTGTTAATCGCAGATGCGGAATCTCCGCCTCCGATTAAAGAAAATGCTCCGTTTTGCGTAGCTTTTACGACAGCTTTTGCTACAGCTACAGTACCTTTTTCAAAGCTTGTCATTTCAAATACGCCCATCGGACCATTCCAAAGGACGGTTTTTGAGTTTGCGACGATTTCTGAAAACTTTTCCGCTGTTTTTGGTCCGATATCAAGTCCCATCCAGTCGTCCTTAATGCTTTTGCTGTCTGATACTTCTATATTGGCATTGTTGTCAAACTTGTCTGCAATAACAGTATCTTCCGGAAGGATAAGATTTACTCCTTTATCCTTTGCTTTTTGAATTAATTCTTTTGCAAGGTCAACTTTATCGAGCTCAACGATAGATGTACCGATATTTCCTCCCAATGCTTTGGTAAAGGTATAGGACATACCGCCGCCGATAATAAGGTTGTCAACTTTATCAAGCAGACGCTCAATGATAAGAATTTTGTCAGATATTTTGGCCCCGCCCATAATCGCCGTATAGGGCTTTTGCGCATTGCCAAGCACTTTTTCAGCATTGTCAAGCTCTGCCTGCATGACATAGCCACAGACTTTGTCGGTAAAAAACTGTGCGATGATAGCTGTAGATGCATGCGCTCTGTGCGCAGTTCCAAAAGCGTCATTGACATATACATCTCCGTATTGAGCCAGCTTTTGCGCAAAGTCTTTATCGCCTTTTTCTTCTTCTTTATAAAAGCGAAGATTTTCAAGCAGAAGAATTTCTCCCGGTTTCAGAGATGCAGCCAGTTTTTTAGCTTCATCACCGATACAGTCGGGTGCAAAGTGTATAGTGGTCTTAAACGTATTTTCAAGATACTTGATCAGGTGCTTCAGCGAATATTTTTCGGAAGGTCCATCCTTCGGGCGTCCAAGATGTGACATGAGAATGGCAGATCCCCCGTCCTTTAATATTTTGTTAACAGTAGGAATTACAGCTTTTAGTCTGGTATCATCCGTTATCTCAAACTTTTCATTCAGTGGCACATTGAAGTCGACTCGTATAAGCGCTTTTTTTCCGGAAAAATTATAGGTGTCTACTGTTTTCATTATTTTTTTATTTGATAAAAAAGATCGTCCGTAAAAATAAAAAAAAGGCGGAATAAGTTGCCGCCTTTTTTGGTAAAATGATTTTTTATAAACTATTCCCCGTGCATCCAGGCTTTTTTAGCCAGCAGCTCATCCTCACTTTCTCTCATATCCGGGTCATCAACGCAACAGTCAACAGGGCATACAGCAGCACATTGCGGCTCCTCGTGGAATCCGGCACATTCTGTACATTTGCTGGATACAATATAGTAAAACTCTTCGGAAAGCGGCTCCATAAATGTTCCTGCATCCATGGTAGATCCATCTTCCAGCTCAATTTCTGATAACTGAGTACCAGCTGCGTAGTTCCATTGAGCTCCACCCTCATAGATAGCTGTATTAGGGCATTCCGGCTCGCAGGCTCCGCAATTGATACACTCGTCCGTAATCATTATAGCCATAGTATTGCCTTTTTCAGTTTAATTGAAGGAACAAAATTAGGGACAAAATGATTCGTAACAAACTTTAATTAGTGATTTTTGCTTTATTTTGTCTCTTATATGGAATTAAGAGAACGCGTAAATGCCTTTGCCGAACTGGGTGTCAGGCTTGCTCAGCTGGATGACCTTACGGCGCAGCAATGGGCAATTGAAGCAAATGCGGTTAATAAATGGTTTACAGTTAATTCGGTCCGGGAGTCTGTAAAGAATATCGCTGCCATGTTAAATCCGGACAAGCTGCGGCAGTGGATCAGCCGGTATGACTGGAAGGAGAGAGAAAGCAGACGGGTAGGGCTGGTGCTTGCCGGCAATATTCCCATGGTGGGAATCCATGATATTATCTGCGTGCTTGTTTCCGGGCATAGTGCAGAAATAAAACTCAGCACGCAGGATGCTGTTTTAATTCCTAAAGTACTGGATATTCTGATTCAGATAGATGGTCGCTTTTCAAAGCAGATTCACTTTATGCAGAAGCTGACAGGGGCAGACGCCTTCATCGCGACCGGTTCTGATAACAGCTCCAGGTATTTTGATTATTACTTTTCCCATAAGCCTAATATTATCCGGAAAAACAGAACCTCAGTGGCGGTGCTGAACGGCTTCGAGGAAAAGCAGGATATTGCACGGCTCGGGGAAGATATATTTGCCTATTTCGGGCTTGGCTGCCGGAATGTTTCAAAAATATATATTCCGGATGGCTATACCCCCTCTGATATATATAGTTCGCTTGAAGCATTTGCCTATGTAGTGGATCATAACAAGTATGCGAATAACTATGAGTATACCCGGGCCATATATTTGCTGAAAAGCATTTCCTGCTTTGATAATGGTTTTTTGCTGCTGAAAGAAGATGAGGCGCTGGCTTCTCCGATATCCGTGCTTTATTACGAGTATTATCATTCGGAAGAAGCTCTGAAAAATAAGCTGGAACTGCAGAAAGAAAAAATACAGATTGTCACTTCTTCGACTGGCTGGTGGAGCGATTCCATACCCTTTGGTAAAGCACAGGAACCGGAGCTCTGGGACTATGCAGATAATGTAGATACATTGCAATTTCTGACCAGGCTTTAATAAAGAAGGGGAATCTTAAGTTCCCCTTTCTGTTTTTTATCGTACAATTTCAACCCAGCCTTTATAGGTTTTACCCGTTCTTAGCTGAAGCTCATAGTAATAAACGCCATCTTCTTCGTTTGAGCCATCCCAGGAGTTGTCATAGTTTTCAGAACGATAGACGACACTTCCCCAGCGATTTACGACTAACAGCTTTGATTTATAGGGAAGCCCGGTAATAAAGAATGTTTCATTTGATCCGTCATTGTTCGGAGTAAACAGATTGGGTATCGCAAACTTTGTATTAAGGCTGAGGCCGGGAAACTCAAGTATACAATCATTCAGGTCTTTCAGATAGACGGTGTACTGCCCGGTTAGTAAGTTCTCAATAGTTGCAGAATTGCCATCGACCATGTCCCATTCTGTGCTGTCAATGCTTGTATAATAAGGACTGGTACCTCCGCCTATATTGTTTAGTACAATTGTGCCGGAACTATTACCATCGTGTGCGCTTGCTTCTGCATGGAGAGGCAGGGGAGCATTAAGCGTGATGGTATCATACGGAATAGAATCATATGCTGTAGTTGCTTCATTGAACAGGAAATAGCTTTTTACTTTATATGTACAAAGCTGATCCTGTACAGTCAGGAAGTAATGGCCGGAAGTCAGACTGTCAAAAACAGGATTTGACTGAAATACCAGCCCGTTGTTGAGGCTGTACTGATAAGAAGGCCGGCCGCCTGTAACAGAGTCTACCCGGATTATGCCGGAGGAATCGATCCCACATAGATTTAATTGTACAGAAACATATACCTTGAGCTTAGTCTCATTATGTACGATTATGTTTTTCCCGCTGGTACATTGCTTGGAGTCGGTTACAACAATAAAATATTCTCCACTGGTCAGATTGGTGATAGTGTCACCTGTAACATCAACAGGTACCGGAGGCCTGGAGTTTATGCTGTATCTGTACGGACCTACTCCGCCTTTGATCCCGAACAGCCGGATTTCGCCGTCTTCGTTCTGGCAGGTCTCATCCAGGGTATTTACTTCATATAGTATCTCCATAGGCTGAGTGATGACTATATCACGCAAATACATGGAGCAGCCGTTTTGTCCTGTAATCGTTATTGTATGGTTTCCTGCGCGCAGTCTGGTGAAAATCGGATTATTTCTGGGTGGTTCGTTATTGATTGCAAAGCTGTACGGACCATGCTCTCCAACGATGTTGCTCAGAGCGATTTCACCGATATTTACTCCGTTACACTCAATGTGCTTTACATTAATTACCAGCTCATCAAGATCAATACCACCAACCTGTCGGATTTTGAGAGGAACAAGCGCCTGACATCCCGCGTGGTCCTGCACAATAATATTCATAATGCCGGCGCTCAGATTCGTAAGCGTATAGTCATCCTGAAATGTGTTGCCACCGTCTGAGCTGAAACGGTACGGAGCTTTTCCGCCGGAAATATCGTTGACCAGGGCAACACCAATGCTCCTGTTACAGGTATCAGGAAGCAATTCGATAATATCTGCAGCAATTGCGTCTCTTTCGCTGATGGTAAATGCGACATTGCTTCCGGTACAGCCCCGGCTGTCACGAACCTCGATTACATGCATGCCGGACTCAAGATTATCAAAGTAGCCGGAAGAGCCGGACGGCATTCCGTCGATCTGATACTCATAAGCAGGAGTACCGCCGGTGGTTGTCAAAGTGATATAACCGGATTGTGAGCCATAACAAATGGAATCACTCCAGTTTGCGATGGAAGACAGAATCGGATCAGGTTGCTGTACTTCGACAGTATACTGGCTGACACATGCTTCAGCTGTTCTTATATAAATCGTATACAGGCCGGCAGCAAGATCTTCGAAGACCGGAGAGGACTGATAGCTGACCGGATTATTTATACTGAACTCATATGGGCCGGCTCCACCGCGCACATTCAGCAATCGGGCAGTACCGTCGGAGTCGCCGAAGCAGGTAGCCGGAGAGGTAGCGGTGTCTGCCTGCGCAAGCTCATCGGAACCGGCCAGAAAATAATCGATTTCGGTGATACAGCCATTGGCATCTTCGATCTCGATGGTATGACTGCCCATTGCAATATCAGGAAAATAGGCAAGAGTGATTTGAGGGCCGCCATCTATAGAGAAAAGATACGAAGGCGTGCCTCCACTGACGCTGCTAATGCGGAAAGAGCCTGTCGGGACAAAACAGCTTGGTGTATCAAGAACTTCAATAGTATATTGCAACGCCTCCGGAGAGGAAACGGATGCTTCAAATGTACTGATACAGCCGTTCTGATCACGGACATAGACGGTATGATTGCCTGCAGGCACTCCGCTCAATGTGCTTTCACTGATATAATCTATACCATCTGTGGAATAAGAATAGGGAGATACTCCGCCTATAGCTATGGCCGAAATGCTGCCATCTGAGCCGCCGAAGCAGGAAACCTGAGTAACCTGATTAAGCGCTGAAATAAGCGTATCAGGTTCAGTGATTACAGTACTGATAATATGATAACAATCATTGGCATCTACTACCTGAAAGAGATAGTTGCCGGGACTGAGGTTTGAAAATTCAGGCGAAGCCTGCGGTATATTACCGATAATGCTGTACGAATATGGTGCAACCCCTCCACTGGCTTCCAGCATTACATATCCATTGTCCTGTCCGTAGCATAATACGGAATGACTTGAATCAATTGCCAGTGCCAGCGAATCGGGCTGACCCACTGTGACCTGAAAACTGGTTCTGCACATCAGTGCATCACGCAGCTCAATCGTGTGCGTTCCGGCAATCAGATTGCTGAATGTCGGGTTAAAGGAATAGGAGCCGCCGTTAATGGAATACATATAGGGAGCTGCACCGCCGCCCGGATTGCTTACAGAAACAATTCCCTCATCGCTGTCATAACATAGCACATTCTGATCCACTGTTATTGTTGCAGTCAGTGTTTTCAGTAGTATTTCCGCCTGAATAGTGTCGGATATGCATCCGTTAATATCTCTGACCAGTACAGACAGGACGGTGGACTGGGTAATATTTGACACTGTATGGGTCGGCAGAGTATTCCAGCTATTGCCACCATCGAATGAAAATCCATTGGAAGGTGCAGCTACACTGCCGGGAGTCATGGTAACTGTTAAGGTAGCAGACTCTCCATAACAAACAGTAACCGGAGCTATGGGCTCTACGGATGGCCTGGGAAGTACAGCGATAGCAATAGTTGTAGTGTCAGTACACCCGTTGCTGCTGCCAACAACCGCATAGGTGGTTGCCGCATCCGGATTGGTAATTAATTCTGAGCCGGTGCCGATTTCTGTCATGTCCGGGCTGGTATACCAGATATAATTATCAGCTCCGGCGGATGTCAATGTTACAGATTCACCTTCGCAAACCGTATTATTGTCGGCAGTGACAGTGACTATATTTCCTGATGATATTTCCACAACAGAGGTCATTGTTACGGGACCACAATGCGCATTGCTGATGGTCAGGGATATGGTTTTTGTCCCTGCCGTAGCAAACAGGATGTTATGTGGCCCTTCTGTGGTGGCAGCCGGGATATCCGCATCGGGAGCAAAGTTCCATAAGAAGCTTGTCGGATTTCCTGTGGAAGTATTAGTCACGGTAATCGGGCTTCCCAGACAGGCATTGCTTACAGAGAAATCCGGAATCAACACCGGTCTTATGTTGATCTCCCAATTAATGACATTGGAAGTACATC
>JAEVZS010000023.1 GCA_023392125.1 Bacteroidota bacterium
GCTTCCCGAAGGATCTGCATCTTCTGTTCTACACTAAAATGTCTTCTTGTTTTTCCCATTGATTTACTAATTTAACTCTACTAAATTATTTCCCAAATTTAGTCCAGTTCATTAGGGGGCTAGGACACTTATTTCCGATACCTGCTTGAATTTATGAGAAAGCTTAGCTATTTTTCGCAGTTCCGGAGCAATCACCAATTCAAGACAGAAGCATCATGATAAATCAAGACTTTTTTGAGCATTTTCTGATCAGAAATACATATCCTAAAGCATATACGGATTTTCTTGAATTTTATGAGCAGAATAATATAGCAGGCGCAACAACGCTACCGATCGGACAGCTTTCGTTTCCGTTCCAGGCCGGCTGGTTTATCGCCTATTTTGAGCAGAACGCCGTAACAATAAATCTGATGGATCTGACCCTGGAAGGATTATTTGACATTCTGCCTGAATGCTTCCGCAACATGGAGCATGTGCTTTCTCATTATTCCTGATATATTTTTTGAACCATTTGTCAAATGTTTACTGTTACAGGCTAAGTTAAAGACTACTTCAACAGCTAAACAAGGACTTAATTTAATGGGACTTTTCAACTTCGGCAACAACGGTCTGGCCATTGATCTTGGCACTGCCAATACACTTATTATCCAAAACGACACAATCATTCTCAATGAACCTTCAATCATTGCCGTCAACAGTCTCACCGGCGATCTGGTTGCATTCGGAAAAAAAGCACTGCTCATGCACGAAAAAACACATGAGTCAATCAAAACAATACGCCCGCTGAAAGATGGTGTTATTTCCAACTTTCACGCATGCGAGCAGATGCTCAGAGGTATGATCAAAACGGTCAATCAGGGTAAAAACTTCCTGATGAAAAGCATCGAGAAGATGGTCATTTGTATACCATTCAGTTCGACAGAAGTAGAAAAAAGAGCCGTGCGTGACTCTGCCGAACATGCCGGCGCCAAAGAACTTTTTATGATTCACGAGCCTATTGCAGCTGCCCTGGGACTTGGTCTTAATGTCAAAGAAGCTGAGGGATCGATGGTGATTGATATTGGTGGAGGCACTACAGAAATAGCGGTTATCTCACTTGGCGGAGTAGTATGTAATCAGTCTTTGAAAATGGCCGGTGACGCACTCAATAACGAGCTGGTACACTTTATGCGCAGGGAACATAATCTTACGATTGGTGAACGTACGGCAGAACGCATAAAAATCGAAGTAGGCGCAGCTTCTACAGACCTGGAAAACCCGCCTTCCGATATGGAAGTGATAGGAAGAGACATGCTCACAGGCCTGCCTAAATCAATCAGAATAAGCTATGGTGAGGTGGCAGAAGCGCTGGATAAATCTGTTTCTATGATCGAAGACGCAGTGGTAAAAACTCTGGAAAACTGTCCGCCGGAACTAGCCAGTGATATTTACGAAAGGGGCATATGTCTGACTGGTGGCGGAAGTGGCCTCAGAGGCCTGGATAAGCGTATAGAGAAGAGGACCAGACTGAAAGTTCTGACTACTGAAAGCAATCTGACTTCTGTTATTAACGGAGCCGGATTATCACTCAAAACATTACCCACGATGAAGCATATGCTGATTCGATAACTCAAAAGCCCGGAACAGATCCGGGCTTTTCGTTTCATTTTTCACCTGTTGGTTGCTCTCTTTCTTTTTTAAAAGATGGTACTCATCTTAAACATCGGCAGATACATCGCAATCAGAATAACTCCAACAATCAGCCCCAGGAAAATCATCATAATCGGTTCTATAACCGTAGCCAGAACCTTGGACTGATGATCCACTTCCTCCGAATACTGAAGGTTTATTTTTTCAAAAAACTCATCCAGACGGTTAACCTCTTCCCCCACTTTTATAAATGATACCAGACGACGCGGATATATCGGAAAAGCGGATAAAGCTTTGTGCAATGACTCTCCCCTCAATATTTGCTGCTCAATGGATTCAATAGAGTTTTCAATAGGATAGTAGCCGATCATCCGTCTGACTAAGCCCAAAGCTCTGAGAAGAGGAATTTTGGAGCTTATGAGCAGCTGCATGGTATGACAGAAACGCGCCAGATAGATCTTCCGGATCAGCTCACCAAGAACTGGTATGCGTAAAAGCAGCTCACTGGTAAATTTTCTAAATCCCTCATTCTTCCGGATAGAATATATCCAGATACCGAGTACCATACCAACCAGTACAAAAGGCCAGAAAAGCTTTCCTGCCAGATTGGACGCATCAATAACAAGCTCCGTGATAAAAGGCAATTGTCCCCCAAATCTCAAAAACACGTCACTGAACATGGGCACAATCACATTGAGCATAAATGCCAGTACTGCAACAGAGGTACAAAGCACAATCAGCGGATACGTAAGCGCGCTCACAGCCTGACGCTTTTGTTTTATTTTATTCTTGAAAAAAGCCGACAGCTCTTCCATTATAATCGCTACTCTGCCAGTCTCCTCCCCGATCTGTATACTAAAAACCTCATAATCCGAAAAAAGACCGGTATTTTTAAGAGTTTCCGACAAAGATCTCCCTTTGACGACTTCTTCTTTAATAGAAATAATAAGCTCTTTATCCTTCTGTTTCACCTGATCTTCGGCAATCAGCTCAAGCGCATTCTTTATATCAATACCGGCAGACAGCAAAATTGAAAGTTCCATATAAAAAGACTCCTTCTTTTTGTCGGGATATGCCGGACCAAAAAGCTTGATATCCGCATTAAGAATATCGGACAAAGATTTTCCGGATGCTGTACTTTTTCCGGACGCTTTATTTGAAATATCGATTCCTGCCATGAGCTTGTTTACGGATCAATTTTATCCTTATAATTGATATATATATTGGCGCCATAGGGCTTTTGATAAACCGCATTGATCATTTCCTTCTCCTTCATCATATCAATCCCGATCCGATCCACCACTACCTCTGGTCTGTTCAGGCAGTCTGTACTACCGAAAGTCAGCGACTGCAACCGGGAATGAATGTAAAATGTATCAGCCTCGACACCCGCTCTGTATCGCAGCACCATATCTTCCTGCCACTCGTACCGGATACGCTTTTCATCAAAGTTCTGCAAGGTAATACCGGATATTGCAGAAAATACGACCTCCGCTTTGTCCAGATCCCGCTTAAATATCCGGTCAAAAAGAACAAACTGATAATTTGCATCATTGGTCCTCAGATAACGATGATACAGACGGTTAAAAATATCCATACTGTTGTAGGCAATACTGACAACTACCGCACTGATCAGCATTGCTACTGTCAGCTCCATCACTGTCAGGGCTTTTAAACGTATATGCATCAATCTATTCATCCTGAGAAAAAAGCGAATATGTTATACCCAGAACCCGCTCGTCCGGTCCCACAGCAGTAATCTCGACTTTCAGGAGACGCCCATCTCCGGCGTAGGCAGATACAGTACGTATCAGCCTTATCTGGCCGATCTCTTCTTCCCCGTCAATATACAGCTTATTTTGCCGCACGTCCTCCATAGCATTCCTTACCAGAAAGCCTGCCCTGATTCTGTCAAACGACAGACTGCTGGATGATACCCGGATAAAAACAACCATGGCAGTTCCCATAACAACACTGAGAATAGTCAAAGCCACCATGGTTTCCACCAGCGTGGAAGCCTTCGCTGATATCCGATGTTTTACTCCAGCCATTTTATGATCCTTAATCCTCCCCCGGAAGAGTCTGCGCCCATGGCAGAACCGGCAAAATAGGGTGATAAAAGAGAATAATCGATTCTAGCATCCATAAAGTGATTAACATAGGTACTGTTCGGATTCTTAAAAATTATCTTTTGCGTAGTCAGGTTTCCTGCTATTGTTCCCTCAATATCCGCGTATCCATCCGAATATACCTGACCATGCACTCTGGATCCGGGCTTGAGTTTTATAGTACATTCATATTGCGTCTCTTTCTGCCGCACTGCCATTACCAGCCCCGAACATTCGGAATCCTGCTCCAGCAAAACGGCAGAATTACCAAGCGGACTCTCTCTTTGCCTCAATACTATTGCCGAAGGATACTGCAAATGCGCTCCTTTACCCAGACGTATCGAGTCAGACGCGAATACCTGAATGCTACCTTCAAACTGATCAGCGATTGCAATATAGGGAGCCACAACAATAATATCCTTTAAACGGGCTGAAGCAGAAATATGAATTTCTGCTTCAGAATATACGATAACATGTCCACTGATATCAGAAGACAAGCGTATCGGAAAAGCAGACTGGATGAAAATTGCAGAATCATTATATGAATTTATCAGAGGCTGATCGAGATCAAGATCAGAAAAATCCATGATTTTGTAGGCAGGCTGCTGCGAAAATAACTCGCCCAGCTGCTCCTTTCCGTGAAGTTCGGGAAGATAGGGAGTACTTTGCAGAATCTGTCCGTCCACCAGTTTATCCCCCAAAAAAGATTTGCCGGCAATATAAGCCCTCTGGACCCCGGCTTTGGGCAGGTAGCATTCCCCTTTCAGATGCGTGCTTCCACATACGGAAATTGGCCGGTTAAGATCGGCAATGTAAAGAGCAGAAGCAAACTTGTCCTTCAGAGGATAGCCAGCCAGAAATGATTTACGCAGTCTTTTTCTTCCGGAAAATGATTGTACAGAAAATTTCTTGTATAATCCCCACCGCGAAGCAGAAGAAACAATCGAGTCAGTCCCCTGACCGTACAGATCAATAAATTCATTCTCACCACCCCTGTTAGTCATTAAAACCAGGTTGGCCGCCGAATACAAGTTAGCCGCCAGTCGCTCTTCCAGATTTCTGTCTATAAGAGCAAGACGGTAGTAGTAAGCCGAAGCAATAAGCGCACTGCAGAATACAGACAGTATCAGCGAAATAACAATAACAATATACAATGTTGACGCACGCAGCATAGCTCTTGACAATCTGTATTACCGATCAGCAGGCAGATGTTTCAGTCTCCCTGCGGAATCGTTTTCTGATCTGATTTAGGTTGGTCACGATCAGTTGCCTTTTTCTTTTTTCCCTCAGGCTTCTTTTCGGATGTATCAGGTTTCTGCGGTTTCTCTTTCGATACTTTCTGAGATTTTTCTCCGGCCGGGACTTCTGTCTTTTCTTTTAGTTTTTCATCCGGTTTAACTTCCGTTTCGACAGTCGCTTTTTTCTTATTTCCTGTCTTCTTATTTTTTGTTTTATCTCCGGCTGTCTTATCTTTTTCGTTGCCATCAGCATCCGGCGACTTCTTTTTTCCCGGCTTAGCTGATTTTTCTTCCTTCCTCAAACCATTGACATAAATCAGCCTTTCCCTGCTGCCATCTGACAAAAAAGTATCTATTTTACCATGCATCAGGTCGTCTTTGTGCTTTCCCTGCTTCACAAGCTTTCCTGTCTCATCGTAATATTTAAACCAGCCTTTCTTCTCCCCCTTTTTCCACCTCATAACAGATTCCAGCTCACCTGAATGGTACCAGGTTTTCCATACACCTTTTTTCAGACCATATCGGAACATGCCTTTTTGCCTCAGATTTTTATCCGGAAAAAACTCAGTGTATGAGCCATGCAGCAGCTTGCCATCATACCCGCCCCGCGTGCGTTTGATATCATTGGCATTGTACCAGAAATAATATTTCCCTGATTTGGGCTTAAACTTACGCTCCGATGCCAGGATATCAGCATATACAATATACTCCTGAAAATTCATCACCACCCGATGGCTAACCGGTATTTCGATCTCTTTCTGAGCATATCCTGCCAAAGCGCACAAAACACCATATTGTATTAGAAGCATCCTGAAAATTGCCATGCTATTATTTTTTTATAAAAAATTTATCTTCCCTGTATTGTATCTGTATTGAATCAATCATGTTTTTCAGCAGAGTTACGTCCTTTTCTGTCTGACCTTCCAGCATAAAATAATCTCTGCCATAGATGGAAACCAATGAAACTTCCTTGCCTGTTTTCTGATTCTTAATCAGACCGATATAATTAACAAAGCTCACATCTGCCTTAAGTACCGGAATCAAAGCTGGCTCCGGCTTCTTTTCGGGCGGGCGTTTCACCGAAACCGAAGCTCTGACCGGTACAATTCCTCCCGTACCACTTGCAGCCACTGAGGGTAATTTACCCAGAAACGGATCCCTGTAATTCAACCGGAGATTAAAGCTATCATTTTCTACCACCAGGTCATGTACATGCACTGATGCTTTTTTCTTATAAACCGGTTCCTCCCCTCCCATAAAACCGGATATAATCTGATAAAGAGCAAAGCCCCACACCAGCCCCACGGCTGCCAGAAGAATTATTGTGGCCCGTTTATCTTTCATTTACTTCAGTTCAACATTTTGAAATTCAGCTATTGGAGATAAAGTACCTGCTTTATCCTTTCCCTGCACAGCCCATGAAAACTTTCTCAAACCGGACGGCACAACAAATGAAAACTTCTGTACACCATTGAGTGATTCCTCCTGAATAGTTCTCTGTGTGCTATCTCTCACTATAAGCAGATAATCATCAATTCCCTTCACAGCTCTCCAGCCTAGCTCAACCGGAGAGGTAGTAGCAGCAGGTACAATAAGTACGGGAGCAGCCGTGCTGATCACAAACTGCCCTACGTTGGAAAACTTCGATTTACTCTGATCCTGGCTGATGCCGGCTATTCTCCATTGAAAGCTTCCGGACACTACAGGAATATTGCGAAGTATAACCTGTTCATTACCGGAAGCAGCATCGATAGTATCTCTGTAACGGCTACTGGAAAAATTGCCGGTTATGGTGTCCGCCTCCAGCAAATACCTGTTAGCTCCATGCAAATTGTCCCATGCAAAAGAAACCGTCTTACTGTAAAAAGTCTGCCCGTCCAGCGGCGATTTAATATTAACTACCTGCTGGTCGATCGGTGCATCATTGATCGTCAGATTCCGGACGGTATATTTGGTTTCATAACCATTATTAAATGCTTTAACCCTCCACTGAAAGGAGCCCGGAGAAAGAGAAAACTGAAACTTTTCAGTCCGTACATTCGAATCAGCCAGTATTTGTACGGGTTGATCAAAAGTACCCTCTACCAGCTGGAAATGATAGGAAGTAGCGCCCTCTACCTTTTTCCACCAGAAGTTCTGTAAAAAATCTTCATAGGATAACTGGTCGGAAGGTGCAATCAGCTGGATGGTATCTCCTTCAATATCTTCTTCAAAAACATCATTGCATGAAACAAAAAGTATCATAGCTGCAATACCGATAAAAGAAAGCCAGTAGTTAATTCTCATTTTTCAGGGATATAGTTTGAAGATAAATAGTCATCTGGAGCACATCTTTCTTACGCTTGAAGTCGTAGTTCTTCTCGAAACAAACAGAAGATGGTCTGCCCACTCCCACTTTCTGCTCCAGCTCATATAACAGTTTCAGTAAATTTTTAAAATCTCCTTCTGCCACGATTGTATTGGTCATCAAGCCGATATTGCGGTGCTCTTCTACTCCTATGACCGGAAATTCCTTTAAGATCAGGTTATTTTTCTTGCAAAAGCTTGAAACAACCAGCAACAGATATTCCCTGTTTTTCAAAGAATCCAACGAATATGCGTTAAACCGCGCCTTAATATGGTGCAGCCGATTATTTAACAGACCTATCTGTTCCGGAGCACCTTCCCCTTTCTCTATCTTGCTCCTGATGGTACGATTCTCTTCGTACATCTCCCAGGTTCGTGAAAACACTCCAAAAACAAGAACAAGCAAAAGCAAGGGAATTCCAAGAACAATCCACTGATTCCATTTTTTATATTTCAAAACCTCGCTCATTCAATAATATGGCTTATCTCAATGCAAAAAACTGATTTCCAACTCAAATACACCAGTTTTATTTTTATGATCATACTGATATTTTCTACTCACGACTTTGGTCACCCAATCCATGCTTTTAAGCTCACCAAGCCAGGGATTAAGAACAACAGGATCCTTACAGGTTCCTTCAAGCAATATGCTCCCGGCTTCAAAAATCAGCCGTTTTTCCTTACGGCTTTCCGAAACATCTTCCGGATTAATAGAGAGCCGTTTAAGCAATACGGTAGCCGGCACCGAAGCAGCAATCTGATCAGCATAGAAGCTGGTTTTTGAGGCGTTGATCCAACCCGCTTCCTTGAGAAAGCGCTCTTTTTGCTGAAATTCCGCTTCCAGCTTTTCCACCGTCCGGATTCCTTCGAGCACGCTGCTGTTTCTGGCCCCCAATTCGGCATTTTCACCGGACAGATAAAAGAATATAGACAGATTTAGAAACAACAGAGAAGCAAAAAATACAAGAGCACCGGCTCCAAGACGCCGAAATACCCGTTTTTCTCTCCACAACTGGTATTTTTCAACTATTTCTTTATCCTCCGGTGCAGTATGAAATGCCAGCCATCCAAAAGCTGCACCAAATGCCGGGAGCAGTACCGTTTGTACTTCTTCTCCCCCGACCCTGCAGCTTTTTTCTTCCGAAGTAGCGCCACCGGCAAGCTGCACAGTAGTCATTCGTTCGTTAGCAATCATGATTCGATACCCACCCGTCACCAGTTCAGATTCTTGCGATGAAATAAAAGGCACAACAGAGGACAATCCTGCAATTCCCAGAAACAGATTGACAACAGACAGCCCCGCTTTATTCATCTCATCAAGAAATGGAGTAATCCGGTCTTTCCGGGCCAGAAATACAAATCCTGCCTGACCTTCCAGTACAGAAATATAAAAATCCTCTGGCTGAGCATTAGGAAGCGCCTGCTCTACCAATTCTTTTTTTCCGATGCCAGTAGCCACCTGCTTAAATAGTACTCCCCGACCTGTTACCGAAAGTACAACCGGAACCTGTTCCGGTACACATTCTTTAACCAGAGCGAGGTCTGTTAAACCCGTCTTCTTTATGACTGTCGATATTATTGATTTACGACGCTCAAGCACCACAAGGTGGTACACAGCCTGGCCATCGCTTTCAATAACCAGCTCTATACCCGCCACTTTACCCGATCGGACAATACTATCTTTCAGCCTTTCCAGCATATCATTTTAGTGAATAATAGAAGGTTTAATAAAAACTACTGTTATTGTTTTGCTTTTTGATTTATTTCTGGAGCTGAAAATCCATTTCAGTACCGGTATTCTTGACAAAAGGGGTAAACCCGACCCCGATTCACTTTTCTGATAGCGCTCCAGTCCTCCAAGTACAATCATTTCTTCATTGCGCACCCTGATCAGCGAATTAAACTGACTCGTTGCCTTGGGTGGCGGTGCATCATCCGGAGTATCCAAGAAGTCCGAGTTGTTGACATCAATTTCCAGAGTAACCTGATCATCACCACTCACCATAGGCAAAATGGTGATACCCAGATTAGCCTCTACCTGCTGAAACTGCCTGGTCAAAACAGTCTGAGGAGTGAGCGTTCCGATAACATTCTGCGTAGTTATACTATAATAGCGCGTACTACCAATAGAAAGTGTTGCTTTATGCCCGTTCAGCGTGGACAGCTTGGGAGTAGAGCGTACTTCAACATTACTGTTATCTTCCAGCGCTTTTAGACTAACATAAAAATCGGATTTTACCCGGCCGAGATTAACCGCATTATTAGTTCCCAGCCAGGACAGAAAACTATTGACCGAACGGCTGCTAAAGTTGAAATCTACCCCCGGAAAAAGCGTAGCATTCGTACGGACTGAATCAGATAAACCAGCTTTAAGTCCCGTCACAACCGATCTTGATTTTCTGATGTCCATAATAATAACATCAATGAGCACCATTGGCACAACACGGTCAAGTGCCGCCACAAATGCTTCAATCTCCTCAATCTGGGGATGAGCTCCTGAAAGAAGAATACTGTTCAGTTCGATAAACTCCTTTACCTCTACCCCTTTTTTGATTTCGGCAGGAATCATTTCCATTATATCTTTGACCCTTCTGTATTTTAACTGCAGCACTTTATTTGATCTCAAACCCTCCAGCTTCCGATCTCCTATAAGATACAGATTATTGTTTTTCTTATACGTAAAGTCCGTTCCCTGCAAAAGCTTTTTCAGAAACTCATCAAAGCGTACATTAAGGACTCTAAGAGTTGTATTACCTTTTACTTCGGAAAACAGAAAGTAACTTATACCGGCAGCAGCACTTACAGACTTAATTGTTTCCGTAATCGGAGCATTAATTACTTCAACGGACAAAATCGGATTACCAAGGCTGTCTGCCTGGACATCAACAAATATCTCCCCGCCGCTATTAGCTGCTCCGGTTGCCGAAGAAGTCGCCGGCTTCTTCGTTCTGTTTTTATCCATTCCGGAAAACGGATTATTAAACGGACTTTTGGTTTTAGTTTCTTCAAACAACAGCTCTTCTCCTTCTTCCGGAGATACAATTACATAAAATCCGTCTGTTGTCTTGCGCACCTTCAGATTATTGGCATAAGCCATCTTCTCGATAGCATCATCAAAGGGAGCATCCTGAATGTATACACTGATTGTCCGGTCTGCCAGACCATTCGCCAGGATTACATTCTTTTTGGCTTCCTGTGTGATTTTTTTAACCACTTTACTGAGGGTATCCCTTGTAAGGTCAAGAGTAAGCAGATTACCGTATCCGTTATACTTCATACGGATTTCCTTTTCCCTGATTTCCGGCTTAGGTTCAGGAGCCGGAGTATAGGGATGAAAAGACATAATACTTCCAATAAACCTGATATCAAGATTATGCTCTCTTGCCAGGAACAAAAGAATATTCATTACCTTCTCATTGGTAAAATTATTATAAATCCTGAAATTAAGACTTGGGTCAACACTGATATTCAACTCATTTGACTCAGCAATTCCTCTCAAAAACTCTTGTATAGTTGCCCCGGAAACTGAAAAATCCACTTTTTCATTCAGTCCGGGATTTGATCCGGCCAGATTCTTCATCTGCTTTTCCATCTGCTCAAAGCGCTGCTCATTCAGATCCTGAGCAATAACGCATAAAGACATAAAAAGTCCCGCAATTAATACGAACAGAAATTTTGTCGATTTCAAAATGTTAAAAATTAAATAATAATGGATAAATCTCGTCAAGGCTGGTCTGACCAGCTTCAAACAATTCGAAGGCGTTTTCGGTAAGTGTTTTTATTTTCCGCTCTCTTAGCTGTTCTGATACATCAAAAATCCCGTTCTTAATTTTATCTGCCAGTTCATGATCGATCGGAATCACCTCGTATACCGCTTTTCGTCCGCGATATCCTGTATAATAGCAGGACTCACACCCTTTCGCAACACAGTGATCCTTGACCGGCCTGTATGGCTTGAACTGCCGCGGATATAAATCCGAATCAAAAGCTTTCCACTCTTTACATTCATTGCATAAGAGACGAACCAGACGCTGAGCTACGGAAGTATTTAACGTATTGGCCACCAGGAAGCCTGGAATCCCCATATCAATCAGACGGGAAATAGTTCCCCAGGCCGAGTTCGTATGGATCGTTGACAACACCAGGTGTCCGGTTAGTGAAGCCCGTATAGCCATATTGGCAGTGTCCGGATCCCTGATCTCACCTACCATGATCACATCGGGATCCTGTCTCAGAAAAGTCCTGAGCGCACTTCCAAAAGTAAGCCCGATACTTTCCTTGAGCTGAACCTGATTTATTCCTTCAAGGGTATATTCAATAGGATCTTCAATGGTTACGATGTTTCTCGTATCTTCATTCAGCAGCTTGAGCGTTGCATACAGAGTGGTTGTTTTTCCCGAACCGGTCGGACCGCTAATCAGTAATATTCCGGTTGGTCTTCTGGCCCCTTCCAGATAGTTTTTAAGATCAAACTCCGAGAAGCCCAGCTTGCTGATATCAATATTCGTGGCATCATTGCTGAGCAATCGCATTACCACTTTTTCTCCATGCAGAGTAGGCAATACAGAAACACGGATATCGAACTTCGCTGTTTTATGCTGAAAAAAAATACGGCCATCCTGGGGCAAACGCTTTTCAGCAATATCAAGATTAGCCATAATTTTGATTTTATTGACCAATGCCGGATAGTCATCTTTTTCTATGACGCAGCGCTCTACCATCATCCCGTCGATCCGGATCCGGACCCTGCAGCGCTCTTCATATACTTCCATATGGATATCACTGCTTTTAAGACTACGGGCTTCCGCTATCAGATCCGAAATAAAGTGTTCGGAATTGCCCGAAAAATTAAGACTGAATCCGCCCTTTTCTTCCTGATCCCTGCGATAATACTTACCAAGCATCTTCCGGAGCACCTCCGCATCCGCAGACAGAAGCTCGACTCGTTGGCCGAACAGAATCTCCAGCTCATCAGCCAGTACAGAATCAACCGATGCGCTATACAACTTCAAGGTATTTTTATCCCTTGATGCAGGAATTACCTGATAATGCCAGGCCTGATCAGAGGTAATAATCTGCAGGTCTTCCGCTTTAAATACAGTTTTTTCAGTCAATTCCATTGCATCAGCAGACTTACTATCCACGCATCACTTTGTAATCCGGGATCCCAGGATGTAAATTTCATAAGAACCGGCGGAATTAAGAGAGAAGCCTGAATTCCGGCAAGAGGAATATTTTGGCTCAGCCGCGGACTGACAGCAACAACCAGACTCACAAACAGCAGACTTCCAATAATAAACATCAGAAAGTTGAGGGGAGAAAAAAATGCGGTCAGCACCACAAAAAACAGAATATCCCCCCAGCCAAGATAAACATCAGCTATGCTTACAATTTTTCTGTTCTTCAACGAAAAATATACCGTAAGCCCCGTCAACAGCACAAAAACAAAAGCCAGATTAATCACCATCAGAGGCACAAAAAAATGCAGATTCTCATCCAGCCACAAGCCAACCAGAGAAGCGATCGCCAAAAGAGGAAACAGAAACCAGCTCACTCCCCGATATCTGTAATCCTGAATAGCAACAACGGCCAGCATTAATAAAATTACTATTTGTATTAAAATTCCGGACATTAATCTTTCACCACTTCAACAAGGTTCCGCTTTTCGTCAATTTCCCAGACATTATATTCTCCGTCACCGTCAAAATCAACAACCGCTGTTGCCCTTGCCGTAAATGTATTCGGGCTTGCCGACACAACCTCGACTCTGTAATTGGCCTTTCCTGTTTCGGACTCCGACACCAGCTCCTCCTGCTCAAATCCGATCGTCGGAAGATCAGTTGTATATTTTGAATATTCGTAAAAATACGTTTTCTGCAGACGATGCACGTGCTCCAGCTGGGTTTTGGCTTCCAGCGATTTGGCTTTGGTAATCATCGGCATAAGAATAGGAATGGCAATCGAAGCAATAATACCAATAATCAGAAGAGCGACAAGAGTTTCCTGAAGGGTTACTGCCTTGAGTTTTCCCGTGAGAATAGAACGTTGCATGAATTAGGTAATTTTACTGGACAAAACTTTTCAAAATTAACTAAAATATACAAGTTAGCAATAGAAGTATAAGTATTCAGAACAAGTTTCTGACAATGATATTTTCCGGCTAAAAAATTGATCAAAACAATTATTTTTAATCAGTTAAAAAGTATAATAAGAAGATATTATCCGGTTTAATCTGCTGTTTATCCAACCTTTATTTATCATTTTACATAGAATATAGTAATTATATTTTTCTTTTTAGAAAAGTTATAATTTTTCGATATTCAGCAAAACCGCATCAAAAGAACAACTCTTCGTTGTTTCCTTTAACATTCACAAAATTACACCGTTTTTTCCGGCTATCTTATTTTTCCAGAAATACCCAAATAGTAACAGATAACCCTGCCGGACCGGAGATTCTTCCTTCACCCAATGCTCAGCCGAAGCTCAGCTGTTAGTTTTACATGATTTTTTTTATAAAAAACTAAAAATCAACATATTAAAATTAAACACAATACTATCTTCAATAACGGACTGTCCATAGCCAAAACACATTCACGGTATTGGAAGTTATAAAAAAAATTGAAGAACTATGAAGAACATATACAAAGCTATTGCAACGATTGCAATCATTTTTGTTTCATTCAGCGCCATTTCTCAAACAGTATTTGAGTCAGACAAATACAAAAAGGTATTGTACAGGATTAATGTCGGAAATCTGGCCAAAACCACCAATGACGGAACAGGAGTTCACTGGTTAAGAGATGATTATACCGTACCAAGTGAGTATTCTAATTACGAAGAAACCGAAAATAAGATATACACTACAACCGAGGCTATTACCTTCCATTCCTCTGTTCCGGATGATTATCCTGAAGACCTCTTTCATCAGGAACGCTCTATCTATGGCTGGGATATAAAACGGATGGAGTGGAAATTCCCCGTAGAAGAAGGTACCAAGGTAACAGTTCGTGTTTTTATGGCTGAGATTTTTCATCATACGGCCGACGACAGACGATTCAATATAGAGCTGGAAGGCAAATTGGTAGAGGAAGGAATTGATCTCTTCAAAGATTATGGTCGTAATGTTGCTGTCATGAAAACCTATAATGCTGTAAGTGACGGAATAGTCGATCTTGCTTTCATCACGGTAAAAGGACAACCAACTGTAGCGGCAATCGAAATATTTGAAAGAATCGACGTAACCGGGCTCGTAAGTATGAATAAAACCGGCAACAATAGCATGGTATACCCCAACCCGTTCTCCAACCAGCTTTCTGTAGTAAAGAATACCGGATCAACAAACGAGCTTCCTTCCTTATTCAACCTTCATGGTCAGCCGATTCACGATATGAACATTTACGACCAGGGAGACCATTACTCCATCGAAGTGCCAAACCTGCCAAAGGGTACGTATATCATACGCACCGGAACTCAGGCTCAGCTGGTAGAAAAGCATTAATCAATTAGTTCTGCCACAGCTGAAACGACTTCCTTAAAATTTAAAGACTGATTTTGAGGAAGTCGTTTTAATTTTCATATATAAACTTTTTAAATAGAAAATCATGCAACCAACTCATTTTGTTAAAACCGTAATTTTAACTTCTGCACTGTTTTTTTATTATCTGCCATATACACATGCTCAATCCTGGGCGATTGAGACTACTTCGGACGGAAGCAATCCATCCGGAATCGATGAAACAAGCTACGTTCTTCTGGGTGATAAAATGTATTTGCTTGGAGGACGCGGCAATCTCCGGATTGAAGAATATAACCCGCAGACAAGCAGCTGGAAGCAAAAAGACGGCCAATTAAACAATCTTAATCATTTCCAGGCAGTGGCTCTGAATAATCTGATCTATATTGTCTGTGCCTTTACCGGTGGCTATCCGGAAGAAACTCCTGTTGCCAATGTATATATCTATGACCCCACCACAGACATAGTCTCAACGGGTCATGAAATTCCGGCCAATCGCCGGCGCGGATCTGCAGGCACTGTTGCATACAACAATAAAATATATGTCGTAGGCGGTATTACCAACGGTCACACAAGCGGACACGTAGCATGGTTTGACGAATATGACCCGGCAACCGGAACATGGAATGCCATGCCCGATGCACCAAGAGCACGAGATCACTTCAATGCGGCAGTGCACGGAAACAAACTGTATGTACTATCAGGCAGACGCTCTTCGTATCCAAACACCTTCAATTACACAGTACCTGAAGTTGACATCTACGATTTTTCAACGGGTACATGGTCTACAGGACCAGAAAATATTCCAACAGAACGTGCAGGAACAGCGGTCGTCACATTTCAGAATGAAATTCTGGTAATCGGCGGAGAAAGTATGGCACATCTGGAAGCACATAAAGAAACAGAAGCCTTAAACACAAATACACTGCAGTGGAGAACCCTGCCCCAGCTGGTTACAGCACGACACGGTACACAAGCTGTTGTATACAATGACAAAGTATATATAGCATCCGGAGTCAGCAACCGGGGTGGTAATCCGAAAGTAAATACACAGGAAATACTTACTAATGTAGTCACAGGTAACCTGTACAGGCATTCAAACTCACGTCTTGGCGTATTTCCCAATCCCTGCCATGATCATATTACAATTTCAGGAAACACAGTGCCAGAGAACCTGATTATAAAAATATATGACCTGAGTGGCAGGCTCTGCCTGGAAAGCTCATTACAGGATAATCTTCTGACATTTGGCAATTCCATTCCCGGTGGATTTTATATGGCAAGAGTCTATACACATTCAGGAGAAGTACTAGGAACTTTCAGCTTCACTAAACAGTAAATTTCGGGATAAGCACTTTTTACTTATCGGAAAAAACATACTTACCGCATAAAGCCGGCAACTTTTATCTAATACTAAAAATTGCCGGCCTTGTAGCCCCATTTCCTGATAAGTCATATTTACTAGTATAGTTATCTTATTTTCTGACAGCCTGCTAAAAGTGACAAGAACCACATCACATTTTTCATCTGTCTGGAAAACATTTACTTACATAACCAATTTGTTATCTATAAAACAACTAGCAGAAATGAAATCCCACAATATTAAATCGTTCCTCGCTGCCGGTCTCATTTTGCTGGCCGGCATCTATTCATCCAAAGCCCAGCAGTTTAACACCAGCTCCCTGGATATATCCTCTATAGGTAATATCAGCAATCCAACGTCTATTCAGTTTGGACCGGATAATAAGCTATATGTCGCCAATCAGGATGGTATTATCCGAATCCTGGATATTGAACGAACAGGCACAAACTCCTACAAAGTTATCGGGCAGGAACTTGTTCAGCTTGTCAAAAACATGCCCAATTACAATGATGATGGTTCACCTGCACCCGGAGTTAATAAGAGACAGGTCACCGGAATCTATGTTACCGGGACCGCCCAGCAACCAATCATTTATCTAGCCTCCAGTGATCCAAGAATGGGAGCAGGAGAGCGTGGTGATGTTGACCTGTGCACAAACTCCGGTATTGTATCAAGATTATATAAAGAAGGCAACAGTTGGAAAAAGCTTGACCTGGTTCGCGGTCTGCCTCATTCAGAAGAAAATCACGCTCCCAATGGCATTGTTCTGGATAAAGTAAATAACCAGCTCTTACTGGCTATTGGTGGGATGACCAATGCAGGCGGCCCGTCAAGAGGATTTACATACATCTCTGAATATGCATTGGCTGCCTGTGTAGTATCCATTGACCTTACAGCCATCGACGCCATGCCTGTCAAAGATCCCAACGGAGCAAATCCGTACGTGTATGATATTCCGACGCTTGACGATCCGACAAGACCGAATAATCCTGACGGAACCGATATCAACGACCCGTTTGGAGGTAATGACGGACTCAATCAGGCAAAAATTGTCAAAGGTGGCCCGGTGCAGGTATATGCCCGGGGATTCAGAAATAGTTACGATGTAATTATTACAAGCAAGGGCAATGTATACACAATCGATAATGGAGCAAACCCTCAATGGGGCGGCTTTCCTGCCAAAGATGCAAATGGCAATCCAACCAATGAATATCTGCCCAATGAGCCTGGTTCGATACCAGGTCCGGGAATAGACCCTGTAAACAACCTGGATGGTCTTCACCTGATCGGCAATGTAAACAATTACCAGACAGGAGCATATTATGGCGGACATCCCAATCCCTTACGCGCCAATCCTGCCGGAGCGGGATTATTTACACACAGCGGCCCGATCGATGCGGGAGTACGCATATGGCGAACAGACAAGAATGACTCAAAAAATCCTTTACCTTCCGACTGGCCTCCGGTTCCTCTGGATATGGCATTTCCGCAGGAAGGTACTTTTCAGAATCCCGGGAAAGACAACAGTGCGCTTATAACCTTTGAATCTTCTACAAACGGCTTCTGCGAATATACCGCCTCCAACTTTAGCAATTCCATGAAAGGAGATTTGCTTACCTGTTCCTATGATGGTTATGTCGACAGAATCCGGCTCAATGAGCAGGGTAATCAGGTTCTAAACCAGCTCGGAAACAGCCGGCTCAACAAGGACCAGAATTTTGCCAGTGGCTTTAGCGGGAAAAAACCGCTTGATGTATGTGCCCAGGGAGATGACCAGATTTTTCCGGGCACTATATGGGTGGCGCTATACACGGGTGAAATCTTGGTATATGAACCGGACGAAAGAGATATCCCTTGCACAGGAGCCAATGACGCAAACCTTGATGAAGATTTTGACGGATATAGCAATATGGATGAGATTCTCAACGGAACCAACCCATGTTCCGGAGCCAGCCGTCCTGAAGATTTTGACAGAGATGGCCTGTCAGACCTTCTGGATGATGATGATGACAACGATGGAATAACTGATGAAAAAGACTATTTCGCCAGAGATCAGGCCAACGGACTTGATACGTATATCCCATTGAGCTATCAAATGTATAATTCCGATCCGGGAACAGGCTTCTTTGGTTTGGGCTTTACCGGTCTCATGTCCAACCAGACAACAGACTATCTGCAACTGTATGATACAGACAATCTTGTTGCAGGCGGAGCTGCCGGAGCGATTACAATCAACGAAACACCGGAAGGAGATGCTTTCAACAATATCAATAATCAGATGTATGCCTTCCAGTTCGGGATAAATATCAATAAAAATACTCCGCCCTTTATCATTAAGGTACGAATGAAAGGACCATTCTTCAATGGAAACCAACCTGCTAATAATCAATCAATAGGAGCTTATATCGGCATTGGGGATCAGGACAATTATCTTAAAGCGGTATTGTCAGGTGATGGCGGGCAGGCAGGTATTGAGGTAGCATTCGAGAATGGCGGAGTTCAAACCTCTGACTGGCACAAGCTGAGCAATATACCACAAAACGGACTGGTTCTGCAATTTCTTGTAAATCCGGGGACCGGTTCTGTCGGAATACTGTATGAATACGATGGCTATCCTGTATCTCCGGCCGGAAATCCGATAACCCTCCAAGGTCCGCTTCTTGAAACTATGCAGGGCAATAATGCCATGGCTATCGGAATCATTGCAACTTCAAGAAATTCATCGCAGCCTTTCAACGCTACATGGGACTTCATAGAAGTGTATAGCGAGTCTGTAGCAGGAGTTCTGGCCAGTACACGCAAAAGTACCAGATTAAAGTTTTATCCAAATCCGACCAGCAATAATCTGTTTATTGAAACAGCCGAATCTGGTAAGGCTCAGCGGATAGAAGTTCTCGCTCCTACCGGCATCCTCTTAAAAAGCTATAACGCTGCCGATGTTTCTTCAGGCACCGAAATCAGCCTGAATATGCGAGACCTGAAAGAGGGATTGTATTTTGTAAAAATTATTTACTCAGAAAACAACAATGAAGAAATTATACAAATAATCAAGAGGTAAACATTGTGTTTGTTAAGCACAGTCCCTGCTCCCTGATTACGGAAACAGGGACTGTGTTTTTATTTCTCCTGCTACACAACCACATTCGCTTTTCGAAAACATCGATTTAAAAAGAGCCCGGCGCCTTTGTTTCCAATGAGTAAAAAGTTTCAAATATGGTTGTTCCTTTGACCACATCATACTCATAGTGAATTTCCCGGCTGCTCCCACTGGTTGTAAATGTCTGTAACCGTACATCCTGCCGTCCTTCACTGAGAGGAATACGGGCATAATGAATAGAGTTTGGCAACGTAGACCAATAACGGGTATCCGCTTTTTCTGAAACAGCATTAAGAATTCCCAGGGCTGCTCCCAGATCACTATTCTGTTGCCGGAGCTTTAGTTCTGCCGCTTTTTTCAGTGCAAACCGCAGCAAGCTTGTTCCCAGTTCTATATGCATCCGATCCTGCAGCGACTTCACGGCAATCTGCTCTACATCTTCAGTCAGCTCAAGAGGATACTGCTTATTTCCCACCTTTACAACTCCTCTGGTAAATACCGGTTCCCGTTTGATATAGGTCGGGAAAGCAATACGGATCACCTGCAGATCCTTGAGACCGGAAGACTGATACTGCTGGTCATTCATCTGGAACGTATAAACCATCCCCAGCTCATTATTGACAAATACGACATTATTACTTCCCTGGGCCGGGCGCATTACGGTAAAGTTAATACTCCACTCGGACTTGATCGGACCAAGACCGGATTGCCACAAGAATACAGCTTCAGCTTCTGGTTTTCCGGAGTGAACGTAAGAAAAGCCAAATTCTTTTTCATAAAAAGCCACGTCCGATGAAAAGCCCATTATATAAGCAGTGCGCAACAGATCCTTCTTCAGCTGAAGCGGGGGCTCCATTCCGAACAATCCTTTATAATCCTCTTTATAAATCTGATACGAATTGCGATATGCAATAAATGCATTGTTGATATCTCCATTGATATCGTAGATCAATCCCATCAGGAGATGAATGAACGCATCTCTTTTAAACTTCCTGTCCGATTTATACTTACTCTCCAGTTTATTAAGCTCAATATTCATTCGCCGGCATTCCACGAGAGCCTTTTCACGGTCATTCATACGCAGAAAGTTCAGCGCTTTATAATAATGAATAAAAAGCAGCTCAAAGCTTTCTCCTTTATAAGGCACCAGTGTGGGATTGGTGAGCAAAGCCAGACCTTCATTTACATAATTCTTCTGCATATCATCTGCCAGACGATAAGCATCCTCAAAAAACAGGTTACTCTCGGCATAGTTACCCAGCATAGATGCCACCATACCTCTGTTGAGCAGCACAAGTAACTTATCCTTCCGGTGCTTTTTTACATCCCTGGAGATGTATTTATACGCTTCTTCCATATTCCCTGCCTGAAAGTACTCATTGAACTTACTATTCTTCTGATAGTAAGTCATGCAGGAAAACAAGAATAAAGGGAACAAAAAAAGTATCGCTGCCTGGCGCATATAACTTGTAAAATAATAAATGGGTAAAAGGCGCCTTGTTCTCAAGCTTCTTTTACCCATTGCAGACTATTATTCCTGATTTAATTCTTAATGTATTTCTTGATCTTCTTATCTCCGATCCAAACCAGCTCATTGGTTTCCATATCGGCCAGCTCAAGATTGATCTGATAAAACACCACTTTTTTGTTTCCTTCCTGATCAACAATCGAATTGATATTTCCGAAAAGCATATAATCTGCTCCTAATTCCCGTCCCCATCTCTTCTGGGTTTCCTGTGAAGCAAACTGCTGCTGATCCGCTCGTTCCTCACGAATCTTTTCCCTGAACTGAGCGTTCTGCACCACGCGTACCGTGGCCGTATTGATAAGCTCCCGCTCTATATCTTTTATAAAAGTCTCTGCTTCAATATGCTCATGACTTTTGTTGGTAATCATCCCGACAATCATCACAGGTTTTTTTCCGTTACGCTGAAAAAAAGCCTCCCGCCACGGACGATTAAGCATATCTTTAGTCATCTCCTCAGCCACCAGTCTGGAATCTACATCATTCCACCGGCCGCTCAGATCAATTTGCTGTTGCGGACTTACTCTTGTTACAGTCTTTTTTGCACAGGAAAACATAGTAGCCAGAAGCACTACCATTGTTGTTATTCTTAAAAATCCGATCATAATATTAACTAGGTAAAACTTTCTACGAATTAGATAAATTCAAAAACCCTGCCGAAACAAGCAGAAACACTATAATGCTTTTAGTCCTTCAATAGCTTTTTCAGGGCTCTCGCTGGCAAAAACATAATTGCCTGCCACAAGAGCATCCGCTCCCGCTTCGGCCAGCTGCCTGCCGGTTACATCGTTTACGCCTCCATCCACTTCAATCAGGGCAGAAGATCCGGATGCAATAATAAGCGACTTAACGTCCTTTACTTTTTTAATTGCCTGATGTATAAATTTTTGCCCGCCAAATCCCGGATTAACACTCATAATCAGTACAAGATCAAGATCAGCGATCACATTCTCTAATACGCTGACCGGGGTATGCGGGTTAATTGCCACACCAGCCTCAACGCCCAGATCTTTGATTTCTTGTATGGTTCGATGCAAATGCACACAGGCTTCAGCATGGACGGTAATGATAGCAGCTCCTGCATCCCTGAATGCCTTAAGATATTTTTCGGGCTGAACAATCATCAGATGAACATCAAGAGGTTTTCCGGCAACCTTGCTGATAGCTGCAGTAACCGGTAGCCCAAAAGAAATATTCGGCACAAACACACCATCCATGATATCCACATGAATCCAGTCTGCCTGACTGTTGTTTAACATCTCAACATCCCTTTGCAAATTTGCAAAATCCGCGGAAAGTATTGAAGGGGCAATAATCATTATAAATTAATTTACGCAAAAGTTAACTACCTATATCACTTATTCTTGTAAACCTGTATGGTCAGGAAAAGAAAAAGCCCTACACAGGCAGGGCTTCTCATATTAATTAATAACTTAATCAATTATTTTACTTTATCAACAATTGCCTTGAACGCTGCAGCATCATTTGCTGCCAGGTCAGCCAGAACTTTTCTGTTGATCGTAATTTCTGATTTGGACAACAAGCCCATCAATTGTGAATAGGATAAGCCATTTTCACGGGCTGCTGCGTTAATTCTTTGAATCCAAAGGGCTCTAAACTCTCTTTTCTTCTGCTTTCTGTCCCTTGTGGAATAAACCATTGCTTTGTCAACGGCGTTCTTCGCAACGGTCCATACATTTTTTCTTCTGCCGAAAAATCCTTTTGCGGATTTAAGGGTCTTTTTTCTTCTGGCTCTTGAAGCCACCGATGGTACTGATCTTGGCATTTTTTTGTGTTTTTTGGATTACGGCGTTCTCAATTACGAAGCTTTAAGCCGGTCTCCTGGTTTAACAATTGGAACCTTGTCTAATCAGGTTTACTAATTAGAGTCTAAGCATTGCCTTAACATTGTTCATGTCAGCATCGCTTACCAGGGTAGCGTGAGTAAGGTTTCTCTTACGCTTGGTATCCTTTTTGGTAAGAATGTGGCTTTTAAAAGCATGTTTTCTTTTAATCTTACCGGTACCCGTAATTTTAAACCTTTTTTTCGCTCCTGATTTTACTTTAACTTTTGGCATTTTGGTTTATTATTTACTACTACTATTTATTTCTTTGCAGCCGGCACTTTCGGTGAAAGCATCAATATCATCCTCTTTCCTTCAAGCTTGGGCATGTCTTCAACTTTTGCCACTTCCTCCAGTGCCTGAGCAAATTTTAAAAGAAGAATTTCTCCACGTTCTTTAAATACAATTGAACGACCATGAAAATGAACATATGCTTTTACCTTAAATCCACTTTTGAGGAAGTTCATGGCATGTTTCAGTTTGAATTCAAAATCATGCTCATCTGTATTAGGACCAAAACGAATCTCTTTCAGAATGACCTTATGCGCTTTGGCCTTCAATTCTTTCTGCTTCTTCTTCTGGTCGTACTTAAACTTGGAATAATCTATAATTTTGACGACAGGAGGATCTGCATTAGGGGCAATCTCCACAAGATCAAGACCTTCTTTCTGGGCAATATCCAACGCTTCACGTGTTGGTAAAACTCTTGGCTCGACCCCATCCTGAACGAGACGTACCTTAGGTACCCGAATTTTTTCATTAATTCTATGCTCATCCTCTTTCTTCCGTAATGGCCCCCTACCTCTATGTTGCTGTTCTTGTTGTTTCAAAGTCCTCCTAAATTTTCAAATATTTAAAAACAGATTGCAAATATGGCAATAATTTAACTTATAGTAAAATATATAAAATTAATTTTTGTTTATTTCTTTATTGACTTCATGCTGAAACATCTCCTTGAAGTCCTGTACAGTCAGGCTGCCAAGATCCCCCTGACCATGCTTCCGTACTGCCACCATCCCGTCAGCCATTTCCTTCTCACCGACTATAAGCATGAAAGGTACCTTTTTCACTTCCGCATCCCTGATTTTCCTGCCTATCTTTTCATCACGATGATCAACATAACCGGTAATATCCAGTTCTTCCAGCGCATTATAAACGTCCTGCGCATAGTCAGCAAATTTCTCTGAAATAGGGAGTACTGCAATTTGCTCCGGAGAAAGCCATAGCGGGAAATTGCCTGCGCAGTGTTCAATCAACACGGCTACAAATCGTTCCAGTGAACCAAACGGCGCCCTGTGAATCATAACCGGACGGTGCTTCTGATTATCTGAACCTATGTACTCCAGATTGAATCTCTCGGGTAACTGATAATCGACCTGAATAGTTCCAAGCTGCCATTGCCTTCCCAAAGCATCCTTCACCATAAAGTCCAGTTTAGGACCATAGAAAGCCGCTTCTCCCAGCTCGGTTACAGTAGTTAGCCCTTTCTCCTGAGTTGCTTCTATGATATCTCTTTCTGCCTGATCCCACTGCTTATCCGATCCGATATACTTGCTTCTGTTATCCGGATCCCTCAAAGAAATCTGCGCAGTATAGTTCTCGAATCCAAGTGACCTGAAAACATAAAGCACCAGATCAATTACCTTTTTAAACTCTTCCTTCACCTGGTCAGGACGGCAGAAAATATGCGCATCATCCTGAGTAAATCCCCTTACTCTGGTTAGCCCGTGCAACTCTCCGCTTTGCTCATAGCGATATACCGTTCCAAACTCTGCCAGACGCAGAGGCAGATCCTTATAGGAACGAGGCTTGGTTTTGTATATCTCACAATGATGCGGACAGTTCATCGGTTTAAGCAAAAACTCCTCATCTTCATTGGGTGTATGAATTGGCTGGAACGAGTCTGCTCCATACTTTTCATAGTGCCCTGAAGTAATATAAAGCTGCTTGTGGCCAATATGCGGTGTAATAACCGGAGAGTATCCGGAACGGGTCTGGGCCTTGCGCAAAAAGCTCACCAAACGCTCCCGCAGGGTTGCTCCCTTAGGCAACCACAGCGGAAGTCCCATGCCAACCTTTTCGGAAAAAGCAAACAGCTCCAGTTCTTTTCCCAATTTTCTGTGATCACGCTTTTTTGCTTCTTCCAGCATATGCAGATACTCCGCAAGCTCTTTCTGTTTAGGAAAAGTTATTGCGTAAATTCTTGTCAGCTGTTTCCTCTTTTCATCACCACGCCAATATGCGCCAGCCACATTAAGCAGCTTTACAGCCTTGACAAAGCCGGTATCGGGAATATGCGGTCCGCGACACAGATCCACAAAGTTTCCCTGGGAATAAAATGTAATAGAACCATCCTGCAGATCTTTTATAAGATCAAGCTTATATTCATCCCCTTTCTTTTCAAAATACTCCAGAGCTTTTGCTTTCGACACCTCTTCCCTTACAAAAGTGCTTTTCTGTCTTGCAAGCTCCAGCATTTTATCTTCAATTGCCTTAAACTCATCCTGAGAAAATGCCTTATCTCCAAAATCCACATCATAATAAAAGCCATTTTCAATAGCTGGTCCAATACCAAACTTTATTCCCGGATAGAGTGCCTCCAGGGCTTCCGCCATGAGATGCGCTGATGAATGCCAGAAGGTAGATTTTCCCTCCGTATCATTCCATGTCAAAAGCTTTACCCTGGCATCTTTGTCAATCGGTCTTGATGCATCCCAGATTTCATCATTAACCTTTGCCGCCAGTACATTTCTGGCCAGACCTTCACTAATAGAAAGCGCTACATCATAGCTGGTAACACCCTTCTCAAATTCTTTTATAGTGCCATCAGGCAAAGTAATCCGGATCATTGTTCTCCTTGTTGCTTTTTATTTTTTTTCTTCTTTTTATTCTTGTCAGCTCCCTCTTCTGATTCGGAAGCATGGTTCGTTTCGCTGCTATTTACTGAATCAGCCGGACGGTTTACCGGTACCGGAGTTTCCTGCCTGGGAACCTGTTCTTCCTGAACGGGAACAGGACTTTCGCTTACCGGCTTTTCAACAGCAGCTTTTGGCTTTGAGACTTCTCTTTTAACAGTTTGATTATCTCCTCCCCTTCTGCTATCCTGTACCGGCGGCGCAGCAGGATGCTGTTGCGGCCCGGATACGGTATCCTGCACCATCGATTCAAGAGAATCAGCTGGTTCAGCCACAATCGCTACCGGTCGAAATTTTTCGTACAGGCCTGCAAGACTGTTACGGGCATTCACATTGGCCGAATCCTGCCGGATTACCAGCTCATAGTAGTATATAGCTTCTTCTCCTCTGCCTCTTTTTTCCGAGATATCAGCCAGCAGCAGATTGACCTGTATATTCTTATCTGATCTTCTGATATATCGCTCCAGATATCTTTCGGCTTTCTCTTCCTCACCAATCGCATAGTAATGCAAGCCAAGCGTGGCAAGTCCCGGAAGATACGCAGAATCAAACGCAACTGCCGACTCATACGCCACCAACGCTGCCTCTTTATATCCGTTACGCTCCAGCACCTTACCGTGGTAATAATACAGAGCTTCCAGATCCCTGGCCGCTTTCATCCCTTTTACAATATATACAAGCGCAGAATCTTCCTTCTTCTGATTGATGTATACAGCAGCCATTGAAGCGTAAGACGCACCGTATTCAGGCTTCCGCTCTATCGCCTTCCGCAGCTTTACTATTCCGGTCAGTGTATCACCTTTCCGAAAATCACGCTGTGCATCAAAATAAAGCACCTCTGCATTATGCGGAGCTATATTCAGCGCTTTTTTCGTATATTCTTCAGATTGCCGGACATCCCCCAGCGTAGTGCTTATCTCTGCAAGAAGCACATACACATCCGGATTCCTGTTTCCCTGATATAATGCCTTCTGTCCATAATCCAGCGCTTCAGAATATAATCCCAGCTCATTCAGCAAAAAAGCTTTATAATACAAATATCCGGAATTATAACGGTCATACTCAAGAGACTGGCTGATATCTTCTACAGCCTGCTGAAAATTCTGGTATTGCGCGTATACTTTGCTTCGTCTGTAATACAAATCCGGATTATCCGGATCATCTTCAATCGCCTGATTAAGCCTGCCGAGCATCGGCTCTTTGTATCTGTCCGAATGAAGCGTATAGTCAAATGAAGGAATATCTCCACGATCCTGTTTCTGATCACAGGAAAACAGAAATATTCCGACAAAGAATATTATTCCGACAAATACTTCAATCCATTTCATACAAACATCCAAATGTATATATTTTTTTGATCTTGTAATCAGAAATCAAAGACTAAACTGAACAGAGAACTTCACGCCAAAACGCCGGACATCAGGTTTATCCAGATAAGTAACCCGGTGAAAAAAATCTACCCGGAATATTTTGAATATATTCTCAATTCCATAGCCTATTTCAATATAAGGTTTATCCCTTAAAGAGGAAAAGACTACCGGTTGGTTCCCGATCGCATCAGGAACATACGGCATTTTATTCTTATCGGACAAATCTCCGTAAACAATACCGGTTGACACCAGAGAACGCCATTTCAATCTGCGAATAAGCGGAATTCTGTTTAAAATCAGCCCTTCGAAATAATGCCTGTACCGCAGGCTTACGTATGCATCACTCACAAACTCAAAGTAATTCATCAGATTAAATCCGGCAGTTGTGTAAAACGGCGATTCATTACCCAGATGAACCTCAAGCAGCGGTAAAGGGACTTTTGAAAATATTCTTCCGACATTCAGGTCAATATAGGACCGGCCTAATGCCCCCAGTTTAAAATTATCTGTAATATAAAAATCCAGCTTCTGGTATGACAGATCGCTATCAAGCACATTTTTCAATCCAAGCGTATAGCGTAACCGAAAGATGGGCCATGATCTTGTTCCCAGGCTTATCCGCTGATTATCATTTTGCACAAACAACTCGTCTCTGGCATACCTGGCCTCAAGAATCACCTCTGAAGTAGTCAGATTTCCAAAAGCCAGTGTATCCTGAGGTCTTCCGTCTTTCACCACATTATATTCAAACAAAGGATCATACTGTTTGCTCCTGACAATAATCTTCTGGGAAAAGTCCTTGGTAAGCTGTCGTTTAAAACCGGCATATGCCAAACGATTATACGTCGGACCAATCAGTTTTCCCCAACGGGTAAAGGCCAGAAAAAGGTTATTTCTTTCTTCCAGCTTTTCTTCCGGTATGGCAATCTGATCGATATCATATTTATATCCAATCCACCACTCAGTCCAGCGCTTTCGGGATGCTATATAATTAAGCTGCCCTCCATACTTTGCAATATCATCTTTCACACCATATGCTGCAAAGCCACTGAGTATTATTTTGGAGCTAAACTCTCCATTGGTCCTTCCACCGAGCCGGAAACGGCTTCCTTCCACATCATTCCAGGCAAATGCATAGAGATAAGGTCCGATATCAAATTTTCCGGCAGTGTAATATCCGTTAACAGCCACATCTACCACCTCCACAAAAGTCTTGACAGAGGGGACATGCTTGACCGAATCAATAAGCTGATACATAAGCTGCTCTTCGGAAGTAAGAGGCACCTTTCTCTTCTGATCCCAGTATTCATCCTTTTTTATTCCGGCATCTTCTGCAACTCTGACAGGATCTTCATAAAATGAGATTGTCTTAGGCTGATTAATTATAAAGTCTGAATTATAGCTCTTAAAGCTTGCCTCCAGTCCTGCCCACTTTTCTGATAACCCGGTAAAACGGATATAAACATCCGTAAACTCAGGTAGCCATGGCCCGGCTTCTGTCGGCACAAGATCCTGCCGGATCTTAATACTGCCTACATAATTCAGATTGGCTTCTTTGCCTATCTCAAGATCAACCCGCTTCAATGCAAAAGATGAGTCCTGAATCCATATTTCCCCTCCAAACGCAAGATCCTGATCCCGTTTAGGTATTACACGAATGACATACACCGGAAGTCCGTCATATTCCAGCGTATCAGCCAGTCGATAATCATAGTACCCCATAGCTCCCTGAGCAATAGGGCTGATAAAATCCTTTTCTACGATCTGAACCCAGTTCTGATAAAAATTGTAATTCTGCAATGAAGAGCCTATAAGCTGAGATATCAGGCTCCCATCCTCAACAAAGACTCCGGAAATCCGGGTACCCTCAATATGTTCCGACATTCTGTCCGGATTAGAGCGCACATATATTCTGGACAATGCTTCCGAAGCAAAAAAGGGGAGTTTGGTATTGCCATTTCCCAGGCTGTCAATAATGGCCATTATATCCTTTCCCATCTTCCGGTTTTTCAGATTTTCAGGTATCTTGTCAAATCCGGCAATCAAGGTACTGAAAGATTCGTACTCATACGCTGAGAATGACCGCTTATCATGTTTGTCCTTGGCCCGTATTGCTTTTTTTACAATTCGAATCCCCGGGTCTTCCTTGTTGGTAAGTACAATTGTCTCAAGCTGCTCAACTTCAGGATAGAGCTTAAAGTCCTTTACCTGAGCTTCATTCTTCCGGACCGCATATCGGATTGTCTGATATCCGAAAAAAGAAACCGTCACCGAATCACCAGGCCGATCACTTGCAAGCCTGTAGAATCCGGCGTCATCAGTGAAAGTTCCATCCGGAGTTCCCTCATAAAAAACACTGACAAATGACAACGACTCACCAGTAACAGCATCTGTCACTTTACCACTCAAAACCGTCTGCGCAACTGATAATGATGAAGCAAATAAAAGAAACGGAAAAATAAGTTTGCAATAAAAATTCATCCCTGGCATTCTTTAAGGAAATTAAGCATTTTTTTGTTTCCTTGCTTCAATTATAATCGGATCTCCCAGAAATCTGGGCTTTTTATGGAGCAGATATAAATCTATAACAGCTTTACAACGGGCCAGATACTCCCGGTATAATGCCAGGGAAGAATGACCTTCCGGCACTCCGCCACTGGCCAGTGCAATAGCCTGTATATCATAGAATCGCGCAATAAATAAAGCTCTGTAACAATGAAATCCCTGAGTTATAATCGTAAGACTATCCTGGCCGAATATCTTCTTACTACGAACCATTGAATCAAATGTTCGGAAACCGGCATAATCAAGCGTAATCTTCCCGGCAGGAATCCCTTGGGCAATAAGAGCTTTTTTCATGTCCAGCGGCTCATTATAATAGGAATACGAATTATCTCCGCTGGCAATGAAATGTTCAGCTTTTCCCTGAGTATACAGGCGACCGGCAGCTTCCATTCTGTATTTAAAAAACAGATTGGGCTTTCCGTTTCGTGAATACTTGCTGGTACCAAGCACCAGAGCCACTTTGTTTTTCGGGACCCGGGTAACAGAGTGGTAGACATATGACCTGGTACTCATAACAACCCATATATTACATCCCGCCACAAAAAACACCACAAACCCCGGAATAAGAAATACCAGCCAGAGCAACTTCCGTTTCTTTGTAAAAAAGTATTTCACTTACATCAACCGATTAAAAATTTGGCTAAGCATTTCACTGCAATGTACCGCTTTCCGGGGACTATAGCAGAAAATAACCCCAGCGACAGAAAATAGTTAGATATATTATTATATAACGAACAACCTGAATCAAAACAATCCAGGTTGTCCATCGTCTCCTTTACTATTCTTTTTAACATCCATCTCAATACTGGAACCAGCGCTGAAAGCTTCCGGTTGCAGGACAGGTTTGATTCCCGCAACCTTATTATTTGATAATTTGTTTCCTACAGCTTTCCACCCCTTTACATCAATAAAGGTAGTCAGATCAATTTCCTCCGCCGGAGGAGTCAGGTATTTACCTTTAACATATTCCACCACGACCTTAGGATTGGGAGCAGTTGAAACAAAATCAAGCTTTGAGCCTTTATCCTCGGAAACAAAACTAAATTTTTTACCAACTGTCGAAGTTTCAATCTTAAAGCGTTTGGCAAAATGAAGCTTGGTTTTTCCGTCCAGATATATAGCCGAAACAGTAACATCCGGATTGAACTTTTCAATAAGCGCTACATTTTCAGGCTCAAAACGATTGGTAAGCTCACTTCCGGTGATTTCGTAAGAACCATCACTGTACATAATCAATATCCGGTCACCAGACTCAAACTCACCCAGATATTTACCACGTTCTTCCGTATTAAGCCGGCCTACCCGATCATCGTACCATATTTTCAGACCTGACAAAGTAGACACGCCGGCGGACTTCAGCTCAATTTTGCGGATAGAATATTTGGTCAGAATATTTCCCTGAGAATTTCTGCCCTTGATCGCGATTTCTGAAAAGTCAAAGTCAAAAACCTTCACTCTGGCCTTTGCCGCCGGAGTTAGGGTAACAGCAATAGTCTCAGCCTCTCCATTGGGATTCGCTGAAAAATACAATACTTTTGAGCCTTTCGATCCTTTGGTCAGATCATATTCCCGATCTCTGGTTACCGCAAGCACCTGAAAACGCTTAATCATGGATACTCCGGTTTTTCCATCGACATAGACCATATTATAGACCATGCGCTCATCGTTCTTCTTAAAGATGGCTACATGAATAATATCCTTCCCCACAAAAACCTTTTCTCCTACTTTGGTCACCAGCACTACTCCATCTTTTCTGAAAACGATAATATCATCAATATCCGAGCAGTCACAGACATATTCTTCTTTTTTCAGCCCGATACCAATAAAACCCTCGCTTCGGTTGATATAGAGCTTTTCATTTGCCATTGCCACTACGTTCGCCACAATTGTATCAAACGCTCTGATCTCTGTCTTCCGCTCTTTGCCCTTTCCGTATTTTTCAAGAAGATTTTTGAAATAAGCAATGGCAAACTCAGTCAGATGCTCCAGATCATAATTTGTCTGATCCAGATCCTCCTGAAGTTTTCTCATCAGCTCATCTGCCTTAAAGGCGTCAAACCTGGAAATACGCTTGATTTTAATTTCCGTAAGTCTGATGATATCGTCTGTAGTAATCTCCCGGTAAAAATCCGGTTTATACGGCTCAAGCCCCTTGTCTATGGTAGAAAGTACATCTTCCCATGTTTCGCACTCTTCAATATCCCGGTAAATTCTGTTTTCTATGAATATTTTTTCCAAAGAAGAAAACAAAAGCTTTTCAAGCAGAGCATCACGTTTAATTTCAAGTTCCTGCTTGAGAAGATCAACAGTTTTATCAGTAGAAATTTTAAGTATATCATTGACACTCATAAAATGAGGCTTATCGTCAATGATTACGCAGGCATTGGGGGAGATTGATACCTCACAGTCCGTAAAGGCATACAGGGCATCAATAGCAATACCGGCATCCATACCGGGATTTAACTGTACCTGAATCTCCACGTCCCGGGCGGTATTATCAATTACTTTTTTTATTTTAATTTTTCCATTATCGTTGGCTTTGATAATAGAGTCAATAACTGAATTAGTCGTAGTACCAAAAGGGATATCCCGGATCACAAGTGTTTTTTTATCCATCTCTTCTATCCGGGCGCGCACACGTACCTTCCCCCCTTTCTGGCCTTCATTATAATTGCCTACGTCAACCGTGCCGCCCGTAGGAAAGTCCGGAAATATTTCCACTTTCTTATTTCTGAGCAGATCAATAGACGCTTTGATTAATTCTATAAAATTGTGCGGAAGAATTTTAGTGGAAAGCCCGACTGCTATCCCTTCTACACCCTGAGCCAGCAGAAGAGGAAATTTTACCGGTAGCGTTACAGGCTCTTTCTTTCTGCCGTCATAAGAAGCCTGCCAGACGGTTGTATCCGGATTAAATAATACATCAAGAGCAAATTTTGACAGACGTGCTTCAATATACCTCGGAGCAGCCGCGCCATCTCCCGTATTAATATCCCCCCAGTTTCCCTGAGTATCAATCAACAGATCCTTTTGACCAAGATTAACAATCGCGTCGCCTATGGATGCATCACCATGCGGATGAAACTGCATCGTATGGCCAATGATATTTGCTACTTTGTTGTACCGGCCATCATCCATTTCCCACATCGAATGCATAATACGGCGCTGGACCGGCTTAAGGCCATCCTCAATAGCAGGAACAGCGCGCTCCAGAATTACATAAGAAGCGTATTCCAGAAACCAGTTCTCATACATTCCCGATACGGGGAGCACATCATGTAAAATTTCCTCCTTATTCTCTTCCGGAAGATTCGCTTCATCCTTATCTTCTGCCATTTATCCTAAAATTTTCACCAATTGATAACGAAATTACAAAAAAATAGCTGCTCTCTCCGATTTTGTGGATAATTTAGAACACTCAACAGATTGAAACAAACCTGACAGATGAGATTAAACCTGATCGGAAATTCCGGGAACAACCATCCACGAATGAAACAAAAACTTCTGACATACGCTACACTTTTACTAATTTTTTTAGCATCCGCCTGTGACCCTATGCCGGATATCCAGGGTTTTGATCAGAAAAAATGGCAGGATGACAAACTGGGCTGTAGCGGTAGCCGAAGCACCGAAGTTGCTCTGCTGCTAAAGCATAAAAAGCAGTTTCAGGGAATATCTGAGCGCACCGTAATCAAAATACTTGGAAAGCCGGACAAAGTAGCTTTTTTCAAAAGGAATATACGCAATCTTATATACTTTACTGAGCCAGGGAACCAATGCGAGGGCAACAACAATAAAACAGCGGGAAAAAGAGTTATCGTAGAACTCAACGCACTGGGCAACGTAACATGGATCAATGAAGAAATTATTTAGCCTGTTCCTGCTACTGATCGGAACAAGTACGTATGGCCAGTATCCGATATCACTGGCTGGAAGCACCTATCAGAAAGATCTCAAAGTCATATCCAACAGCTACGGACCGATAATCGGACTACAACGGGGAAAATACACTTTCATTGAAATCGGTGCAGAATACCACTGGAGAAAGATCCGGCTCAAAAACCCAAAAATCTATTCAGTCGGCGGTAATTTTGAATACAATTTCGGACACAATCTGCTTGGATACAAACTGGGTTTCTGGACAAAGCAAAACCGGGTAGATCTTACCTACGGAGCCAACATTATGTATCTTACCGATTTTACATATGGCAAAGTCGGTATTTCTCCGACCTTAGGATTCCGGCTGATTGGATTCCATATTATTACCGGATATAATTTTACCCTGGGAAATGAGGCGCTTCAATACAATACCCTGCATATCGCTCTTCGCTATTTCATTCCGTCTGAGAACAAACTCAAAATTAAAAAGAGCAAGAAAAGCAAAAAGTAGTACGATAAAATTCTTCATTGGATATAAAAAAGCCCGAATTTCGTTCGGGCTTTTTTGAGGTTCCGAGCGGATTCGAACCGCTGTAGAAGGTTTTGCAGACCTCTGCCTAGCCGCTCGGCCACGGAACCTTGTTCGTTTTAAGGACTGCAAACATAGGTATATTTAAGATACGATTCAACTATTGTGAAAAAGTTTTTTCAACGAATGCTCAAAATATTTATGCCCGGATAACAGATCTATAACAAAAAAAGCTGCCCTTCCGGACAGCCTCTCACTATTTCATTTTAAAGAATTATTCTTTATCAGAACCTTCTTCAGAGCTTTCTTCTTTTTTAGGAGCAGCTTTCTTCTTTGCTTCCGGTTTTGTAGAAGCTTCTTCCATCTGCTCTTTTAATTGGGAAAGTACCTCAAGGTCTCCTAAAGTAGACTTCTCAACCTCTGCATTAACTTTTTTCACAGAAGGTGATTTAGGGGCACTCTTTCCTGTCTTCTTAGCGGATTTTGTACCTTCTTCAACATCACTGCTGTGAACTTTGGTGTGAGAAAGGATAATTTTCTTCTCATCTTTTGAGAATTCCAATACCTGGAAGTCAAGAGATTCACCAATCTCTGCCAAAGAACCATCTTCTTTCTGAAGATGCTTGGTTGTTGCAAAGCCTTCGATTCCATATGGAAGCTCCAGGATAGCACCTTTGTCATTTTTAGAAATAACAGTACCTCTGTGCTCAGAACCCGGAGTAAAGATATCCTCGAATGTATTCCATGGATTCTCTTCAATCTGCTTATGTCCGAGAGCAAGTCTTCTGTTTTCAAGATCAAGTTCAAGAACAACCACATCAAGGCTGTCACCTACTTTTACAAACTCAGAAGGATGTTTGATTTTTCTCGTCCAGGAAAGATCAGAAACGTGCACCAGACCATCGATACCTTCTTCAAGCTCGATAAACAAACCAAAGTTGGTAAGGTTTCTTACAATACCGGTATGTTTTGTCTCAACCGCATATTTCTGAAGAACATCCTGTTTTGTCCAAGGATCTTCGGTAAGTTGCTTGATACCAAGAGACATTTTTCTTTCTTCTCTGTCCAGAGTAAGAACAACAGCTTCCAGCTCATCACCTACGTTGATGAAATCCTGAGGATTTCTCAAATGCTGAGACCATGACATCTCAGAAACGTGGATCAGACCTTCTACTCCTGACTGGATCTCAAGGAATGCACCGTAATCAGCAACATTAACAATCTTGCCTTTTACTTTTGAGCCAACCTCGATCTCTGCAGCCAGCGAATCCCAAGGATGAGGAGTAAGTTGCTTCATACCAAGAGAAATTCTCTTCTTCTCATCATCAAAGTCAAGTACAACGACATTAACTTTCTGATCAAGGTTAAGAAGCTCTTCCGGATGGTTGATTCTACCCCATGAAATATCTGTAATATGCAACAGGCCATCCACACCGCCAAGATCAATAAATACTCCGAAGTTGGTCATATTCTTGATCACACCTTCAAGTACCTGACCTTTTTCCAGGTTGTTCAGGATTTCAGCCTTTTGCTTTTCAATATCTTTCTCGATAAGGACTTTATGTGAAACTACTACGTTGTCATTCGCATAGTTGATTTTCACAACTTTCACCTCCATCTTCTTGCCTACGAAGATATCAAAGTCTCTGATTGGTTTTACGTCAATCTGAGAACCAGGAAGGAACGCCTCAATGCCATATACATCGACAATAAGACCACCTTTGGTACGTCTCTTAACAAAACCTTCGATTACTTCATCGCCATCAAGAGCTCCCTGGATCAGTTCCCAGGCCTTAACAATCTTCGCTTTTCTTCTGCTGAGGATCAGCTGCCCCTGAGCATCTTCCTGATCTTCAATGTATACTTCGACTTCCTGACCAACTTTCAATCCTTCGATATCTCTGAATTCAGAAAGAGGCACCAAACCATCTGATTTGAATCCGATATTCAGGATCACGTCGCGATCAGTTATCCCTACAATTGTACCGGATACTACTTCTTTCTCAGTTACCTGAGTAAGTGTTCCGTCGTACATTTTGGCCATTTCAGCTCTCTGGTCTTTTGTATAACCAGTACCAAAGCTTCCTGTTTCAAGCGTTTCCCAGTTAAAGTCCTGAGAGCCGGTTGTTTGTTTTGAATTTGCCATTTTAATTAGAAAAGGCTCTGAATACAACAGTCTTATAGAGCCATACAGACTGAGGTTTTAAAGTTTATACTGTTTACCCTGATAATCAGGACAAACCCTTTCACCTGAAAGGGACCGCAAAAATAATAATAATTCCGGTATAATAAAAACGCCGGAACTCTATAATTATCTTTGCTGAAAAAAGGTTTCATTTTTGTTCGGCCAGTATCCTTCTTATCGAATAAAGAAAGTGTGTATGCTCCCCCGTATATACATTACATATTCCTTTGGCGTCAAGCTTATCAATTCTGACCTCTCCGGAGGCATGCATAATACGATTGTTCTCGCATACAATACCGACATGGGTAACTTTTCCTTCTGCATTGCTGAAAAAGGCTATATCACCGGGCATACAGTGAGCAAACTCAACTTTTGTACCCTTTTCAGCCTGCTGATAAGCATCTCTGGGCAATGTATAACCGCATATTTTGAAGACCTGCTGCACAAAACCGCTGCAATCAATTCCAAAGGGTGTTCTTCCCCCCCATAAATAGGGCGCTGCAAAGAAAAATCGCGCCACTGAATAAAGAAATTCATAGCTGGCAGACTGCAAAGGATAAATAACCTCGCCCTGATACTTAAACGGTTCCTTTTCGATGATCATTACCCCGTTATTATATATAGGCAGAGCAGAGCCGTATACAATCGGAATAACTTTATTTTGTCCGTGAACCAGTCCGACCAGGTCTTTATTGACAGGCCAGCGCATAGAATCAACAATAGAAAAATAGTCGCCGGAAATTTGCTGATGTTGCTTTATATCAATCCATCCTCTGTATTTATCGAAGGCATTCTCAATCAATACCCATTCCTGCTTTTCGTCTTTGGCAATGACCGTGTAATGCTCTCCGAATAAAAGCTGAGAGATCATTTCACTACGATGGGAAGCACTGTTACGAACCGGTACAATACTCTGATAACATATTCCGTACTCCGGTGAGGTGTTCTCCTGTTCTTTTTCATCTGCGATTTGCGTACTGTCGCTTTGCTGCATAAGTCAGATTTTAAATCTTTATTCTCGACATTTCTCTCTTAACATCCTTTTCTTTAATAGTTTCGCGCTTATCATACAGCTTCTTTCCTTTGGCAAGCGCTATTTCCATTTTGGCAAAACCACGATCATTAGTAAACAGGCGCAAAGGAATTATCGTCAATCCCTTATCTTTCAGGCTTTCTTCAAGCTTATCCAACTCTCTTTTCTTCAAAAGAAGCTTTCTCTCTCTCAGAGGATCATGATTAGCATATGTCCCCTGTTCATATGGAGATATATTCATTCCTTTAACGAAAAGCTCTCCGTTGTTGAAATAGCAGTATGCCTCCTGCAAGCTCGCTTTATTCTGCCTGATTGATTTTATTTCTGTTCCGGCAAGTGCAATACCCGCTACATACGTATCCAGAAAATGAAACTCGAAAGAAGCCTTCCGGTTCTTTATATTGACTGATTTTAAAAATTCACCTTTCTTATTTGTCATAGTCAATTCAGATTGCCATTCTTGGATCAGGACTCACTTCCTGTCCAGTAAACTCTCCTTTAAGATATTTGTAATGCGCAGCCATTGCAATCATGGCAGCATTGTCTGTACAATACTCAAAACGGGGAATATAAACATTCCAGCCTGATTTCTCTGCTTCATCATTAACAGCCTTTCGAAGTCCACTGTTCGCTGAAACACCTCCCGCGATTGCAATTTCCCTGATTCCGGTTTCCCGCGATGCTCTACGAAGTTTCTTCATCAGTATATCAATCAGCGTTTTTTGTATCGAAGCACATATATCCGGCATATTTTTTTCGATAAAATCCGGCTGATTTTTAGTCTTTTCTTTCAGGAAATACATAATTGCCGTTTTGATTCCGCTGAATGAAAAATTCAGTCCCTGCATTTCCACATCCGGAAAAGTAAAAGCATCAGCATTCCCCTGCTGAGCCAGCTTATCGATCAACGGCCCGCCGGGATATGGCAGCCCGAGCAGCTTGGCTGACTTGTCAAAAGCCTCACCCACTGCATCATCCTGTGTCTGTCCGATAATCTCCATTTCCAGGTGATCTGTAACCCGCACTATCTGCGTATGACCACCACTGACCGTAAGGCACAGGAACGGAAAAGCCGGCCGGGGCTCCTCAATAAAATGCGCCAGAATATGCGCCTGCATGTGATTAACCTCTATAAGAGGTATATTTAATCCCAGTGCAAAAGATTTTGCAAAAGAAACTCCTACAAGCAACGCCCCCAAAAGCCCGGGACCTCTGGTAAAAGCCACTGCCTTTATGTCACTTTTTTGTATATTTGCATCTTCCAGAGCCTTGGCAACAACGGGGATTATATTCTGCTGATGCGCGCGCGAAGCAAGTTCGGGCACTATTCCGCCATATTTTTCGTGTATATACTGGGTAGCAACTACGTTGGCAAGAATTTTGCCATCATAAATTACTGCCGCTGACGTTTCATCACAGGAAGACTCTATTGCCAGGATTGCTAACTTCATACTAATAGTTGACAAAGGTAACAAATATACAATATAAAAAAGTCTTTAAGCGGCTTGTAAAGACTGTCCTGCTATTTATTATCTCGATACTCGGGATTTTGGGGACAGTTGTTACTGCATTGCAGTTTCCTGCTGTTCAGACCTACGTTGTCCAGAAAGCTACAGAATATATATCCGGTGTTCTTCATTATCCTATTATGGTTGAGGCTGTTGCCATAAGCTGGTTTGACAAGCTTCATCTCAACGGAGTAAGCGTGCTTGACCGGGACAAAAACCAGATGATTTATCTCGATCATGCCAGCGTGGATTTCAGCATCGGCCCGATTAAAAATCCGGAGCTGCTTATCGAAGAAATCGTCCTGGAAAACGGCAAGGTTAATCTGTTCAAATTTGCCTCGGACAGTAGTGTCAATATTACCAACTTTATAGAAACGATACGGGAACTTACGACTCCGAAAACTCCCCGATCCGGCCCGCCAAGACCCTTTGCTATTGAGAAAGTCACATTGCACAACATGTACTTCAGCTATTTTGATCAACGAAGAGAGCTGATTACTTCCGGTTTTGATCACAATCACTTTATTTTTGAAAACATAAATGCTACTGTCACTGATCTGAATGTAATCGCTGATACTTTCAGAATACAGATTGATCATTTAAATGCTCTTGAGCAGCAGACTGCCTTACAGGTTCAGAATACATCATTACTCTTTACTGTCACAAAGCACGCAATGCTTTTTGAAAATATTGACGCATACATTGGCAACAGCTATTTAAACAGGGAACTTGTGTTTGAGTATGAGCATATCAATGATCTTTCTGATTTTAATGAAAAAATAAACGTCAGAGCACGTCTGGACAGTAGTAAGATATATACGAAAGATCTCGGAAATTTTGCCCCCCAGCTAAAACCCTATTCAGATTATGCATTCCTGGCCGGTAAATTTAAAGGCCGGGTGGTTAACTTCTCTGTAACTGACCTTGTACTAGGTTTTGGAAAAAACAGTATCATCAAGGGAAAAGCATCCTTCAAGGGATTGCCTGAATTGAATGAAACCTATATTGATTGCAAATTTGTCAACTCTACCATTCTTTCCACTGATCTTAAACAATATGCCACAGCTCAGAGCTATCCGGTTTTTTCCCGTCTCGGCTATATCAAAGGAACCGGAGAGTTTGTCGGGTTTTCGTACGATTTTGTAGCTCACGGCGATTTTTCAACTGCCCTGGGAAATCTGGAATCAGATATTAACTTTAAATTTCTGGAAGGTAAAAATCTGGACGCCTTATACAAAGGTAATCTTAAAACCAATAATTTTCATATCGGCAAATTTCTGGGGATCCCAGATCGCCTCGGACATATTGATATGAACGGAACTCTTGAGGGAAAAGGACTTACTCTGAGTGAAGCAGAAGTGAGACTCGATGCCAGTATATCAAGTCTGAGCTTTAACAAATACAGGTATCAGGGAATCATTGTCGATGCGACCCTCAGCGATGAACTTTTTGACGGTTTTATATCTGTAACAGATCCTAACTTAAAATTCTCAGCCAATGGTCTTATCAACTTAAAGGACAATGTTAACAAATTTAATATTGCTGCCAGTTTTGAGAAAGCCAACCTCAAACCGTTAAACTTTGCCGACAGAGAAACCTATCTTATCTCCAGCTTCAAGCTGGATTTTACCGGACTAAAACCCGATGAAATTGTAGGAGAAGCCTATTGTGCCAATACATATCTTCTTTATGAAGGCAATAAAGAGCTTTTCATCGATACGCTCTTTGCAAAAAGTACCAAGGATGCCGGTATCAGAACATTTTACTTAAACTCAGATCTTCTGGCAGTTGATGCCAGAGGCAATTTTGAATTTACAACTCTGTATACTGACCTGCTCAGGCTTTACAAAGAATACGAGCTCAATATTGTAAATAACAAAAATGCCATCAACTCTTATTATACATCCAAAGCATCCTTTAAAGACGCAGAAAAATATGCAGTTGATTTTACCATAAATATAAAGGATCTGAATAACCTGTTTTCCATTTATGTACCGGGATTATATCTTTCCGAAAACACTAAAATAAAAGGAGAATTTATCAATAACTATACTTCTGTCTTCAATTGCTTCACGAACATAGACACCATATATTATCGCGAGAATGAATTGTACGGAACAAGTTTCGAGCTGAATACCTCAAAGTTTCATGATAGCTCGGACGTGCTGGCAATGGTTTATGTCAAATCCCCGAAACAATCGCTAAAAAGCTTCCCACAGACAGAGCAGTTTGTCTTAGAAGGCATATGGAATAGCGACCGGTTAAATTTCACCACCGGTATCAGGCAGACAGGCAATGAAAACGCTATATACCTTAACGGACTTTTATCCTTGCAGGAAGATGGCAAACAAATTGTTTCACTCAATAACTCCTCCGTTTCTTTACTGAATAAAAAATGGTCGATCGGTAACCAGAATGAAATACTCTTTACTCCCAAAGGTGTGCTGTTCGACGGATTTACCGTTCATAATGCCAACCAGTCCATCGAATTAAACGGTAATGTATCTTCCGATGCAAGCCAGGAAGCCACACTGGCCATTTCCGATTTTGAGCTTTCGACACTTAATCCTTTGATAGAAGGAGCTGCTATTAGTGGAATTGTCAATGGAAATCTTTTGCTAAAAGATGTTATCAATGATCTGAATCTAAATGGCAATATTACTATTGACACTTTTAAGGTAGACGATTTTCTGATTGGCAATATCAACGGAATGGCAGGCTGGAACAGTAAGTACGACCGACTTGAGGTCCAGGTCGATGTACTCCGGGAAGATGAAAAGATCATTTATCTTGACGGATATGTCAAACAGGATAAAGAAGAAAAAACGCAGTTACTTAATCTGAATGCACGATTAAATAAAGCGAATCTCGAAATTCTCAACCCGATCCTGGAAGGCGCAATTAGTCAGATTAAAGGAGTCGCCACCGGTAACCTTCAGATTCAGGGGACCACCCATAACCTGATTGTAAAAGGGAAAGCTGAGGTAAATAACGGATCTTTTAAAGTTGATTATCTGAATACCACCTATTATCTGGACGATTACATTCACCTTGATGAAAACCTGATCGGATTCAAAAAGCTTAAGCTCAAAGATGCTTACGGAGATATCGCTGTTGTCGATGGTGGTATCTTCCATGACAACTTCCGGAATTTTGTCCTTAATATCCGTGGACATATGGACAGTTTTCATGTTCTGAATACAACAGAGAAAGACAATGAGCTGTTTTATGGCTCCGCTTTTGTAACCGGAGATATCGAACTACTCGGTGCTTTTCAGGATTTTGAAATCAAAGCCAATGCGGTTTCCAACAAGGGAACCAAGATATATATACCCATCCAGGAATCCGCATCCATAGAGCAGCAAAGCTTTATAAAATTTACTTCATTACGCTCCGGTCAGCAAGTTGCCGGTACCCAGGATCAGGTTGACCTCTCCGGAATAAAAATGGATTTCAATTTTGAAATTACCCCGGATGCCTATGCTGAAATAATCTTTGATAAACGGGCAGGCGATATTATCCGGGGCAATGGTTCCGGAAATCTTAAGCTGGAAATTGACACCCGCGGAGACTTTTTCCTTTACGGCTCTTACTTCATTCAAAAAGGCGGATACAATTTTACATTGGCAAATCTTATCAATAAAGAGTTTACTATTCAGCCAGGCAGCTCCATCTCCTGGTACGGAGATCCTTATCAAGGTGTGCTTGATATAAAAGCAGTCTATCATCAGTCAGCCTCATTACGGCCACTGATAACGTCAGTTGAAGATTCTTCAAAAATTGACTCCGAAGGTTCCCGACGTACCCCTGTGGATGTGCTTCTCGGACTAAGAGGAAATCTGCTGACTCCGGATATCGATCTCGGAATAAAAATTCTGAATTATCCTCTCTCTCTTGAGCAATACGTCACCGGATTTGAATCGATGATTGCTCAAAATGAACAGGAATTGAACAGACAGGTATTCAGCCTTCTTATTCTTGGCGGATTTGCACCTCAATACAGCTTTACCGGCCTTGCTCCGGATCCGGCAAATAATCTTAGCGAATTACTTACCAATCAGCTTGGTAACTGGTTAAGTCAGGTCGACGAGAACCTGCAAATCGACCTGGATCTTAACGGGCTTGACAGGGATGCCTTAAACACCTTCAATCTCAGACTTTCCTACACCCTGCTGGATGGCCGCCTTCGTATTACACGGGATGGTCGTTTCACTAATACAGAAACCCAGTCTTCGACCAGCTCTTCCGGCTCTTCTGCTACAGGACATAATAATATTTCCAATATAGCCGGCGAATGGACTATTGAATACCTGATTTCACCAGATGGCAAGCTTCGTCTGAAGCTTTTTAACAAAAACACTCAGAATCAGATTGGCGGAATCACTAATACATCTGCCGGCTTCAGCCTTTTACATACAGCGAGCTTTAATAATATCGAAGATTTGTTCAAAAGAAAAACATTCGTTGAAAAGTCACCCCCTGCCAATAATTCCCCGACTGATTCGACCAGAAGGCAACCCGATTCAATAGCAATACCAGTGAAAAATGAGAATCACTAAAAAGGCTGGATTTTTCCTGTTTATATTCTTGCTGGTGATTAGCTGCAAAGCTTCTGACTCCAGCAAGGTAATCAGGCAGCGTATGTATCCCCTGGTAATAGGAGTTAACAGCGCATATGCGGGAGCGATGGTTTATATGTCCAACGTATGGTATACCAGCGAAAATCGTACTTCCTTTCATTTTTACAATGACCTGCCTCAATGGAAGCAAATGGATAAAATGGGCCATATGATGACCTCATTTACAGAAGCAGATGTTATTGCACGTACACTGAAATGGGCCGGAATGTCAGAAAGAAATTCTCATATATACGGAGCTATCGGAGGATTTTTATATCAGGCCCCTATTGAGATTTTTGATGGCTTCGAAAAATCGTACGGAGCTTCCGTTTCCGATCTTGGCGCCAACGCTATGGGTTCCCTTCTTTATTTATCCCAATACCTGGCATGGCAATCTATCAGAATAAAGCTTAAATTCAGTTTCCAGCCAAGCTCATTAGCCCGGCTGCGACCTGACGTGCTGGGCAGCAGCCTGTCTGAACAAATCTTAAAAGACTATAACGGACAGACATACTGGCTGGCCTTTAATGTAAACAGTTTTTTTCAGCATAAGTCGGTTCCCCGTTGGATTAATCTTAGCATAGGCTATAGCGCGCACAATATGCTATATGGAAGAGATCATGAAAACATTCAGGCTGGATTCAGGCCTTTCAGGCAATACTTCTTATCTATGGATATCGATTTTGACCATGTTCCGATTAAAAGCAAATTCGTTAAAACATTGCTATATCCATTGAATATTATTCATATTCCATTTCCTGCATTGGAGTTCAGCAATAATAAGTTTAAATTTCATCCATTATATTTTTGAATTCTATTTTATGAACCCAGGTGATAAAGTCCGCTTCCTCAGAAGCTCAGGAGAAGGTTATATTCGAAAAATCAATCCTGATAAAACAGTTGATGTTGAAATCGAAGATGGTTTTATTATTCCGGTTCTCCAGTCGGAAATCGTTGTGATTGCATCAGAGGAACGACAAGTCTTCAACAAACCAGAAGAACCAACTAAAGATCAGGCAATCAGCAAACCATCTCAGCCTTCATCACAGGGGATCTTTGTAGTCATTGCTCCGTTTAATGATAATATTCATAAAATGGAACTTGTGAATCTTTCTGGTTCCGAGCTTTTGTATACAGTAGCCGAAGAACATGAAGATCAGAACATTCATGGCCTTGTTCGCAATATACTTCCTTCTGGTCAGGGGCAGATTCTTGGAGAACGTAAGCTCAGTGAGCTAAAAGACTGGCTTCCTCTTATTTTCCAGATCGTTTTTTTTCGTAGTGAAAAAAGTCTTTTCAGGCCACCTCTTATCAAATCTGTCACATTCAATCCCGCAAGTTTCTTCAAGAACAAGAAAAAGCATCCTCTGACCGGAAAAGATGCTTATGTCATGGAAATTGACCGCATAGGCAAGAATATGCAATCAGATGCAACACCTGCAATCGAACTGAATGAACAAGTTTCTTCTGAAAAGCTCCTATTTGAGAAACCACAAAGCATAGTTGATTTGCATATTGACAAAATAACCTCAAACTCTCAAAGTATGAAAGCGGATGAAATTCTTGCTTATCAGCTTGGTTTGTTTGAAAAAAGTGTGGAAAATGCTCTCGCATCCGGCCTGAAAGAAATCACATTTATCCATGGTACGGGAAATGGGACCTTGAAGAATCGCATTCACAAACTGCTTGGTCAGAACCCGAATGTAGACTATTTTAAAGATGCTCTGAAAGAAAAATTCGGGTATGGCGCGACTTTTGTTAAATTCAGATAAATTTGAGTGCTGAATTTATATCCGGCAGAAAACCCGGAATGTAAAACCGGCATTTGAATACCGGGTAATAGTAAAAATGCAAGCTGTCTTATCGCTCTGATTGTAAAAAATCAGGGAGGAAAGTCCGGGCAACACAGAGCACCGTACTTCCTAACAGGAAGGGTTCTGCCTGGTGACGGGCAGAATACAGAAAGTACCACAGAAATTATACCGCCCCGATCTTTCGGGGTAAGGGTGAAATGGTGGAGTAAGAGCCCACCGCTGTGATAGTGATATCACAGGCAGGGTAAACCTTACGGGTTGAAAGACCAAATAAACCCCGATCCTTTTTAAAAGCCGGAGCTGCTCGCTCCGGAATCATTCTCCGGAATGATTATCGGGGAGGGTAGGTCGTTAGAGATTATTGGCAACAATAATCCCAGATAAATGATAAGACTCGACAGAACCCGGCTTACAGGCTTGCATTTTTAGTATTACCAATATTACCTGACTATAACTATTTACTTATGGCTAAGATCCTGATTATTGATGACGAAAAAAGCATCCGCACTACTCTTAAAGAGATTCTGGAATATGAAAAATATCAGGTAGAGGAAGCAAAAGACGGCGAAGAGGGCCTGGACAAGCTGTCTAAAGAAGATTTTGACCTTGTTCTGTGTGACATAAAAATGCCAAAAATGGACGGCATTGAGGTCTTAGACAAGATTTTAGCTCTAGAAAAAGATCTTCAGGTAATCATGATTTCAGCTCACGGAAGTATAGAAACGGCAGTCGATGCTACCAAAAAAGGCGCCTTTGATTTTATTTCCAAGCCCCCTGATCTGAACAGATTGTTGTTAACAGTCAGAAATGCCCTTGACAAATCGAATCTGGTGACCGAAACAAAAGTTCTGAAGAAAAAGATTTCTAAAACATTTGAAATATTAGGTGATTCTCCGGCCATCTCTGAAGTTAAGAAAACCATAGAAAAAGTTGCTCCTACTGAAGCACGGGTCTTTATCACAGGCCCCAACGGAACGGGCAAAGAACTGGTGGCTAAATGGCTGCATGAAAAGAGTAATCGTGCTTCCGGTCCGTTTGTAGAAGTAAACTGCGCTGCCATACCTTCAGAACTTATAGAAAGTGAACTTTTCGGACACGAAAAAGGAGCTTTTACCTCTGCTGTAAAACAGCGTATCGGAAAATTTGAGCAGGCCAACGGAGGTACGTTGTTTTTGGATGAAATCGGTGACATGAGCCTTTCCGCCCAGGCCAAAGTTCTGCGCGCTTTACAGGAAAGCAAGATAAGCCGTGTTGGCGGGGATAAAGATATTAAAGTTGATGTCCGGATAGTAGCTGCCACCAACAAGAATATATCCCAAATGATCCGGGAAAACACTTTTCGTGAAGACCTGTTTCACCGGATAGGCGTGATTCTTATTCAGGTTCCTTCCTTAAAAGACAGAGCTGAAGATATTCCGATGCTTGTCAATCACTTTATTCATCTGATCGCCAGTGAATATGGCTCTCCTCCTAAAAGCATAGAACCTGAAGCAGTTCAATACCTGCAGACATTAAACTGGCCGGGAAATATCAGGGAGCTAAAAAACGTTGTTGAACGTCTGATAATCCTGAGTGATAAGAATATCACACTAAAAGACGTGCAGACATACGCATAAAAAGCTTCTGCCGGAAATACCTGACAGCTCTGCTCAGCTTAGCTGTCAGGCATTAGTCCTTACGGGTTAAATGCTATTTTTTTCTTGTCTTTCTCAGGAAGATCTTTTGCCTCTGTATGAATAATAAAAACATACTTCCTGCAATGCCTTTACAATAGCCTGGTTTATCGGATAACGCTTTTCAGTCAGCACAGGGTCTATAGCCATTAAAGCAAAGTGATAGTTTCTCATAACCGGTACTTTATCTCCTTTTTCAATCATATCCCCTGCCTTCTGAACAGCATCCGGGCTGCTTTCCTTAATTAACCGACATGTAGAGAGTTGCGGAACTCCATATTTATTCAGATACGCACTAAAACCGAACAAGCGGCAAATCAGTCCCCGATACCGGTATTGTGAGCAAAAACCAGCATTCTGTCCGGTTGTAAAAGGAGAAAACATAAAGCAAACAGAATTCGCTTCAGCATATTCTTCAAGCTTATCTAAAATATCAAAGGCTTGATTATTTTTGTGCAGATAATAGGCATATGGCAGAAACTCAAGGACGGAAGCCTCGATATCGGGCTTTTTACAACATTCACCACACCCTTTTAAACAACCAAGGCCTGTCTTCTCTTTGAATTGTTCAATATCTTTCTCCAACAGAGAAAACACTCTTTCTACAGCTTTTACTTTATGATATACTGACATATATGGATGATCACATCCGTAAATATACCTAATAAACATAGTTCATAATATTCATTAGCTATACTTTTTTTTCATAAGAAAAACATTGATAAACCAGCTCTCTTTCCTAAATTAGATTAATGGGAAAATATGTTTTCAGCCTGATAATCCTTTTGTGCATTTCTATTCGCATCATTGGACAGACAGATACAGAGTTCTGGTTTTCAGCACCATATATAAGCAATCAGCACGGACACCTGCCCGTTATTTTACAATTGTCTGCATATGATCAGCCCGCCAGCATACAGATTTCTGTTCCGGCAAATAATAGTTTCCGAACCATAGTCCGTACAATCGATGCATACAATTCAATATCTGTTGATCTTTCAAGGCTGTCAGACCAGCTCATTAACTACCCTTACAACGTTGTAGGCAATAAAGGTATCTTCATTAAATCCAATTCATACATTACTGCTTCCTATGAAGTGCTTGGTTATTCTGAGGATGATAATGTAAATGTAAATTCTGATGTTTTTGTTCTAAAAGGAAAGAATGCCCTTGGCAATAAATTTTATACTCCGTTTCAGACTTCCAGACCCAATGAACATACCTACCTATCGGATGCATACAGCAGTTTCACCATAGTTGCCACCCAAAACAACACTACGGTTATTATTACTCCTACTCAGGATCTCCTGGGTCATCCTAAAGGAATCCCTTTTTCACTCACTCTGCATCAGGGAGAAACCTATGCATGCAGAGCTTTGAAGCGAAACGGGGCGGATCATCCTTCCGGCTCGCTAATCAAGTCAGATAAGCCAATTGCCGTAACAGTCTGTGACGATTCTGTTGTAGACTCTCTTTCATTTGATTTGCTCGGTGACCAGATTGTTCCGGTTGATTTTATTGGTACAAAATATCTGATACCCGCCGTACCAGGAGCATCATTGCAGGAAACTTATATTATTGCTACAGAAAATAATACAGAGATTGTAACCGGAAACAATTCAACATCTCCTATACTATTGGATGAAGGAGAAACGTACGTCATACCCATGAGTGAAAACGGAAAATTGATACAAAGCACGCATCCTGTATATGTCTGGCACGTAGCCTCAATGAACAATGAAATGGCAGCCGCTATTCTGCCTGATATTGCCTGTAACGGATCCAGATCCCTGATCTTCACCAGAAATACCCTTGAAACATTCGGAATTATACTCATAGCCCGCTCAGGATCTGAAGACAGCTTTTTATTAAATGGTCAGGCCGGCATCATCCGCGGAGAAGATTTTCAGGCTGTAGAAGGCTCTGATGATCTCAAAACCCTGGTTTATATACCCTCTCTGTCAGTTGTCCCCGTCAGTAAAGTAAACAGGATAAGCAATACAAAATCTAACTTTCAGCTGGGGCTTATTACAGAAGATGGTTATCAGACTTTTCGATTCGGATACTATACATCATATAATCATCTCAATCTGGGGCCGGAACAGTATGTCTGCCCGGGAGAATCAGTTACACTGGATGCCGGACCAGACAATGATACATACCTGTGGAATACAGGAGCAAATAAGCAATATATAACAGCCGACTCCGCCGGACTCTATATTGTCACTGTAACCAATGATACCTGTTCTGCAACGGACAGTGTAGAGATAAAATACCACGAGATCCCGCAATTTGATTTGGGCGGAAATATTACAGTCTGTTCTCTGCATACGGTTATTTTGTCCGGACCTTCCGGAAATTATGATTATTACTGGAGTTCCGGGGAGCGCGAACAAGAAATAAAAGCGGAAAAGACCGGTCAATATGCCTTAAAGGTTATCAGCAGGACAAGCGGTTGTAGTCATGAAGATCAGCTGCAAGTACACTTTCATCCTCTTCCCATTCCTCAGATATATTTCCATGACACAGACGAAAACCTGTGCACCGGAGAAATAATTGATATATATACCGACAATTATCCCTCTATTCGCTGGGCAAATGGCGATAGCTCCCTGCAAACTACGGTTGCTGTCAATGAAACTTATCAGGTCACTGTGACAGACAGCAACAATTGTCAGAACTCTGCCGAACGAACACTAGACTGCTCTCCGTTTATCAGGCTTTTTAATCTCATAACACCTAATGGTGATGGCATGAATGACGTCTTTTTCATAGAAGGATTACATAGCCAGAAATATTCGCTGGAAGTATATAATCGTTGGGGCGCTAAAGTATATTTCATGGATAATTATGATAACCAGTGGACCCCGACAGAGCTCCCGGATGGTATTTATTATTATAGTCTGACCCATAGAGAAAGGAACGATCTTACATTCAATGGCTGGTTTCAGGTCAGGCGATAACAGATTCAGAAACGTATCATTTTATCCAGATACTTTTAATATTAACAAATTCCAGGATACCGACTTCGGAAAGTTCCCGGCCATAACCGGACAGTTTAATACCGCCAAAAGGAAGCCTGGGATCTGATTTGACCATACCATTAATAAAAACACAGCCAGCTTCTATCCTCGAAGCAATTTTTTGTGCCCTATCAATATCATTACTCCAAACAGAAGCCCCAAGCCCGTATACTGTGTCATTCGCTATCCGGATACAATCCTCTTCATTCTCCGCTTCAATTATTGGCAAAACCGGTCCAAAAACTTCCTCATCGTACACAGGCATGCCTTTCTTTACATTCAAAAGGATTGTCGGCTCTACAAATGCATCTCCCTGGTCTCCGGTGGTCCCGCCTAAAAGCAGATGCGCTCCGTTGTCAATGCTTTTCTGAATCTGGGATAATACCGTTTCAGCCAGATCAACTCTTGCCATCGGGCCAAGATTTGTTTTATCATCCAACGGATCTCCGACTACCAGCTTATTAACCTCATTCTCAACAAGCCGTATGAACTCTTTCACTATTGTTTTATGAATAATAAATCGTTTCGCCGCAATACAGCTTTGTCCATTATTTACAAACCTGGCTTTTACTGCTGTCTCAGCAGCCTTCTTTAAATCAGCATCTTCAAGAACGACGAAGGGGTCACTACCACCGAGCTCCATAACTGTTTTTTTAATCAGCTTTCCGGCCTGTGCCGCTACTGCCGCTCCCGCTTTTTCACTTCCCGTGAGAGTGATCGCCTTAACATCAGAATGCTCTATAACTTCTGCGATATTGTCAGATGCAACAAGTAAGGTAGTGAACAGGCCTGCAGGAGCATCAGTATATTGGAACACTTCCTCTATGGCAAGAGCGCAGCCGGACACATTGGACGCATGCTTAAGTAATACGGTATTTCCGGCCATAATCGCCGGCACCGCAAAACGAAATACCTGCCAGAAAGGAAAATTCCAAGGCATAATTGCCAATATGACTCCCAGCGGCTCATAATGAATATAGCTATGGGTCGCATCTGTTTCTACCAGCTGTTTTTTCAAAAACGCAGCGCCATTCTCAGCATAATACTGACAAACCCATGCACATTTCTCAATTTCAGCAATGGATTCATTTATTGGCTTACCCATTTCCATGGAAATCAATCTGGCATATTCATGACGCGAATTTACAAGCTGCTCGGCACACCGTTGTAGTAACTTTGCCCGATATGAAAAAGGTGTTTCTCTCCATTTTTCATAACAAACCTGTGCTGCCAAGATACGCCTTGTTATGGTTTCAGATGAATACTCATTATATTCCTTTAGCAACTGTCCATTAACAGGATTGATGCTCTTCAGTGCCATAGTAAAAGTATTTTTATCAGAATAAATAAACTAATATTCCAAACGGATGTTCTTTCCAAGTACATGAGACAGAACAAAAAAGGAGCCTTCCGGCTCCTTTTATATTAATTCAATAGGTTAAAGATTACTCCTTACACTCAGATGCAGGAATAGCCTCAATGCTATCCAGATACAAAGTACCGCTGAAATCAGCTGCTCCAGGATTGATAAAGACAAGTAACTCAACAATCTCTACAGCATCAACGGCGTCAGCATCCGGCCAGCTCTGATTAAATCTTCCGCTAAAATTGTAATAATAATCCTTAAAATCACCAGCAGCAAGAGTTTTGATTATAGGCTTTGCATTGGTAACTTTTCCATCGTAGTCTTTTATATCTATACGTACCTTTGGAGCGGTCTCTCCCTCATATTTCATACGTACTTTCAAAGCAGGCGTAGCTGTAAAATCAATCGGATCGAACTGCTTACCAAAAGTATCGAAATCCTTACCAACGTTTTTGCAGGTTACGATCAGGATTTCTTTTTCTCTGTCCCATTTTCTGGTCCAGTTATCAGAACTGCTATCCCACCAGTTATAAATCTTTGCTTCATCAGAAAAGTCATCAATAACCTCTCCTGCAACAGCTTTTGAAGCTTCTGTTTTGGAAGGAGAAGCAAGATAATTTTCAATAGTACTCAGATTATCATTACCGATAAAAAGAGATAAAAATAGAGCTGAAAGGGTTCCAAGTTTTAACATACAAATAATTCAAATTTAGTTAACAACAACTTTTATTTTTTTACCTTTTTATAATCTTCAATGCTTATTGCTTCAATCTCGTCAATTGTAACAGATCCGGTATATGCTTTTCCACCCGGATTCACAAAAAAGAGTACTTCGATAATCTGACTCGCGTCGACAATCTGAACATTCGGATAGTTTTGATAAAATTTCTCCGTAAAGTCATAATAATAATCAACAAAGTCCGTACCAACTTTAAACACCTTAACGTTAGGCTTTGAGTTTGTGATAAATCCGCCAATATCACGAAGGTCAACTCTGAGATTATCCGGAGTTTCTCCTTCCGATCTGGCCCTCACTTTAAGCACAGGAGTTTTGGTAAAATCCACAGTTTCGAAGCGAAATCCGAAAGACTCAAACGCAGGTCCGACACCTTGCAGGCTTATCTTCATTGCACCCTTATCGATTGATTCAAAGCTCATTTTTGAATCATTGCTTCTCCACCAGTTATGTGACTTAGCAGATGCTTCAGAGAGACGGGCAGGTGCAGATCGTTCCTGGACAACTACAGGTGTAGTTACATCGGCAATATTCTGCGATGCTTCCACTGCCTTTGAAACAACCTCTTCGACCTCCTCAACTTTTTCAACCTTCTTATCTTCTGATTCTGCTTTTACCGGTTCGGGTGAAGTCGGCGCCTGAGTGCTTCCCTGAGCGGCTTTGCGCTGTGCATCTCTTCTTGCTCTCCTCATTTGTTTGATTTCATCTTCGGAAGGCATTTCATCCAATGTGATAACCTGTATGTCATCAATATAGATAGTTCCGGTCCAATTCATCTGACCAGGATTTACAAAAAAGAGAATTTCGATGATTCCGGCGGGATCGACAGGCTTCTTCCCTTCCCAATGAGTCCATTTTTTATTATAGTTAAAATAATACTCAATGTACTCATCACTCTTTTCAATCTTCTGGCTGGGACGATCAAGACTCGTATCAAAGCCGTCCATATCCTTCAGCGAGATACCCAGTGTTGGCACAGTTGCACCTTCCGAACGTGCAGTGACTTTCAGGACAGGGCTATTGGTAAAGTCAAGCAACTCATCCAGTTCAGTACCCCAGCACTCATATTTAAGTCCACAATCCTTAAGTTGTACCTTAAGCGTGTCACCGACTTTGGACATTGCAAGCTTAGTGTTTGCAACCCACCATTTATTAATCGGTTCCTTAAAGTTAAAAAGCATTCCACCTTTATACTGATTGGCGGGAACACCTTTTTCTGCCGGCTCTTCCAATGCTATCTGATGTTCATCCGTCAGCATCTGAGTCTGAAAATGCTTACATCCAAACAACAGAAGAAGAGAACAGGCAAAAAAAATAGATTTATATTTAATCATAATTGAATACAATCAAGAATACTATGTTATTATTTAGTTGGATCAAATGGCTCTCCATATGTTATAATAGGAAAATCAACAAGATAGGAAGCTTTATTGCCTGCCGGATCCGCAAGAATATTAAACGTGATTTGCTTAATTCTGTCGAGCTCTTTTCTCTTATTGCCAGATCCCCCATTTTCCCGGCTGGCTGAAGTAGCAAAATCAGAATACTTCACAGATACCAGTCTCCAGCCTGTCCAGTTTATTTTAACAGCAAATTCCCATACATCTTCAGAAGTAGGCTGAAAACTCCCATTTAAGTTGTCATCTTCTGCAACACCAATAGAAACTCTGGTATTGGGATAATTAGCAAACCCATAGATATAGGCATTAAAATAAACAGAATCAGGATTAAAAGACCGAAAACTAATATACTTGGAGCCATCCGGCATAAATGTTCTGGCGCCACCTATGAAATAGGAATTATCGTTATCAGCTCCCTCAATGGATAAAGACTGCTTCCCTTCAACAAAAAGCTTATTATCCATTGCAAAAGTCATAGGGTTAGCAGGGTTACTTAACGGCTCACTTTCGTTGAAAAACAGATAATTATTGCCCCAGCTATAGTATCCTAAAGCATTTTCAAATCCGTTGAACAGAACATCACCTTTAAACTTTTTTATTTTCTTAATAGAAAAAGTATCTCTCTTCACTACTGAAGAGTTAAGAAAAGTAAGCTCGGCAACAACCTGTTCTCCAGGCTGAAAAAACCTTAGGGTGGAAGGATCATGATCTCCGCCCCATTTGGCCTCAGAAGGATCAATGATCTGGGACAAACCGTCTATTTTTTTCACTGCTCCGGAAGAAAGCCCTCTGAAGGTCACATACCAAGTGACCCTTTCAGACAATTCGCCGTTTACAGAAACAGAATCGGTAGTAAAATCAATCCCGTTATTGATAGAAGCATCTGCCTCAAAATACAATACTGACAGGTCACTAGAAGCTTCTTTATATTCCTTTCCTACAAAATGCTCAGGCTTCTTACAGGCAGAAAAAAAGAAGGAGACTGTCAAAAACAGGAGTCCGAGAAAACCTGCCGAGATCGAAGTACCCCGTATTATTAAGAATTTATTTGGCTTCATAATACAATAAGGTTAAAGAGGTTAGAATACCATTGTATAACTCAGGAAGGCCTGATTTATTTTATAGTTATTGAACTTGGCTACGTTGTCATCATAATTAACCCAAAGGCCCTGTACCGCAAAGAAAGTATTTCTGCTGAACCTGTACCGTACACCAAAAGCCAGAATATCCTGTTTTGCATCAATCTGATAAGCCTGGTAACCTACAATCAGATTATAAGAATCTCTTACACTTAAGAACTCATTTCCTTTGGCAGACAGCCTCTTATAACCAGCCATTAAATCAAACTGTTTGATTACCTCTGCAGTAATACCCGCATCAAGGAGTAAGCTGCTAAAATCAATCGCATTATCTACTCTGCTTACATTTTCATACCGGAAACCTCCGGTAAGAACAAGCGCCTTTTCAAAACCTACAATCTTATTCAGACTTAGAGAAGCACCACCTTTTGCTCCGAAAAACTCTCTTTTATTATTATCTGAATTGGTTCCTTCACCTGATACTTCTGACAACATATCAATAATTACATCTGCAGAATAGATCTTTTCCTCTCCTCCGGCAGAAATACCGGCTGTCAGACCTTTTCTGTTGGGAGTTGCCATTCCGTAAGGAGTGATCGCATTGTACTGCGGCAGATAGGCCATAAGTCCGGCCTGAATGCTCTGATTTCTGATATTGTCATCAGTAAAGCGATCATAAAGTATCGGTAAACGTCCGTAACTAACATTATTTCCGATTTCGGGGAAAACAGCAGGAGTGCCAAAATCATATATTCTTCTGGTCTGGGCAGAAGGGCTGCTGAAATAAGCACCGACATACCGATAAGACGCAAAAACTTTTATATCCAATGGCTTATATTTTGCCGAAATTCCCAGATCATAAAAATAATCATCATTGGCAACAGCTGTATTGGCTGTATCATAAGAAAACTGCGACCTACCTACCTCACCATATAATGCAGTTTCTACCTTATCGGCAAAATCATACGTCAGGCGAAAATCTCCGGTCATTACTTCATTGTTAAAGTTCTTAACAACAGGTGACTGAACAGAATTAATTACATCAAAGAACTTAACGTAGTTAAACCCAACCTTAAAATACTTTGACTGAGTCAGGCCAACCTGCCCACCAACCAGCAGACGATCAGGCAAATCCATAAAGTTCGTTCTTCTGGTTCTGGTAGCAAAAGCACTCACTCCTATTTTCTCAATACCTTTTTCAAACTTCAAAGCGGTATTGGCATTAAAGCCCTGCAGCCTCCATTTATTACCAAAGTTGAAGTTCTCATACTGAACTATACTGCGGCGAATTGCAAAAATATCGGCTTCATAGTCGTGGTACATTTCACTGAAGTTATACAGTGTATAGGGTGTCATGCCAAGATCAATATCCCCTATTTCGTATTTAACTACTTTATTTAAAACCCCGTCAAGCCTTAACTGACGAAACTGTAAAAAGCTTCCGTCTCCGTAAAACCCTCCAAACGCATTCTGAACCCTCAGAATAGCGCTTGCTCTAAGGTTTTCACCTGGCTGTGCATTAACTCCCAGATCAAACAATGTATAGCCTCCGGTAGACTTTCTGGCATTGGCCGTATCCGGGATCGAGTTCAGACTATCCGGATCAAGTGCAAGTCCCTTAAGGTTATCATTCGTAACAATGGCTCTTCCCAATCCGTTAAAATATACTGTTTGGGCCTCAACCATGCTTACCATAGTGATAGCCAGAATTGCAACAAATAAGAAATTCTTCCTCATTATTATAGTAATAATTTATTTTAAAAAAATATCTTTAATTCAACTGTAGTTTCAAATCCTTTAAATTTATCCAGGACCTGGTTTTTGTCTTTGTAATCAAACCAGCGCTGTCTCACATAAAGACCGGCTCTGCCGCCAAGATCATAATCAAATCCGACGCCATAGCCAGTTCCGTACTGATCAACAGGTTTCCCGACATTCTTATCGGTTGTGAAAGATTCGGTTTCTTTATCGTACAACAGGGTTCTGTTATTACCCATGTTTCTTTCAAATCCGACAAGCCCGATAAGAGTCAACCTGGGATGAACAGCAAGAAATCCGAGAAATTCCTGATAAAATATACGGAGAAATGCCTGATCGGAAAATACAGGAATGGCAGACACATGATCCTGAACGGATGTATAGTTGGTAAAACTGGACAAGATCAACTCTCTGTTCAGAATATTGAATTTGTATTTCATTCCCAGCGCCAGAGAGTTGTACCCTTTTTTGTAATCCGGCAGTGAATCAGTGATCGGAATACTCTCAAAGCTCCTTCTGAATATGTTAATTACACGGCCATAGGGTCCCACTCCATTCTGGTAATAACCAAATCTGGATCTCGGAAATGCATTTAACTGATGCAGAAAAGTAACTGTATTGAACAGGTTTTCATGCTCCTGCTGCATATCTGCTGCTACAGACAATTTGAATTTTCCATAGGAATCTTCATGTTTAAGACGTAGCCCCCAGCGGTTGTTAGCCATTTGTGAATTGGCAAGCTCTGTAACACCGGCTCTGAGTGTAGTAATATCATTGGGTGAACCAACATTGGCAATATCATTTAATGCATGTGGATTGGATGTATTCATTACTGCACTATTGATATTCACGACACTCTTTGATATGGAGAAAAACTGAAAAGCCAGAGGTACTTTGGTTACTGACCGGTCAAAATCAATCTGGAAGTTCACAGCATGTCCCCAGTTATAATTCATTCCGTTCACAAAATACTTTCCGGATTTCTCAAGTCCGACTTCCTTTTCCAGAAACGTATTCAGCGAATCGTTATGGCCGGAAAATTCCCGAATCAGCGAGTCCTGATACCTTCCGGCTCCCACCTCGGTATAAATCGTAACTCCGTCAAAATTAAAACGCCCGTCAACTGTAGCAATCTGCTGGCGAATTTTAAACATGGAGGTAAGCAGATAATCAGTATTGTCTCCGACAGGGGTCGCTGTCAGATTTGAATGCACAGAATCTGCATTGTAATAAAGATTATGCGCTTTGGAATCAGTAAAACCAAACTGATTAAAGTAGTTGACTCCTATATTATGTCTCCCGAAGTTTCTGGAGAGATTACCAGCTACTACATTTTTGGGAGTTCTTGATAAATAGGTCTGAAATCCACCACTGTTATCAGTTTTACCATAGATGGCCGTGAAGTTAAGTCCAAGCGGCAAACCAATACCTTCAAGAACAAAGCCCTGAGTACCGGTATTTCCCCAACGGGCATCCCTGGAAATATTCTGATCAGCGTAAAATCTGTTGTAGTGACTCCATGGATTATTTTCTGGTTCCCACGGATATCTTTCAAACATATCATCGCGATACTCATAGTTCCAATAGGTGAACGGGCTTAATCGCTTCCAGATTACACCACCACCTGCGGTCAGCTTGTATGTACCGAATTTTGTATTGGCTTTACCCGTAAACTCAAATATCCGGTAAATCATCGTTCTCCGCTGGGCAGTAGAACTTGGCCCTGCTCCCATCTCAGCAGTATTCTCGTTGAACAACCCGAACATCTGGTTATCAAAAAGATACTCAATCTTAAATGCTGTTCTGGCTGTAGGCGCTCCTTCCACACGTAATAAAAACAGCGGTTCCTGATATCCGGTGACCGTTGTTCCTCCCCCCCGGATGTCGAGTCCGTTAAGAGTGATAAGATCCTGTTCCGGTGTCGTAGAATATCTGTAACCAGCCGGCATATGCCTGAATTGATTATAGCTTCTTATATATCCGGAATACTTTAACTTTGACCAGCGCTTATAATTATTTTGCGTCCCAAATGTTCCTGCCGGAAGCGAGTATCGCTGATTAGCAGAATTCAGTGGTGCATAAGCGGTGGATTTGCTTGCCGGTAAGGAATCCGGATCAACTTTTTCAGCCAATCCGAAGCTAATCTTTCCTACCAGAAAAATCAGAACTGAAAGTCTGGTTATCTTTTTCAAATTTTCAAAAATTTAATTTACTTAAGTCTAATAAACAGAAAGTCAACTAAGTTTAAATACGACAAACCAATTTAGCCGCAATATTATAATTTTTTCATAAAAAATTCCCTATCGCACAACAATTTTGCCCCTTCTGTCAAAAGCAAAAGAAGGAAGACATATTTTAAGGTGCGACTAATAGTGAGGGAAAAGAAAACAGTAAATAAAAAATCAATCAGGTTGAGTTAGTCAAAGCAATTCGCATTACAGTATAATTTAGGTTATATTTTTGGGTTAATCTTTCAATATTACAACAAAATCTTAGAAAGGAAAAATATTATTGTACCAAAAGTAAAATTCTAGTAAAACGGTACAATATCGGGCCTGGTATAATAAAAATCATTGAATGTATAAAAGGAATAGCTTCTCTGGAAAAAAACCCAGTCCCCTGCATCAATCCTGGGTGAATTCGGATAATATCCCAAATAAAACTGAAATGAATCAAAATTGAGATTTTCATTACGAATTTTGATTCCGATACCCAATGCCGGGTAAAAATTATTTTTTGTCAGCAGCTTATTGCCAGACGTTATCCATGCAAAATCTGCAAATGCAAGCAGTGCAAAACGGAAACCTAAAATATTATATGGTAAAAACCAGTTTGTTTCCGTATTAAATATCAGCTTCTGATTTCCCCATAAATAAGCAGACGAAAACCCTCGCACCCCCTTTTCATTATTTATGTCAATTGTATTTCCAAAAAGCATTTTATGACCATGGGTATATCGCACACCTGCAAACTGTCTGAGTTTGTTTCGTCCTGCTGTGATCAAAGGTGTAAACAAGAGGGTTCGTATATTCAATACCCCCTCTTCAAGCATCTCCTTATTAAAAAAGGATCCCAGACCAAGATTCATATACAGGTAACCTACATCTTTATTATATCGGCTGTATACGGTATTAATCCCCAAATAAGGTCTGTTTGCCCGCTGACTCATATGCAATCCGCCCATCAATGAGATCAATACACCATCCGGGATATCTTCTGTCCTCCCGAATCTGAATATAAAATGATCTTTAAAACTGATACGCCTGTATATTGAAGTATTTGCCAGAAAAAAATCAGAATTATAATACGGATACACATAGCTACTGTCTGCATAGCTTTTCGGTTCAGGTGCTACGGAGTATGTTGTTCTGAAATAACGTGCTGAAAATATTATCCTTTTACCATTATCAATGGCTTCCGGAGAAATAAAAAGCCCGGCAGGGGCGCCTATCCAGTAATCATGCCTGAAATAGGCTACGGTATCCCTCATGTGTTGAGGTAATATAGTCAACTGATTATTATAGGGGAACCTGTACCATGAATAATTTACTCCTCCGATCCATTTGAGACCTGGTGTTACAAGATCCCGGTTAAGCTGAATGCCATATAATATCTGAGCATTTTCGATATTCATAAAGACATTGGAAGTAAGAAAGCTTCTGGCTATATTATTTATGCGGTAGACAGCATTATGATTAATTCTGCCGGAATAATTGTCTCCAACCCTGATATTATAGTAGAACATTTGCCCCATTCCGGCAAAATTCACATCTCTTACTATTGCATTGTAACGTCCTCGTTGTATATCTGCCGAAGCTCCCGCTCCTATACTGAATATATCCTGAGCAAGCACCAGTACATCCACACTGTCTGTATCCGGAATTTCCCTGATAAGTATCCGGGCATCATAGATATATTCATTGCTCCTTAGCAAACGCTCCGATTCTGCAAAATTAAACGGGTTTACCCGATCTCCTTTTTGAAAAATCAGTGAATTTCGAATAAGCCATTTTCTGCTTTTAATATGGAAGAAATTGCCCGTCTTTTGAATAAGAGACCGAGGGACTTTCGTTGTATCTTTTATTGAATAGCCCAATGGCTCTATAACTCTGACAGAGACTGAACGAATGATTTTATCTTCATAAAACAGAAACGGAGTCCTGCCATCAACTACTGTACTTTGTATAGTATCGGGACGATAATCAGGATTGTATGAAATCAGATTTCGCAATATCCCGGAGATGATATTTTTTTTTCTTGAATATTTGTACAACTCACGAAATACCACATCATTAACGCCAAAAATAGTATCGCTTCCCAGCAATAAAGTTTCCCTCAAACTATACGAAGAGTCAAAAACAGATGTATATACTGAATCTCTGGTAATATGCAGATTTATCCGCTGAAAACTTGTATCCCTGACATAATATACCCGCTCAGAGCGAATCTTTACCGTATCATTCAGGACAATGGTATCTACCTCTGACAGCTTTACAATCTTCAGGTTTACGAGCTCCCCCGCTTTTTGCCCGCATACAATATACGTCTGCAGCTGTAGTACCGTAAAAAAATATATAAATCGTAGTAAACAGAATCGGCATAGGAACATACTGCACTCTTCTAGCTACCTGCTTTAACCAGGCATTTATAGTATATGAATACAATAATCCATGCCTGCGTCAATTGTTCACTATCCTATCCGGTTTCCCTGATAAAAAATTGAACTTTAATAATACAAAACATAAAAAACAATAATAATAGAAGGAAACATACAATATAATATTTCAAAGCAAAATTTACTTATAACAAATTTTAAAATAAACAAAATCAATATAAAAATTGAGGTATATAATCCAAAATTATTAACATATAGTAAAATATTAGTCAATTTTAAAACTAGTTATTATGATATAAATAAATTATTTGAATAAATACAAGCAATAACAAAACATATAATATAAAATAACAAAAATTAAACTTTACATATAAAAAATCCCACTAATAAATAAAACAGTCCAAACGTATCGATATATTATTTTATGATTTTTTTTATACATTGAATATAGGATAAGAAAAAAAAAGACTTTACATTTAGATCACCAAAACCATAAAACCTATTTAACCATGAAAAAAGTTGAAGCTATAATCCGGACTTCACATTTTCCTAATGTAAAAGAGGCGTTGCATTCTATAGGAATTGACTTTTTCACATTTGAGGATGTAAAAGGAGTCGGCAACCAGAAATCAGAGAAAACAGTCTACAGAGGACAGGAATATGATTTGGGCTCTATCGCCAGAACCAAAATCACGATTGTTGCGCCGGATGACAAGAAAGACTCTATAATTCAGGCCATTTTAGCAAGCGCCAAAACCGGCGATATCGGTGACGGGAAAATATTTATTTCCACCATTGAAGAGGCCTATCGTATCCGTTCAGGAGAACAGGGCATATCAGCCTTATAAATAAAAACGAACCAACCATTTTATTAACCTACCATTACCAAGTTATTATTAACCTTATAATTCACTATTATGGAAGAAACTCTCACTGCTTCAGAGGCAATGTTTACTGCAAACAACCTCTGGATTATGATAGCAACATTCTTGGTTTTTATCATGCATCTCGGCTTCGCAACACTTGAATCAGGTTTAGTCCGGGCCAAAAATACTGTCAACATTCTCTATAAAAATACTATTGTACCTATTTTGGGTCTTCTTACCTATGCAGCCTGGGGCTTTAATCTGATGTATCCGGGAGAAGCTGCTGCCGGTGGCTTTATCGGATTTGGCGGTCTGGGTATTTCCATGCCGGAAGGCGCCGCAGGCCTTATAGAATATGCGGACGGCAACTATGCATACTGGACCGATTTTCTGTTTCAGGCAATGTTTGCAGCTACTGCAGCAACCATAGTGTCCGGCGCTGTTGCCGAACGTATCAAACTGGAAGCATATTTCCTGTTTTCATTCTTTCTGGTTGCATTTATTTATCCGATCGTGGGATCATGGAAATGGGGCGGTGGCTGGCTGAATACACTGGATACTCCGTTTTATGATTTTGCCGGTTCTACACTGGTACATTCTGTAGGAGGCTGGGCAGCTCTCGCCGGTGCAATGGTACTTGGTCCGAGACTTGGAAAATATGTTGACGGAAAAATCTTTCCGATACCCGGACACAGCATGCCTCTGGCAGCCATCGGTGTATTTCTTTTGTGGTTAGGCTGGTTTGGATTCAATGGCGGCTCAGTACTCTCAGCTGATCCCGGCACAGTATCTCTGGTACTAGTAACAACGGCGATGTCCGCAGCTGCCGGTGGATTAAGCGCCAGCTTAACTTCGTTCTTTATGACCAAAACCCATGATCTTTCAATGATTCTGAACGGAATACTCGGTGGTCTTGTCGGTATTACCGCCGGAGCCGATCAGATGGGGATAATGGACGCCATCATTATCGGTTTGATTTCAGGCACGCTGATAGTAGTCTCTGTTGTATTCTTTGACAAAATCAAAGTGGACGATCCCGTTGGCGCCACATCTGTACACCTGGTATGCGGAATCTTCGGTACGCTTGCCGTTGGTATGTTTGGAGAGCTGGCTTCCGCACCTCAGCTAGTCAGCCAGATGATCGGCATAGCTTCTACGGCAGCCTTTGTCTTCCCTGTTTCTTACCTGCTGTTTTATCTGATTGACAAAACAATCGGCTTAAGAATAAGCAGCAAAGCGGAAGTAGAAGGCCTTGATCTTGCCGAACATGGCATGAAAGCCTATTCTATCGATTAAGTATATTCATTCTTCTTAATTTATCATGAAAACAAAAAGCTCTGCCTGTGCCAGAGCTTTTTGTTTTTTTAGCCGGATTAAGTTTCTGAAAACTTTCTGTTTTTCCTATTTTTGCCGCAAAAACGAATAATGCATATCGAAAAACCTTCTTTACCTAAAGGAACCAGAGACTTCGGTCCCTCGATCATGGCCAAAAGAAAATTTATTCTTAGCACCATTGAATCAGTTTACCGAAAGTTTGGATTTCTTCCATTGGAAACACCAGCAATGGAAAATCTTTCTGTTCTGACCGGTAAATATGGTGACGAAGGCGATCAGCTGATTTTTAAGATTCTTAACTCCGGTGATTTTCTGCAAAAAGTTGCTCCTGAAAATATGCAGAACTCAAAGTCCATTACACCTGAGATATCAGAAAAAGCGCTGCGTTATGACCTCACAGTACCTTTTGCCCGCTATGTTGTCATGAATCGTCATGAGTTGCATTTTCCTTTCAAGCGGTATCAGATCCAGCCGGTGTGGCGGGCTGACAAACCTCAGAAAGGGCGCTATCGGGAATTTTACCAATGTGATGCCGATGTTATTGGTACGGAATCATTGCTATGTGAAGCTGAAATAATAGCCATGATTAACGAGGCATTTGAAAAACTCGGAATTAAAGGATTTATAATCAAAATCAACGACCGAAAGATTTTATCCGGTATCGCTGAAGTTGCGGACTGTAAAGGCAGGGAAGCAGATCTTTGTGTCGCTATCGACAAACTGGATAAAATCGGAAAAGAAAAGGTAATTGAAGAACTTAAAACCAAAGGATTTTCGGAAGAGTCACTGACAAGGATAGATCCGATATTTGGTTTTCAGGGTACTAACCAGCAAAAAATTTCTTTTTTACATCAATATCTCAACAATTCAGTTATTGGTATTGCCGGTGTAAAAGAACTGGAAAAGATAGTAAGTATTGCTCAATCTTTGTATATTAACGACTTGAAGGTGGAAATTGACATAACTCTGGCAAGAGGATTATCTTACTATACCGGTGCTATCTTTGAAGTCAAAGCGACCGAAGTAACTATCGGCAGTATAGCCGGTGGCGGACGCTATGATAACCTGACAGGAGTATTCGGTTTGCCGGATATGAGCGGGGTCGGAATATCATTCGGAGTAGATCGCATATTCGATGTAATGGAAGCCCTTAATCTGTTCCCTTCGAGCACAGTGCAAACTTCCAGAGTACTGCTTTGTCATTTTGATGAAGAAGCCTTCAATTTCTGTCTTCCGCTGATTACCAAGCTTCGTTCCAGGGGTATTAATAGTGAAGTTTATCCGGAGATCTCCAAAATGAAGAAACAACTTGCCTACGCCAATAGCAAAAACATTCCCTACGTTATTATCATTGGTGAAAACGAAATTAAAACCGGGCAGTTAAGTCTCAAAAACATGATAAGCGGAGAACAACAGCAGGTACGTATTGATGAATTAACTCAACTAATAAACTAGCTTTGAAAACGATATTACTTTTCGCCTTTGTCCTGACAACGAGCATTCTTCAATTGTCTGCACAGGTTACCCCGTGCTTTACCGCTGCAACAACAAGAGGTTGCGCTCCTTTTGAATTAGAGCTGATTAATTGTTCCAGTGGCAATGTCGCCCTGTATATTGTAACAGGAAAGGACGGTTTCGAAGAACAGTTTTTTGGTCTTTCAGTTTCTACGACTCTTACTATACCGGGATTTTATACTGTTAAGCAATATGCCGGAGCAGGCAGTGTAGTTGGAGTATCGCCGCTTGAAAGAACGGACTATATAGAAGTACTTTCCTCTCCAACCCCGCAATACACGCTCAAATTATGTGAAGGCAGAAAAATCGAAGTCCATACCGTGACAGGACCATACGAAGAATATAGTATTACTCCCGGCGACGGTAGTCCGTCAGCTACTATACCAGCCGGCAATGTATACACACATACCTATACAAATACAACAGATAAAACGCTTATTGTAAAAGGAAACTATAATCCCGGAAGTTGCGGCGCTTCATCGTCTTCTGCGATAAAACCTTTCGATGCACTTATTAAGCCCCTTATTTCCGGCATCCAGACTGAACCGGGCAAAGTAAGTATTTCCTTTGCTACCGATTCGAGATTCAAGTACCGGCTACTGGAAAGCAGACAGAGCGGCCTATATGCAATTATAGACAGCATCAGATATCAGTCAGGAAATCACACAATTGAACTAAACCGGGATACTGATACCTATTTTTACACCTATATGCTGGAAGCATATGATGATTGTGGGAATAAATCTTCATCAGATCCTTTAAATACGTTGCTGGTAATGATAGAAAATCTGAACAAAGCCGTTCAGGTTCGTATCCGGAGATCCAACCTCAGCTCTTTTGACAGAATAAACACCTACAAAAATAATGTATTATTCAATTCAGCTATCAATCCGGATCTCAATAATAATTTAGACATTAATGACGATCTTATTGAATGTGGAATACAATATTGTTTCAGAGTCGAAGGCATAAAAGGCACAGCGAAGTCAACCGTTGCCGAATACTGTGTCATTGGCAAAGATATCCAGACCCCGGATGCAATTACAGATCTAAACAGCAGTTTTAATCAGGATGCCATTGTGCTGACCTGGACACTTCCGGATGTCCCTTTCAAAAAGCAGAATCTGTATCTTAACCAGAACACTGCATGGGATCAGATTGCCCAAACAACTGCTTCAAGATATACCATTGAAAATCTTGGTCTGGAAAAAGATCTTTGCTTCCGCCTTGATTATGTAGACCAGTGCGACAATAATTCATCTGTAAGCCAAAGCACCTGCCCGGTAATACTCAGCCTGAAGAAAGATGGCAATTCCTATATCCTCAACTGGAATGCATATTCAGGCTCGCAAACCATCTCCGGGTATACGCTGGTCAAATACGATGAGAATATGAATGTACTGGCTCAATATGACGTTACTCATTTATCTTCCTATACAGATCCGGTATCCGATGATGGCGGAGTCTTTTATTACCGGATCATCTTAGAAAGTCCGTCAGGTTTCATCTCCTATTCAAATACTACAGAAGCAAGGGAAGAAATGCTGCTCCTTATTCCTACTGCCTTCACTCCTAACGGCGATGGACAGAACGATGTTTTCAGAGTTAAGGGAAAATATGTAAGAAGCTTTTCAATGACTATTTATAACAACTGGGGAGAAGCAATTTTTCATTCTGATGCACTCAATAAAAGCTGGAACGGGAAAAAGTTTACGGATGATGTACCTTCCGGCGTATATACATATGTCATAGAGGCTACTGATTTTCAGGGAAACACTCAGAAAAAAAGTGGGGCGATCACTCTTGTGCGATAAAATTAGTAATAATTAACTACAACCAATATAAATGTTTGACATGATGAATATGCTTGGAAAAGTAAAAGAAGTCCAGGCAAAGATGCAGAAAGCGAAAGAGAATCTGGTGAATATTACTGTCACGTCCGAATCAGGCGCCGGTATGGTAAAAGTTACTGTAAATGGCCACAGACAGGTGATTAAACTGGAGATTGATCAGGATATTATAAAAGCAGAAGACAAACAGACAATCGAGGATCTCACAGTCGCTGCCATCAACAAAGCCATGCTTGATATTGAAGATAAAATAAAAGAAGAGCTGAAAAAAAGCACAGAAGGCATGCTCCCAAATATTCCGGGACTCGATCTTGGAAACTTATTCTGATATGGAGTATACTGTAGCCATTGTAATACTAAACTGGAATGGCAAACATCTGCTGGAAAGATTCCTGCCAGCTGTATTAAACAATACTCCCCACGCAACTATCTACGTGGCAGACAACTGTTCTACTGACAACTCGGTTGAATTTTTATCAGCATCCTATCCTGAAATTAAAATCCTTCGGAACGATACAAACTGCGGTTTTGCTGAAGGGTATAACAAAGCTCTTTCAACCCTTGAAGAGGACTACTTTGTATTATTAAATTCAGACGTAGAAGTTACTCCGAACTGGCTGACTCCAATGATTGAATTATTGGAGTCGGATCCGGTCATAGCTTGCTGTCAGCCTAAAATCAAAGACTACAACAATAAAACCCACTTCGAATATGCCGGAGCAGCAGGTGGCTTTATAGACCGCTTTGGTTACCCATTCTGTAAAGGACGGATCTTCACCTCCATTGAGGAGGATCTGAACCAGTATGAAAAAGCAGATGAAATATTCTGGGCTTCAGGTGCCTGTATGCTTATCAGAAGCAGATTATACAAGGAATGTGGCGGCCTGGATAGTAGCTTCTTTGCGCATATGGAAGAAATTGATCTTTGCTGGCGTCTGATAAACCGGGGTTACAAAATCTATTATACGCCACACAGTACAGTATACCATATAGGCGGCGGTACGCTCTCCAAGGTAAATTCAAAAAAGACCTATCTCAATTTCAGAAACAGCCTTTGGGTGCTCATAAAGAATCTTCATTCAAAAGAATTATTTGCCACAGTATTCTTTCGGCTGGTACTTGACGGAATGGCGGGAATAAAATTTCTATTAGAGGGAAAACCTAATCATTGCATGGCAATTATACGGGCACACTTGTATTGTTATATTTCATTGAGACAGGTTCTCCGCAAACGAAGAAATACCAGTCATAAGCCTCTGAAAAGTCTTCCGGGTGTATACCCAAAATCGATCGTTTATGATTTTTTTGTAAAGAAAAAGCAGCGTTATAATGATCTAGAAATCCCAGACAGTGCTTCGTTTTCTTCGTAAATATTTATGGATATTTAAAAGAAAAGCTAATACGAGATACACAATCAACGGACTTCCGAAAGTCAGAAAAGATGCATAGAGAAAAAAAAGCCGGATTGCCGAAGTAGCCACTCCGAATTTTTCGCCCAGAAAAGCACAAACACCAAATGCTCTTTCCTCAAAAAAAGTCTGTATCTTCTTCATAGTTAAGCAAGCTAACCAAATATAGTCATTTATCTGCAATTATTATATCGTTATCAGGTAAAATTTATTGTTTCATTTATTGTAATATTGAATGGATAAAGATAATTTAGCACCAAGTAATAAAATTTTTAAACCTATGATCTTAAAGAGATATACGACCTTTTTATCTTCTTTACTTGTTCTCAGCATTCTTTCGGGATGTGCTCTGCAGAAAATGGTAAAGATGGCTAAAGACCAGGAATTGACGGTAAATCCCTCACCTTTAGAAGTTCATGGTGACAGCGTCCGGTTTGAAGTTTCCGCACTGTTGCCGGTAAAAATGTTAAAGAAGAACAAAATATACTCCGTTAAGCCCCACTACCAGTACGGCGACGAAAAGCTTGAGCTGGAAGTTGTAGAGTTTAACGCCAATGATTTTCCGGATGCAAAGACCCAGCAGCCTAAAATAAGCCATACATTCTCTTTCGAATATCAGGCTTCCATTGGCAATGGCGATCTTATGGTCGTTGGCACTGCTTCCAACCTTGCAAAAACCAAATCAAAATCAACTGATGCTCTTCCGATTGCCCAAGGTGTTATTACGACCTCCAGGCTGGTTAAAGAGATTGCTGAACCTGTTTTTGCCGAGCACGGATATGTTAACAAAGAAGAACTTATCCCTGTAAACGTAAACTTCTTCTTTGATCAGGGAAGCGCCAAGCTTCGCAGCAGTGAAGTAAATACTTCCGGAAAAGAGCTCGATGCCTTCATCGCAAAAAAGAATGTTACCAGAACTGTAACAATTATTGGCCAGCACTCTCCTGAAGGAACAGAAAGAGTGAACAGCAAACTTGCAGAGGAACGTGCAAAGGTTATTGAAGACTTCTACAAAAAAGCGATGAAGCGTTATGACTATAAAGGTCTGGCCGATTCTATCAAATTTGTAACGAAAGGAGTTGTTCTTGACTGGGAACCGTTGAGAAAGCTGTTTGATGCAACTGACATTCTATCATCCAGTGATGAAGCTCAGGTACTGTCAATCGTAAGAGGCGCCGGTTCATTTGAAGAAAAAGAAAAAGAATTACAAAAGCTTCCATTCTATAAAACACTTCTAAACGAAGTATATCCCAAGCTAAGAGTTGCAAAAACCGAGATTCTTATGGTTAAGCCGAAGAAATCCGATGCTGAAATTGCTCTGCTTGCCAAAGGAATTATTGCCGGAAACGTAAAAGCTGATACACTTAATGCAGAAGAACTTGCCTATTCTGCCACATTAACAGAGTCAAGTGAAGAAAAGGAGAAAATCTATGAAGCACTTATCAAGAAAAATGATTCATGGATTGCCTATAACAACGTTGGGGTTTTGTATCTGCTGAGAGCTGAAAAAGAGCCGGATGCAAATAAAAAGAATACTCTTGTATCAAAAGCGCTTACTCAGTTTGAAATTGCTGCTAAAAAACAGGAAACAGCCATTCCTGTTACCAATCAGGCAGCTGCATACGCAATGAAGGCAATGAGAGCAGAAGCGAAACTGGCTATCGAGAAGGCCCTTACTCTTAACCCTGATGCGGAAACAAGAAAGAAACTATATGCAATGCAGGGAGCTCTCCAAATCAGAGACGGAAAATACAATGACGCAGTTCAAAGTCTTTCTAAAGCCTCTGAAAGCAGCATAGTTCTTTATGATCTTGCTTTAGCGAACACGCTTAAAGGTGACTTGAATGCTGCGGCAAACGGATTCGATGCGGCAATCAATGCAGATCCCAAAGCTGCGCTATCATATTACGGAGCAGCTGTTGCTGCCGCGAGACAAAAAAATGAAGGTAAAACTGTTAACATGCTTAAGAAGGCAGTTGAGCTGGAAAAGTCTCTGGCAGACAAAGCGCTTAAAGATTTGGAATTCAGAAATTATTGGAATTCTGACAGTTTCAAATCTGCACTTAAATAATTGTAAAAAGATCAATAGGTAAAAAAAGGGGCAACAGCCCCTTTTTTATTTTAATACAAAACCTTCCTCAAAGCATTGTTAATTGCGTGGTTATTCTCTATTTTTGCCGCAGTTAATTCGGTTTTTAACGTTTTTAAAATATGCGAGAAATACAGTTCAGAGAAGCACTTCGTGAAGCCATGAATGAGGAGATGAGAAGGGACGAATCGGTTTTCTTAATGGGTGAAGAGGTCGCTGAGTACAACGGCGCTTATAAAGTAAGCCAGGGTATGTTAGATGAATTCGGCCCTCAACGAATTATAGACACCCCTATTGCGGAATTAGGCTTTGCCGGTATTGGTGTAGGGGCTGCTATGAATGGTCTGCGTCCAATTATCGAGTTTATGACATTCAACTTTTCATTGGTAGCTATCGATCAGGTTATAAACAGCGCAGCCAAAATGAAGAGTATGTCAGGCGGACAATATAATGTTCCTATCGTTTTCAGAGGTCCGACAGGAAATGCCGGGATGTTAAGCTCTCAGCATTCGCAAAACTTTGAAAACTGGTATGCGAACTGCCCCGGACTGAAAGTGGTCATTCCGTCAAATCCTTATGATGCAAAAGGGCTTCTTAAATCTTCCATAAGAGACAATGATCCGGTTATCTTTATGGAATCCGAACTAATGTATGGAGAAAAGGGAGAAGTACCGGAAAGCGAATATCTTATTCCTATCGGAGTAGCTGACGTTAAAAAGTCAGGATCAGACGTTACCATCGTGAGCTTTGGTAAAATCATCAAAGTTGCTCTTGAAGCAGCAAAAGAACTCGAAAAGGACGGAATAAGCTGTGAAGTAATTGATTTACGCTCAGTTCGCCCGATCGATTATGAAGCAATTGTGAAATCAGTAAAGAAAACGAACCGTTGTATCATTGTTGAAGAAGCGTGGCCGTTAGCCAGTATTTCATCTGAAATTGCCTATCATGTGCAACGTTATGCATTCGATTATCTGGATGCTCCGGTCGCCCGTGTAACAAGCAGAGATCTTCCTCTTCCATACGCACCTACACTTATAGAAGAAATATTGCCAAGTGTAAAGCGCACTATTGAAGCAGTTAATTCGGTGATGTATAAATAAGAAGCATAATACTTTTTATATAGCAATAATAAAAAAACCGTCAAATGACGGTTTTTTTATTTGTATTTAGAATTTCTTCTATGAATCTTAGCGCTTTAGCATATTCAGATTAGGCATACCTCTTTTAGACATTTTATTAACAGCCTTCATCATTTTTCTCATATCTTCAAACTGTTTCAAAAGATTATTGACCTGCTGAATACTTGTTCCGCTACCATCTGCAATCCTCTTCTTTCTGCTTCCGTTAATCAGTTCCGGATTTCTTCTTTCTTCTAATGTCATGGAGCGTATAATTGCTTCAATAGGTTTGAAGGCATTATCATCAATTTCTACATCCTTCATCATTTTACCCATACCGGGTAACATTCCGATAAGATCTTTGAGGCTTCCCATTTTTTTGATCTGCTGAAGCTGACTAAGAAAGTCTTCGAAATCAAATTGATTCTTACGGATTTTTTTATTCAGCTTCTGAGCTTCCTCCTCATCAAAAACCTGCTGAGCACGTTCAACAAGAGAAATAACATCTCCCATGCCCAGAATACGCTGTGCCATTCGATCCGGATAAAACAGATCGATTGCTTCCATCTTCTCTCCGGTGCTGATGTATTTAATCGGCTTTTCAACAACAGAGCGAATAGATAAAGCGGCACCACCGCGGCTATCACCATCAAGCTTGGTCAGGACAACTCCATTAAAGTCAAGACGATCATTAAATACTTTGGCTGTATTGACTGCATCCTGTCCTGTCATCGCATCTACCACAAATAAAGTCTCAGAAGGATTCAGCGCTTTCTTTAGCTCAGCGATTTCATTCATCATCAACTCATCAACCGCCAGACGACCGGCGGTATCCACGATAACGATCTTTTTATTGTTAGCCCTGGCATGTGCAAGAGCATTATTGGCAATCTGTAATGCATTCTGATTGCCCGGTTCGGCATAAACCTCTACTCCAACCTGCTCACCGAGCACTTTTAACTGATCAATAGCTGCCGGACGATAGATATCACATGCTGCCAGTAAGACCTGTTTCCCCTGCTTCTTCAGCAAATTAGCAAGCTTTCCACTGAATGTGGTTTTACCAGATCCCTGCAAGCCTGATATCAATATTACCGCGGGGTCTCCTTTGATGGAAATATCGGCTTTTTCACCGCCCATCAATTCAGTAAGCTCCTCGTGTGTTATTTTAACGAATAACTGCCCGGGGGAAACAGAGATCAATACATCTCTTCCCAGCGCTTTTTCCTTTATATTATCCGTAACTGATTTCGCTACTTTATAGTTAACATCGGCATCCACTAAGGCCCTTCTGATCTCTTTGATCGTGGCTGCAACGTTAATTTCGGTAATCTGCCCCTCTCCTTTCAGAGTCTTAAAGGCACGATCCAACTTACTACTTAAATTCTCAAACATGTTTATTGACTTGAAAGCACAAAGAAAGAAAATTTTTTAACGAGGTTAAAATCAATATCAGGTTAATTTTAACTTTGAGAGCACCATTACCACATTTTTGTCCAAAATTCTATGTCTGCAACAAAACAACTCGCTTTATTTGGTACCGGAGGTCACGCTCTTAGCGTAGTGGATATACTTTATAGCAATAACTACTCCGGCAAATTTTATTTCGTTGAAGAACACAAATCTATTGATCTGTATATGGGGTACAATGTATATCCCCGGGTCAGAAACTCTTTCGATCCGATGTTTATAGCCATTGGCAATAACCAGCTACGTAAAGACTTGTTTGTACAATACTCAGACAGAGAGTATCTTTCAATAATTTCTTCCAGATCTACCATCAGCCATCTGGCTGGGACCGGACAACACATTTTTGCCGGCCATCATGTGCATATCGGACCGGGGGCATTTATTGGAGATAATACAATTGTCAATACAGGGGCTATTATTGAGCATGAGTGCCAGATCGGACAACATTGCCATATCTCAATTAATGTCAGTATCGCCGGACAAGTCTCGATTGGCGATAACGTATTCATCGGCGCAGGCGCCAGTATTATCAACAATATCTCTGTCTGCTCTGATGTAGTCATCGGAGCCGGATCTGTTGTTATAACTTCAATTCATGAACCAGGTACTTACGTTGGGGTTCCCGCAAAAAAAGTCAGTAATTCTTCTGCGGTTTAATGTAGCGATCTACCAAATGATTAAAGTCTTCGGAAAGTTTAAACTTGTATGTACATAAAAGAAAGACCACTGTAATCACAATCGACTTAACTGCAATAATAAGTGCAGACTCTATCAGGGATTGTCCGTTAATATTCAACAGATAGACTGATATCAAAAGCGCACTACTCAGTAGCAAAGCTCCCAATGACGCCCTGGTAAACGGAATCATACCGGTTTTGATCCAGATAATCAATATCCTTATACAGTTGGAAAGTGAATAGCTGATTAACGTCCCTATAGCTGCTCCTTCCATACCATACCGTGGAATCAGCAATGAATTAAATACAATATTAGAAATCCCTAAAAAAATCGTCAGGAAGAAATTAATCCTATAAAAAGGTGAGCTTATAATGACTTCGGCATTCAGTCCGGTTGCCATATCCACAAACCGTGAAATTCCGATAATAAAAACAACTGTAATCCCGGTGATATACGCTTCTGAATTAGGCATCAGGTTAAAGATATCCTTGATATTGACAAGCAGCAGCGTCAAAAAAAGCCCCCCTATCAATGTCTGAACTATGGATGTTCTGCTATATATCTGTTTGAGAGAAGTTAAATCATTGTTCTTCCAGCCATTGGCAATAAGCGGAATGGATATTTGAGAAATAGCTCTCTTAGGCATTTCTATAACTGTTCCCATAAAAAAAGCAATAGAATATACCCCTGTCATCTCAAGACTCACGGCACTCAGCATCACAACATCAATCCGGGCGCTTAGTACAGCGACAAAACCAGTCAGAAATATTATAGCTCCGTATTTGACCATCTCTTTAAACAAAACTTTGTGTTTTGAATAAATAAAGCGTTCAACCCACAGTTTCTTCAGATGTCTGAGATAGAATATTAATATCAGGACTGTAAAGCTGTATGAAAGTATCAGAGAATAAATAAAAGCATCAAAGCTGATACAATTAAACGCATACAGCAATGTAAAAACGATTAAAGCAAGCCTCAAAAAAACTTCGCGAACAAATATCGGTACCGTAATTCTCATGACCGCCCTGGTATAAGCTTCGAGAACCTGCTGATACAACATAAAAAATGCCAGCGGTATCACTACAATAAAATAGTGAACAAGCAGAGGACTTTTGTCAGAGTAAATATCCACCCACAGATCTTTAAAAAGGACCAGAAAGGCAAAAATCAGCAAAAAGCCAATTAAGGGGTAGAGTATTATCAAAAGAACAAAGCCATTATTGCGGGTTTTGTCCTCATGAAAATATGGGAAAAAACGATCTATGATATTAACAATACCAACCTGAGACAACGTAGCAACCAGCAAACCAATATCCTGCAAAACACGAACCAGACCAATCTGATCCGGTTCAAAAAGCTTTGGGAACAAAATAAGCATGGTAAAGGCCCCCAAAACAACGCCGAGATAATTACTCAGGGTTCCTTTCACACTTTGCCTAAGAACAACACCCATACTTTGTTTTTTTTATATATTTAATGTTTATCAAATGTCGAAAAAATAGTAAATATGCATTGCATAATCTGAACTTCGAATTTCCATGCAATATACATCAAATAAATTTTTACCTTTTATAGTAGCTTTTACTCTATTTTTTATCGTTGCATTTGTATACTTCTCTCCGGTCCTGGAAAAAAAAGAGCTGGTTCAAAGTGATCTTGTCCAAATACTGGGAACATTGCAGGAATCATTCGAATATGGTGACACAGAGGCGGAAATCTTATGGTCCAATTCCAGTTTTTCAGGAATGCCCATATGGCGCGGCTATAAAACAAATATCTTCCGCTATATACATGAAGGCTTCTTATTCCTGCTTCCGGCGCCCGTATATATGACCTTTTTATGCTTCGCCGGCTTCTATATTCTTCAGCTGGCCTTTAGAATCAATCCATGGATAGCCATAGCCGGATCGTTCGCATATACCCTCGCTTCCTTCACTTTCATAAGTATTGAGGCCGGGCATATCAACAAGGTCTACGACATGGCTCTGATAGCTCCGGTTTTGGCAGGAATCGTCTATTTATACCAGAAGCGCTATCTAATAGGTGCTCTGATAACTACTTTCGCCTCTGGTATGCTCATTTATTATGAGCACATTCAAATCATATACTACACAGCGATACTTCTTTTGATTTACGTAATCTTCAGGTTTATTGAAGCGTTCAGGGAAAAACAATTTAAAGACTTCGTCATAGCATCCGCCATCGCACTCATTTGTGGAGTAGTGGCCATTTTGCCCAGCTATTCGAAATTGTCAGTACTGGCTGCCATGGCTCCTAACACAACCCGGGGTGGCTCCGAATTAAGCGAAAAAAAGGATAAAACCGGCCTGGATAAAGATTACGCATTTGCCTGGAGCTATGGCAAATTTGAGACTCTGACCTTATTGATCCCCAATTTGTATGGAGGAAGCTCACATGAAGATGTCGGAGTCAAATCAGAATCTTACCAAACTATTGTTCAGGCAGGCGCTCCCCGAAATCAGGCGAAAGATTATGTCAGCAATCTTCCAACCTATTGGGGCGATCAGCCATTTACTTCCGGACCTGTATATATCGGCGCGGCAGTTTGCTTCCTGTTTATTCTCGGATGTCTCCTTATCAAAGGCCCAACCAAAATCTGGCTGGTATCCATCACCATACTTTCTATATTGCTTGCCTGGGGTAAGAACCTCGAATGGTTTTCAGACTTATTCTTTAACTACGTTCCTCTGTATAATAAGTTCAGGTCGGTCACAATGATTCTCTCTTTAACTCAGGTCAGTGCCGCCCTGCTGGCTTTCATTGCCTTAAATGAAATATTCAAAAGAACATCGCCAGCCAATGAAGTAATAAAAAAGTCCGGGATTGCGCTCGCGATAACCAGTGGTATCTCCCTACTAATCTTTTTGACCGGGCCTTCTATTCTCAGCTTTAGTTCCGAAAATGACAGCAGGGTACCGGAATGGCTTATAAATGCTTTGCGCGAAGACCGGGTCAGTATGCTAAAAAAAGACGCGCTCAGGTCTTTCTTCTTTGTCGCGGTCATATTTGGAGCAATATATCTCTATGTCAAAGAAAAAGCAGGACGAATCACCTTTTCCCTGCTAGTTGTCGCTATTGTATTATTGGACATGTTTCCGATAAGCAAGCGTTACCTGAACAACGATGATTTTTTTGACAAGCAAAAGTATCTAAAACAAGTATTCGCCCCTACGAAAGTTGACAATGAAATTCTCAGCGATACAGCTGCACATTACAGAGTGCTCAATCTCACCGTTAATCCTTTTACGGATGCGAAAACTTCCTATTTACATAAATCCATAGGCGGCTATAGCGCTATAAAACTATCCAGATACCAGGATCTGATCGAACGTCATATCAGCCAGAATAATCAGAATGTATGGAATATGCTCAATACAAAGTATATAATATACAAGCACCAGCAAACAGGGGCTCCTATGGTCATGACGAATCCGAATGCGATGGGTAATGCTTGGTTTGTAGACTCCGTATCAATGGTAAATGGTGCCCGTGAGGAAATAGAAGCGCTTACAGACTTTGATCCGGCAAGCACTGCCATTATCGACCAGCGTTTTAAGGATTACGTATCCAATCTCAACCTGCAGCAGGATTCCGCCAATACAATAAAATTAGTCGAATACCACCCGAACGAATTAACCTACACAGCTTATACACAAAGCAACCAGCTTGCCGTGTTTTCTGAAATATTTTATCATCCAGGCTGGCAGGCCTATATTGACGGTAAACCAGTAGAGCATATACGGGCCAATTATGTACTTAGAGCTCTTCATGTCCCTTCGGGTAATCATACCATAAATTTCAGGTTTGAACCTCAGGTATATTCACGCGGGGAAAAAATATCCATGGCTGGCTCCATAGTATTACTTCTCAATATGCTAGCACTAACCATCTGTCTTGTAGTAGGCCCCAAAAACAATAAGGACTAGATTAAACTGATTTACAGTCTACAATCAGTCTTTTGAGTTCGGTAATATAAATAGATTTACGGCTGCTTTAGCCTGCTGCTTACTTAACCAGTGGAAATAACTGTTTCTCATACTATTTAAACACTGGATACAGCTTCTTCTCAATGGAAAGAAGCCCACAGTCAGTCACCTCTGATCTGACCGGACTATGATTGAGCAAGTTTATTTAAGACCCTGTTTAATCTTAAACAACACACCATTTTTCTGACGAAAGCAGCTTATCTGAGCTACTTTCGTCACATAAAAAATATATGTATGATACGATACCCTCTCTTATCCTACGCTTTAATTTCTCCTACAAAGATCACTCTATTGGTATCAATTTTTTCTTCGTACAACACAGTAAAATACAGCATAAAATTATCCCTGAAATATTCAATTGAATACCAATCCGGCACAATATATTTATTCTTGCTTTTAGGGTTATACAGTCCCAGGGGCATAAATTCTACAAATACATATTTTTTCGAGTACTTTATCAGTTCTTCAAATAAGACTTTTATTGGCATCTTCTGAGTCAATAACAGATGATGACTTAAAGCTAAAGCAAAGACAGCATCGCTTTTAAATCTTGAATAAACCGACCTTCCAATTTTGTTTTCAAATGGCATAACAAAATTTAACAATGCCGGAGCAATGTCATATTCTGTTTTTTTAAGCGTATTATACATGATGTTGACAGCTGCTTCATCATAATCGGTACAAATAATCGTTTTTACTTTTGCCTTTTCGACCAAAATCTGAGAAAATACTCCTTGATTTCCCCCCAATTCAAGAGCTGTCTCAATAGAAAGCTCCTTGGTAATTTCAACAATTCTGTCAAATCTACTGGTTGACTTTATAAAGCCGTCCGGTCCCTTTAACTGATTATGATAATCCCCCCATTCCGTACTGATGTTATTAATAGTCAAATTGTTTATTGTTGTTTTTAAACGGTTCAGATTCGTATCCTGAAAAGGCAACAATTTCATCTTTTTAAGTGGCGAGATTACTTTTCGTAATGGCAGGGGAATCTTTTTTTCAATTTCAGCATCTGAAAAATAACTTAAAAGCTTAAACTTGAAAAAATTATGAAAATAAAATTCAATACGGTGATTCTTAAAAATCTTGCTTAGAGGATGTCTTAAATAATAATAGGCGTAATGAGGCATAGGAGTAGGTTGCATCATGACCAGTCTGGCCCAATACCAATTCCCTGTCTGCGCAATAATTAACGGATATAAATAAAACTGCCTAAAACCTTCATAAGCAAACCACCCTTTAAATCCAGGAGGATTTATGATAAAACTACCTAAATCCACATAAACAGGCTTATTTTTTCTGAAAATAACATTGTAACCATGACAATCCATGGTTTGATAACCATACTTTCGGGCTATCTGATTCAACTCAATGACAAGCAATGCCGCGTCCTTTAACATATCAAAGGACCACTGAGGCGGCATTACCACGGGCTGAATCTTTTCATGTTCCAGTACCATTCCAAAACCATCCAATACATAATCGGACACGGTAGTTTTCGGAAACATTCCTTTACTGACAAGCTCCTCAATCAGTCCGCTGGCGAGCAACTGATTAACATAGTCTACCTTGTGCTTGTATATAGCTCTTAAAATTTTATTATCATACGAAAAAACCTTTCCAATTTCATCTCGTTCGGAAACACTGATAAACTCAACCTCAACCTCACTCAATACAGTCTGTCTGATATCCATAATATTTTAACTTTGTTCAAAAAATAGTACTAATAAAATTAACTACGCGTTTCTGCCAGCAAGCTCTTCAGCTCTTCAATCTGCAACCAGCGGTCATTTTGATTTGATACATAGCGAAATCCCCTGGCGACTGGCTTGCCATTAAATTGCTTCAGCCATTTTTGCATATCCCAGGCTGGTTTTTCCGGTCGAATAATATAATAGCGGTCAAATTCAAAAGCATTATGAGCCTCTGCTTCAGCAATGAGTTCCTCATGAATTTTTTCTCCGGCTCTCAGGCCTATCTCCTCGTGAACACACTCAGAACAAATAGCTTGTGCAAGATCTGTCACCCTGAATGAAGGTAGCTTAGGAACAAAAATTTCTCCCCCCCAGGCATTATTAATAGCCCAAAGCACCATATCGACCTCTTCTTCCAGGGATATATTGAAGCGGGTCATATTTGTATCGGTCAAAGGCAACGAACCAGATGATCTGATTTGCTCGAAATAGTTGGAAACGGAACCTCTGGATCCTATTACATTGCCATAACGAACAACTGAAAATCTTGTATTGGCCTCATTACTGAAATGGTTCGCTGCAATAAAAAGTTTTTCTGCGCATAGCTTGGTGGCTCCGTACAGGCTGACCGGAGCCGCCGCCTTGTCTGTCGAAAGAGCAACAACAGTTTTTACATTTCTATCCAGAGCGGCATTGATTACATTTTCTGCACCTAATACATTCGTTTTGATACATTCCATAGGATTATGCTCAGAAGAAGGTACCTGCTTAAGTGCTGCTGCATGAATCACAATATCTACCCCCTCAAAAACTCTTTTCAGACGTTCTATATCCCTCACGTCTCCCAGAACATACCTGATTCCTTTATACTTTCCTTCAGGAAAGATTTGCGCCATTTCATACTGTTTAAACTCATCACGGGAAAAAACAATCAGTCTTTTTATATCGGGAAATCTCTTTAATACAATTTCCACAAATTTTTTTCCGAAAGACCCGGTTCCACCTGTGATTAAAACTGAACTGCCATTCAGATTTACCATATTATTGATTGTTTGCTATTGAGCTTAATAGTTCCTCTTTCCGGATATCGTATGCAAAACATTCCGTCCGATAATCCTCAAATGAGCCCAAAGAGTTGCGATTGGACCATAATACCTTATATATATATCCCAGCGTTCTTTCCAACTTACTTTCTGATTGTTGCCAGAATAGCCTCCTATCAGGTAAGCACTAAGAGTCATTTGGGTATTTAATATGGTTTCTGCTTTTCCTAAACATCTGATTACCCAATCAAGGTCAGCACTACATTTATAAATTAAATTATACTCACCCGTAAGTCCGATTTTAGGAATAAATGACTGGTGAGATACTACCATGCCATTAATCATACTCTTAAAACGCAAGCTTTCAGGCAACTTTCTGGTAGTCTGTACAGATCGAAGTCCCAGATGAGTACCTGATTCTTTGATAAGCATAGTATCTCCATACATCACGTCCGGATCTTTACTAAGAGAAAAATCTCTTAGCTTTTCTATCACGTAAGAATCGTATATAATATCACCACTATTAATGAACCAAACATATTTCCCGGTTGCCATACGCAAGCCTTTATTCATGGCATCATAAATTCCCTGATCCGGTTCACTAATCCATTTGCTTATAGATTCTTCATATCGCCTGATTATTGCGACTGTATTATCTTTTGATCCGCCATCCACAATAATATATTCATAATCACTGCATGTCTGATTAATAACTGAGCATATGGTTTTTTCAATCAGATGTTCACTATTATATACGACAGTAATAATGGTAACCAATGGAGAATCTGGCATCTTGCTATACAGTTTTATACACTTTCTCAATAATCTCCACAACCTTCATCCCTTCGTATGCATTGGTTGTCGCTTCACTTCTTGCAAGCAACGTATCTATTACATTCTGAATCACAAAATGATGATTGGCCGCACTGCCTTTGTAATCTCCATAGTCATTGGGGGGATTAACAGGCGCCAGTTCCGGCATGGTATAATCTTTCACATGGCAGTATTCTACCTTATTCATATACTGCCCTCCAACTTTTACAGAACCTTCCGAGCCGATAATAGTGATACTGCTTTCAAAGTTCGTATCCCAGCAGGAAGTTGTATAATTGAACGTACCGGTACCACCATTTACAAAGTCAAATATGACAGTTCCGGAATCCTCGAAGTCGATCATTCCTTCGTGATTGAAATTTTTAAGCCTGGCGGTAATGTTTGTTATATCCCCAAACAGCCAGTACATAGTATCAACGAAGTGACTAAACTGTGTATACAGTGTTCCTCCGTCAAACCTGCTGGTTCCTTTCCATTTGCTCTTCGAGTAATATCTTATATCCCGGTTCCAGAAACAGTTGATATGTACCTGATTAATATTTCCAAGCCTGCCTGATGAAACCAGCTGTTTCAACCACTGGCTCGGCGGACTGTATCTGTTCTGCATCACGCAAAACACACTGCGTTCCCGCTCTCTGCTGAGTGCTATTACATCCAGGCAGTCGCTTTGTCGAAGCGCCATAGGCTTCTCGATAACCACATGGCAGTCTTTTTGCAGAGCCTGGATAGCCATCTCTGCATGATAACTATTGGGAGTACAAATATTTACCACATCATATATAAGCGCTGACTCCAGCAGCATTTCCAGCGAACTAAAAAAAGGGACCTTATAGGAATCAGCCAACTCCTTTTCCAGCTCCGGATTTGTATCGACCAAAGCCACGAGCTCTGCCTCTTCATTTTCCTGAATCATTGTTGCATGCCTCCTGCCGATATACCCAACTCCCACCACTGCAAAGCGTATCTTTCTTCCCATTTACGTCTCAGATCATATTTGCTTCAAACCTACTAACAGATTTTCACAAATGAAAGCCTGCTGTTCTGCATCCAGCTCCGGGTGCATAGGTAAGGACAATACCTCTGAGGGCAACTGTTCACTTACCGGCAATCGTTCTTTATCAGCATAATGCCGATAGGCTTGCTGCAAATGCAAAGGCCCGGGATAATACACCATTGTCGGAATACCCTTTGCAAGAAGAAACTCCCTCAGCTTATCTCTGCCCTTTGTCAGCTTTATGGTATATTGATTGAAAGAATGAAATCCGTTATTTATCCTGTACGGTATTTGTATATATTCATGCCGTAAAAGCTGGTCATATACATCAGCCGCTTTTCTTCGGGCTTCAATGTGCTGATCAAGATATTTCAATTTTACATCCAGAACTGCCGCCTGAATGCTATCCAACCGGCTATTGACTCCGATCATTTCATAAGAATACTTTTTACCCTGTCCGTGATTGCATATTTTCCTTATTCTTTCTCCCAAATCAGGATCATTCGTAAAGATGGCACCGCCATCTCCCATGCATCCCAGATTTTTGGAAGGAAAAAAGGAGGTTGTTCCTATATGTCCTACTGCTCCTGACTTTTTGTTAATACCATCTGAAAAAAAATAAGATGCTCCTATAGACTGAGCGGCATCCTCAATAAGAAACAATGAATGACTGTCACATACTTCTCTCAACGATTCCAGATCAGCGCACTGCCCAAACAGGTGTACCGCTATAACAGCTCTGGTTTTATCAGATATTTTACTCTTTAAATCCTCAACCGAAACTGAAAAGGAAAGCGGATCTACATCTGCAAATACAGGCTTGAGGTTTAATAAAGCAACAACTTCGGCTGCGGCAACATAATTAAATGAAGGAAGAATCACCTCATCCCCCGGACTTAGTCCCAAAGCCATAAGCGCAACCTGAATTGCATCTGTACCATTACCGCATCCTATAACGGTATCCGTCCCAAGATACTTTGCAAAATTTGCGCAAAATTTATTAACAACCGCCCCATTAATAAAAGATGTACTATCAATAACTTCGTGAATTGCCGTTTCAATTTCAGGACTGAGATTTCTGTGCAGCGCGGCAAGATCGACCATCTTAATCTGCCTCATACGGGAAAAAAATTATCATATATTAAATTAACAACGCATGTTTCTACGCGGATATTAGTTTCAAAGTACAAAAAAAATTATTAAAATTGACACTTTAAACTGAAGAGTATATTTATGAAGAGAATAGCAGTATTTACATCAGGTGGTGATGCCCCCGGAATGAATGCCTGTATCCGTGCGGTTGTGCGTTCAGGGCATTACTTTGGACTGGATGTATTCGGAGTTTACAGAGGATATGATGGAATGATCAAGGGCGATTTTATTGAACTGGACGATCGCTCTGTCAGCAATATTATACAAAAAGGCGGTACCATATTAAAGTCTGCCAGAAGTGAAGAGTTCCGTACAAAAGAAGGCCGGAAAAAAGCTTATGAAAATCTAAATCAACTCGGAGTTGACGGTATAGTGGCTATAGGAGGAAACGGTACATTTACCGGAGCTGAAATTTTCCACGCAGAATGTGGTATTCCGATTGTTGGCTGTCCCGGAACAATAGACAATGACCTATATGGAACTGACTTTACAATAGGATATGACACAGCTGTCAACACCGCACTTGCTGCTATCGACAAAATCAGAGATACCGCAGATGCACATGACAGAGTCTTCTTTATTGAAGTAATGGGTCGGGATACCGGCTATATTGCTGTACGTTCTGCAATTGCCGGAGGAGCCGAAATGGCTTTACTTCCTGAGACCAAAATCGTCATGAAAGAGGTTATCGGCAAGCTTAAGTTCGGAACCAGTGAATCCAAAGCATCACACATTATTGTAATAGCCGAAGGAGATGAAACAGGCCGCGCAAATACTATTGCTGAAAAAGTAAAAAAAGAGCTTCCCGGACTTGATGCAAGAGTTACCACTCTTGGCCATATTCAGCGTGGTGGCGGACCAAGCGCCGCAGACAGAGTTCTTGCAAGTCGCCTTGGATTAGGAGCTGTCGAAGGATTACTCAAAGGGAAAACGAATGTAATGGTTGGTGTAATCAACAGAACACTCTGCTATACTCCGTTCAAAGAAACAATTACCAAGAAAAAACCTATCAACAGAGATCTGGTCCGTCTGATTGAGATACTAAACGGCAGAAAGTATCAGGACAGCAAACTCATCGAATTGTAATCAGATTAGCCCCCGCAACCGGGGGCATATATTTTCTTCCTTCTTTTCTTCTTTATGGAATCATTCAGATACTACAGTGGCCGCCTCAGAACATATTATGAAGTAGCCGGAACTGTAGCTATGCGCAATGTCAAGATCAGATATAAAAACTCTATTCTGGGAGTTTTATGGAGTCTTTTAAATCCGTTACTATATCTGCTGATCTTTGTTGTAATATTCAGAGAAGTATTTGATATAGCAAACTATCCCCTGTTTATTCTATCAGGACTTGTCTTCTGGACTTTTTTCTCAGGCACCTCTATACAAATACTCAATTCTGTACTTGACAGTGGCGGCATCCTCAAATCCTTATCCGTTCCGCCCATTATTTTTCCGCTTTCCTATCTGCTCAGCTCATTAGTTAATCTGGGGTTAATGCTGATCCCGTTTTTCATACTAATGCTGTTTTTCGGACTTCAGCTTTCATGGAATACGTTATGGCTTATTCCGGGCATAATTCTTTTGTCTTTGTTTACTTTTGGTTTTTCGTTGATTATATGCGCTCTGAATGTATTTTTCAGAGATATCGGTATGTTTTACAACACCATACTTCCCGCCATATTCTACGTGACTCCGATCGCATATCCGATTGAAAAAGTCCCTGCCAGTTATCAGATATTTGTCAAATTAAACCCGCTTTATCATTTCATCGCCTTTTTCAGGGATGTGCTCTATTACAACACACTACCCTCAATATCAACACTGTTAACAACAGGCGCATTATCAGGAGTATTCATTCTGGCTGGTATTGCAACCTTTAATTCTTTAAAAAAAGGGTTTATATCCCATTTGTAAAATGGAAAAGGACTTACTAATAGATCTCAGGAATGTTCACTTCAGTTTTCTGTTGCAGAATCAGTCTTCCATCAAACAGTATCTGCTTTCTTTCGGACGCAAAAAGCTGTTTCTCCAAAAAGAAGTTCTGAGAGGAATTGATCTCCAGGTATACCGGGGAGAAAGTCTCGGACTTTTCGGAAAGAATGGCTCCGGCAAAAGTACATTGCTGCGAATCCTGGCCGGAATCATCACTCCTGATAAGGGGAAAATAAAAGTCTACGGGCGAATAGCGCCTATACTTGCGCTGGGAGCTGGTTTCGAGGTGGAATTGACCGGTATGGAAAATATTCGCCTGCTTGGTTCTCTGATCGGAATGAATAGAAAAGAAATTAATAATTCCATCAGATATATAAAGGAATTTTCTGAATTAGGTGACGCGATTGATATGCAGGTCAAACGATATTCCAGCGGTATGATGGCCAGACTTGGGTTCTCTATTGCTACTGCAGGTAATCCGGATATCTTAATCATTGACGAGGCTCTTGCTGTCGGTGACAAAGGCTTCCAGGAAAAATGCAAGGAAAGAATGTTTGAAATTAAAAGGAACGGGGGGACTTTATTGTTCGTTTCTCATTCCATGGAAGAGGTTAAAAAATTCTGTAACAGAGCAATCCTTCTGAGTAATGGAGTTATTGAAAAAGAAGGGACGGTAGAAGAAGTTGGTGAGGATTATCTGAAGCTGTTTACCTGATACGTATAACCTAAATGCTTAATCTGAAAAAGATTCTTCTTGCTACTAATCACTTACATACTCTCGGCGGAACCGAAACTTTTACTTTCGCACTTGCAGAACAGCTGGTTGAACTTGGCTATACAGTTGATTTGTTTTCATTTAATTATGGTGAAGCATCTGAAAGAATCAAGCATAAAGTAAAAATCATTAACAATCTTGACGAACTGGCAGATTTTTATCATATAGCTATTGTTTCACATAATACATGCATCGAAAAAATTCCGTTTAACGCATATATTACTGCCCAGATTTGTCACGGTACTACCGCAGAGCTTGAACAGCCTTCTCCCCTCGCTGATATCTATATTTCTATTTCAGAAGAAGTCCATACTCATCTGGTATCTTTAGGGTATGCCAGTAAGGTCATACGTAATGGCATTGATTGCAGAAGATTTTTTCCTGAAAACCCAGTAAACGACAGGTTAACTAAGGTTTTGAGCCTTTGTCAGAGTGCAGAAGCAAACACCAAACTAAAAAAAGCCTGTGAAACGCTGAATATAGATTTCAGTTACCTTAATAAACATACCAATAGTGTCTGGGAAACCGAAAAGTATATAAATGAAGCGGATCTCGTGGTATCTCTGGGAAGAGGAGCTTATGAAGCCATGGCCTCGGGAAGATCAGTACTTGTCTATGATGAAAGAATCTATACTAAAGGTGGAGATGGCATCCTGACACGGCAAAATATTAATGAGCTGATCCGATATAACTTATCAGGAAGATTTACAAAAAAACAATACACTGTCAGTGATCTGATCTCAGAACTTGAGAAATATGATAAGAATCAGGGAAGTTTTAACAGAGCATATGCCTTAGAACATCTCAATATCTATCATAACACAAAACAGATAATTAAATATTGCACTAAAAATATCCCGGTAAATTTTCTTTTCAGAAAAGCATATTCCTTTGACAGCATTTATAACGGGAAATTTATACATGGGGCAAGTTCAAAAACAACCTGGGAGGTAAACAGAGGTATTAAAACATTAATTACAAGTCCTGAGCATATGACCAGCAGAATGCAGGCACTTTACCAGACCTCTGAATGGAGATATGAGGTTGTGTCTGAAGATGTAATAAATAACATTCCGACAATAAGTGAATTCAATAAGAGAAACTCTCCGAAAAAAGCAACAGTCCTGATGTTACTAATAAGAAACAAGATCAAAACCCTATATACATCCTTCTTTACAAATTAACTCAGTATCTTTTTTTAATTAATTACTTTCTCTTCAGAGCATACGTTTTCTAAAATAGCGTGCATTCTTGTTTTTATTCTGTCGTAAGAATAAGGATACAGGCATACCTTGGAATTTGCTGACAGCCTTTTCCATAAAGTCTTATCAGTGATAAGTTTTACAATAGAATCAGCAAATTCATTCGTGGTATCTCCCCGAAGATAATGTTCCTCATGATTCATACCCATTCCTTCAACACCTATAGTTGTTGAGATAATAGGAAGATTAAACTCCAGGCTTTGTCCTATCTTTCCCTTCATACCAGCTCCGTAACGAAGGGGGCAGACAAACGCCAGGGCCGACTCAAAATACCCTGAAACATCCGCGACAAAGCCTGGAACAGAAATTCTGTCGTTGGCAAGATTCACGATATTTTCCGGAGGATTATTGCCTAGCAAAGTTATCTTCAGATCTGGAAACTTTGTCCATACCAATGGCATAATTTCCTGTATCAGCCATAAAACAGCATCTCTGTTGGGTAAATGATCATAGCTACCAATAAATATTAAACCTCCGTCACGGGATTCAAAATCACTACTTAATAGTTTGCTTGTGTGAATATTGGGTATTACCTCTACCTCACACTCAACTTCTGATAGCAATATTTCCTTCTCTTTATTGGTTACCGTAATAACCAGATCTGCCATTGCAGCCATTTTTAGCTCCACCTGCCTCATTTCCTCCCAGGCAAGCGCTGACTTATCGTATAATTCCGGGCTGATTTCTTTTTCCCTCTTAAGTCTCAGATAATGTAAGTCGATCGTATCATAAATGATTCTCAGCTCCCTGTTCTTTCTGAGTATTTCCTGGTATTTATTGTTTAGCTCCGGCCGGCAGACCCAGGCTGTTTTGATAAATGGAGTCAGTCTTTCAATCAATTCCCCGATGTGCACGTTATCATAATTATACAATAACTCCACTCCCATATTCTGCAGCAGGGATGCATACGGCTCTTCTGCATAACCATTATCGGGAGCATATATCACATGATATCCAAGCTCCTTCATCATTCTGACCAGCTGCAAAAGTCTGTTGGAACCGGATTCCCGATCATATCTCGGAACATATGAGTCAACAACCAGAATAATATTATCTGAAACAATGCGTGTAGCACCTAAGTACACCTCAGAATGGTCCAGGGGCGGAAAGTGCTTTTCCTGCAAAACCTTTGCCCACTTATTGACAAATTTTTCTTTATTAACTAGCTGATAACGTTTAGTCCCGCTACTGAGCGAGGTCCCAGACGTTACGCCCTCAAAATGAACAACCTCTGACTTAGGTTGATACAAGACTCTTTTCCCAAGCTCCCTTATCTGAAAACACAAATCAGTATCCTCATAATACGCTGGCACAAATCGCTCGTCAAATCCATTTAAGGAAGAAAAAAGTTCTTTTTCCAGAACAATACATGCTCCCGAGCAATAGTCCACATCTCTCAGATAATTAAAATCAGGATCAACCGGAGACTTTAGTCTTCCATAATTATATCCGCTGCCATCTTGCCAGATAATACCTCCTGCTTCCTGTAAGCGCCCATCAGGATATATAAACTTGGAACCGACCAGACCCACGTTTTGCTCTGTATTGAACACACTCAGCAGATTCTCAATCCAACCGGGGAGAACCTGAGTATCATTGTTTAAAAAGCAGATATATCGTCCGGCGGCCGCCGCTGCTCCCTTATTGCAGGATCTGATAAAGCCAATATTTTCATCATTTTTCAGGTATTTTATTCCCTTGATTCCGGAAAAAACTACTTCCGTTTCATCCGAAGAATTATCATCAACAATAATTACCTCGATTTCCGGAAGCATTGTATTTTCCTTCAATGATCTTATGCAGTTGAACGTATATTGCCACTTATTGTAGACTGGTATTATTACAGACACAACAGGATTAAAACAGTTTACGAAAGACAAAGGAATATTTTCAATATCCTGAACTTTCTTTGGCAACAGGAATAATTTCAGGTCTATTTGCGTATGCTTATAAGTTCTTCTGTAAAGAATGAGATCTATAAGGCCCCCGGGCTTTAATATTGTTTTATCCTTAAAATAGTGATTGTAGCCACCTGTAATGAGTCTGAGAAAAATAAACACAAACCGTAACACCAGAAACAGGGCAACTTTGGGGTGAAGGTAAAAAAACAGGGGGTTGTCTTTCAGAATGTTATATTTGTAATTCAAATATCCAACTACCTTGCTATTATTCGCATCTATTAACTTTTTCATCTATCTTAAGAAAATCCTTCTCCCCGAAATATTTATAAGCCTGTTAACCGAAAAACAAAAATCAACCGTTTAGGCATGCCCCGTAAGCAATCAGTATGATATTCATACAAAGACATCGTATACATATCACACTTTAACGGAACTCGTGCACATAAGAAACTACACAACAAATCCCCCTTTACTTTTACTCAGGTTCCTGTTATAGCAGGGATCTTTTTCAAAATACTCTTTCCATTTGTCATAAAATAATGCCAGCTCCTGCTTGTATCGCTGATGTTTTTCAGCAGACAAATAGCTATATCCCCTTGTCAGGGATTCATAGTGAAACAACTCCACATGAGGCAGGTAGACATTATTATATCCCTGCTCTCTTACTCTCAGACATAGATCTGTATCATTAAAGTCTACTGCAAATTGCTCATCAAACCCGCCTACAGATAAAAACAGATCCCGTCTAAGCATCATACAGGCTGCTGTAACAGAGCTGTAATTACGTGTTACATTGATCTGATGCTCATACCCCGAAAGACAGCCGTCAACACCTACAAACGTATTACCGCCATATTCCAGCCCGATTACCATCCCGGCATGCTGTATACTCCCGTTGGGATAAAGTAATTTTACTCCGACCGAGCCAATTGTTTCCCGTTGTGCAAAGCTCACCATATCATGAATCCAGTCTGGGGAAATTACTTCTGTATCGTTATTCAGAAACAGCACGAAGTCTGCCTGGCTTTTTTCTACAGCAAAGTTATTAATCAGTGAGTAATTGAATTCTTTTTCGTATCTGAAAACACGAAAGTTGTCGGGATAGTTACGTTTATACTGCTCAAACAGAGCAAACGTCTCTGATTCTGTACTTGCGTTATCAATAACAAGTACCTCGTAGTTGTCATACCTGGTCTTTGTAAATATGGATTTCAGACAGACTTCCAGCACTTCAGAATTATCCTTTGTAGGAATAATTACAGAAACCTGCCGGTCTGCGCCATGCTGATAACGAATACTGAAAATACCGTTATATACAGGCTTAATATCGGCATCAAGCTCTCTCCTCTGAATTACTTTTTTCAGAATATCCGAGTCAGCTATGTGATCCCAGATTGTACATTGTCTGTCTTTTACTGCAAATCTGTTTAAGGTAATATTAGCGATATGTCTGATCTGATCTGATAGCTCAGCTATTCGCAAAATAGCATCATATAAATAGCGTCTTTTATAGCCATCAGAGAATCCGCCTGCTTCTTTTAATGCGTCAACAGAAAAAAGAACTGCCTCTCCGATGTAATTTGTACTAAGTAACGTATCAGGGCTGTAGTCGGGCTTGTATACCGGTGAAAAATAGTTATCACCATCATAAAAATTTTCATCACCATATATCAGGATTGCCTGCGGGTAAATAGTTATCTCTGATACATAATCTGTGAGCGCCGTAACCGGCATCCTGTCTCCTGAATTGATAATTGTCAGAAACTTTCCTTTACTCTGATGCAGCCCGATGTTTGCCCGGACAGAATAACAGGATCCGGAACCTGCATTAAATATCCTGGCTTTTTTCCCACCTGATATAGCATCGTTCGGGAAATCCGATACTAAAGCACTGAAGCAGAGCTCATCCGCAACAATAACGCATTCATAGTCACTAGTCTCCTGCTGCAATACCGAGTCAAAAGTCTCCTTAAATAATTGACAATCATACTCTGCACAGGAAATAACAATCGTAACCAGGGGGCGCTCCTGATCAGCAGGCTCGGAATTCTCATTTTTACGATTATCTTTTTTATCCGGACCGATCGCCCCTACCGGTAAAAGCTTTCTTTCAGAGCTCTCAATTACAAGTTGCCTGTTTACTATAAGCCCGCAAACACGTCTAAAGAAGAAATTAAATAATACTCTGAGCCCATATAAAGAAAAAAAAAATCTGATAAACTTTAGTAAACTTTTATCAAACGAAACATAAATGACCCTGAGCTTATCATAAAGTTTCCTGTAACGAAACTTTTTACTTTTTTCCAATTCATTAATACGCCTTTCCAGACGCTCAATTCTGCTTTGAAGTACTTTATTGAGCCGGTCAGCCTCATCAACAGCCTCATTCAGTTTTCGGTTTTCATCAACTAATTCGGACAACTTCGTACTGGAGGCTGACAAACCATTAATAGTATACTTATTCTTATCCAAGCCTAACTCTTTAAAACAAAGATAACTCTTTTTTTACAAATATATAACACTAAGTTAATCCTGTTAGATGCTTTTCATGCCGGTTGCCTGTTTATGTATCCAGCATAAATCCGATTATCAAATCAATTTCCGGCACCTTTTATTCAAACGGGATTATTTGCCGATAAACCTATCAGTAGGCAGAACAATTTAAAATAATATGTTCGCTTTACAGTAGGTCATGATTTCATTCATGTTATCAGGATGAAACCATTTTATTTCCATCTTGTTTTTAAACCAGGTCAGTTGTCTCTTTGCATAATGCCTTGTATTTCTTTTAATCAGACGAACGGCTTCATCCAGGTCATGCTTCCCTTCCAGATAACCGATAATTTCTGAATAGCCAACGGTCTGCATTGCCGGCATATGCCTGTATGAGTACAGGCGCTTAACTTCTTCCAATAAACCGGCCTGCATCATAGTATCTACCCGGATATTAATTCGCTCATACAATTCAGGCCGTTCCCGATCCAGTCCTATTACTATCGAAGTAAAATCTCTCACTTTCCTTTCTGATTTACGAAACGAGGAAAACGGCCTTTTCGTCTGACGAACTATCTCTACCGCCCGCATGACTCTTCTTGGATTCGCTTTATCAACCTGGTCATAATATTCCGGATCCACAAGTTTCAGCTCATCCAACAAGTTTGCCAGTCCCCTTTTTTCAAACTCGTGCTGTACAGCTACCCTGATTTCAGGTTCTACATCCGGAATGTCATCCAGTCCACTGAGTACGGAATTTATATACAAGCCGCTTCCGCCACTCAGGATCACACTATCTGTCCGCTGATATAATCTGTTCAGTAAGGCAATTACTTCTTTCTCATAATCAGCTACCGTATAATCATCCATAATTGAATGACTATTGATAAAATAATGAGGAGCCTTTCTTAGCTCGTCTTCAGTCGGTTTGGCAGTACCAATGGTCATTTCCTGATACAGCTGCCGCGAATCAGCCGATATAACCGGAGCAGCCAGCTCCTGCGACAATCTGACCGTAAGCTCAGTTTTTCCGACTGCAGTAGGACCTGCGATTACAATCAACCATTTTTTCATATCCCGGCTGTCAAATAGTTCGATAAATATCAATCAGCTTTTCAGCTTCCCGCTGCCAGTTGTATTTAAGGCGTGCCTTAGAAGTATTTTCACTCAGCTCTCTGTAATACCTTTCATCCGTAAGCAATCTGTTCGTTGCCCCGACAATCTGATCAACATCCAGCTCTACCAGCTCAGCCACCTTGTATTCGGAGTTTATCAGACGATACTCCGGAAAATCAATCGTCACTTGCGGAATTCCGGCATGTATGTAATCAAAAAACTTATTCGCCAGAGAATAATAATAGCTTTTACTGGAAGCCTCCAGCAAAAGGTAACCCAGCCAGGCTCCACGTGTAACCTCTCTTAATTTGTCAGGCCGAAGATACCCAAGAAATATTACCTTATCCTCCAGGCCGAGATTCAGCACCAGCTTCTGCATCTCCTCAAGCACATCCCCCTTGCCACAGATGTATAGTTTTGAATCGATATACTGCATTGCCCGAATCAACTGCTCAATTCCTCTTCCTGCATTAACTACTCCTATATAAATCAGATAACGTTCTCCCTTTTCAGGATACGCAGCAACTTCCTCCAGAACCGGTGTATTCCGGATCACATCAAAACGTAACTGGTAAGAAGAGGTAAAAATATTCGCTATGCTTTCACTTACTGTATAGGCGGCATCATATTTCGGCACAAAGAACCGTTCTACAGCTTTCCATATTTTCTGAATCCCGGGCCGGTTCACAACTTCAATAACTTCCGTATAATATTCATGAGCATCATATACCAGTTTCCATCCTTTTAAGCGACCTGCATAATAGCAGGCTATAATAGTATCCAGATCTATTGCACAAATCACATCTGCTTTCTGAAACAAGAGAAACAGGAACAGACGAATATTATACTCGATGTAAAACAACTTTCCTTTTTCCCAAAAGCACGAAAGTCTTCTCTGCTTATAGGATTTCTCCACAAGAGCTATTGAATCCCTCTTTCTTCTTCCCACCAGTGTCACCTCAAATCCTTCGGAATTCAATGCAGCACAAATTCTTTCCATTCTCTGATCATACGTCAGATCCGAGGTAACGGTAAATATCAGCTTTTTTCTCATAAAAACTTCAGAAGCACTGATACAGTCAATCAGGCCATTTGCAAAGTTATGAAATGAAACATTACTCCAAAATTATGTATATTTGTTATACACCATAGCTAACTTGGCCATATGTCTGTCTCGGAAAAAAGTAAGGAGGAGCTGCTTCAGGAAATCAGTTCCCTCAAACAACAAATGGATAGTAAAGAAGAAAGCAGTCAGCCTGATACCACTGAAAATATCCGGAAAGCCCTGGAGAAAGTAAATCTTCTTATTTTATTTCTGAATGAAAACAGCCGGATTGTATATTGCAACGAGGCCTGTGTGCGTTTTACCGGCCTAAAGCATTCTGACATTACCGGCAAGAGCCTCTCTGAAATATTCAATTATCCCCCTTATGAGCACGAAGAAGGTAATCCGATAGAAAACCTGTCGCATTTTATAAAAGCCGGCAACGAAACCAATAAGCTCAAGGTAAAAATCCTGAATAAAGATCTTAAGCTGCGTACAGTCCGGTTCAACGTTTTGTATCAAAGCGAAAACAGTGAGTTTACCCAGACAATTCTCATAGGCGAAGATATCACAGACAAAAAAAAGATCATCAAAGCCATAAGGGAAGGCAACGAACAGCTTGAAGACTTTTTTGAAAACGCAAACGATCTGATTCAGTTTTTCTCCCTGGACGGGAGTATCCTGTTTGTCAACAAAGCCTGGAAAAACACGCTGGGATATACCGAAGAGGAAATAAAAGAGCTAAACTTCATAGACATTATTCATCCCGATCACAGAAGCGATACTATTCGCTATCTGGAAAATATCAAACGGGGCATATCAACTGAACGTTTTGAAACTGTCTTCACCACCAGTACAAAAAAAAATATACAGGTAATATGCAGTATCAATGTCAAGCATGAGAATGGTATTCCAATTGGATTCCGTGGTATTTTTCATGACAATACAGAACGAATAAGAGCCGAAAGGGCACAAAATCTGTATTACAAAATTGCCGGCCATACCATTAACAGCGAAAATCTGGAAAATCTTCTGTACAATATTCATCAGGAGCTAAAGACCATGATCGCTGTCAACAACTTTCATGTTGCGTTGGTGGACAAGGAAAATCGCATATTAAATTTCCCATATTATGTTGATGAAAATCACGGCGGCAAGGTAACCACCTATCAAAGATCTGTAGGAAAAGGACTTACCGAGTTTTCTTTTTTCAATGATAAGCCAACTTTCTTATACGAAGAAGATATTCTGAAGCTGGCCGATGAAGGTACGGTCGAGTTAATGGGACCGGTTCCAAAAATATGGATTGGTGTTCCGCTAAAGCTCGAAAACAGAACCATCGGGGTAATTTGTGTCAAAAGTCATTCCGACAGAAATAAATACAAGCAAAGACATCTTGAGCTTCTCGATTTCATCAGTGGTCAGATTGCCATTGCCATTGAACGAAAACGTAATGAGGAAAAAATCATTGAGCAGACAGCAAGGCTTAATGCCATCTTTCAAAGCAGCTCTCACTTAATATGGTCAGTTAACAAAGCACGGGAGCTTACTTCGTTTAATCAGAATTACGCCGAAACCATCTATCTGAAATACGATGTATACCCGGAAATCGAGGCAGATGGCGGCAAGCCCAAAGTAATGATGCTTTCCGATGATATCTATCATGATTTTGTAAACGAAAAATACCAGCTTGCCTTTCAGGGAAAAGCCCAGCATTTTGAGCTGAAAAGCACTGACAAGTCAGGCTATGATATCTGGCGCGAGACGTACCTCAATCCTATCTTTCTTCCGGATGGCCGCATTGAAGAAGTTTCCGGTATCTCTCATGATATTACTGAAAAAAAACGCTGGGAAATCGCCCTGCAGGAAAGCGAGGAAAAATTCCGGAACATTTTTGAATCTTTTCAGGATATATATTTCCGGACAGACATATATGGCAAAATCACCATGGTCTCTCCATCCGGTTTTGAAATCAGCGGATACACAGAAGATGAAGTCATCGGCAAGCACATTACAGTGTTTAATGTAAGTCCTAAAAAACAGACCAATCTCATCAAACGCCTGCTTCGCACCGGAACAGTGCGAAACTACGAAAGCAATCTGATCCTGAAAGATGGTTCCGTAATGCAATCTATCAGCAATATCCGGCTGATATACAACAAAGACGGCAAACCCGTTGCCGTTGATGGAGTAGTCAGAGATATTACCTATCTGAAAAAAGCCTCCGAGGAACTATATAAAGCAAAGGAAATTGCCGAACGGTCACTCAAGGTCAAGGAGAGCTTTCTGGCCAATATGAGCCATGAAATCCGCACTCCCATGAATGGTATCATCGGTATGATTGACCTGATTAATGAAACCAACCTGGATCTGGAACAAAAGAATTATGTACAGACAATCAAAAAATCTTCCGAAACTCTTCTCACCATATTAAACGACATTCTGGATCTTTCTAAAATTGAAGCAGGCAAAATGCAGCTGCGCCTTACCCCTGTCAGCCTTGAAGGAACCGTCGAAAAGCTTTACAGCCTGTTCTGTCAGCAGGCTGTAAACAAAAACATAGAGCTGATATATCATACTGATCCCGAGTTACCGGCTTATGTACTGGCTGATGAAACCAGGCTTCTTCAGATCATGTCCAATCTGACCTCCAACTCGATCAAGTTTACTGACGAAGGCAGTGTGACAATCAATATGCTGGTTCATAAAAAAGTAGTCAATACATATACTATCAAAGTTGAAATAATCGATACTGGTATCGGAATAGCAAATGAAAACAAGCAAAAGCTGTTTCATAGCTTTAGCCAGATAGATGATTCATCAACCAAGCTATATGCCGGAACGGGGTTGGGGCTGGCCATTTCCAAGGAGCTTTGCAAGCTTATGAATGGTGAAATCGGTGTCGAAAGCGAGCTTGGCTCAGGAAGCACCTTCTGGTTTACCTTTGAAGCAAAAGAAAGCAAAAGAAGCGCAACCAGTAAATCTCCTGAAGATAACCGACCCGCCATTGCCAACAAGCTGGAAGACATAAATCCTTATATTCTGATTGTAGATGACAACAGTATCAATCAGCTTGTCGCCAGTGAAATTCTGAAAAAATCAGGCTGCAAAGTCGATGTTGCGGAAAATGGTCTGATCGCGATCGAAAAAGTTAAGAACAACCGCTATGATCTTGTTTTTATGGATATACAGATGCCACAAATGGATGGCGTAACCGCAACTAAAGAAATCCGTAAAATCGAATCGACATATCGGACCCCCATTGTTGCGATGACAGCCTATTCCATGAAAGAGGATAAAGAAAAGTTTCTGATCAGCGGCATGGATGACTACATATCCAAACCTATCAAAGCCGAGACTCTGGTGGCAAAAGTCCGGGAATGGTCAGAAACGAAAAAGTTTTCAGACAATGGTCACCAGGCAGTACCGGAACAAAACGAAAATCAGATTCTGGATAAAGAAGTTTTTGACAAATTAAAAAACTATGCCAATGCCCAGACGCTGTATAAAATATATTCCGAGTTCGAAAAGGAAGTTGAAGAGCAAATTGAAGTACTGAAAAATTCACTTTTGACAGATGATATTCAGACAATTTTGAATAACTTGCATACCCTGAAAGGAACAGCCGGAACCCTCGGAGTTGTCAGGCTGGAACAACTTTCCAGGCATATTGAAAGCAATCTTAAATCCGGCAGTCAGATAAATCTTGATAAGGATATGAACCACTTGTTCGATGCTTTCGATGAATTTAAACTTAATTACAAGAAAATATTAACACCCTGACCAATGTTAACATCTAAAAAAGTTCTGATCGGAGAAGACAGTTCCGTAATTCAAAACCTGACCAGAAAAATCCTGGAGTTTCAGAATTTCAGGATTGTATCGGCAAAAAACGGAAAAGATGTACTTAAAGCACTTGAGACAGAGCATTTCGATATTATCCTTCTCGATATCAATATGCCTCAAATGGACGGTATGACCTGTGCAAAAGCTATTCGAAGCATGGAAGGGGAAAAAGCAAATGTTCCTTTAATTGCAATAACCGGCAATGCCCGTAACTATTCTGAAAATGACTTCAAAGACGCCGGCTTCAACGAATATCTCCAAAAACCGCTTGATTTTGACAAACTGGTTGAAGTCGTAAAAAAGTATACCCTGTAGTAAAACAATGCAGATAAAATACACTACACCGTTTTTATCAAAATTAGAAGATATTTTTTCCGAATCCGATTACATCCTTCGATATGAAAAGGGAAAATTTCAATCAGGCTATTGTATACTGAAAGAAACCAGGATTGTCATCGTCAACAAGTATTTTCCTCTGGAAGGACGAATCAACTCAATTGTTGAAATACTGAGATCTGTTAACCTTGATATCAGCAAGCTTTCCGAAAAAAACAGAAAGCTCTATCACGAACTGAATCAAATGGAGATTAAGCTGTGAAAGTTACTTTTTTAGGCACAGGCACTTCTCAGGGCGTACCGGTTATCGGCTGTCAGTGTGAAGTTTGCACATCATTGGACTTCAGAGACAACCGGCTCAGAACCTCTATTCATATTGCTACCGAAAACAATAGCTTCATTGTTGATGCAGGTCCTGATTTTCGTCAGCAGGTCCTGCGGGAGCGTATCCGGACACTTGACGCTTTGCTTATGACCCATCAGCACAAAGATCATACTGCAGGGCTTGATGATGTCAGAGCATTTAATTATCTGCAGCAAAAACATCTGCCGGTATACGGCCGTCAGGAAGTGCTGGACCAGCTAAAGCAGGAATTTGCATATGCTTTTGCTGATTTTAAATATCCGGGTATTCCTCTGATTGAATTAAAGTCTATCGAAAACCAGCCTTTCGAAATAAACGGAACCCCTATCACTCCCATTGAAGTAATTCACTACAGGTTACCCGTATTCGGATTTCGCATCGGGGATTTTACCTATATCACTGATGCAAAATCCATTTCTGCAGAAGAGCTGGAAAAAGTAAAAGGATCAAAAATAATTGTATTGAATGCTTTGCAAAAGGAAGCACATATTTCGCACTTTACATTGAGCGAAGCAGTCACACTTCTCATGGAACTTAATCCCCAAAAAGCTTTTCTTACTCATATCAGTCACAGAATGGGGACTTATGCCGAAGTGCAGCGTACACTTCCCGATTTTATCCAGTTAGCCTTTGACGGACTGTCATTTGAATTGTAGTGCAGCAATGCTCTAACTTTTCCCTTATTGTCTCTTATAAGAGGATTTCAATCCAATTGTCTTGACACCAATATTTTTATAAACAGCCCGTATCTTAAAATCCTCAATCACTTCCAGCACATCATCGTCAATATAAAAGGATTCGCTGGCATCCAGTTCAACATCCATATCTCCTTTTATCTTCTCCAGCGTATCTGCAATGACTGATTTGCTCATAAAGGAAACTTCCGAAGAAAATTTCAGCACCATCTTCTTTCGGCCCTCGGCTTTTTCTTCGTATCTGATCACAAACGGGTTTTTATAATTACGGACTAGTATAAAAACAATAGAAGTCAGAAGACCGATTGCAATACCAATCAAAAGATCACTCAGATTAATTGCCACTATAGTGACAAAAAACGGAACAAAATGCAAATACCCCTTCCGCATCATTTCTTTCATGAGCGATACATTAGCCAGCTTATACCCTACAACAAGCAAAATGGCTGCAAGCGAAGCATAGGGAATCAGGTTTAACCATGATGAAATGGTAACAATGCTTATGGCCAGCAAAATACCATGAATAATTGTAGACATTTTAGAACGGGCTCCGGCTGTTATATTTGCCGACCCACGTACAATCACCGCAGTAATCGGTAATCCCCCGATTAATCCGGCAACAAGATTTCCTATCCCTTGCGCTTTAAGTTCCAGGTTGGTATTCGTTACTCTTTTCAAAGGATCAATTTTATCGATCGCTTCTATGCTTAACAAGGTCTCAATACTTGAAACAATTGCCAGTGTGAAAGCCACCATTACTACATCATAGGAAAGTATGCCTGTCCAGTCCGGCGTTGTAAAGTTTGAAAGAAACTGATTGAATGAATCAGAAGCCGGAATCTGCACAAGATGTTCTTCACTCAGACCATATCCTATCTTCCCTAAAAGATAGTTTACCAGAACTCCCATTACCACGACAATTAAAGGTGCCGGTAAAATTTTTATTTTACCCAGAGGAGTTTTGGGCCAGACAATTAATACAGACAAAGAAAGCGTGCTAATAAGCAGCGCTGGCAGATTTATCTGCTTTATGGCTTTCCCGACTTCGGTAAATGTATTTTCCTTATCCCACTGTAAAAAATCAAGGCTTCCAAAATATTCAAGATCGTCACCCAGAGCATGAGGAATCTGCTTGAGGACCAGAATAATACCAATAGCTGCCAACATTCCTTTGATAACACTGGAAGGAAAAAAGCTGGCAATCACTCCTGCCCTGAGAAAGCCAAGGATTATCTGAAACATAGCAGAAATTACTACCGCAGTAAGAAACAACCGATAGTCTCCCAGATTCTGAATAGCATTAAAAACGATTACGGCTAAGCCGGCTGCCGGACCACTTACAGCAAGCTGCGCATTACTAATCAGTCCTACCACAATACCACCGACAACACCACTGATAAGCCCCGTAAAAAGATCTGCTCCTGACGCAAGCGCTATGCCAAGACAAAGAGGCAGCGCTACAAGAAAGACTACTATTCCTGCTGAAAAATCGTATTTTAAGTTACTTAATGCAGATCGGTCGGATGCCATAAATATTCAATTCACAATGAACATATAATGATGCTCAGGTATTCATTGTTCATAAAAAATCTGCCCGGGAAAAATGAAACGCCAGTATAAACACCATCAGAGAAACAGCAATCCTGTGAGAGAAGCAAAATAAAAAGCCTCTTTTCAGAGGCCCTTTATTAAGACTTTTGCCAATTACTTAATGTTGTCGGACAACTGAGCACCAGCTTTAAACTTCACCACATTCTTAGCTTTGATTTCGATTGGCTTACCAGTCTGAGGATTTCTTCCGGTTCTTGCACTTCTCTTGGAAAGATCAAAAGTACCAAATCCGATTAAAGCTACTTTTTCACCTTTTTTCAGGGTTTCAGACGTAACATTAATAAAAGCTTCCAACGCCTTCTTTGCATCCGCTTTGGACAATTTTGCCTCTGACGCTATAGCGTCGATTAATTCTGCTTTGTTCATTTTTTAAGATATTTGACTTAAACAATAATTATAAATAACTGAATCTTTATCAAAGATAATTGAAAACATACATCTGTCAATCCCCGGAATTTTAATTTTATTAAAATATTTTTAGAAAATATTATATTTTTTCAAACAAAAATAAATAAACATCTAACAATCAACACAATAAACAAAACAAAAATCCAAAGTAAGTTTTTATTAAAAGTTAAAAAAAAAGCTGCACCTGGCTATTTTAGTGACTTTTATCAGTAAAATCATTGTCCGGAAAAGCCGCTGTCCGGAATTAATTTATCTGGTAATTGTTAATATAAATTGTATTATTTGCAGTCAATATCTAACCTTCATCCGGATATTCTGAAACCAGTAAAAGCAATTTCACATGCATCAACTTGTAACCATAGCCTCATACAGCAACCCGATCGAAGCCAATCTCCATAAAGCCAAGCTTGAGTCGCATGATATAGCCTGCTTTCTGATGGATGAAAATATGGTTAGCATTGTCCCTTTCTACTCCCTGGCGATAGGCAACATCAAACTGAAAGTATCCGCCTGTGAATCTGACAGGGCTATTAAAATATTATCTGATAAGTCAGACATTACGCTGACAGATAATTTCAAGCTAAACAAAGAGAATGAAACGTCACCGGAAAACAAATGCCCCTGCTGTCTGTCAACCAATATATATCAGAACAAATATTCCAGGAAATCGCTTCTTTCATTCCTTCTGATCGGATTTCCGGTACCAATCCGAAAAAAAGGCTTCCGCTGTTTTGACTGTGGCTTTGAATGGAAAAACGCAGACAAGTCTTAAGTCATCGCCATAAAACTCCATATCCAGGAAAAGACAATAGCAGCTAGAGTAATGAGCATCAGTACTTTTTTCATCTTTTTAATCGGGGTTTATTAAAATCCGGATCGGAATAAGATTCCGATTTTTCAACTGCTCGAGTATCCAACAACGCATACCAGGTATAATACGCAGTATTTCGCAACGAGGTTTTGTTTATCCGTTTTAAGTTTTCCACATCGGAATTTTATTATTGTGGAATGTATTCTTATGCAATAATGTTTTAAATTCAATCTTTTTATATCCGATATGAGCAAAGAAAAACGAAAAGACAAAGAGACCGAGCACCATCATATACATCTTCGTACAGTTACCATGAGCGATTATGAAGATATAAAGGAAATTATGGACCGGGTCTACAGTAATGCAGGCGGCGCATGGACCAAAAAGGAATTCAAATCCATGCTCAAATATTTTCCGCAGGGTCAGATTGGTATTGAAGACAATGGAAAAATAGTTGCTGCTGCTTTCAGTCTTGTTGTTGACTATTCAAAATTCGGTGATAAGCATACCTACAAACAGATTACCGGCGAAGGTTTGCTTACAACCCATCAGGATGATGGTGATACCCTATACGGAATTGATGTATTTGTTCATCCGGATTACCAGGGAATGCGGCTGGGCCGAAGACTTTATGATGCCAGAAAAGAATTATGCGAAGGGCTTAATTTGCGGGCTATCATCGCCGGCGGACGAATTCCCGGATATAAAGATCATGCAGAGAAACTCACCCCACGGCAATATATAGACAAGGTTAAAAACAAGGAAATCTACGATCCTATTCTGACTTTTCAGCTGGCCAACAACTTCCACGTCAGAAAGCTGATGAACAACTATCTTCCTGACGATACCGAATCCAAATCGTATGCAACACTCCTTGAATGGATCAACATAGATTATGATGAAAGCATCAAGCTGATTGGTGGAGCCAAGGAATCAGCCAGGGTAGGCGTTGTCCAATGGATGATGCGCCCCGTTACCGGGATTAATGAGATGCTTAAACAGATCGAGTTCTTTGTTGATGCAGTATCCGATTATAAAGCTGACTTTATTATATTCCCGGAATTCTTCAACGCTCCGTTAATGGCTGGTTTTGCTTCAGATAACTCGGCTGATGCAGTCCGACAGCTTGCCGAATATACCGAAACAATCAAAGAAGCAATGATAAGCTATGCGCTTAGCTATAATATCAATATTATAGCCGGGAGCATGCCTTTGTATCAGCGCGGCAAACTTTACAATGTATGCTATCTGTGCCGCCGGGATGGTACATACGATGTACAATATAAGCTTCATGTTACTCCGGATGAGCAAACATACTGGGGCTTACAGGGAGGCAACAAGCTCCAGGTATTCGAAACAGACTCAGGCAAAATCGGAATTCTTATCTGCTATGATATTGAATTTCCCGAATTGTCCAGAATGCTTGGTGAACAGGAAATCAATATTCTTTTTGTTCCTTTCTGGACAGATACCAAAACGGCTTTCCTTAGGGTCATGCGGTGCGCACAGGCAAGAGCAATCGAAAATGAATGCTATGTTGCAATTTCCGGAAGTGTGGGAAATATGCCGGGGGTTGAAAATATGGATATCCAATATGCTCAGTCCGCTGTCTTCTCTCCTTCGGACTTTTCATTCCCGCATGATGCTATTGTTGCCGAAGCAACTCCTAATGCAGAAACCATGCTGGTTGTAGATCTTGATTACTACCTGCTGAAAAAGCTCCGCAAACAAGGGACCGTCCGTAATCATCTAAACCGGAGAAAAGACCTGTACAAAATCGAATGGTTAAAAAAGGATAAGTAGCGTAGTATCCTTGACGAACACATGAATCAACATTCACTTTTCGGGGCAGCTACTCCATTCTTTGCAGAGGTAATTCTGCCATTACCTCTGCCTAATACATACACCTATAAAATTCCGGCAAATACCGAAGCGCTGGTCGGTTCAAGAGTACTTGTCCAGTTCGGGAAAAAGAGAGTGCTGACCGGAGTTATCCGGGAAATCCATCAGTCTCCGCCCCAGGTATATGAAGCCAAGGAAATTATTGAGCTACTGGATACAAATCCTCTGATAACGACGCCCCAGCTAAGTCTGATCAGCTGGATGGCATCATATTATATGTGCACTCCCGGAGAAGTGCTCAATGCTGCCATTCCCTCAGGTCTCAAGCTCAGCAGCGAATCAAAAATACAGCTAAACCCTGATACCGCTGCAAGCTCCGATATTCCTGTCGATCCCGTCGAACAGGTAATACTGGATACGATAGCCCGTCTGGGCGAAGTTTCTTTCAATGATCTGCCCAAACTTTGCGGAATCGTCCGTATTTTACCCTATGTGCGTTCCCTGATCGAGAAAAAGAAAATCATCCTTTTTGAAGAAATAAAAGAAAAATATCGTCCAAAAACCGTAGGAAAAATACGTCTGAATGAACAATACTATTCAAAAGAGAGCATAAAAAATCTTTTTGATTCACTGAAAAACAAGCCTCGTCAGACAGATATAATCCTCAAACTGCTTTCATTAAATCCATCCTATTCACAGGAGGGGTTTTATAAAGGAATCGACAAAGCACAATTCAAGCTTCTGATTGACGCTGATGCTTCGCTTCGGGCACTTATAAAAGATGGTGTTATTGATGAGTTTCAGGAAATCATTCCACGTTTTCCCGAGCTGCCAACCGAACCACATACTATAAGCAAGTTGTCTCCGGCTCAGCAAAAAGCCTGTGAGGCAATAGTAAATCTGTTCGACTCGACTGATACCGTATTGCTGCATGGCTTAACCGGCAGCGGTAAAACAGAAATATATATCACCCTCATCCATCAAGCGCTGGAAGGCGGCTCCCAGGTTTTATTTCTATTACCGGAAATAGCCCTTACTACACAGATTGTAACCCGCCTGAAGAAAGCTTTTGGCAGCACACTGGGCGTCTACCATTCAAAATTTTCTGACAACGAACGGGTTGAAGTATACAAAAACCTTTTATCGGGCAGGTATAATCTTATTGTTGGTGTTCGCTCTGCCATATTTCTTCCTTTTGAAAATCTTGGTCTCATTATTATTGATGAGGAACATGAAACTTCCTACAAGCAACAGGATCCGGCCCCGCGGTACCATGCAAGGGATACAGCACTTGTATTATCCCGTCTTCACAATGCAAAAACATTATTGGGGACTGCCACCCCTTCGGTAGAAAGCTATTATCAATGCAAATCCGGTAACTGGGGGCTTGTCGAGCTGACAGAAAGATTTTCGTCCGCTTCACTGCCCGACATACATCTGATTGATCTCCGCCAGGAACGAAAGAAGAAAACACTTCGTAATGATTTTTCCGGAGCTCTCCTGCATCAAATGGAAGAGGCTTTGGCAAGAAAAGAGCAGATTATACTCTTTCAGAACCGACGCGGCTACTCTCCTTTTCTGACTTGCGAAGACTGTTCATACGTGTTTTATTGCAAAAACTGTGATGTCAGTCTGACCTATCATATGCGTGCAGATGAACTTAAATGTCATTATTGCGGACATTCAGAGAATCTGGCCCGCTCCTGTCCTGCCTGTGGCTCCTCCAAAATCAGGACTTCCGGTTTCGGAACGGAAAAACTTGAAGATGACTTAAAATTGTTCCTGCCGGATGCTCATCTTGCCCGAATGGATATGGATACCACCCGCCGTAAAAACAGCTATCAGGAGATTATAAACGATTTTGAGGAAAGAAAGACTGATATATTAATCGGTACACAAATGGTTACCAAGGGACTGGATTTTGACAATGTCAGCCTGGTAGGAATCTTCGATACGGACAGAAGCATTCATTTTCCTGATTTCCGGGCACATGAGCGCACATTTCAGATGCTTACCCAGGTAAGCGGAAGAGCGGGAAGAAAAGATAAGAAAGGAAAGGTATATATTCAGACTAACTTCCCTGAACATAAAATTTTCCAGCTCATCATTGAAAATGATTATATTTCAATGTATAATCACGAAATAGAGGAACGCAGGCGTTTCTTTTATCCGCCTTTTTCCCGAATGATCAAATTGACAGTAAAAGATGCCAGGCCCGAGCAAAGTAAGAAGTGCGCAGATACTCTCTATGCAAACCTGGTTGATATAATCGGGAAACAGCGAATGCTTGGCCCGGAAATTCCGCTGATCAATAAAATCCGGAACCTCTATCTTGTATCGATCTATATAAAGCTGGAGCGGGAAGGCATTAACCTGAGTAAAGCAAAAGAACTGATAAAGACACAAGTGAACCGGGTCGTTTCTGAAAAAGACTTTAAATCAACGATCGTCTCCGTAGATGTAGACCCGGCTTAAACAAGCTGATTACAAACAATATGAACAAACTTATACTACCTGTTGCCGCACTTCTTCTGATAACCAGCGCCTGTGACCAGACACAGCAGAATGATGAGCTGGACAACAAAACATACACAGACGACAGAAAAGAGCAGCCAGATACATCTTCCATACCTGATACAAAAAAAGTACCTGTGGAAGTAAAAAAAGAAAAGACAATCGGTGCCGCGGAAAGCAGCTTTTTGAACAATTTTGATGCTGTGCAGACCGGTACCTCGTTCCTCAATGTAAAGGAACTCTTTCCTTCCGCACCTGCTCCCCAGAGCAGAGCAGGCGCAAGCTCTCCATATATTAAAGAAAGTAAAAGTCAGGTTCCGCTATTTGACCAGTCAGCGCAGCTCAGTTTTCTGTTTAAGAATGACAGTCTTTCCGGCTATTATCTGACAATTACCGAGAGTGATTTTGAAAAAGCAGAGGAGCTTCATGACTTACTCAATGCAAGATATACAGCCCGCCTGGGAAACTGTACACCAGAAAAAGTCGAAGAGGAAAACCGATTCCTCAATACATGTTACTGGACCAATAAAGGAAAAACCCTGACATTTACGTATGACATCAATGCAGGTAAAATTATCCTGCACTACCAGCAAAGCAAATAACAGGGTTTTTATTCTGATCAGGACAGTATATCCCATTCCCCGTTTATCTGGGGGATGGTATAATGGGCAGTCATATCATACATTACCGGTACCACAGATACATAATTGTTAGCCAACGCCCACTCATCTGTATCTTCTCCTTTATCAGAATTTACAAACGTACCGTTCATCCAGAAGTATCTTCTGCCTTGAGGATCTTTACGCTCCTCAAACAATTCCTGCCATCTGGCCCTGGCCTGCCGGCAGATCTTTATTCCCTTTACCGGCTCTTCCGACTTGGCAGGGATATTCACATTCAGCGCTACCCCTTTGGCCAGACCGTGCTTCAGAACCTGCTCGGTAATTTTCCTGACAGGTTCCCTGCAATGGCTCATATCCGCATTGGGAGCAAAATCACACAGAGAAAAACCAATTGAAGGCATACCTTCAATGGCAGCTTCAATAGCCGCAGACATCGTTCCGGAATAAAGTACGCTAATGCTGGAATTGCTACCATGATTTATACCACTTACCACAAGATCCGGGCGTTTCTTATTCAGTACAAAAAACTTTGCGAGCTTAACACAATCTGCCGGAGTTCCGGAACATTCGTAAGCAGTAACAGAGCCGAAAATATCCGTTTCATCGAGCCGGAGCGTATTTCCTATCGTAATTGCATGCCCCATGCCGGATTGAGGTCCCGAAGGCGCTACAACAATCACTTCTCCCAGCTCTTTCATTACATCGACCAGAATACGGATACCCTGAGCGCTTATGCCATCATCATTGGCTACTAAAATCAATGGTCTTGCCATCAGAAACTATAATTAATTATTTTTTTGCTTTTAAAGCATTTAATATTTCATGTCCCATCTTATCTCTCTTGGTAGTAAGATAAACCTTATTGTGCTCATTGGGCTCAATTTCAATAGGTACCCCTTCCACAATTTCAAGTCCGTACCCCATCAATCCGGCTCGTTTTACAGGATTGTTCGAAATAAGACGTATTTTACCAATACCCAGATCTCTGAGAATCTGGGCTCCGATGCCATAGTCCCGTTCATCCATCTTAAAGCCCAGTTCGAGATTTGCTTCCACAGTATCACGTCCCTGTTCCTGAAGCTTATAGGCCTTAAGCTTATTCAGTAATCCAATGCCTCTGCCTTCCTGATTCATATATAACACCACTCCCTTACCTTCTTTCTCCACCATCTGCATAGCTCCGTGCAATTGTGCCCCACAGTCACACCGGCAGGAACCAAAGATATCGCCTGTTACACAGGAAGAATGCACCCGGACCAATACAGGCTCGTTTTCATCCCAGCTTCCTTTGACCAAAGCCATATGGAGCTCACCTGTACTCAACTGGCGATATGCAATCAGGTCAAAAGAACCAAAATCCGTAGGCATCTTAATACCAATCTCTCTCTTGATCAGACTTTCGTTCTTTAATCTGTAAGCAATCAGATCTTTTATGGAAACCAGTTTGAGATTATGCTTGTCAGCAACCTTTCTCAGATCCGGCAAACGTGCCATTGATCCATCTTCATTCAGGATTTCGACCAATACTGCTGCCGGCTTAAAGCCTGCAAGCCGGGCAAAATCGATACCCGCCTCTGTATGTCCCGACCTCCTCAGCACTCCTCCTGACTTTGCTCTCAAAGGGAAAATATGTCCCGGGCGACCAAAATCATCCGGTTTGATAGCCGGATCTACCAGCGCTTTGATAGTTTTAGCTCTGTCACTTGCAGAAATTCCGGTAGTACAGCCATGGCCGAGAAGATCAATCGATACCGTAAACGGTGTTTCATGCTGGGCCGTATTACGGCCAACCATCAGCTCCAGTCCCAGTTCTTCGCATCGCTCCTCCGAAAGCGGTGTACATATCAGCCCTCGTCCGTGAGTCGCCATAAAATTGACGATCTCCGGCGTAATACATTCAGCCGCACATATAAAATCACCTTCATTCTCCCGATCCTCATCATCAACTACTATGATGATTTTCCCGTTGCGTATTTCCTCAATGGCCTCTTCTATCGTATCAAGCTTTACTGATTTCGTTCTGTCGGTCGCCATATATTCGTTTTTACCCCTGTTGAATATTTTATAAATCCTATTAATAATGCCAGGTTCATACTGTAGAAATGTGATATAAACCGGAATAACCGGAAATTGATCGCTATTTTCTTCAGTAATATATCTATTAGCGGGACACATAAGAACAGTATCTGTGCGATCAGTGCCATCTGATATACAATGTGGTAATCGAGCAGAACAATATTGCAAAACAGATTAATGATTAATAAAAAAGGTGTAATCCAGCGCAATACCTTATGTGAAAAAAATGAAAACGCCAGTCCTGTAAAAGGTGGCCAGAGCAGCTTCTTGTAGACGGAAAGATTTTGAAAATTTCCTGCCGATATGCGGATCTTCCTCCTGAATTCTTCAGATAGTTTATTGGAAACATCTTCATAGGAGACTGCAGACAGCTCATTGATTGCATACTTCCCTCTTGCAAGAGCATGCATGGTTATATAAAAGTCATCTACCAGAAAATTATGCGGCACCGGAGCAAAAAAAGACTTCCGGATGGAATATAACCCTCCGAATGCGCCTATCATAGTCCCCCAGATCAGTCCTTCGTGATATTTTATAATATTCTCGCGCTCAAGATATTTTTTCTCCTGATAGGAAATACCTTCCCTTCTGTGTTCCTGATTAAGAATATTTCCCCCTACCAACGCTATATCCGGGTTTTTGTAATGCTTTACCAGAGCATAAATAGTCTCTCTGTCAAAAAGCACGTTGGCATCGGTGAGAACAAGTATTTCCTGTCCTGCATTTTCAACAAGACTGTTTATAATTCCTGCCTTGCCAGTTCTTGTAGTAAACTCTACAAGATAAAGATTGCGATAGCGCTGCTGATATTCCCGGATTATCGCATTTGTACGATCACTGGAATTATCCGAGCCTATATAAAAATGGATTTTATCAGACGGATAGTCTGAGTCAAAAACAATATCGATTTTTTTTGCAATCACATCCTGTTCGTTGTGCACAGCCATGATAATAGCCACCTCGGGAAGACCTGTATCCTCCTTATCATATGTGACCTGATTGGGCGATTTTCTTTCAGCTGCCAGTTTTAATATCAGCGGAAAGAAAACATACGTATGCAAAATCAGCAATACGGTCATCCAAAACAACAACTGAATAAAAACAATCACTTAGCTAACGATTTGTAAAGGTTTATAAGCCGATCGATTACTATAGGATTGGCATACTCGTTCTGAATGAGCAGGCCGGCATTTTTTCCGACAGAATCGTAATTTTCTCTATTCCTGAAATAATCTTTTATTTTCTCCACCCATCTTTCTGCATCATCACAAATTACAATATTTTTTCCATCAGAACAATCAATACCCTCCGCTCCTACGGAAGATGCAAAAATACATTTCTCAAGTGCCATTCCCTCCACGATTTTCAACCGCATACCACCTCCGGAGAGCAACGGTACCAGCATCAAATCATATTGCTGGATAAAAACAGAAGCATCATCCACGTATCCATGGATGAATACATTTTTAATATTGAGCTCTTTTATATAATCAGGAGTGCCTTTTCCGGCAACATGAAGCTCCAGATGCGGCAGAGCCGCAGAAGCTTTCGGCCAGACATTTTCCAGAAACCACATTAGCGCTTCCTGATTAGGGAGCCATTCAAGCGCACTGAGAATGAAACAGGTATTTTTAAGGGGCTTTATATCCGGTCTGAGTACAAAACGATCAAGATCCACTCCGGCCGGAATGAAATGACACGGTACAGAAACTCCCATTTGTTTTATCCGGAGAGCATCCTCGGGAGTAATTGCTGCAATTGCATCAAACTTCGCGTAATACGTTCTTTCAAACAATTTAAGCTCACGAGCCATTCTCCGGAAGTATAATCTCTTCAACACATTCGGTTCATTTTCTGAGAGCCTCTGCCAGATCATATGTTCCAGATTATGTGAGCGGAGCACCACTGGTATATTCGTCCATTTACGAACACTATCCACGTACCAGGCCACATACGTACCCTCAAAATGCACCACATCAAACTGTTCTTCCCGCAACAGCATCTCCAGCTGTTTTTCAAAGTCGTCCGAAATAAACCGTTCCGCTATATAGGGAATTGGCTTAAAAAGATTCAGCAGGGCCTTCTTTCGGTTAATTGTAGTATCTATAAACACCGGAATCAGTCTGGCAATTCCGCCAAGCACATCCACTTGCTGAAAATGCTTGGGAGTATTAACCGCCAGCACAGTTACCTCATGTCCTTTCAGACTAAGATTTCTCGTGATCCCGTACATAGCAATGGCGCCACCGTCATCAGGTGGGTAAGGTACTCTGAAACAAATTTGTAAAACTCTCAAGTATGCTGCTGCTTTCTGCGAAAGTAAATAAAAATAAGGAGAAGCGCCGATTAAACCTCCATATTCGGCTGTATAAAAAGCTTGTGGTCATTCAGACGCATAGCAATCAGGTTTCCCGTTCCCGGACGGTCAGGATAGACCGCTCCGTTGTCAATATTAATCTGATAATGATCTGACACGGTAGCTATGCCATGGACTATTTTTTTCAACTCCGTCGGAGTATGCCCGTGCACCACAATACGGTTGCCGGTTTTAGCAGGATCAACTTTAGAATTCCTTATCCATAGCATTGAAAACTCATCACTGAAAATATCGTTGATTTCAAAATTAAATCCGGCATGGACCAGCAGATAGTCCGGCAGCACTTTAAATCTTTCCATATCAGTTATAAACCGAATATATTTTTCCGGTATTTCCTGAACAGCACTGACTCCAAAGCTCTTCAGCATCTCGTTTCCTCCGCTTGAATACCATATGCCCTGCATACTCTGCTCAAAAAAACAGTTCAGAAACATTTCTTCATGGTTTCCCAGCAATGTATAGACAGTAAAGCCTGATTCCCTCAGATTCATCACATAGTCAAGCACCTGTCTGCTCCCCGGACCACGATCTATAAAATCGCCCAGACAATACAAAACATCGGTTTTAGATAATCCGATCTGATGTTCCACCAGGTGTTTTAACGTATTGTTACAACCATGAATATCTGAAATTACAAAAGAGGCCATTCGTCAATCTTTTTTGGAAACATTTACAAACCAGTTTCCCCCTAGTGTGTGCATACCTGCTTCAAGGCAATCTCTCCCTTTCCCTGACAAATATCGCAGTTCAGCTTTATTCTCTTCTCTCCCTTACATTTTCTACAGACCGCTACACCTTTTCCGTTGCAATCCGGGCATTCTTTAAAAACTTTTCCCATACTCCCGTTTTTAACAAGGACGCCTTTGCCGCCGCAAACAGAGCAGGCAAAATTACCTGCTTTACTGCAGGCAGTACAATCTTTGTACGATCCACCTGCCCCGTTGCATTTGCCGCATGGCTTCATTACATCATGGTAACCGGAATTATCACATTTGGCACAGATTTTTGACTGCAACTGAGCCAGGTACATATGCACCTGCTCCTCATATACGAGATGATCAGAGCTTTTCAGATATTCATTAAAAGCATTTCGGGCCCTTACATATTCCTTTGCTCCCATGAGCGCTCTTCCATAGCAGTAGATCAATGTATCAGGAACATTATCCGACGCAGTACCAAAAGTTTCGCGAATCAGAATCAGAGACTGATCATACTTCTGCTGATCCAGCAGAGAAAAAATCTGCTTATAATCAACAGTGCCCGGTCCGTCTTCGGACTGAGCACTGCCGGTTAGAGAAGCCAATATCAGAATTGAAAGTAAAAGGCTGTATGCCGGTTTTACATAATCTGCTAGCATCGCATTAAAATTTATCCCGCAAAACAGATGCTTTGCGCAACTATCAGGCCAAATGCTGTCTGGCAACAGCAGGTTTTCTCGCATCCATACTAAATTTCTTAAGAACCTGATAATGAGACCTTAGAGCTTGTATAAACGTCTCATTTTCATTGTATGCTACATTAAACTCTTCCGCAGTTTTGCGGACAATTTCAGAGATGGCCGGATAGTGAATATGGCATACTCTGGGAAACAGATGGTGCTCTACCTGCATATTCAGACCTCCGCACAAAAAGGCAGCCAGCTTGCTTTTTCTGCTGAAGTTGGCCGTAGTTTCCATTTGATGTACAGCCCAGGCTGCCTCAATATGGTTTTTATCATCAGGCTCCGGGAAGTCCGTATCCTCGACCACATGGGCAAGCTGAAATACAAGTCCCAGAACGAGTCCCTCGGTAACATGCAGCATGACAAAACCGATCAGGAACTGCCACCAGGTAATATCAAGAACGATCAGAGGAAGCACTATAAACAGGAAATAATAGATGCCTTTGAAGAAAAACAGCTCAAAGTATTGTCTCTTACCAGGTCTTGCATACTGCTTTACCTGAGGAGAAAACAGCTTTACATAATCTTTTCTGAATACCCATGACAGACTGGCCAGTCCATATAGCAAAAACGCATAGTAATGCTGCCAGCGCTGAATCCAGGTTATTTTATCTTCCTTGTGCACTCTGAGAAGTCCCGGCGCAATTTCAATATCTTCATCATGCCCCTTAATATTGGTATAAGTGTGATGAATGACATTATGGGTGGCTTCCCACACCGTATAATTTGCCCCGATAAGATTAAAAACATAGCTTAATGCCTTATTTACAGTCTTATTGGATGAATAGGCGCCGTGTATCGCATCATGGCAGACATTGAAGCCGATAAAAGCTGCGAATGCGCCGTGTATGATTGCCAGCAGCAACATCATATATACAGACATTGGCTGGAGAAGAATTAACAGATAGGTACCAACAAAACCACCTAAAAAAAAGATCGTTTTGAAAACCATTGCCGCGTTTGCATGTTTACTAATATTGTTATCGGTAAAATACTGATCTACCCTTTGCTTCAGAGTAGCAAAAAACATAGACTGGCTTTTATCAATAAATCGGATTTTTGACTGCATTTAATTTAAAGTTGATAGGATTTTTCTCTTATTGAATTGTATTATCTAGGTACAATGAAGAAATCAAATTGGTTCATTATACAGTTTGCAAATGGCGTACATCATTGTACGTATCCAGTATAAATCTGGATTCAGTATATCTGAGCATATACAGACAAAGATTGTGATGTTCGAACTGATCCATATATTTCAGATCCGAATGTAATAACGTTGATAACAGAATCCGAATTGCACGTCCATGCATGCAAATTAATACGGGATCTTCCTCCGGCCTTGACAATATCAGATCCATAACCGGTTTTTGTCTTTTCTGAACATCCAGAGGACTTTCACCGCCATCAATCGACTTACCAACCTCGCCCCGCTTCCATGCTTCAAGCATTTCTGTATAATACGTATGATCTCCCGTATTAATGATTTTTCCGTCTTTTTCTCCCCAGCTGATCTCATTCAGACCGGCATGCATCTCATAAGGAACACCAAGCTGAATAAAATCCTCTACGGATTCCTTTGTTCTCTTCAGTGCGGAAAGGTAAATTTTTGCAAACGGAATATCCTTGTAGTGTTCAAAAAATGCCTTCGCCTGGCAACGTCCGGTGTCATTCAAACTGGTATTCACACCGCTGCCCTGAACAATTCCTTTTAAATTATAATCCGTTTCTCCATGTCGGATTATATAGATTCTTTTTTCCCCCAAAACGTAGAACTAACAATTTTAAAATAATTCACTAATATCCACATTTTTGAAGACTTATAAATCAAAAGTAATATTTTTCATGATTTTGCATAATTTCTAAACGCCCCCCCTCTGCGTAATTTTCATTACCTTTGTCTCGTGGCAAAGCGGATTCTATTAGTAAGACAAAAAAAAGAAGCTCTACCCCTGCGGGAACAGAAAAAATAATTTGACGGGTACAATCATGAATACGAGAACAACGGTTGCAGATCTTAACCAGCTTGCAAAAGGCAATATGCTCGAGCATCTTGGTATCGAAATTACAGAAGCAGGCAACGATTATCTCTGCGGAAAAATGCCTGTAGACCACAGGACCACTCAACCTTTTGGTCTGTTGCACGGAGGCGCTTCAGTAGTTTTGGCAGAAACACTTGGAAGCATAGCCAGCAACTTACTGATTGACACTGGAAAACAATATGCAGTTGGTCTTGAAATAAATGCCAATCATATAAAAAGTGCGAAAAACGGCTTTGTATATGGTAAAGCAGTGATCGCTCATGCAGGGAAACGTACCCATATCTGGGAAGTAAAAATCTCAAATGAAAGCAATGAGCTGGTTTGTATCAGCAGACTTACAGTAGCCATTATCGATAAACCATTCGCGTAATCTCATAGTATAGCAGACTTGGAAGCAAATCCGGAAACGACGCTGATTAATATCGGCCCATTTATCAATCAGTGCATATCAGCCTGTACTACCAAAAACTACTCATTTGCCGCTTTTGTATTGCCCGGAAAAAACAGCATTCAACTGATAGCCGGTCCTGAATTACCTTTCGGAGAAAAAATTGAAACAGCGAGGCCGGGCTTTCTGTTCGCTCCGTTCGATGACCAAAGCCCATCCTGCTTTATTGAGGCAAAATATTATTCAACAATCAGCATTGCTCCGGACCCGTCTGAGCTAACTCAGTTGACTGGCATCTTTTCTGATCTCCTTGAGCACGCCCCGGATACCCGGCAAATGCAGGACCTGGCAGACCTTTCACGGACCTCTGATGACTATATCCCCAATGTAAGAAAAGCGATACAGCATATACAGGCCGGTCAGCTAAAAAAAGTAGTCGTAGCCCGCAATAAGATCATTGATCTTCCTGACACAACAACTCCGGGACAGCTTTTTAAAAGACTTTCTGCAACTTTCGACAATTCATTCCGGTCACTTATTCATAGCCGGCGATACGGTACATGGATCGGAGCTTCCCCGGAAGTGCTGGTTTCTATCGAGAATAATACCCTGTTTCGTACAGTAGCGCTTGCTGGCACCCAGCGCCTTCCGGCTGATCAGCATATATCAGAGGCGGTATGGAAGCAAAAAGAAATCGAGGAGCAGGCTCTTGTATCAAGATATATTATAAGCTGCTTCAAAACAATACGCCTCAGAGAGTTTGAAGAGGAAGGACCTAAGACAATCAAAGCCGGGGAGCTGCTTCATCTTAAAACGATATACTCAGTCAATCTGTCTGAAGTAAATATCCCGGATCTCGGAACACAAATGCTGCGCCTGCTGCATCCGACAAGTGCTGTCGGCGGGATGCCCAGACAGGAAGCCCGTGACTTCATAAAACACACTGAAAGTTTTGACAGGCAACTTTTCGCAGGATATATAGGTCCGGTCAATATCAGCAATCAGACCAACTTATTTGTCAATATCCGTTGTGCGAGACTATACCAGGGTAAAGCCGTTCTATTTGCAGGAGCCGGAATTACAGAAGAATCCGACCCTGAAAAAGAGCTGGCCGAAACAGAAATAAAGATGAATGTAATTGCTTCCGTATTACATTCAGAAAATTAATATTTTTAACGTATTTTTACCCAGTTTGCAAGCAGTACATAACATACCTGAAATCTGTGCCAGGCACGATATAAAACATGCGGTAATTTCACCCGGAAGCCGTTCTGCACCACTTACGATAGCTTTTGCCCGGCACCCGCAGATAAAATGCACTGTTGCCGGAGACGAACGATCAGCTGCATTTATTGCGCTGGGTATGGCCATCCAGTCAGGGAATCCGGTTGTCCTGATATGTACTTCCGGATCAGCCGTTCTTAACTACTATCCTGCTGTTGCCGAAGCCTTTTATCAGAAAATCCCGCTGCTGATATTAACCGCAGACCGTCCGCCCGAATGGATTGATCAGATGGATGGACAAACCATTCGTCAGAATGAAGTATACGGCAATCATGTAAAGGCTTCTTATACATTTCCTGAGAGCTATCAGCATATTGACTCGGTATGGTATTCTGAACGTATACTTTCCGAGGCGATACTAACAACCCGAAGCTATCCGGCAGGTCCCGTTCATATCAATATTCCCCTGAGAGAGCCGTTTTATCCTGATCAGCCAATTGAGTACAGCCAAGACATTAAAATCATCAAAACATGGGAAGCCAAACTCTCTCTCAGCCGGGAAATCATTGCCGAACTTGACAAAACTCTTGAAAGTACAGCATCCATTCTTGTTATTGCCGGGCAGCATACTGAATCACTTACACCCGGATTTCACAAATCCCTGCAGTCCTTTACGGAAAAATATGGAGCAGTACTATTGGCCGAGCCATTAAGCAATTGTCAGAATACAGATACATGTATTACCAGTTTTGACCTTATCCTGTCCAATGTATCCAACGAAGAAGCCCTGCTGTTAAAACCGGAACTGATCATTACTTTCGGAGATGCAATAGTTTCCAAAAGCCTGAAGCACTATATCCGTACTTCGGCTCCTCTGCACTGGCACATACAGCCTGGCGGGAAATCACCTGATCTGTTTCAGTGCCTGACCAATGTAATCCCGGTAAAAACCGGAGACTTTTTCAGCCTGTTTGAAGAAAAACCAAGAATTAATAAATCATATCCGCAGCTTTGGAATCATCTGGAGAAAAAATACACTGAAGCAAGGCAGCGCTTCTTTGAGAGGGAAAATACACTTTCCGAGCTGACCGCCATTCATGAAGTAATTCATACGATTCCGGAAAAAAGTATAGTCCATATCAGCAATAGCATGCCTATCCGATATATCAGCTATATCGGACTGGGCAACAAAGGGCTCAAAGCATTTTGCAACAGAGGAACCAGCGGCATTGACGGAGTAATCAGTACCGCAGCCGGTGCTGCTTCTGTTACAGATCAGTTTGTTACGGTCATTACCGGCGACATGGCGTTCTTTTATGACCGGAATGCGCTCTGGAATACCCTGAATCCCGCTAATTTAAGAATCGTTATTCTCAACAACCACGGGGGCGGCATATTCAGAATGATCGAAGGCCCGGGCAGACAGCCCGAGCTGGAAAAATACTTTGTAACCGACCAGCCCCATTCTGCTGTCGGCTATGCGTACGAAAACAATCTCGATTATTATTTTTGCAAAGATCTGGAAATCCTTAAGCAGCAGTTGAAAAACTTTTACCAGCCATCTGAATACGCAAAAATTCTGGAAATCGAAACAAACCCGGTAATTGATAAAGAAACCTTAAAAGAATATAAAAATATAGCCAATCATGACAAGTAAATTTGACTGGAAAACTATAAAGGAATACGAGGAAATAAAGTTTGAGTACTTCGAAGGGATTGCAAAGATCAGCATCAACAGACCTCACGTACACAATGCTTTTACTCCTAAAACCGTACAGGAAATGTCTGAAGCCATGGAACTGGCAAGACAAGATCAGGAAGTAGGTGTAATCATACTGACCGGTGAAGGCGGAAAAGCATTCTGCAGTGGTGGAGATCAGTCTGTAAGAGGCCATGGTGGCTATGTCGGAAACGATCAGGTTCCCAGACTTAACGTTTTGGATCTTCAGAAACAGATCCGCTCTGTTCCCAAGCCGGTAATCGCCATGGTGGCAGGATGGGCAATTGGCGGCGGCCATGTTTTGCATGTAGTCTGCGATCTGTCAATAGCCGCAGACAATGCCCGTTTCGGACAGACAGGACCCAAAGTAGGCAGCTTCGACGGAGGATTCGGAGCTTCCTATCTGGCCAGGGTTGTAGGTCAAAAGAAAGCTCGTGAGATATGGTATCTTTGTGATCAGTATGATGCGCAGGAAGCGCTGGATATGGGACTTGTAAACAAAGTTGTTCCGCTGGATAAACTGGAAGAGACAACCGTAGAATGGGCAAAAAAGATTCTGCAAAAGAGTCCGCTTGCATTAAGAATGTTAAAATGTGCCTTCAATGCTGAATTGGATGGTCAGGCCGGAATTCAGGAACTTGCCGGTAATGCAACATTATTGTATTATCTGACAGAAGAAGCAAAAGAAGGAAAAAATGCATTTCTTGAAAAACGTACTCCCGATTTCTCGAAATATCCGAAATTTCCCTAATCATCAGAAGCCCCTCTCCGGGGCTTTTTTTATATTTCTTCCAACATGTCTCCGCTGCCCCGGTTATACAATGTAAAAGCACATAAGATGAAAACTATATCTTACCTGATAGCCGGCTTACTTTGTATATTTGTGATTATCGCTTTTATGGTGACCAAAACAGAAATGTCTACCCTTGTCGGAATTGTTATCGGAGGTATCACCCTTGCCCTGATTCCCCTGATATTGCTAACCATACGAAAAGCACCGCGAAGAGATCCCAAGCATCAGGATTCTGACCGTTTTGACAGAAACCCGTGACAGGGAATCTGATTCTAATGAAGAATGAAAACACAGAGAAACTTTAAACAAACCCGCAGAGGAAGTTTTCGACTTTTTTAATAAAGCAGGCAATCTTACCAGAATCACCCCGGAGAGCATCCGGTTTCAGATGCTTTCCGTTTCTGCTTCAATACAGACAGGAACAGAAATCAACTATAAGATTCTCATCCGGGGGATAAGCATACCCCGGCAAACTCAGATCACAGCATTTAGCCTCAACGTTTATTTTTCAGACCGGCGTCCGTATTCATATTGAGAGCACCACCACCTGTTTCAGCCACCAAAACGATCGCGAACCTTGATAGCCGATAACGTGTTCTATCATATACCAGGCCGGATCGTTGAACCTCTTCTTAATAAATTTCCGGTCAGGCCTAAACCCGAAGAAATATCGACTACAGACATAAAGAAAGTATCCGGCTTTTTAACAATTAAAATTAGCCGTATGCACAACAATACTGCCATGCAGTCGTACATGCTTCTAGAACAAACAATGGAACATTCCTGATACAATTATGGAAAAATTCATAGCTTTTTCAGCAGATAACTGGTGGTGGTTTTTTCCCGTTATCTTTGTGCTTTCAGTAGCAATCCACGATATATTCATTCAAAAAAAGCACACAATCAAACATAACTTTCCGGTCGTCGGGCACTTCCGGTACATGCTGGAACGCATCGGCCCCGAATTGCGGCAATATATTGTTGCCAACAACCGTGAAGAGCTTCCCTTTAACCGTAGTCAGCGCTCCTGGATTTATGCCTCTTCAAAAAGAGAGAACAATTATCAGAGCTTTGGGACTGATCAGGATATATATGCTCCGGGACATATTTTCATTCATCCGACCATGTTTCCGTTCAACGGCGGAAAAGATCATCCGAATACCAAAGACCCGTATTTTCTTCCGTGTGCCAAGATAATGGGCGCATACAACAAGCGTCGCCGTCCCTTCCGGCCATATTCTATTGTCAATATTTCCGGTATGAGCTACGGCTCTTTATCTTCCAATGCGGTAACAGCCCTTAACAAAGGCAGTCTGAAAGTAGGCTGCTATCAGAATACCGGAGAAGGTGGGCTTTCCCCCTTCCATCGTCACGGAGCTGACGTCATGTTTCACTTTGGTACCGGTTATTTTGGAGTAAGAGATGCAAACGGCAACTTTTCATTTGAGCGGATGGAAGCGCTTATAAAGGAAAATCCTTTTATCAGAGCCATTGAAGTAAAGCTTTCGCAGGGAGCCAAACCCGGTAAAGGTGGTGTCTTGCCCGCTTCAAAGATTACAAAAGAGATTTCCGAAATCCGTGGAGTTCCCATGGGGCAGGATGCGCTTTCTCCTTCCACCCACTCGGCTTTTTCCAACATACGGGAAATGTTCGATTTTCTTGAAAAAATTGCCGATGTAACCGGACTGCCGGTCGGATTTAAATCCGCAGTCGGGAAAATGGAAATGTGGGAAGAGCTAACCGACCTGATGCTTGAGACCGGAAAAGGTCCCGATTTTATAACAATCGATGGTGGTGAAGGCGGCACAGGAGCTGCTCCTCCCGCATTTGCCGATCACGTTTCGCTACCGTTTATATACGCATTCAGCAATGTATACAAAATCTTTGCAAAAAAAGGACTTGCCGAGCGGGTCGTTTTTATCGGAAGCGGCAAACTGGGGTTGCCGGCAAAAGCCATGATGGCCTTTGCCATGGGTTGCGATATTGTCGCAGTAGCCCGGGAAGCGATGATGTCCATTGGCTGTATTCAGGCACAGTCATGCCATACCAATACCTGTCCGGCCGGAGTGGCAACTCAGAATAAATGGCTGGCTGCCGGACTTGATCCGACACTAAAATCCGACAGAGCCGCCAACTATATACGCACACTCCGAAAAGAAATCCTTGAAATCACACATGCCTGCGGGTACGAGCATCCGTGTCAGCTGACTATGAACGATGTCGATATAAGTATGGGAGACAACAACCTGACCCAGACACTTAGAAACACATATCATTACGACAAGGAAATGGTCCGTTTCAAGAATATGCAGTCTCTTCTGACCTGTGAGTATCTGGGCGGGCCCGGTCCGCTAAAAACTGCTGACAGCAAATCGAAGCTTACCGGACATGGTATTGGCAGCCTGTCAACTGAACCGGAAGAAGTTGTCTGATTTTTAAAATCAGGAAAAGCTAAACCGGCGGGAAGATTCATTCCCGCCTTTTCTTTTTATGGATGTATTTCGCACTTTTTTGGAAAACATATCGCCTCTCACCACTTTTGAGGCAGATCTTCTCCTTGAATCCTGGGACCTGGTATCCTGTCAGAAAAAAGGAATAATCGCCCGTGAAGGAGTGCACGAAAAATATATATACTTCGTCCTCGAAGGAATACAGCGTGCATACTATCTGAAAGAAGGCAAGGAAATCACTATAGTCTTTACCTATTATCCGTCTTTTTGCGGCAACTTTGATTCGCTGCTAACCCGCACGCCTTCTCTCTATTTTATCGAAGCCATTACAGAAAGCAGCCTGTTGCGAAGAAATTATAAAGAAGTAGAAGAGCTGGCAGCCAGATACCCCGGTATCAATACGCTGCTTCGCAAAGCAACAGAAGCAGCCCTGGTCGGAGTCAACAGAAAACATTATGAGCTTCTTGCGCTGACCATGGAAGAAAAGTTTGAATCCTTTTACAATCGCAGCGCTCACCTTATCAATCAGATACCTCATAAATATATTGCCTCTTATCTGGGTATTGATCCGACAAACTTTAGTAAAATCCTGAAAAAGTACCGGTAGTCTATACTCTTGGTCTATACCAAGAATGCCTATTTTCCAGTTCTGTACTTTTATTGAAAAAAAATATGAAAGCAACTCAAAAGGATGTGATCCGGGAACTAAGTGCTATGACAACCCGGATTGTTGAAAGTGCAACGTCATATACACTTCTTGATGACTCCATGCTCTTTGAACGTCTGGCACCGCAAAAATGGTCGATGGCAGAATGTCTTGAGCACCTGAATCTGTATGGAGATTTTTATATACCGGTAATACGTGATTTTATTTCAGAACATTCCGACGTGCATCCCAGGCGCGTTTTTCAATCCGGTTTCTGGGGCAACTATTTTGCAAAGAGTATGAAAGTCAATCAGGCAGGAACTCCGGCTATGAAGATGAAGACGTTTAAAGATAAGAACCCGATCGGCATGACGATAGATCGCTCTGTTCTGGAACGCTTTATCAGGCAGCAGGAAAATTATCTGGAATTATTGACTCTGGCAGATCGTATCGATATCAATTTAAAGGGAATCCCGATCACTATAACCGGACTGATCAGACTCAGACTTGGTGATGCGCTCCGCTTCACTATATATCACAATGAAAGACACTGGATCCAGGCAGAAAGAACCCAAGCAGAGCTTATAAAACAAAAGCGGGGATGAATCCCCGCTTTTTATTTTTAGTATAGTTATACACGAATGTACTACGATACCTTTGTACCGGAATCAATACTGATTTCTTCCATAAGCAAGCCCGCCGCTCCCAGAATCCCAACCTGATTGGTCAGATGCGCCTGAGCAATGATCAGCTTGTCTGTATAGTACGAAGGCATATATTTTTCGATTGTTTTTCTGGTCATTGGCTCAATGAATCTGAATGCTCCTGCTATCCCACCACCCAGCAAAATAGTATTGATATCCAGCACACGAATCACGGAAACCAGATTCTGCCCCAGCTTCTCTCCGACAAAATCAAATACGGAAACAGCAAAAGCATCACCTTCCGAAGCCGCCTCAAAAATTGACTTAGGAGTAATTTCCTTTCCGACAAGTACACTTGAAGGTTTTTCTTTCTCGATTCTGGCCAGTGTATAGTTTATTATATGCTGAATTCCGATATTCTGCTCCAGCGATTTACCATCTTCAAGAAGCATATGACCTATTTCCATTCCATTGCCTCTTGCTCCCAGAAAGAGCTTTTTATTAATCACCGCTCCACTTCCTACTCCCGTACCAAGTGTAACAAGAACAAAATTATCCAGTCCCTTAATATTACCAAAATACAACTCACCGATGGTTGCACACTTGGCATCATTCTCAATCTTAACCGGAAGCTTTGGAAACTCTGCGTTCAGGATATCAACAATTGACAAGTCGTATACAGCCGGTATATTGGGAAGCAGAATGACTTTCTTACGATCTACAGACAGTAAACCGGGCCAGCCAATGCCCACTCCTTTGATCTCAGGAACAAGGTTCAGATATTCTTTTATTCCGGCCTTAAGAGAATCAACAAATCCATCCGCAACCCATTTTGCAGTATCAAATGCTTTAACGCGGCTTATTTCTCCTTCCGGAGAAACGACTCCAAATTTAACGGTAGTACCGCCAACATCAATTCCTAGTATCATTCGCGCAAATTAATGAGATTTCAAGAAAAAATAAAAATCGGGTATAAAATAACTTCATTTTGTACAATTGGGTTTAAAGAAAACACACAAATGTTTCTGATTTTTATTTGATAGCACATGCAATGAAAGCCCTATAAAACATGTTTTAAATAAACAGAAAACTTACGTATCTTAAACTATTCAATCATTCAAGGTGAAAACAGACTTTTCAGATCAGATAGTTTTTCTAAATCCTGAAATTTATACCAATCATGGCATAAACTTTCATATGTACAAAGATGCTATTCTTCGCTTCAGGGATCAATGGTTTCTCAGTACTCCGCCTCCTTTTCAGATTCAGACTTCGGGATCAACCGGAAAGCCTAAAACAATCGAAATAAGCAAAGAGCAAATGGAAGCAAGCGCTTCTATGACCGGGCAAGCTCTGGGTCTTACAAGTTCGGACCATGCGCTTGTCTGTCTTAACACCCAGTATATTGCCGGCAAAATGATGCTTGCAAGAGCTTTCACCATTGGTATGACGGCTTACATTTTACCACCGGTTGCTAATCCGTTCAAAAACATTACGAAATCACTCTCAATCAGCTTTACCGCTATGGTTCCCTACCAGATGAAAACAACGCTAGAGGAATCACCGGATAAAATAGGAGTACTGAACCAGATGAAAGCAATATTGCTCGGAGGCGCTCCGGTCGGTCATCAGCTGGAAGAATCCTTGCAAAACATTGAGGCTCCGGTATACAGTACATATGGCATGACCGAGACAGTGTCACATATTGCTTTACGAAGGCTAAACGGCAGAAATGCATCGCCTGTTTACACTGTCCTTCCCGGAATTTCGATAGGTCTGGATGAGCGCAGCTGCCTTACAATCAAAGGGCCGGTGACAAGAGATGAGACTATAATCACTAACGACATTGTAAAATTAATCCCGCCAAGACAATTTATATGGACAGGCCGGATAGACAACATAATAAATTCCGGAGGTGTAAAAATTCAGATCGAAGAGCTGGAAAGTTCAATATCCGGCATTTTCAATACATTGGGCTATACCAACCGGTTTATGGTGACCGGTATACCCGACAATTGCTTCGGAACTTCAGTGGTTCTTCTGATCGAAGGAATTTTTGCGGAAGATCAAAAAAACAGGCTCTATCATGAGCTGATCCAAACAGTATCAAAATATGAAGTACCCAAAAAAATATTTCTGATACCGGAGTTTTCAGAAACCGCAACGGGTAAAATTGACCGGATTGCCACAACCGGTCTTATATTTACACAAACACCTGCATAAGAATACTTTTCTCATGCAGGTGCTCATTCCTATCAGCAGGTAAATTTTAACGAATTTTTTTCAGCAAGCCTTCACAAATCACTTTCTTGTCAATGACCAAAGGCTCTTTAAGCACATCTAGTGAATAAAAATAGTCTACAGTTTCATAATCGGTTATTCTCAATCCAAATACCGGGAAGCCCCAGTCATCACCCAAGTGACTGTTTTTAACCGAATCCGAATCAATGAATTCGAAATCCAAGGTTTCAATCATCACCGGATCTACCTTCTTCTGCTGCAGAAAAACAATTACATCTTTCTTGATATCTTCCATAAACTGATTGGTAAGATCTTCTTTTTTTACCTCGATTATCTTCTCCCGAAAATCGTAATATTCATCAAAAAGCTCATTTAAAAGATCCTCTGCAAACTCTTCTGAATCCAGAGACTTCTCACTTTGAAATTTTTTACTTATCAGCTCTGATCCCCACAACTTCAGAACCAGCATATTCTCGATAGTAACAATCTGAAAATCTTTAGGATGAAGTCTTATGCCGGTTTCGTCCAGAATAGTAGTAATAATTTTGCTCTTTAACCCTTTCATTTATTTGTACAAAAAAGAAATATGAAAAACAAACATAAAAAAAAGGATTAACTTTAAAAGAAATATTTTAAAAAATGATAGAATCAGTCCCATATTTGCACTAACCCAAACCAGAAATCCGAACAATGTCCAGTACCTTATCTATCGAATTTTATACTCCGGATCTTCCGGCACCTCATGCCTTTTCCCTTCTTTTTTCTGCGGAGCATCAAAAAGAATCTGTAAAAGCCTCATTTTCCATTTCTTATCTGGATCGCGAGTCCTGTACTCCGGAAGAGCTGGCAGAAGAAGGTTATACAGAAAATGATAATATTGAATGGGAAGGTCTGTTGGGCAAACCCTGGGCCAGTATACTTTTCAACTCCTCTGCTTACCAGGATCTGAGTCAGGAAGAAGGTGAACATTTCATCTATATTTCCTATGAGGATCAGGCCGGTGAAAAACTCGAAGGCTTTTCCGGCGACACACGCCTTGCCTACACAATGCAGGAACTTCATCAGGCTATCCTGGAAGCAACTGAAAAAGAGCTTCCTCTCACGATACGGCTAAAAGAATTGAAACAGAATTCCCCCTCCGTGGATATTTCCCTGATCGGAAGCTTTCTGGAACGTAAGGCATTCATCATAAGTCACTCTGAAGAAAAGGATAAAAAGCAGACTATTGAATGGAGTCAGCTGAAAGACTTTATGGAGACAATTTATACTGTTGATTTTGATCCGGAGGCTGCATTGGAGGAAAGCGAGATTCGGAAAGGAATGTATATTGAAACAGGTGACGGTTTATGGTTCCAGATTGATGAAGAACAAAAAAAGCTTGTTGAAGCAAAACTGTCGTCATTAATCAACTAAATATGGCATCTGCTTATTTCAATCGTTTTTCTTTCTTTACGATAAATCAGACTCAGGGAAGGTCATCGAAAAATACCCTTTGGCCTCCCAGATTTCTACGATATCTTCCATTCGTACATAATAAGGGGCAAAAACCGGATTGTCTGACACGAGCTTAAATCTTCCATCTTTTTTAATCTGATTAAAAACCCTCTTGAAAACAAGGCCTTCGGAAGAAGTTATCACTACACAAAGCGAATTATCTTTAATGCTGCTCCAGTCCTCCAGATACCGGCCGATCACAATCGACCCGGAACGCAGCGGAAGCATTGAATCGCCGGATAGCTCGAAAGCCCGAAAAGTCCCTCCCCGGAAAAAAGGGATAGTGAACACCGGTAGCTCCGCTATATATTCAGGATCAGAGAATCCATTCAGATACCCGGCCGAGGCTTTGGCCGGCACCATATGCATTATCTCACTCCCGCTATTGTCCAGGGTAATGCTGAGCACTCTCAGGTTAGCAACCGGATTGGCTTTCTGAATACTATCAGCACCTTGCTCAGTCAGATTCCTGTTGAGGAATACATCCATACCCACTTCAAATACTTCAGAAAACCTGATCAGATTGGTTATATTGGGCTCTGCCCGCCCCTCTTCATAGGCACCTATAAGTGACCGCTTTATTCCGACTCTGGCGGCCAGTTGCTCCTGAGTCAGACCTTTTTGCTTTCTTAAGTATTTGATATTCGTGCGAATAAAAGACATAAAACTAAAAATGACGCATTCCAAAGATAACCAAACTAAAATAATTAGCAAACCATCAATCTATTAATCGCAATAACCGTCTGAATAAACCAAACTAACCTTTTATGATTGCTGACTGTATATCAGAATTATAAGATTAAAAGAGAAAAAATCCGGTAATAATGCGTAAAATTGCCCTATGAGGATATGTATTCTGCTTATATTTTTTACACTGGCATCCTGTTCCGGAGGTAACCGCAATGAGACAGCGTCAACAAAAACTTCCAGACAGCTGAACTTTGACAACATGGGACTGACATACGATCTTGGCAACGGGCTCATGCTTAAAAATGTAACTTTCGATACACAGTCTACTAACAGAAAATGTGAAGGAATATCAATCAGGTGTACAATTGAGCCCTCCGAAGAAGCTATTCAGCAATTAAGGCAACATGCTTTTTCTTCTTTTCTTTTTATATGGAATGTAGAGCACCACGGACAAAAACTATACGACTCCGGGGTTCCTATCCGACAAAAGCTGGGAGAGGAAATTACATTTAATCAAATACCTTTTGTTTCAGACAAAGGGACATACACGTTTGACAAGCACATTCCTTTTTCTGTCCTGGGTCTGTCCAACGGAGAGTTTGAACCGGAGTTTAATCTGGAGGTTTATGCCGTAAAGTTTACTCAGGATCAGGAATTAAAGCAATATAGAAAACTGGAATATATTTCCTCTTCTCCGATTGCAGTCCAAAACTTTAAGCAAAAAATTAATGCTCCGGTGCTCTATAAGGGAAAAGTCGGAATTGATTACTTTAAAATTAGCAATCCGGATGGCAGAAAATATGATTTTACGCTAAATGGTAACGGAATGCCTGATCCCTTCTGGGAGCTGTGCTGCGATACTGAAATTATCTATTCCAGCAAGCCAATGCGCAATACCTATACCTATTCGGTAAAATCAGAAACTCCCTTCTTTTTTCTTACAGCAAATGATACGCTGAAAATCAGTGTCTATGATTTTGATCAGGGGCCATTCAACTCCAAAGATTTCATTGACGCCTGGCAAGGTACATTTTCAGAGCTGCAGGACAAACCATTAAAAGGCTTTGGTCTTATCAAAGACCTGAAAATACACTCCCGGTTTACTCCGGTTGAAAAATAAAAAAGACCAGAATTCCCTTCGGAAGTCTGATCTTTAAACCGATTAACTCAGCAAGTACTACTTTCTGGTTAAAACCGGTTTAAGTGCATTATTTATCTCATTAAATCCGGTAGCATGGTCAAAATACCGGACCAGCTCCTGCCTGTTATTGTAGATATACATGTTTGGGTAACCAATCGCTCCGAATTCAAGATAAAACCGGTCATCTGTATCATGCAAAATTGTTATTTGCCTGTAATCCCCCAAATTAAAATAGTCCTTAAATTCATTTATCTCATTCAGATGATTAGGACTTACTAACAAAATCTGTACATTTTCGAGCTGGTCAATATTTTCAACGATTTCTCCTACTTCTTCCCTGCACAGGTCGCATAGCGGATTAAAATAAACAAATAAATACGTTTTGTTTACCTCCAGATCTCTGTTGGAAAATTTTTTCCCGGCCAGCGTATAATAGCTAAATCTGGGCATTTTTTCTTTATCTCTTTCTTTCACCGCAGATTCCTGCACATATTCATTAGTAGTATCCTTTCCGATGCTCCCTGAAATAAAAACTGACAACACGATTGTCAATACTGTAAAGATGTGGGTCATTGCTATCTCCTCCTCATTAAATCCAACTTCATAAAGAGAACCCGGCCGGAAATAAAATTGTTATTAATCGTTCTGTTTCTCAACAAAACCACTGTCAGCAGGTTGACAAAAGAAAAAATATAAGATGAAAATCAGGTATTTTCTTCTTTATAGTCTATTATTTCTTGCCTATGGCAGCGTTTTTTCCAATGACAGTATACCGGTAGCAGCCGGAGAAAAATACAAAGCCAATATTTTTCATACTATCTTTTTTGGCAAACACTATCGCGATATATGGAGCGCCAGAATTGTTGTACCTGTTCTTGATCTTGAAAAAATACCACACAACCTCAGACCCGTAAAATCCGGTGGCGGTCAGCAGACCGTATCTATTCACCTCGAGGACTCAACCGGCAAACGATATGTATTGCGAAGCCTGGATAAAAACCCGGAAAAAGTTCTGCCGATTCCGTTGCGATATACCTTGTTGCGCTACCTGATCAATGACCAGACATCAGCTGCTAACCCCTATGCAGGGCTTGTTGTGAGCAAGCTGTCTGCCGCTGCGGGTATATACCATACCAATCCAAAGCTTTTTTATACCAGTCACTCAAATCAGCTCGGAGAGTTTAGTGATAAAATAGATGGTATAGCGCTGCTGGAAGAAAAACCCAACTCCACCTGGGAAAGCACCGGAGAGTTCGGGTATCCTGAAAAAATTGTAAATACAGAAAAATTAATAAAAAAGCTTCTCTCCGATTCCAGGGTACACATTGATCAGAAAGATTTTTTAAAATGCCGGCTTTTTGATTTTATTATTAACGACTGGGACCGGCATGCCGGTCAATGGGTATGGCTGGGCTTTACTGTAAACGGAGCAATCATTTACAAACCCTTTCCGAGAGACCGGGATAATGCCTTCTTTTTATTTGACGATGGCCTGATTCCTTTTTTAATAAGCCGGTGGTGGGGCAAACCTAAGTTTCAGAGCTTTCATCCGTACTACGAAAATATTAAAGGCCTTTCATCCAATTCCCATAATATGGATCGCTTATTTCTTAACAGACTTACCGTTTCAGACTGGAATCAGGTAACCCGGGAACTGATGGAACAGCTAAGCGACAGTATTATTCTCCACTCACTCAAGGAATGGCCTGAAGAAATAGATAAAATAGCAGGAAGAAAAACCCTGAAAACGCTAATAAGCCGGAGAAACAGGCTTCCGGAGGCAGCGGAAGCTTTTTATTATATGGTAAACAGACATGTATTCATTGCTGCAACAGATGGCAATGATCAAATAAACATCAGGCGTCACCGGCAGTACACCGAGGTAAATATATACGCTGAAAGTGACAGTATCCTGCTCTACTCCCGTTGTCTGCACCATCCCATTACCCGTGCACTGACAATCTATGCGCTGGATGGCGAAGATCAAATTTCCATAACCGGAAAAGCCCGCAAAGGCATACGAATCACCGTGATTGGAGGCGATGGAACTGACTCCATTGCCGATTATTCGAAAGTCCGTGGTTTTACCAGAAAAACGCTAGTGGTTGACACAAATCACAACCTGATCTATACCGGATCAGAAGCCAGGCATAAAGACAAAGCCTATCTGCGCAAAAACAGATTTAACCGCAGTGGTCACCGAAAATAGCGGTTCGCAGCTATGAGACAGGAAATTTTTCTTCCCAGGTTCTTTCCATTTCTTCCAGTGTCTTTCCTTTTGTTTCGGGGACCAGCCATAAAACAAAAACTATTGTAGCCACACACATAAGTCCAAATAACCAGAATGCCAGCGCTCCATTCAAATAGCCAACAAGTACCGGAAATACTGCTGTAACCGCAAAGTTAGAGATCCACTGGGCCGCAACGGCAATAGACATTCCACTGCTTCGGACTCTGTTAGGAAACATTTCTGCCAGTAAAACCCAGACAACCGGACCAAGAGAAAGCGCAAAAAACGCGATATATCCCAGAACAAACCAGACCAGCCAGGTTCCGAGATTTTCTGAATAAGCCCCGTAACCAATTGTAATCAGACATATTCCCATACCAGCCGATCCGATCAGCATTAGTGGCTTACGCCCCAGCTTATCTACCGTAAATATAGCAACCAGCGTAAAAAGCATATTGACTGTTCCTACCAGCACTGTCTGCAACATGGATGTATCCCCGCTGCTTCCCAGGCCTTTAAAAATCACCGGTGCATAATACAAGAAAGCATTTATTCCAGTTACCTGCTGAAAAACACTAAGCCCCACTCCTACCAGTACAACTTTCAGCATAAGCGGGGACAAAACTGACGATGCCATTTTTTTCTCTTCCTGCATGGATCGGCGAATCTCTGCCTGAATAGCCAGAGCATTAAGCTTCCCGGCCATCCGTTGCAGGATATTCAGCGCTTTTTCATCTTTATGTTTCAGCATAAGCCATCTTGGCGACTCCGGAATCAGTAAAATAAGTCCCAGAAACAATAAGCTTGGCAGAGTTTCAGACGCAAGCATATAACGCCAGCCCAGTTGTATATCCCATTCATCATCACCGATGCGGTCTATAAAGTAATTCACAAAGTAAACGACAAAAATCCCAAGCACTACTGCCATCTGGTTGTAAGAGACAAGCTTTCCGCGCATATGGACCGGAGCAATTTCGGCTATGTACATGGGTGAAACCATGGATACAATTCCCACACCAATGCCTCCAAGAATCCGGTATATGATAAATTCAGTGAACGTATCAGGCACGGCTGTACCAATAGCTGAGACAGTAAACAGAAATGCAGCGGTTAACAGCGAATATTTCCGGCCAATTTTAAAGCTTAAATAGCCTGCAATCATTGCCCCGGCCATACATCCGATCAGGGCACATCCCGCTGCGAAACCGGTTGCCCAGTCCGAAAGCTGAAAGAAGATCTTCAGAGAGCCGATTGCTCCCGCAATAACCGCTGTATCATAGCCAAACAAGAAGCCTCCCAGCGTGGCAACAATAGTAACAGCAGTAATATACAGAGAGGAATACTGCCTGGTATCGGAGATACCCGATTCATTATAATTATTCATAAATTATTTGTTCGGAAACTGATAAAAAAACTGGCCGGTAAGCACCGCGATCATCAAAAACTATTTCAATAATTTGATACTGTTACTAAAATCATTACTCTTCCAGAGCCTGCACAATTGTCCGCACATTCTCTCTTACCATCCCGATGTAGGTGTCTGCATTGGAAGTCTCATCGCCAAGTGCATCCGAATATAAGGTCCCGCCTATTGTTACCTTTTGCCCCTTTGCTGCAGCGCCTTCTACCACAGACCGGATAGTCTTCTCAGAAACAGATGACTCAACAAAAATAGACTTTATTTTTCGTTCGACAATCAAATCCGTGATTCTGGTAATATCTTTTAGCCCCGGTTCCGAAACAGTAGATATCCCCTGCAATCCTTCGACCATAATCCCATACGCATCACCAAAATAACCAAACGCGTCATGCGCAGTGATCAAAACCCTCTGCGACTCTGGAATCCGGCTTATCTCAGCTCTAACCCATTCCTCCAACTGATTCAATGAATCAATATAAGCCTGTGTATTGGTTTGGTAAAATGAAGCCCTGGCTGGGTCTGCTTCAATAATTTTCTGACTCACATAAGCAACTCCGTCTTTCCACAGTTCGATACTAAACCATACGTGCGGGTCATATCCCCCCGCAAATCCACTTACATTTCTCAGCTTTTCCTGTGCAATACCATTAACAAGCGCAGTCACAGGCTTTTGTCTTTCCATATTTTGAAGGACTTCCCCCATTTTTCCTTCAAGATATAAACCATTGTAAATTATTATATCTGCCTTTGTCAGCTTATTGAGATCCCCCTGACTCATCTTATACAAATGCGGGTCTGTTCCCGGCCCCATCAATACCTCAACATCTGCCGAATCCCGGACAATATTCCTGACCGCATCGCCGATCATTCCTGTAGTAGCAAGAATTACCAGCTTGTCATTGTCCTCTTTCTGCTGAGGCTCACAGGCTGCCAACAGCAACCCTGCAAGCAGATACAAACTCCGGAAACAACTTTTTATCATATGTTTATACAGCTACAAATATGTTTTGCGCGGCTTCACTGGATATTACCTGAACCTTCTTATTATCAATCTGAATTTCTCTGGACCTGTCAAAAGCTATCTTTTCAAGAATTTTAATTCTGACACCAAGGTATATCCCGGCTTTGTCAAGAAACTGCAAAAAAACAGATGATGTTTCTTTTAACCCGATTACAGTTGCCGCTGTTCCTTCATCCAGCTCACTGAGCTGAATTTTTTCCCGGGCAGCCATTACACCCTGCTCATTCGGGATCGGGTCTCCATGCGGATCATAGGCAGGATATCCCAGAAACTCATCAAGCCGCCGGATCAGAACCGGAGATTGTATATGCTCCAGTTGCTCCGCTATTTCATGCACTTCGTCCCAGTTAAAGTGTAGCTTTTCTACCAGAAAGACTTCCCACAAACGATGCTTCCGGATAACCTGCAAAGCCAGCTTCTTTCCTTCTGTGCTTAGATTTACCCCTTTATATTTCTCATAGTTGATTACCCCTTTTCTATCCAGCTTTTTCAGCATATCACTTACGGAGGCCGGTCTGGTCCGGAGCGTTTCCGCAATGGCATTGGTCGACACTTCCTTATCCCGGTCCGCCAGATGATATATTGCCTTCAGATAGTTTTCTTCGGTAAAACTTAACATCGCGTAAAGATATATTTTAGATATATCTAAAAAAATAGCTTCAAGGTATTTTAAATAACAGCTCTATGACCTGAAATAATTTTATTTATCCACTCAATCAGTCTGACAGACTCAGCGCTCCAATATACTTCAGGCCCGGGCTTATTGGTATAGAAAGAGGTATTTTCCAGCCTGTGTAAAATTTCATCCGGTGAAAAGTCAGCAAAATCGATCGATAACCCACAGGAATACCGGTGAATAAACTCTCCCAATCCAAGGTTTTCCTGAATAATCATAGGCAGCTGCCAGGACAGGCCTTCCCAGAAACGTGTAGGAATTTTTCCGTCAATCGCCTTATTGGGACGATAAGGAAGTAGTAAAATCCCGGCCCCGGAAAGCAACGTACGGATTTCTCCATAGGGTACCGGCACAGAACGAATATCCGCTCTGATATAATTTTTACCGGCAATCCGGTCATTCAGTTTTCGAATCAGCGTCGTATCGGGAGTATATCCGATAATTTCCAGCTGCACTGCTGTATCTATCAGGTAGAGCTTTTCAATAAAAAAAACAGCCTCCCATATCCCATATTCCTCACTAACAGTGCCTGTATACAGGAATTTGTGTTTCTGAACAGAAGTAAGTACAGGATAATGCCCCGTCTCCATTATATTTTCCTGATTTTTGTTTTCAATAATAATGTGGTTTTTCAGGGCAAATCCGAGTTGTTTTTTATAGATTCTCTCGGCAAACAGACACCCGTCCAGCAAGGGCACGATCAAAAGCTCTTTTAACCGGACATAATATGCCAGAAACGGTCGAAGGAATACAGGGAAAGAGTCCATGTAGAGAATATTATAGAAGTAATTTTCCTGTATATCATACACAACCTTTTGTTTTTTAATCATCTTCAACAAAAAAGCCAATACAAGCAATTCATGTGTGGCAATGATCAGCAGATCGGGTTTTTCGTTGATCACCTGCTTCAAAATACGCCACGGACCAAAAACTCTTTTAAAACTTAAGCGCGCAAATTTGAAAAGGGGGTAAAATTTAACTTTTTTTGTAGCAGCCGGAATAAAGTCATTATTATATCCTGCAATACAAACTTCATAATTTCCGTCATTGGCCAGCGAAAGCGCTATTTTATGATACAGTCTCGGGTCATTGACCGGTTTTAATGTTGCAGCTATAAAAATTTTCATTCATTTAAAATATAAAAATTCAATAAGTCTACATATATCATCATGAAAGAGATTATCGAAAAAGCCTGGGAAGACAGAAATCTTTTAAACGACCCGGAAGTGCAATCCACCATAAGAGTTGTCATAGAAGAGCTGGATAAAGGAAGATTACGGGTAGCAGAACCGGGTACAAACGGGTGGACCGTAAATGAATGGGTAAAGAAAGCTGTAATTCTTTATTTCCCGATACAAAAGATGCAAAAAATTGAAGTGGGGCCTTTTGAGTTCTTCGACAAAATGGAGCTCAAGCGCGGATATGATGAGCTGGGAGTGCGTGTTGTCCCCCATGCCGTATCGCGTTACGGAGCCTATATCAGCAAAGGCGTTGTTCTGATGCCAAGCTATGTAAATATCGGGGCCTATGTAGATTCCGGCACCATGGTTGATACCTGGGCAACAGTGGGAAGCTGCGCCCAGATCGGCAAGAATGTTCATCTTAGCGGGGGCGTTGGTATAGGCGGAGTCCTGGAGCCTGTACAGGCAGCACCGGTAATCATTGAAGACGGGGCATTTCTGGGTTCAAGATGCATCGTGGTTGAAGGTGTGCGGGTTGGCAAGGAAGCTGTATTAGGTGCCAATGTCGTCCTTACAGGAAGCTCAAAGGTAATCGATGTTACCGGACCGGAACCGGTAGAATACAAAGGATACGTTCCTGAGCGCGCGGTAGTAATACCCGGGTCCTATACCAAAAAATTTCCGGCAGGAGATTATCAGGTGCCCTGTGCCCTGATTATTGGTCAGCGTAAAGCAAGCACTGACCTGAAAACATCGCTCAACGATGCTCTTCGCGAAAACAACGTAGCAGTGTAATAAGCTTTAACAGAGGCTGTAAAAACAGCCTCTGTTATTCTATTATCTGGACCTGAAGTGGTCCGATACAATCAATTCCTTGTTACCATGACCATACTGGTAAAAGCCGTGTCCCGTCTTCACCCCCAGCTGATTCGCTTCAATCATTTTTTGCAATAAAGGGCATGGAGCATACTTCGGATTTCTGAAATCATTGTATAAGATCATCAGAATGGAATGACAAACATCCAGACCAATAAAATCCGCTAGCTGTAAAGGCCCCATAGGATGCGCCATACCCAGCTTCATGACTGTATCAATCTCGCTTACTCCCGCCACATTTTCATACAAGGCAAAAATCGCTTCATTGATCATCGGCATCAAAATCCGGTTTGCCACAAAACCCGGATAATCATTGACCTGAACCGGACTTTTTCCAAGCTGCAGACACACATCATTGATTATACCGACCGTTTCATCTGAGGTATTAAAACCGCGGATAACTTCCACCAGCGACATCACCGGAACCGGGTTCATAAAATGCATACCGATTACTTTATCCGTTTTTTTGGTAAAGGAAGCCAGACGGGTTATCGCCAGTGAAGACGTATTGGATGCGAGAATAGCTGAATCCCTGGTACTTTTATCCAGCAGCTGAAAGACTTCCTGCTTTACATTTTCATCTTCCGGCACTGCCTCAACTACCAGATCTGCTTCCGAAACTCCCTCTCTCAGGTCCGTGTATATATGCAGATTCTCCAGCGCCCTCTGCTTTTCGCCTGATGTAAGCAGTCCTTTTTTTTCCTGACGCTCCATGTTATGAACTATGGTTTGGAAAGCTTTATCCGTCAGCTCTTTTGACACTCCTACCATAGATACCTGATATCCTGCCAGCGCAAATACGTGGGCTATGCCATTACCCATTGTACCGGTCCCTATTACAGATACTTGCTTGATCATAGTATATTTTTTTTAAATTATTATTGAAATCGTGGCAAAATGCCTTAATATTGCACCTGAGTTTAGAACAAATCTAAATAACCTGCAAAAAATATTGTTTTAAGGAAACAGAAGCTAAACAAAGTCTGTTTATTTTAACTAAATTATGCAGTAATTTTTGATTTCAAATTTATAGCATTATTGGCATTCAAATCCGAACAATTAAAAATGACAACCGAAGTTTCTAATTCAAAATTCAGCTCAGTATTTGCTTTTATAGCAATACCTGTACTTATCATTATAAGTTACATTTTTTACTTTGTAGTGCTTGGGGACGGATCCAACTTTGTTGGCAATGATCCGAACAATCATCCTCTTCCTGGAAATTATTTCGGTATCATCTACAAAGGCGGTCTTATCGTTCCTATGCTTATGGCCTTCTTGCTGATGGTTATAACTTTTTCAACGGAACGTCTGATCACTGTCTCCAAAGCCAGCGGAAACGGATCGATTACAAAATTTGTTCATTCCATAAAAACATCACTTGCTCTTAACGACATTAACGGCGCTATTGCTGCCTGCGACAAACAACAAGGATCAGTCGGCAATGTAATCAAAGCAGTGCTTGAGCGTTATAAGCTCGTCATTAAGGCAGGCGACCTGCAAAGAGATCAGAAAGCTGCAGCCGTACAAAAAGAACTTGAAGAAGCTACAGCTCTTGAGCTTCCCATGCTGGAGAAGAACCTGACCATCATCGCCACACTTGCCTCTGTTGCCACCCTGGTTGGTCTGCTCGGTACAGTAGTAGGTATGATCAAAGCTTTTGCCGCTCTTGCAACCGCAGGAAGCCCGGACGCTGTTGCGCTTGCCAATGGTATTTCCGAAGCCCTTATCAATACGGCACTTGGAATTGCTTCTTCAGCTCTGGCAATTATCAGCTACAACTACTTTACAAGTAAAATTGATACGCTTACTTACGGCATTGATGAGATTGGCTTTACAATTGTTCAGACAATGAATACACAAAGCTCTGCTCAGACCACAGCTTCTCTTAACTAAGTCTTTACTAAAAAAACCTGGACGAAATGTCTATGGAACGAACATATAAGTCATTTGACGAAATTGTATTTGAACACAGGAATAAAGCATATGGGGCTTATTTTTTGCGAAAAAAATATCCTCAGTATATTCAGATATCCACCTTTATAGTAATTGGTCTGATGACCCTGCTGCTCGGGGGGCCTTTTGTCTACAATAAATACATAAAAAAGCCAGAGCCACAAAAAGCTGAAAAAGTAGTGGAGATAGATCTGACGACTATTGATATTCCACCACTGATGCCGGATGCTCCGGCCCCTCCACCACCGCCGCCACCTGTCGAACAGCCTAAAATAAAGACTGTCCGTAATGTACCGCCAAAGGTGGTTCCCGACAAAGAGGTAGTTATTGAAGAGCTCCCACCGACTGTTGACGAGATGAAGGACGCAGCAATCAGCAATGTTACCCAGGAAGGTGAAGCCGATTCGCTCGGGCTGAATGATCTTGTTGATAACAATAATCATTCAGGAATCTTTGGTACCGGAGAAGCCGAAGACAATACGATTTACATGCCAGGAGCCGGAATTGTTGCCGGTTTTCCAGGAGGAAGCAAGGCTATGTATGACTATATCACCAAACGGTTGAAGCCATCCGTAGATAAGGCCGCAAAACTGGGAGATAAAGGAACCGTTTTTCTATTGTTTGTTGTTGAAAAAGATGGTAGCATTACAGATGTCAAAGTCATGAAAGGCTTGCATATCTGTGCAAGCTGCAATGATGCAGCCAAAGAAGTTATAGAAAATATGCCCAAATGGGAACCAGCGAAAAACAATGGTAAACCTGTGAGGGTAAGAATGCAGTTACCGATCAGGTTTGATTTTGAGGACTAGAATTAATTATGAGCAATATAAATAAGCTATTAGGGTACATCCATTATTTTCTGGGTTTTATGTACATCGCATTGGGAGCATTTCTTATTGCGGCATCCCGGTCTGATTCCGAAGCAAATGAAATTCTGCATTCAAAGTATGCTGTTATTTTCGGTGCAGTAATGATTTGCTATGGATTGTTCCGTATCTACAGAGCTTACAAAGCACAGATCGTCAGCAACAGACAAGGCAATACGAACAGATAGGCAGAGCTACTGTTCTTCAATAATTATCCGGAGAATTATTTTCTTTCATCGTTCTTCTGCCAGTCGGCAGAATGAGAGCGAGTTAACTTTCTCATGAAAGAATCATACTGGATTGTCAATAGATTAAACACTATCTAATGAATAAATTACAAAGAATAGCCGGCTATTTTCATTTTTTGGTTGGTATAGCTTACGTGGTACTCGGCCTGTTTTTATTCATCAATCCACAGTCTCTTGATCATCTGATAAGGGAAAATCTTTATTGCCAGCTTCTGGGAGCGATATTGGCGATTTATGGAGTCTTTCGCATTTTCAGAGCATACAAGCATCAATTAAACAAGTAATGATTTCCCGGATAATCTTTCGGATCCCTTTCCTTTTATTGTTCTGCACCATACTTTCCTGCAGACAGGAACCTAAGGATACTCCCATTTCGGGAGCAATTACCATATACAGTGATGAGGCATTTAAGCCTGTTATTGATGCCGAAATCGAAACGTTTGAGGCGCTGTATAAAAACGCCAGGGTACAGGTAAGCTATCTCCCTGAAAACAGACTGTTTGATTATCTTATAAAGGACAGCACGGAGCTGATCATTACAGGTCGCAGACTCAATAAGCAGGAACTTGAGTATTTTTCATCGGAACAGGCATTGGTCAATGAATTTCATTTTGCCACAGATGCAGTAGCCCTGATCACATCCCGAAAATTTAACAATTACTTAACAGACTCTCTGCTCCTGAGAGGTCTGTTTAGTGGTACTTTTGCCCGGTGGCGTGATCTGAATCCGGAGTGGCCTGCGGATTCAGTTGTTCTTGTCGTCGATCAGAGCAATTCCGCCAATCTTCAATACATCCGGAATACGTTCGGACTAAACACCGAGAAGGTACGAATTTACGCTGCAGGCACTGATACGGATGTTATTGATTATGTAAAACAGACACCGGTCGCCCTGGGCGTGATTGGATCAGCCTGGGTCAATGATGAAGAAGCCGCAGCCGCTAAAAATCTGCGCAATGGAATACATTTTATCCGGATAAAGGCTGCCAATACAGAATATGGCCCCGGACAGCACTCGCTTGCAGATGAAAGCAATCCTCTGGCACGAGCAGTATATATAATCCGACGCAACAAAAACTCCGGGCTAAGCGCCGGATTTACAAGCTTTCTGTTAAGTGAACGAGGGCAGCGGATTGTACTGAAGGCTGGAATCATGCCTGCTGTTATGCCCGGTAGAGAAATAATTGTACGATAACACAAAACAACTGCGAATGAAATACATAGTATCTATCTTACCAGTTATTCTGACTTCCTATTTTACTTCAGCTCAGGATGTAACTACCTGTCGCTACTTGCTTGACATCGAAAAACACACCGAAGCAAGGACATGTCTGCAAAAAAACCTGTCGGCCAATCCGGGTAACGCCCAAACTCATTACCTGCTCGGAGAAAGCTATCTTTTAAAATCCTCGCCGGATTCTGCCAGGGCTTTTTTCAGCAATGGTATTGAGCAGGCCCCCAAATCAGGAATCAATTATGTAGGACTGGGCAAAGCTGACTACCCATCTGATAAGGAAAAAGCAGAAGCAAGCTTTAATAAAGCGCTTGAATTAGGTAAAAACAAGGACATTGCGGTAGTAACCGAGCTGGCTGCGTTCTATCTGGAAAATAAGCAAACGGATAAAGCACTGAACGTACTAAATCCGTTTCTAAAAAAAGAAACGAATAACCCGCAATTGTATCTGCTTGCCGGAGATGCTTATCTTCAAAAAAACGATGGCAATCAGGCGCTGGAATACTACGAACGAAAAGCGCTTCCTCTCAATCAGAATCTTCCGGTTACATACCTTAAAATCGGAAGACTGTACAGCAGAACCAGAAACTATGAAATGGCTATGCAATACTACAACAAAGCCATTGAAAAAGATCCGAACTATTCGCCGGCTCACAAGGAAATTGCAGAGGTATATTTTAAAGCCGGCCTCTATAAAAAAGCAATCGCAGCCTACGAAAAGTATCTAACCATAGCAGATAAGGACGCTGACAGTGATTTCCGGTACGCTTCGTTCATCTTTATGAACAAAGATTATGAAGCCGCTCTGACTCTTCTGAACTCACTTACTGCCAAACAAACTGACAACTTTTTGCTATACCGCCTGATGGCCTATTCATATTATGAAACAGGACAGACAGACAAAGGCCTGGAAAATATGAACATTTTCTTCAGCAAAGCAAAGCCTGAAAATTATCTTTCCAGCGATTATGAATACCTCGCCAAATTATACAGCAAAAAAGGCGATCGTGAAAATGCTATCGCAAACTTTGAGAAGGCACTCACTATCAGCCAGGACAATTATGACTTATATATTGAATTAGGCAATCTGCATTTTCTGAATAAGGATTTTGACAAAGCCGCTGCTGCTTATGAAGGTAAACTGACAAAAACTCAGGGTAAACCCAATGATTACCTCAATTACGGTAAAATGCTTTACTATCAGGAAAATTTTGTAAAGGCCGACTCTGTTTTCTCCCTTTTATCTCAGCTTATCCCCCAGTTGCCACACGGTTATCTGTGGAAAGCCAAAGCGCTGGAACAAATGGACACAGATGCTGACATCGGGAAAGCACAGAGCGCATATGAGCGCTTCATAGAAACATCTTCCGGAGAACCTGAAAAATACAAGCCGGATCTTATAAAGGCTTATTCTTACCTTGGAGCGCTATATAGCCAGAAAGACGAAGTAGAAAAATCTGCTTCTGCGTGGAAAAAAGTACAGGAGCTGGATCCGGCCAACGGCAATGCAAAAGAAGCTTTGAAAAACTATCGCTAATATCCTGAATTTTGAGATAAAGGATTTTTCTGGCAGCATTCCGGGAAAATCCTTTTTTATTTCCACAAGCCTGAGTAATGGCATGTTTTTGGTTCATTTTTATAAAAAACGGAACACAAAATTTATTCTTTCGTTTTAATCCGTGTAGAACAACGATCCAACTTTAATCATTCATTTTATGTCTAAAAGAAGCATCTATAAAGCCATGGGCAGCCTTGCCTACGCAATCGCGGTAGCCGATGGCGCAATCCAGCCTGAAGAAAAGAATATCATAAAGAAAATGGTGCTGAATGAATTTGATCTGAGCGATATTGACAATGCCTGGATCAACAACATGTTTGAAGAGCTTGAAGAAAAAGCCATTAATGTTGAAGAAGCCTATCAGTATGCCATCGATACATTGGAAAGTAACCGTTTTGCCTTTGATTTTGATGAAGCTATGAAAAAGAAATGTCTGCGTTTTGTAGAACGCACGGCTGATTCCTTTGATGGTATAGACAGTGCCGAACGCAACATTATCAGCAGATTAAAAAAGGATCTGACTCGCTTTTAAAAATAAAAAGGGTGGCACTTTCCTAAAAAGTGCCCCACTATCAGGTAAAGGGACACAGCCTCTTCACCATCCCGATCATTATTGTTGTTTAAAAAATCGTTTCAAAAATACCGGTAATCGCAAATACAACTATCAGTATAATGATAAGGGCAACAATAAGTAATGTGCGTATCAGTCCTGTCATGTCTTTTTGTCTTATGCTGCAAATAATTAATAGCTAAACTTTGAGGTTATTAATTTGTTTCGCTCTTGGGGAACAGCTGTATAAAATACTTCGCCCCCTTCAGAAATAAAAATTGTAAATTAGCTCTCTAACCAAGTTTAAGATCATTCAAATTGGACTTCTTACTACTCTCTTTCTTTTGCTATAAGAACTATAAGCTAGCTAAACATCTGGGAGAAAGACCCTGGAAATGGGCATTATTTACCCTGATTATATGCTTTTCTTTCTACATTACCGGTCTTAATATATACAATCAGGTATCAGGACTGAGTATGTTGTATCAGGACTTTCAGGCAAATCCGGTCGAAATGATTCAAAAGTATTTTACGGAAGTGATGATGGCCTCTTTTTTTGGATTAGGCAGCGGGTATCTCGGATATCTTCTTCTCAGAAGGATGCTGTTTAACCTTTATTCAGAGTAAAACATGGCATTTACTCTCCGATAAAGTTAACCATCACAGGGCTGTTATAATGAAGTCCGAGCAATTCGGAAGCATTGCCGGCATTTATGGCAATCTCGAGTTCTCCGTTGATATTAAAAACAGCCAGACAGTCTCCCGGATCCTGTTCGGAATAGGCCACACTGAGATTGCTCAGCTTTTCTCTTGAAAAAGACAGGGTAAATTTTCGGTTTTTGCCGATTTTCTCAAATGTGCTCTTATTTATATTGGTGATAAGGTTGCCGTAATGATCAACATGAATCACCTGTCCCATGATCTGATTATGTGTAAGACGCGGATGACGGTTAAACATCTTCCGGATTCCTTCGGAAGGCTGTCCTATTTCTGAAAGAGACCTGCCCTCACACAATTCAATAACAGCAGGAACCATAAGGGTTTTGGCAGGAAAAGTTCCGGACGATGAGTCTTGGGAATTCAACCGAACAACCATTTCCGGCTCCAGATCCGATATAAGCGAAAGTAAACCGTTGTCCATAGCCACGAAAAAATGTCCTTCGATTTTTGCAATAATAAATATATCTCCGCCCTGCATCTGGTCGTTGACAGAAACCAGATGAATAGTTCCCTCCGGAAATTCCCTGAAAACCGAATTTAAAACAAAAGCGGCATGAGGAAGATTAAATTGCTGTATTTTGTGGCTTATATCGACAATCTGTGACATAGGCAGATGCTTCATTATAGCTGCTTTAACAGAAGCAACATAATGGTCTGTATCACCAAAATCTGTCAACAGAGTTATCAGCCGCATGGTATAATTATAATCTTAATTAGTATATTTGGTATAAACAAAAATAAAACTTTTTAAGGGCACAAAAACAAAGATTCAACTAAAATTTAGGTTCAACGTTGGTAGAGAAAATAATAACATTAGAAAACATTTCCCTGGTAGATTTTTTAGGGGTGGAAAACAGACTGATTAAAGAAGTTTCAAGTGCATTTCCGAAAAGTAAGATTATTTCCCGGGGAAACGAAATAAAGATAATCGGAGAGCAGAAAGATATCAGCGCCATTAGTGATATACTTAATTCGCTTATTGTTCATTATCATAAATACGGCAAAATAAGCTCCGAAAAAATAGAGACACTTCTGCAAAAGGAAAACTCTAGCCCCGAAGAACCGGTACATCTGGATGATGATGTTGTACTTTTTGGAGATAAAGGACTCGTTATCAAGCCAAGAACAGAAAATCAGCGCAAGCTTGTTCTTGCCGCCAGAGAAAATGACCTTGTCTTTGCCATCGGACCGGCCGGAACCGGAAAAACCTATATGGCTGTAGCCCTGGCTGTAAAAGCCCTGAAAAATAAGGAGGTCAAAAAAATAATCATTACAAGGCCAGCCGTAGAAGCCGGAGAAAATCTGGGATTTCTGCCCGGCGATCTCAAGGAAAAGATCGACCCGTATCTAAGACCTATATATGATGCCCTGGACGATATGATCCCTGCTGAAAAATTAAAGTATTACTACGAAAACCGGATCCTTGAAGTAGCTCCGCTGGCCTATATGCGGGGAAGAACTCTCAGCAATGCGTTTATTCTTCTGGATGAGGCTCAGAATACGACCGTTATGCAAATGAAAATGTTTCTGACCAGAATGGGTAACAACTCCAAGATGATTGTAACCGGGGACAAGTCTCAGATTGATTTGCCTGGTCAGCAAAAATCAGGACTGATAGACGCCGTTGACCGCCTCAACAATATTGACGGTATAGGCATCGTTGAATTAAGTGCCAAAGATGTGATGAGACATAAACTGGTAGCCCGAATTATCAGCGCATACGATTAAGAGTTGTATCTCATATTCATTCAAAATGAGAAAGATTATTGTCTTTATTTTTTTTCAGTTAGTACTTTTTTATTCATACGCACAGAGTTATAAACGATGTTCTTCCAATGAATATGAGGAGTGGCTGAATCACCTCCATCCCGAAAGGGAACAAATGCATGAGCAGTATGAGATACAGCTAAACTCCATTATTACTGATAAAAAAAGCAAAGCACGCACTGCGGATGCTTCGACAGAGCCAATATATCGTATTCCGGTTGTTGTTCATATTATCCACAATACTGCAAACAGTGCTGTTGGCGGAAGAAAAAATGTAAACATCCCGGATGCTCAGATCATATCTCAGATTAATGTTCTGAATCAGGATTTTCGCAGAATAGCCGGTACCCCCGGTTTCAATGATGATCCAGTGGGCTCAGATACAAGAATCGAATTTTGTCTTGCATCCCGTGATCCCGAAGGTAACCCGACCAATGGCATAGTACGCGTATACAATTCAAAGTCTACATGGTCCATCCATGAAGTTGCGCAGTTGTCCAAGCTCTCCCACTGGCCCAGTAATCAGTATCTGAATATCTGGGTGACTGACCTTCCAAGCGGCACATTGGGATTTGCACAGTTTCCGGAAGCTCCCGGAGTCGCCGGACTAAGCGGACCTTATTCGGAAGCAACAGACGGGGTTGTTATTGATTACGAATACTTCGGAAATCAGGGATATCTCATCCGGAATTATGAAATGGGCAGGACTACTACCCATGAAGTCGGCCACTGGCTGGGGCTTCGCCATATATGGGGCGACCGCTTTTGTGGTACTGACTATGTAGATGATACTCCTCTGGATGCTGCCGCCAACGAAACCGGCACCTGCCAGGATTCATCCGACTGCAACAAAGATGGCATATATACTATGGACATGAGTAATAACTACATGGATTATAGCTTTGATGCCTGCATGAATATTTTTACTCAGGGTCAGAAGATGCGGATGCGAACGGTCATTGAAACTTCTCCCCGTCGCCGGGACCTTCTTAATTCACCTGGTTGCTGCGAAAGTCAGGAGCTTGCCGGATTACCTATGTATGAAGATTTTGAGACGGACGATTTCAACTGGACAATCTATGCACCAGGAGACTTTTCTTTTATACAAACATCTTCCGGAGCTTCTGACAGTTTTCGAAGTCTGCAGGCCAAACCGGGTGAAGTTTTCAGCGGAGATATAAACACTAATTCCAACTATACTTTTCTGACCAGCAAAGCCATCTCATTTAAAGACATATACAAACCTGTCCTGAAGCTTGATCTGAAATATGAGCCGGTCAATGCATCCGATCAGACAACAGACAGTCTGGTCATTTCATATGAGATTAACTGCAATCGCTGGGAAACGCTAACATTGCTACAAGGCCAGGAACTCGCATCAAACTCCATATGGACAACCCTGCATATTCCTCTTGATGTTCTCAGCTTTAAAAACGTCGGCAAGCTTCGTCTGGAGCTATATTCCAAGGGAAAAGGCACCCTTCATATCGACAATATCGAGATTTATCCGACCTCAGAAACATTATCGTTCACTGCTTATCCCAATGCAGCAAAGGACTTTGTCAACCTGAAATTTATTTTTGAAGGATATAAGACCATTGAGTATTCCATGTATTCTGTCGTCGGCACCTTGATAAGACAGGAAACTTTTGGCAATAAGACCACATTTATTCATACGCTCCCGGTCAGCGGATTGCCGGAAGGCATTTATATAATAAAAGTCAGCGACGGTAACGAAACCAAAAAAGCAAAAATTATGGTAAGCCGCTAAATCCGGCGTATTTTTTTCAACTACAATTTAGTAAGCTATGGAATGGACAAAGTTATTCTTTGTCAAGTCACTTGCATGCCTGGCAGCCGGCATCTTTTTGGGAAACTCTTTTGTCAGCTATCCTCCTCCGTTTTACCTGCTACTGACAATCAACCTCTCCCTGTTTGCTTGTATTCTGCTTTTTCATGTTTCATTTAAGAAGTCATTGCAAAGTCATTTGACGACTATAAAGTCTGCATTCATTTTTCTATTCCATATAAGCATTGGATTCACCTTGTACCAGATCAGTCAGCCTGCGTACAATCAATACCATTTTTCCCATTACAGGTTTAGCAGCTATCAGGCTGAACTTGCCAGACCTTTGACCAAAGGCAGCAACAGCCTGAAAGGTATTCTGGAAGTAAAAGCTATTAAAACAGCCGAAGGCTGGCAAAAAGCAGAGGGACGAATTATGGGATTTTTCACACCCGGGGACACCATAGCCGTCGGCACGCTGCTAATGCTGTCTGACTTGCCAAGAACTCCGGATCCGCCTTTAAATCCCTTTCAGTTCGATTACAGAGAATACCTTAAAACACAGGAAATTTATCATATTGCTTTCATACGTCAATATACGGCTATTGCCGCTGCTTCTCCCTATAGTCTCAATCTATTCAGAATCGCGGAATTATGTGTCAGTCATCTCAATCATATCCTGCAAAAATATCTGATCAACCGTGAGGCTTATGCGCTGGTACTGGGACTTTTGCTGGGTGATAAAAGCGAAATGGATCCCGAAATCAACCAGATGTATACTGTAACAGGGCTTGCCCACGTGCTGGCTGTCTCAGGATTTCATACAGCCTTAATCTATCAGCTGCTGGTCATAGTCTTCGGATTTCTGCCCAAAAACACTACCGGCAGAATCATTTTTACAGCGTCTGTAATAGTATTCTTATGGTTTTATGCGATTTGTACAGGCTTGTCCGCCTCCGTAATCCGTGCAGCGCTGATGCTCACGATTCTGGTCAGCACAAGACTGTTAAAACGTCGTCCGAATACTATCCATATTCTTTGCTTATCGGCTTTTCTGATTATACTTCACTCTCCTCCGGCTCTTTTTGATATTGGTCTGCAACTGAGCTTTGCAGCTGTAGCCGGAATTATCTGTGTCAATCAGCGGCTCAATGACAGCATTACCATAAAGCAGCCTGTTCTAAAAATACTATGGGAATGGACCTGTATATCGTTATCTGCCCAATTATTTACCTATCCTTTGCTGCTCTACTATTTTTATGATCTGCCCCTGTATTTTATTGCAGCAAACCTGATTTCTACCCTTCCGGTAGTGTTGCTTATTTATCTCAGCATTATACTGCTGACATTTTCATGGCTTCCCTGGATCGGTACGGTCACGGAGATAGTAATTACCTGGCTGACTATCGGATTAAACAGCTCTGTAACATTTCTGGCGGAGCTTCCTTCTTTTACACAGGGATTATTTTTTCACCCTGCCCAGATTCTGATACTTTTTGTCCTTACCTCATTTTTTGCATCCGGCATTATCTTCAGACGAATCCGTCTGCTTCTGATATCCTATACATTGCTGATGGTATTTGTTCTGATCAGCTTTATACAATTTTATCAAAGCTCAGATCAGAAAATACTGGCTGTATTTCATATAAAAAATCATAGCTTCATAGCGTTCATTGACGGCTTTAATGCTACAGTAGTTTCTTCGCATACCAATGCTCCGGAAAGTAAAGAGTATCAGTATTCAGTTGCCACCTATCTGGGTTCAAAACATATCCGTTCGGTCAGTTTCAAGCCCCTGGATTCAGCTCTGCTCCTGCTTTTCTCTGATAAAAAAATTGCGCTGGTAACTCATGCAAATCATCTGACTGAGCATGTAAAAGCTGACTATATAATTGCTACTCATATAAGCTCAAATGTGTCCGGTATACTATCCGCCTTTGACAACGCAAAATTAATTTTTGACGGTACCTGTAACAAAAAGATGATTAAAGATGTAAATTCATCTGTCCACTATACATGGGTAAAAGGAGCATATATTGAACACTTATAAAAACGCAATCAATATGGACATAGTCAGATACAGCACAAAAGAACAGATCGCCGTCATTACAATTAACCGTCCGGAAAAACGCAATGCGCTCAATCAGGAAGTCGTTCAGAAACTGAAAGAAGCATTTAGAATGGCTGCATCCGACCAGCAGGTCAAAGTGATTATTCTTAAAGGGGCCGGAAGTACTTTTTGCTCAGGGGCAGATCTGAAATACATCCAGGATCTGCAAAATTACAGCCATGAAGAAAATGTAAAAGATTCATCTGAGCTCATGGAATTGTTTAAGCAGATTTATACAACTCCCAAGCCAGTCATTGCTGAGGTTCACGGAGCTGCTCTCGCAGGTGGCTGCGGCCTTGTATCAGTTTGTGATTTTGCCTTCTGTACCACAGAGTCCCGTTTCGGATATACAGAAGTCCGTATTGGCTTCATTCCGGCAATCGTAATGGTTTTTCTGATTCGAAAAATCGGTGAAGCCAAAGCAAAAAGATTTTTATTGTCCGGAGAGATTTTTGATTGTGAAACCGCAAAAAAGGCAGGCCTGATATATGACTATTTTGAAGAAGACGATGATCTCGAGGATTTTGTCATGGATTTTGGCAGAAATCTTTGTCAGCAAAACTCTTCCACAGCAATGGCTATGACCAAGGATCTGCTGATCAGAATACAGGACCAGCCTATGGATCAGGCCTTGCAGACAGCAATGGTTTACAATGCTGAGGCCCGTAAAACAAATGATTGTAAAAAAGGCATAGGTGCCTTCCTTAACAAAGAAAAGCCGGTCTGGTAAAATCAGCTACCGGCTTTTTTTACGGAATACTTCTCAGCTGATAGCAATTGTACAACCTTATCCCTGAAATCGCCCTGAATCTGAATTTCACCGTCCTTGACAGTCCCCCCCACTCCACACCTCGTTTTCAGAAATTTGCCGAGACTGTTCAGGTCTTCACCGGTACCGACAAATCCCCTGACGACAGTTACAATTTTGTTTCCTCCCTTCCGGTCCAGCCAGACTTTCAGATTCTGGTCTGCCGGAGCCAGCGTTTCCTGCTCCTCTTCCTGATGATAATTGTACTCAAAATCCTGATTGGTTGAGTATACAATGCCATCACGCTGCTTTTTATTTTTTGCCATATTTTAGTTCATTACCACACAGGTAATCGTTTCAAATATACCTGTATTTATCCAATATTTAATGTAATAAATACGGAGACTTTACACTTCAAAGTAATAAAAATATTCTTTTACCCATTACTGTTTTTAAAAATTCTTCTTCACTTAGTCCTGAAAATACATCAAACAAAAAAGGGAAAACATCAAGCTTTCCCTTTTTCCGGCTACACACTAATCTGCAGCTAGCTTATAAAGTTTCTGTTAATCTTTCTGAAATCAATAAAGTTAGGAATATCCAGTTTCTTGGAAATCCGGAACGCTGCATTCAATTGTCCGACATGTGAATAGGCCTGAGGAAAATTGCCCCATTGACTACCACTCTTAGCTTCCACATCCTCACTCAGCAGTCCCAGATGATTCTGAAACTTAAGCAGTTTCTCAAATTCCTTTATTGCATCCTCCATTCTTCCTACACAGGCCAATGCCTCTATGTACCAGTAAGCACAAATCAAGAATGTAGTCTCCGGTTCTCCGAAATCATCTTTATGCTTGTACCGGTAAAATAACCCCTCCGGTGTTTTCAGCCCTTTCTCCAGCGCCTCCAGATGCCTCTTTGCCCTTTCCGAACCGGCTTCCAGATAGTTCATTGTTATAAGCTGCAGAGTAGATGCATCCAGATTACTGGTTCCGATTGCCTGAGTATATACTCCACGCTCTTCATCATAGCAGGCTTCAATCTTTTCGGCCGATTTCTTAATCAGATATTCGGCCTTTTCCATTATATTTTTATTATTGAAATACTTTCCAATCTTGTAGGCAGAAGACGCTCCTGCCCAATGAAATAAAAAGGTATAGCAATGCTGCTGTGCAATATTTCTGAATTCCCAAAGCCCGGCATCCGGTTCATCAAGCGTATCTTCTATTTTTTTAAGGGTATGATTAATCAGGCGTTCTGAATAATATTTTCCACCTTCGGCAAAGCGCACATCCACATATAGAGGCAGCAAGGCAACAAGCACCTGACCATATACATCATTCTGAATATGTGTATATGCATCATTGCCAACCCTGACCGGGGCATTTTTATTTTTATATCCTTTCAGAGGAACGATGATTTCTTCAAGCTTTTTCTTTCCCGTGATGGAGTATAAAGGCTGATATCGGTCTTCCTCATTAATGGTTATATTTTCGATAAAATGAAAATAACGTTCCAGCTCTTCAAAGTGGCCTACATTCTGAAAGGCATTCAGAATATAGTACGTATCCCGCAGCCAGCAATACCGGTAGTCCCAGTTTCTTCCACTGCCCGGAGCTTCGGGAAGGCTCGTAGTACCTGCGGCAATAATGGCTCCTGTATCTTCAAACTGATGAATTTTGAGGCACAGAGCAGAGCGTATTACCTGCTCCTGGTAAAAGCTGCCGATGCTGGTGCTTTTCACCCAGTTCTGCCAGTATTTCAACGTCTTTCTGTAAAAATCTTCCGCTGTTTCCTCAAGGGGCGCTTCCAGAGGAATACCATATGTAAGCACCAGATATTTAGGCTCATTGAGCACAAAACCCGTTTCATCAATAATGAAATTGAGAGGTATATTCGTTGTTAGCCGAAGCTGCTGCTCCAGTCCCATGTAGCGTATATGACTGCTTCCCTGATATATTTCCGGAACAAGTTCTCCATACTGTCCGACCGGATGACAGCGCACTTTTACTCTCGGGGACCCGGCAACAGGCTCTATTTTACGTATAAGCATGGACGGCTTATAATAGCGCTCATATTGAAAAAACCGGGGTGCTATATCAATAACCCTGAAAGTTCCTTCTTCACTTTCGAACGTAGTGGAAAGGATATTGGTATTTTCGATATATTCCTGGCTGGATGTATACTTTTCTCCATTAGGAGTTATCGAAAACTCGCCACCTTTCTCATCGTCCATTAAACTTCCGAAAATAAAGCTGCTGTCAAATTGTGGCCAGCACAACCATACCACATTGGCGTTTGCATCTATATGAGCCATATATCCGCAGTTCCCGATTACTCCTAAATTATAAGTATGACGCATGTGAGAATGTGTTTTTTGCAATAAAAATAGAACCTAAAATGCCGCAATTATCAGGGATTCCTGTATTCGCTGTTTGATATTCAGAACCCAAAAAAGAAAAAAATGTTAACTTGAGCAAAATTTCAACCTGCATAACACCTGTAAGTTTTTTACTTTTATGACACATAATCCGATTCCTGATATGCCGAGACGGTCCAGACTTACGATATTACTATTTTTTTTAATGTATTTTTTTGTTGCCGTTGGCCAATGTCAGCCTGCAACCGGTTCACCTTCCTCAATAAAGCAGAACAGCTTACAGGCAGACAATTATGAGCCCGGATGTTTTGTATTGAAACTAAATGCCAGGGGGGAAGAGTTATTTACTCCCCTTACCGCAGGCTCTTCTGTTTTTCAGGGACTGGATATCGAAGTTCTCCGGATCGAACCTTTTTTCAGAGGATTTATCAAAAGCCCGAGAAAAAACAGTAATACCCCAAACATCGCTTCTATTTACAAAATAACATATACTGGTCCCCTTTCTGTACATGAAATTGTAAGGAAACTGGACAACTCTTTCTACACCGATTATGCAGAGCCATACTACCTTGATGAAGTTCTTGTCATACCCGATGATCCTGCGGTACAGAACGGGAAGGACTTATTTTACCTGGAGCGGTATCAGGCCTTTGATGCCTGGGGAGAATCTCAGGGAGATACCAATATTGTGATCGGCATTATAGACACAGGAGTGAGATACAAGCACGAAGACTTAAAAGATAATCTGAAATACAATATTGCTGAAGCCCGCGGAATCCCGGGTGTAGATGATGACAATGACGGCTATATCGACAATATCAACGGCTGGGATTTCGGAGACAACGACAACGATCCCGATGCCAAAGGACATGAGCATGGCACCATAGTAGCCGGCATATCCTCTGCCACTACCAACAACGGTACCGGAACTGCCGGTACCGGCTATAAATGCAAATATATGCCCATCAAAGCTTCTGCCGACTCTTTGGGCGGATCAATTGGTTATGGTTATCACGCCCTGGTCTATGCCGCCTATCAAGGTTGCGGAGTGGTGAATCTCAGCTGGGGGCGGACCGGCAGCTTTTCCCGAATGGCACAGGATATCATTGATTATGTAGTTCTGGAATACAATGTAGTTGTTGTTGCTGCGGCAGGCAATTCAGGTAAAAACGAAGCCTTTTATCCGGCCTCATACAACAATGTGCTATCGGTAGCTTCCTGCGATACCGTATTTTCGCCGGAACACAATCGTCATATTGATATAAAGCATACCACAGCAACCTATCATCATACGGTCGATCTTTGCGCACAGGGCAGAGCTGTATACAGCACTTCCAACAATGGCTCCTATTCCAGGACCTCCGGTTCATCCAATGCAGCTCCGCAGGTAGCCGGGGCTGCCGGACTTGTCCGCGCAAAGTTTCCGAACCTGTCAGCCCTTCAGGTTATGGAACGCTTACGCGTAACCGGAGATGTTATTGATACATTTCCGGAAAACAGCGCTTACAAAGAAAAAATCGGACGCCGGCTGAATATGTACAAAGCGCTTACTGCACAGAATATTCCCTCTGTCCGTATTACAACCTCCTCCCTCAGCAATGAGCATGGAAATTTTGTCTATTCCGGCGATACGGTAAAGCTTTTTATCAGTGTAACCAATTACCTTGCTCCTACTTCACCGGCGTGCAAAGCCACTCTTTCCTCCGAATCTCCCTATGTTGAAATACTTCAGGACTCCTATTCCCCCGGTTCCATCCCTACTATGGGGAAAAAAAACAATCATGATAATCCATTTCTGCTGGTTCTGAAATCGAATCCGGGCACGGATCTTCCTCTTACGTTCAGAATACAATTTGAGGATAATGATTATTATGACTATCAATACATCGAGCATACGTTAAACCCTTCGTGGATTACCGTAAGAACCGAAGCAACCGGGGTAACAGTAAGCAGCACAGGTCGAATTGGCTATGTTGATAATAATTCCTCAATAGGAGATGGTTTCAGCTTCAATGATACCCCGCTCCTGTATGAAGCCGGGCTGGTGCTTGCCATCAATGATTCCACTGTATCGGATTGCGTAAGAGAATTCGATTTTATAATAAAGCAGGATTTTAAGACCTTAAACAGCATTCAGTATATACACTCTTCTGTAGCGGACCTTCAGACGCAAAGCCGTTTTTCCGATCAGAACGCGAAGAATCCTATCGGAATCGACATTGTTCAGAACAGCTACAGCTGGCTGACAGAAGATAAGTCCACGTTTCATATTATTGAATACAATCTGACAAATACCGGCGAACAAACAATTGATACGCTGTATGCGGGCATATTTGCAGACTGGGATATTAATGAGTCCGATCAAAACATGGCAAACTGGGCAGACCGGTACAAGCTCGGATATGTCTACGATCCCAAGCCCGACGGCTTATATGCAGGGATCAGTCTCCTGACTAATGAAGCACCTGCATATTTTGCTATGGATCACCGTCGCCACCTGCCTGGCAATATCAATCCCAATGACGGATTTACTCCCCGGGAGAAATTTCTCTGCATGAAAAACGGTGTGTCCAAAACTACCGCCGGCGGTCATCCGGACAGTTCCGATGTTTCTCACCTGACCGGAGCTATAATCCATGGTCTTCGTCCGGGAGAAACAAGGAAGCTGGCATTTGCCTTTCATGGAAGCACCTCACTGGAAGACCTTCTGAAAAGTGCAGAAAAAGCTGTTATCCAATACAGATCATTTAATACAGGACCGACTCCCCAAACAGAGAACTATCATTTTTGCCTGGGCGATACGGTTGAGCTGACCATTCGACCCGGAAACGGAAAAAGGTTTTCGTTCCGGCATGAACATTACTCAAGCTCCGACAGTATTTTACATTTAAAAAATGTATATGATCCGAAAACTATATTTATCACTAATACTGACAGTCTTTTTGAAAGTGATACAGCTGTAGCTTCGATCTTTTTCCATGAAAAACCCGTACCGGATTTTACGGTGCTGCCTGATGTTTTAAATCTGAAAAATCAGTCCTTTGCCGAAATAACTTCGGATAATGCTCCATCTTTGATCCATAAATGGGAAATAGACGATAGCGTCCACGATAATACCGGTACATTTATTCATCATTTTTATGAGCCGGACACAGTAGTTATAAAATTAACTCTTACCAGCGAATACGGGTGCAGTCAAAGCAAATCCATACTCTACCCTGTCATATATGAAATCTTAACTTCAACACCGAATGTATCCGGTGGGAATTTCAGCGTATTTCCTGTGCCTGCCGGTGAATACATCCATCTGGATTTTGGAGCAGATTATAAAGAAAAAAATATCCGTATCTTATCAGCAACCGGCACTGAAGTAAGAGCCGTGACCGGACAGTTCAAATCAAAAGAAATCAATATTCAATCCTTGCCTTCCGGTACATATCTGATAATTGTAACTACCGGAGCAGCTCAGTACAGCAGGACCTTCATCAAGCAATAATTAGAACTCCGTCAATGTTTACTATTTTCCTGATATGAATACAGAAACCAAAGCAGCCATAATAACTGTCGGTGATGAAATTTTATATGGACATATTACAGATACCAATTCTGCTTATATAGCCAATCTGCTTTCCGAACAAGGCTTTTCTGTAACCCAAATCATATCTGTCGGTGATCAGACGGAATCTATTCTGGAAGCATTGAATATCGTCAAAAACAGCGTTTCTGTGGCAATAATCACGGGAGGAATAGGTCCGACCAACGATGATAAAACCAAAAATGCGCTGGAGATATTTTACAATCGTCCTTTAAAGCTCTTTCCTGAGGCGCTCGAACAGGTAAAACTATTTTTTGAAAAGCGCGGAAAACCGCTTACTGAGCTTAATTACCGCCAGGCATGGTTGCCGGAAAACTGCACGTATATACCCAATCACTATGGTACTGCTCCCGGTATGTGGTTTGAAGAAAATAATCAGGTATTTGTCAGCCTGCCCGGTGTCCCTTACGAAATGAAGCTTCTGATGCAGGAGCAGATTATTCCACGGCTAAAGAACAGGTTCTATACCCGTATCATCACTCATCAGCTCATTAAAACGACAGGAATAGGCGAATCTATTCTGGCAGAGAAAATCGCCGTGTGGGAGCAAGACCTTCCGCCCTCTGTTCAGCTGGCATACCTCCCTTCGGTAGGAGAAGTCACTCTTCGGCTATCCATAAGTGGTACGGATGAAGACAAAAACCGGGTGGAGCTGGCAAATCAGGTTAGTCGACTCCGCCCGCTGATCAGCAAATACATATATGCCTACAACGATGTAAGCCTTCCCGAAGCTGTAGGCCAGCTGCTACTCCAGAATCATCTGACAATATCAACAGCTGAAAGCTGTACCGGCGGCGCTATTGCTGCTGCTCTCACCTCTGTTGCCGGCAGCTCTGCTTATTTATGGGGCAGCATAGTTGCATACCAGAATGGAGTAAAAATAAGCATGCTTGATGTGCAAGCGTCTACGCTATCTGAATACGGGGCTGTGAGTGAACAAACCGTCATTGAAATGGCTCAGGGAGTACGCCAGCGACTTGGCACCAGCATAGGCCTGAGCTCCAGTGGCATTGCCGGGCCCGGTGGAGGTTCGCCGGAAAAACCAGTAGGTACGGTATGGATTGCCTGTGCCGATGCAACCGGGGTAGTAACAAAAAAATTAAATCTGATCGGAACAAGAGAGTCAAATATACAACAGACTGTAGCAGCCATATTTGGGCTTTTAATACAAAGATTAACACAAAACAGTTGAACAAAATGGCAAAAAACTTAATTTTGCAACAGTGAGACCTTCATAAAATTCAATTAATATGGCTCTAGTAGAGATGGTTATGCCCAAAATGGGTGAAAGTGTAATGGAAGGAACAATCCTCAACTGGTTAAAGAATGTTGGCGATAAGATTGAACAGGATGAATCAGTGCTGGAAGTTGCAACCGACAAGGTTGACACAGAGGTACCTGCTATTCAGGGCGGAATTATAAAAGAGATTCTCGCGAAGAAAGGAGATGTTGTACAGGTAGGCAGACCTATAGCCATTATCGAAACCGAGCAGGATGCTCAAACGGAGAAAAAAAGTGCGCCTGATGAAAAAAAGGATTCCGGAATTTCTGAAGAAGTAAAAAAAGCGCCTGATAAGAATGAATCGTTTCAGTCCGTTAAAGATGCAGGGAGTCATCAGGCATCAGACAAGCCCAAGCACTCCGGTTCCGGCAGATTTTATTCACCTCTCGTGCTAAACATTGCGCAAACCGAGAATATTTCCCGCAGTGAGCTGGACCGGATCGAAGGCTCCGGCAAGGATAACCGGGTTACCAAAAACGATATTCTTCAATATGTAGCGGATCGTTCCGCATCAAAACCTGACGATGTTTCGGTCAAGCCTGCCAGATCCGCAAACGGCAATGTCGAAATCATTGAGATGGACCGGATGCGTAAAATGATTGCGGAACGCATGGTTGAAAGCAAGCGCATCTCTCCCCATGTCACCTCATTTGTCGAGGCTGATGTAACCAATATTGTACACTGGAGAAACAAATGGAAAAATCAGCTGATGGAAAAGGAAAATCTGGCGCTGACCTATACGCCTATTTTCATCGAAGCGGTTATTAAAAGCCTGAAAGATTATCCTTTTGTAAATATCAGCGTAGACGGTGACAAAATTATTCTGAAAAAAGATATAAATATCGGGATAGCTGTTGCGCTGCCCAATAATAATCTGATTGTTCCCGTTATTAAAAATGCGGACCGGTTAAACCTGCTGGGCCTTACCCGACAGGTCAATGATCTGGCAAAAAGAGCCCGTGCCAACAAATTAACGCCTGATGACCTGTCCGGTGGAACATATACAGTATCCAACGTCGGATCATTTGGCAATGTAATGGGCACACCGATTATTGTACAGCCACAGGCTGCTATTCTGGCCCTTGGTGCCGTTCAGAAAAAGCCTGCGGTTATTGAGACTCCGCAAGGCGATACCCTTGGCATCAGACATATGATGTTCTTATCACATTCATATGATCACAGAGTAATCGATGGTGCATTGGGCGGAATGTTTGTCCGGAAAGTAGCTGACTATCTGGAAAACTTTGACGTTAGCCGGAAACCGTTTTAAAAAATACAATCAATATTACGCACTACTGAATGACGATTAAAAGCCTTGCCATTATCATTGCTTTGTGCTCAGGATCACTATATCTGTCAGCTCAGGATCAGCTAATTATTAAAGACACTCAAAAATCCCGGATCAGAGTTTTCAAGCCGGGAAATAATTTCCTGTTCATTGCCTCCGGTGATTCGGTATTTCACCGGGGCAAGATCGAAAAAATTGAATCTTCCTCAGTAACATTGCTGTTGGTTGATGAAGAAGAACCTGAAACGGTGTCCATCCCCCTAAGGGATTTACAGGTTATTCGTAAAGCATCAAAGGCTCAGTACGTGTCTTATGCCCTGGGCGCTCTTTTTATGATCAACGGAGCCTATTTTATACTGGAAGGGCCCAATGTAGGAGCAAGTCACTGGACCGGACGCGGACTTGGTGTTGTCAGTTTTGTACTTGGCCTGATGCCATTTATGCGTACACCAAAAACCTATGACATCGGAGAGCGATATATTATTGAAACAAAGACACTTGACAACATATTAACCGACCCGGATCAGTAAATTCAGCCCCTGCTCCGGCAATTTATACATCCGGCTCGGGATTTTTTTTATTTCACAATTTTTTAAAAGTAGTTTTTCCATAAAAATCCAATCGAATCCCTAACTTTGTCCGATCATATTACTTATCTATATACTTAAAGGAAAGTTTAAATTTTATTGAGGTTAAAAGACGAAACATGGGAAAAGTTTTGATCATAGGAGCGGGCGGCGTTGGCACCGTGGTAGCCCACAAGGTGGCTGCTCATCCTGAAGTCTTTTCTGACATTATGCTTGCCAGCAGAACCAAGTCAAAATGTGACGCAATCGCAAAGGCCGTGGGTGGAGACAGAATAAAAACTGCGGCTGTCGATGCGGAAAATGTTCCGGAACTGGTAAAATTAATCCGATCCTTCGGACCGGAGCTGGTGATCAATGTAGCCTTACCTTATCAGGACCTTACGATCATGGATGCCTGCCTTGAAACAGGTGTGCACTATCTTGATACTGCCAACTACGAGCCAAAAGAGGAAGCCAAGTTTGAATACAAATGGCAATGGGCCTATCAGGAGAAATTCGAAAAAGCCGGTCTGACCGCTATTCTTGGTTGCGGATTTGATCCTGGCGTAACGAATATCTTCACTGCTTATGCAGCGAAACATCACTTCGATGAAATTCATTATCTGGATATTGTTGATTGTAACGCCGGCGATCACGGCAAAGCTTTCGCAACCAACTTCAATCCGGAAATCAATATCCGTGAGGTAACCCAAAAAGGGAAATACTGGGAAAACGGTAAATGGGTTGAAACCCAGCCTCATGAAATCCATAAGCCTCTGAATTATCCGGAGATAGGCCCCAAAGAATCCTACCTTATCTATCATGAGGAACTGGAATCACTGGTAAAGAACTTTCCTACCCTGAAAAGAGCACGATTCTGGATGACATTTGGTCAGGAATATTTAACTCACCTGAGGGTAATTCAAAACATCGGGATGGCTGGCATAGAGCCTATCAATTACGAGGGAGTTGAAATAGTTCCTATCCAGTTCCTGAAGGCTGTATTGCCCAACCCGGGAGATCTTGGGGAAAACTATAAGGGAAAAACCTCTATAGGTTGCCGGATACGCGGCATAAAGGATGGTAAAGAAAAAACCTATTACATATATAACAACTGCGATCACGAAGAAGCTTACAGAGAAACCGGCACACAGGCTGTAAGCTATACAACCGGAGTTCCGGCAATGGTCGGAGCCATGATGTTTATGAAGGGATTATGGAAAAAACCGGGAGTTATCAACGTAGAAGAGTTTGATCCGGATCCGTTCCTTGAGCAGCTCGCCAAGGATGGTTTACCATGGCACGAAATCCATGGCGGCGACCTTGAGTTGTAAAATTTCACTATAGTAAAGCGAGCAAATAGCTCGCTTTTACTTTTAAAAGCTAACATACCAGTATTTCCCGCTATATTATATTATTTCATGCATACCGATTTCAATAAAGTACCATCTCCCTGCTATCTTCTTGATGAAACATTGCTGAGAAAAAATCTTGAGCTGATCAAGCACGTCAGAAACGAGGCCGGTGTAGAAATAATTCTGGCATTCAAAGGTTTTGCCATGTGGAGCGCATTTCCTGTTGTCAGAGAATATATTACCAGCGCAGCAGCAAGTTCTGCCAGCGAAGCTCGTCTTGCTTATGAGGAAATGCATAGTGAAGCGCATACTTATTCCCCCGGTTTCTCAGACAGAGATTTTCATGAAATAATCCGGTACAGTTCGCATATTACGTTCAACTCGCTAAGCCAGTTCAGTCATTTTCTGCCTCAGATAAAGGCCTCCGGGAAAAAAATATCCATTGGTTTACGGGTCAATCCGGAATATTCTGAAGTCGAAACAACGTTGTACAATCCCTGCGCCCCCGGTTCCCGGCTGGGTATTACAGTAGAACAATTGCCCCCGGTTCTACCGGAAGAAATTGAAGGCATACATTTTCATGCATTATGCGAATCTTCTTCATATGATCTTGAAAAAACACTGCAAGCCTTTGAAGAACGCTTTGCTCCCTATCTTTCACAGGTAAAATGGGTGAATATGGGCGGCGGACATCTTATGACACGGGAAGGCTACGATACCGGTCATCTGATCAGGCTATTGAAAAGCTTCAGACAAAAATACGATGTTCAGGTCATTCTGGAACCGGGAAGCGCGTTTGCCTGGAGAACCGGCTGGCTGGTGAGCTCAGTTCTGGATATAGTAGAACGCAAAGGGATTAAAACAGCAATCCTCGATGTTTCTTTCACAGCGCATATGCCCGACTGCCTTGAAATGCCCTATAAGCCCCGAATCCTCGGAGCTACCGACGAAGTTGCGGGCAAGCCAACCTACCGTATGGGAGGAAACAGCTGTCTTTCCGGCGACTATATGGGGGACTGGAGCTTTGATAAGGAATTAAAAATCGGTGACAGAGTCATTTTCGATGATATGATTCATTATACCATGGTGAAAACAACCACCTTCAATGGTGTAGCGCATCCTTACATCGGCATTATGGATAGCAGCAATCAGTTCAGACTTGTGAAAGAGTTTGGATATGACGATTATAAAAACCGGCTTTCCTAAGTCAACTTTTAACAGGAAACCTGATAGTATTTCGTATCAGGTTTTTTTTATTCCTGTCCGCTCATCACAACAAACAGTACAACAGCTTCTTAAATTGTTTTAACAGATAATTGCGCGAATTACTTCGATGAAAAACAACCAGAATAAATAAACAGGCGTATAAAACAGTCTAGGAGCCTTTTCCCCGGACAACATAAAAACCGGACTATTTATATTGGGCATTTAAAACTTTTAAAAGCTGTGTGGGATAGCAAGATCATACAAAAATCACTTTTTATTTTTTCGATACTTCTTGTATTCGGGAAATCCGATGCATTTGCTCAATTTGGTACCCCTGACTGCGGAGAAGCTTCCATAATATGTAATACCAACCAGACTATCCGGGAAGTTATTCCGACAAATTATGACAGAGGCGAAAATATTATCAGATCACTAGGCACATGCATCAATAAACACGAATTTGTTCCTTTCTGGTATAAGTTTACAGCAGCCAGCAGTGGTTCCTTCGAGATGCAGATTACTCCCTTTGGAGGAACATATGACAACGATTGGGATTTCGTACTTTTTGAAAGTAATAATGGCTGTAATCTGAATGCTTCGAATGTCGTTGCCTGTAATTTTAGTCCGGATTGTACACCCACCGGAATTTCCTCGGTAAATGCATCAAACTGGACTCCTCAATGTGATAATATTAACCCTTGGGTCCCGGCAATACAGCTTGACTCAGGAAAAACCTATATACTTTTTATTGATGGCTTTGAAGTAAACCCCGCCGGCTTCACTTTGGAATTCAATATGAATAATCTGCCTGATGCCGCAACCTTTTTAGACGTAAAAGCTGATTTCAGTGCAGACCGGAACACAATATGCGCAGGAGAAACCATCAGCTTTACGAATCATTCCTCGTTTCCATCCGGCTCATCATTTAGCTGGAGTTTTGGAGATGGCACCACGGCTTCGACTCAACATACCTCTCATACTTTTGATGCACCCGGCACATACGATGTAATTCTTAACGTATACAATTCTTCATGTGGAGATGCCGATACCATGCTTCAGATTGAGGTAGTTGAAAGACCAATCCCCGACTTCAGCTTTACCGGTTTGTGTATAGGAGATACCATAGAGTTTACCGGCAACTCATCAGGCAATCCCGATTCATATAGCTGGAACTTCGGAACCAATGCTTCACCTTCCACCGCAACCGGAGCCGGACCTCACAAAGTAGTATTTTCTTCATCTGGCCCACAATCGGTTACGTTTTCCGTGGACAATCTGATTTGTTCTGTAGACACCACTAAAACAGTTACTATAAATCCTTTGCCTGTTATAAATAGTACAGCAACACCGCCCACTGTTTGTGAGGGTGAAAGCACAGTGCTTTCTGTATCAGGTACTGACTCCTATCAGTGGTATGACCTGACTACAGGTCAGTTACTTGGCACTATTTCCGATATTACTATTACTCCGGGATCATCTACCCGTTATGTTTTAATCGCTGAAGATGCCTCCGGCTGTACAAACAGCGATACCATTGACATTACAGTCAACCCTGTTCCTACCGCTTCTGTTTCTGCTGATAAGGATACTCTTTGCGCCGGGGAAGATATCACTATATCGGTAGCGTTCAATGCGCCTTTTGTACCAGCTGCTGCCAATGCCTATTCATTTGATAACGGAGCAACATTCAGAAATTCTAATACATGGACAATTCCTGCGGTAAACAGTGATACAATCGTCAGCATCATAGTACGGGATGAAAACGGATGTACTTCCGATAGCATCGACTGGGAAATCAGCGTAAGACCGGAACTGATTCCGGATTTTTCTGTAAGCAACGCATGCCTTGGCAGCCCGATTACCGTGACTAATACTTCCACAGGAAATCCGACAGGCTTCTTATGGAACTTTGCTCCGGACGCGGATGTTCCTACTGCCA
>JAEVZS010000025.1 GCA_023392125.1 Bacteroidota bacterium
TCGCTTTTCTGATCAACAATACCCTTGTGCACACTGGATACACAGATCCTTATACTTTCTGGTGGCATACTGCGGTAATCGGAAGCTATACCCTGGTCGCTATAGTCTATGATGATTCGCTGGCAACAGGGACGGATACAGTTTTCATTAATGTTATGCCGCCCGGAACGATTTACATAACAGGATTTACTCTTATCAATACTAATACCAGTCTTCCGGTCAACGGCTTTGATCCGATTCCGGACAGTGCTGTTATCAACCGGGCTGTCACGGGAGACAATCTGAATATCCGAGCCAATGTCAATCAACCAGTCGGTAGTATTCGATTTGACCTGAACGAGGTAGAACGACGAATAGAAAGCCAGGCTCCCTATGCCATGACGGGAGATAATTCCGGAATTTATAATTCATGGACTCCGGCGGTGGGTGCCTATACTGTAAAAGGATATGCCTACTCCTTAACCAATGGTCAAGGCTCTTTGCTTGATACATTGTCCGTACGATTCACGGTAATCAATGAAACCCCACCTTCACTGCGCTCTTCTGCCTTATATCGTCAGCTCTATCCCAATCCGGCCAACAGCGAACTGACTATCCATATTGATGAATCCGAAGTCATAAAAGAAGTTCATCTGATTACTCCTGTCGGGCGCAAGTATACACCCGAGCTGCGACAAATAAACAGGAATGTGGTAAAGGTTGATACAGAACAACTTTATCCGGGTATTTATCATATCGAAATTGTGACAGAAAACGGCCGTACGTGTACGGAAGCGTTTCGCAAGTAAATAATGTCTTCTACGTCCATATTCAGAGAATATGGACGTTTTTCTATCCTTCATGGGCTTTCTCGCTGACTTTATGAATATTTCAACCTTGCCGTCAGGAATATACATCATCCGGTTTAATCACAATGATCAATATCACAGAAAAAATAATCGTACCATAAACCGGTTCTTACAGTCCCGGGGCAGGTTACAGATCAATCGGGACTGTTTTTTATTCCATTCAGCTTATGGAAAGAGAGCTCTATTATAAAATATGGTTTCGGTGGCCGAAAAACTCCTGCGTCTCAACATCACAGACAACCACAACCATCCACCATTTCTTAAAGTATTTATGCAACTTTTCTTTTCTATTTCATGCACCACCCTTAATTTTAATCCATTAAAACATTCTACATCAATAAATACATATGAAAAAAACTCTACTGATTTCAGGAGCTCTGTTTGCTTCTATCCTTACTTCTTCGGCACAAAGCCAGTTTCCTAACGGAGATTTTGAAGACTGGTCTACACTCGCTCCCTGCCCAAATATTGAATCACCCTCGGATTATATTACTGCGGATGTCATGAACTATTATTATACACTAGGAACCGGATTTGGATATTGTAATCCAACCCCTTCAATAACCAAATCAACCGATGCACACAACGGAACGTATGCCATGCGTATGACTGCTCTACAGATATTTGGTAACACTGTCTCAAATGCCGTAATGATTGGCAACGATATCGAAGCGGCTATCGAAGATGAAGCGCTTCAAAGCCTGCCTTTCACTGGCAGGCCTGTCAAATTAACCGGTTATTATAAATTTACTCAGGGAGGTTCGGATAAGATTTCCATGCAATTGTTTATAGCAAACGAAACAAAAGCCATAGCTTACGGAGAACTGGAAATCACATCGGGAACAAGTGAATACACAAAATTCGAAATTACTCTGGAGTATCTGTCAGAAGAAAATCCAACCGAACTGTCATTCGGAATCATCCTGAGAGATCCGGAATCTGACGAGGAGGCTAGCGCAGAATCTGTGTTCCTATTGGACAACCTGACTTTTGAGTACGATGATCCTGTTACTTCAACAAAGGATCTCCATGCTTCTGACCTGATCAATGTGTATGCTTCCGGCAATCAGCTTGTATTCTCCTCTTCTGTATCAGAAGTAACTATTTTAAGCAGTACCGGTGAACGTAAAATCACTGAAAAAGGCAACCTTACTACTCTGAATGCTTCTTCATTGCAGTCTGGTATTTATATTGTTAATTTTCAGCACGAAGGCACCTATTACAGCAAAAAAATAGCTATCCGCTAATTTTCACTTCTATCCATGGAATATTTCAAAGGAGTATTCCATGGATACTTTTCCAGCTTAAAAGCTTCCTTTACCCTGTTTATTGAACATACTCTTTCCGACAGAGTAATTCAGAATGATAAACAAAGCCAACCGAACTTTTTTCAGTCTTTTTTGCTTATCTTTGCATTCTTACTAAGCAAAGTATCCAGGACTACTGTATGTAAAACTCACTTTCTTTCGAATATAAAACCGGACGCTCATCTGCGTCAGCGATTGTTCATTTTTGGAAAAGAAAGGAAGTACATGCTTGTTTTACAGAATCTCCGATATACCCATCCTGATAAGGATTTATTAGTAGACGATCTTCAACTGACTGTCAACCGTTATGACAAAACCGGTCTCATTGGTAATAATGGTTCCGGCAAATCCACGCTTCTCAGAATTATCGCCGGTGACCTGGCTCCTGTTTCAGGCACATTGAAAGTAGACGGTACTTTGTACTACGTACCACAAATTACGGATCCGTATAAGGATATCACTGTTGCCGGAGCCCTAAAAGTTTCCGACAAAATCAAAGCGATGCAGGAAATATTGAACGGCAACGCAACAGAAGAAAATCTGGATATACTAAATAACGACTGGAATCTTGAAGAGCGCTGCCAGGAAGCGCTATCAGGCTGGAATCTGAATGGCCTTGATCTGAACACACCCATGGAGTCACTCAGCGGCGGACAAAAAACCAAGGTACTGCTGGCAGGTATCCGCATACATCAACCAGATCTGATATTACTGGATGAGCCCAGCAACCACCTGGATGCTCGCAGCCGGGATCAGCTTTATGATTATATACAATCAACCAATGATACACTGCTTGTAGTAAGTCATGACCGGAAACTGCTTAATCTGCTCTCAATAATATGTGAACTGAGCAAACGCGGCCTCACACTATATGGTGGTAATTATGATTTCTATGCGGAACAGAAGAGCATGGAGTTAAATGCCCTGCACCATGATCTTAAAAGCAAGGAAAAAGCGCTGAAACAGGCCAGAGAGAAAGAACGAGAAACTATGGAAAGACAGCAAAAGCTGGATGCCCGTGGTAAAAAGAAGCAGGATAAAGCAGGCTTGCCTACTATTGTAAAAAACGCGTTTAAAAATAATGCCGAGCGCAGTACCGGACGAATAAAAGGAATCCACGGGGAAAAAATCAGTGAACTATCGGGGGATCTTCGTGAATTACGCTCTTCTTTACCGGATATTGATAAAATAAGGCTGGGTTTTGATGATTCGGGTCTTCACAAAGGGAAAGTACTGATCAACGCGCATGAAATCAACTTCCGCTATAGCAAGGATGTGGATGTGCTATGGAAACAATCGCTTAGCTTTCAAATAACCAGTGGAGATCGTTTTGCCATCACAGGCTCAAACGGCTCCGGAAAAACCACACTGCTTAATCTCATAATTGGCCGACTGGAGCCCTCTGCCGGAGAAATTTTCAGAGCTGGCAATACCTGGGCTTGCATTGATCAGGAATATTCTCTGATTGATCCGCAACTTACCGTTTATGAACAGGCCCAATCCTTTAATGACGGCAAGCTTCAGGAACATGATGTAAAAATCCGGCTCAACCGGTTTCTGTTTTCCGGAACCTATTGGCACAAACCCTGCCATACCCTAAGCGGCGGAGAGAAAATGCGCCTGATTCTATGCTGCCTGATTATCCGCAATCAGGCTCCTGATCTGCTGATACTTGATGAACCTACCAACAATCTGGATATACAGAATATGGAAATCCTGACAGCAGCTGCCAATGAGTATAAAGGTACGTTACTGGTTATTTCGCATGATGATTATTTTCTGGAACAGGCGGGGGTAAACAAAGTCATCCAACTATCCTGAGATAACTATAAAATAACTGACAATGAATAAAATATCATAGCACATCGTTGACTATCTCTGTCAATTTAAAACATGATTACTATCTCCCCACAATCTGTCTCATCGCCGCATGAATAGTGGGAAAATGAAAATTCATCTGTTTTTCTCCCAGGATTTCTGATACTACCCTGCGCCCGCCCAGAACGAGGCCGGCTTCTTTGCCTATCAGCAAACCTCCTGTTTTCAGAAGCCAGGCAGGAGTCGGGAGGCCATAGTATATACCGGTTGCTTTCCGGATAGCACGCATAAACTCCCGGTTAGTGACAGGATTCGGAGCCACAATATTGACGGCACCATTTATACCGGAATCATCATCTATCCTATCCAACGCCTGCAAAAAATCTGTGATATGAATCCAGCTTACATATTGGTTACCATTGCCGATCCGGCCGCCCACACCATAGCGGGCCATTGTTATAAATGGTTGCAGCACCCAGGCATTACGGTCAAAAACCAGCCCGATACGTAATACTACCTTTCTGGTCCGGGGTGTATCTGCTAACCGGAACGCTTCTTCCCATAGTTTGCATACTTCGGCAGAGAAACCGCTTCCCAAGGGGCTTTTTTCGTTTATCAGCGAACTTCCGGTATCACCATAGATCGCGGCGGAACCCGCATTCAGCCACAAACGGGGTGGCTGTTCCAGCTTATTGATTGTCTCTCCCAGCACCGTAGTAGCATTCGTTCTGGATTCGATGATTTCTTTCTTGTTTTTCTCCGTATAACGACAATCAACTGATTTACCTACCATATTAATAATCAGGTCAGCCCCTTCCAGTTCTTCGCCCCAGTCTCCCGGAGAGCAGTTGTCCCAATGAATGTAGCGTACAGAATCACGAACCCCACTCGCTCCTCTGGTCAGCACAACAATCTCATGATCTTTTGCACGATAATGAGCAATAAGCCTGCTTCCAAGATATCCTGAACCTCCGGCCAGTACTATTTTTCGTTTTTTATCCTTCATGAAAATTCTCTTTAAGTTTCAGGCTGAAAGCCCCGGACGGAAAATATATAAAATAAGCGTTTTCCTGAAAAAACGAAAATAATACAGCAGCCAGACAAATGCCCCCAGTTCCAGAAGATAAAACCAGGTATGCTGATAGTATTGGCCCATAATAAAAAAACAGACTATCAGCCGGGCATATTCAAGATAAATAATCCATACGCGCTGTTCTATGATCGCACAACTATTGATCAGCGTAAGCAGAATGAATAAGACCAGACATAGCTGTGTACCGGTTGCAAGCCGATCATGGATAAGACTGAGCAAAAAAAGCAAGCCCAGCACCAAAGCAATTTGCAGAATTACATATGTTCTAAGCTTCGGCTTAACTGCCATACTTTGCCGGACAGAGTTTTTCTGAATAGAAAACCTCTGTTCGAGCCGTTCTCTGAAAACTTCCGGAACAGTATCCGGTCGACGTAAAAAGACCATGATCTTATCTTTCCATCGTCTTTCTGCCTTTGCAGCTTCCCATAATTCGAGGTAATAATGGAAATGCTGCCACAAAAAGCTATGGCTACGGAGCGGTGCCGTCAGACCATAAACAGGCTCCTCCTTTTCTTCGGCAAATGTTCCGAATAATTTATCCCAGATGATGAATATGCTCCCGTAATTTTTGTCAAGATACTGCTCATTGGAAGCATGATGCACCCGATGATGCGAAGGGGTAACAAAGAGATATTCCAGCCAGCCCAGCTTGCCTACCAGTCTGGTATGCACGAAAAAAGGATAAAGACCATGCGCCAGCAGAACCAACGTAACCATGGGTGCAGAAAATCCAATCAGTGGCAGCAGGGACCAGAAAAAAAGCCGGAGAAAAGACTGAAACATAGTTATCCGTGCGGAAACGGTAAAGTTAAAATCTTCACTCTGATGATGCACAATATGCGCAGCCCAGAACAAATTGATTTCGTGACCAAAACGATGATACCAGTACCAGAGAAAATCGGTAACAATCAGAAGTACCAGGTATGTAAATACGGAAGCAGAAATATCAAAAAGTCCGTAGTTCCGGTGGATATAATCAAAAACAGCATAGAAGACGCCTGCCAGAAATACTTCTGACAGGCGCTCTGCAATACCAATACTGATATTGGCAATAGACGAATTGAAGTGAAAATAGGTTTTGTCTTTCCATTTGGCAATACGGTACTCCAGCCACATGAGCAGCAGAAAACCCGGCAGAGCCAATGCGACCAGCAGCGTGTTCATACCCGAAAAAAATTGAGTGAATAATACCTGCTCTGCAACGGATCAGGCGATCTGTCGCTGATCCTGATTTTCAGCTGAGGTTTCTTCGTTTGTTCTGATAAGGTACTGACTAAGAATCCGGTTGAATTCATCCGGTTGCTCCATCATGGGCGCATGGCCGCAGTGATCGATGATATGTAACTCGATTTTTCCGCCAAGGGCTTCCAGAAACTGATAGGCCACTCCTACCGGAGTCACTTTATCCTGTTTGCCCCAGATCAGTAAGGTCGGTGTAGTGATCTTACCCAGGTCTTTGCCAACATGATGCCTGTTGGCTGCCTTGGCCGCCTTTAGTATACCTATGGACTTTCTCAGGTCATTAACCGCCGCATATACATCATCGATCAGCTGTGAGGATACTACATTCTGATTGTAAAAGGTGTAACGTACTTTTTCAGATATATAGTCAAAATTACCCCGCTTGGGATAGCTTACTCCCAGATTGCTTTCAAAAAGCCCGGAGCTGCCTGTCAGAACCAGATGCTTTACCCGGTCCGGATGCGCCAGTGTGTAAAGAATGGCCAGATGACCGCCAAGAGAGTTACCAACAAGAACAATATCCTGCAACCTCAGATGCTTTACAAGCGCATGTACATAATCCGCGAGTCCGTTCAGAACATCTTTTCTAAACGATATGTCATAAATTGGTAATCTGGGGGCAATAACTCTGTAATTCTGCGCAAAATAAGCAATGGTTTCTGTCCAGTTGCTCAGGTTTCCCAAAAGTCCGTGTAGTAATAGCACAGGTTGCCCCTGGCCATGTTCGCTGTATTCGAGATGTATATTGTCCACCTGAGCGGTCTTAAATGTATTTTCCAAAATCATAGTTGTATCCGGCTTAAAAAGTACGAATTAGTTCAGATGAGATTGCAGAAGCTGCTGTACAGCCGCCTCCAGCTGCAAGCGCTTTTTAAGCAACCGGCGGGATTCCAGTTCACCGGTAAGCTGAGCAAATACCCTCTCGAAATATCCAAGAATCTGGTTACTATGCTCCGACCGTATGATTACTTTAAACTCTTTCAGTTCATTGTCTGCATGGATATACAAGCCAGCCGGACGACCAGCGATGAAGAATGATCTTAACAGATTATGGCTAAAAGCGGTATATACCCTGAACTTCAATACTGAGCCATATCCGCCCAAAAGACTTTCCTCCGCATTGTCAAAAGACAAGCTGGTTTTAAGTCCGGAATAATTTACATCAGCTATTTCACTTACCTGATTGAGCCACTTAGCCAGCGTGAAGGTATTTTTTGCATATATCTGCTGTGCTTTTGCTTCCTTTTGAAGATGTACCGCGATGGCTTCCTCATCCAGTGGTATCAGAAAAGGCTGCTTTTTTACATGCGCTCTCTTTTGCTTCAGACGATCCAGCAAAGAAGATGAAGACAATCCATTCACATTATGAGGAACCAGGCCTTCAGCAATATACGCTCCGATACCTGTTTTGGCATACAGGCTTTCTTCCGTATTGACCAGTACATAGTCAGCCTGTTTTGTCAAAGGACGCGCAATGCTGCCCAATCCTCCGGTTGTATTATCAAATACAACCCGTACTGATGCCGCATGAGCCTGAGAAATGATACGCTCATGATTTTCCACAGACAGTGTGTCCGAACCTATTGAAGCGATATATATAAGGTCTATTTTTTCAGCACGGACAATTTCCTTCACTGAGGATTCCGCATACTCACCGGCATATATAATCTCTATATTAAATCGCTTATAAACCGCAAGATCTTCCGCCCACACGGAAAGCGACTCATAACTAAGTATCCGGTAAGGCTTATTCTCCGCAAGCTGTCTGATCAGTGAAAAACGACCTGAACGAAATGATTTGGCAGCAAGTGCATTGTATCCGCCTTCCAGGTAAGCCAGTTGCTTTTCGAGGGTGGAAAGCTGATAGGATGAATCGTATATATTCAGTTCACGAAGATCATTTGCCGGCTGCACGGTAAGGGCTATATATGGTGTTGCTATCTGAGTATTCATGTTGGTTACAATTTATTGAGTGAATGAATGGCAGGAAATAAAGTATGTTTGTCCCGATCCTATCGGGAAGGCGGGTATTAACTCAGCAACAACAACCTGAGGCAATTTTGTAAAATATGAAATGAATCTGCATAATGTCGGTTAATTTATAGTTCCCTGATTAATCCGGGCAGGATTTAGCACCAGTTTCAGTCTTACTGAGGGTTGCTATAGGGTCACAGAGCCTGCTCTCTCTCCTATTCTTTATAAATTATCGGCGGTAAACGCGAATAATTAATACAAAGATAAAGGCTGTTTTTTAAACTTCCTAATTAATCTATAGAAATAGTAGAGTAAATGTTTTAAAAAAATATCAATATTATTAAATCATTTAATAATTGACTCCAAGGTCCTGCATCCACTTGGGGAGTCTTGCTCATCTCGAGGGTTTTAATGAGTCAAAGTTCCAATTACCATCCTTTGGTGAGGCAGTCTATTTTTCTCCTTCAACTCCCCTTTTCATTTTTTTGAGGCGGTCATTTGCTAACAGCGATTTCATCTGTGCGATGGCTACTTTATTTAGCTCTGTCAACCGTTCGGATTGTGGTAATTCTTTTCCGATCAGCAATGCGTTGATACTTTCCATATTACTCAAAACTACCAATTGTTCAATAGTAGCTTCATCCCGGATGTTTCCTTTGGCATCAGGATTTTGTTCCCGCCATTCTCTGGCTGTCATTCCAAAGAGAGCTACATTCAACAAATCAGCTTCATTGGCGTAGACAAATACGATTTGTTGTTTAGTAATTTCATTTGGAATCAGATTGTCTTTGATTGCATCAGTATGAATGCGGTAGTTGATTTTAGAAATGGTTCGTTGCAGATTCCATTCTAACTTATTATGGTTGCTTTCTTCATCTTTCAGCCGTTGAAATTCCTTGATAACAAACAACTTAAATTCTATCGAAATCCAGGAAGCAAATTCCAACGCAATGTCTTTGTGTGCAAAAGTACCGCCGTACCTACCGGATTTTGATACAATACCAACGGCCTTGGTACTTTCAATCCAGCGTTTGGGAGTCATTACAAAACTGTTTAGCCCCGCTTGTTTTCTAAACCCCTCGAATTCGAGGGGTTTAAAATCGGGATTGTAAATCGTTTCCCAAAAACCCAATAATTCTATTGTGTTGCGATTTCGCATCCAGTTTTGGATAATGCTATCAGTATGATCCGTATCCTTGTATCTCGCTATATCTGTCAGGGAGATATAGTCCTGCTTATTGTCCTCATAAAGGACAATATCCACTTGCTGTACTGTTATCTTTTTGTTCTTTGCCATAAAGCCCTGGTTTATTAAAAAGATAAATATAAGCAATATTCACTCCCCCATATACTTCTGTATATAAAAGAATTGAACATAATTGATATAGATTTGGTCTAAAAGTAACCCAACGTTCAATGGCCATTTTACATAGCTACTTCCCAATCCTCTGCTAAAATATTCCCATCAAAAAACTCAGGTAAAAAGAATAAAAGCAACCACGAGCGTAATGATAATATTGAAGAGCTGCGCCAGTAAAAAGGCATATAAGGGTTTTTTGCTATCTGCATTAAACAGATCGGAGAATTTTGTTTCCAGTCCGATACTGGTAAAAGCCAGTACAAACCACAGATTCTGGAGACTTTTCAGACTTTCTTTCACAACCGATACCGTATCCGGGCTAAGCACAAAAGAGAAAATAAGCGAGGCGGCTGTAAATCCAATAACAAACTTGGGAAAACGCTCCCAGATCAGACGCCAGGTCGGCTTACCCAGCTGGCCGCTTTCCTCTCCCTTACCTGTGTATGTCCAGTAAATACTAATAGCAAAGGCAGCGATTCCCAGCAATACATTCTGCGAGAACTTAACAATTGTACTGATTTTCAAAGCGGTCTCTCCTACCAGAGATCCAGACGCAACAACTGCTCCGGTCGTATCAATGCTACCACCGAGCCACGCACCAGTCACCTCTTCCGGAAACTGAAAATAGTTGGCTATATAGGGCATAAACAGCATCATGGGCACTGCAGTAACCAACACCAGTGAAATCACATAGGAAAGCTTGGCCGGATTGCCTTTGATCGCCCCCGCGGTAGCAATCGCTGCTGATACACCGCAAATGGATACCGCACTGGATATCATCATGGTCAGCTCATCATCAAGCTTCAGCTTTTTACATATCCAATAGGCAAAATACCATACCGAAACCACTACCGCCAGCGCCTGTATCAGCCCCAGAGCCCCGGCTTTGAGAATATCCGAAAAAATAACCCCTGTGCCCAGCAACACCAGTCCGATCTTGACAAAAAGCTCCGTAGTCAGGGCTTCCCGAAGCCTTACGGGCAAGGTAAAACAATTGCTGATCAGCAAGCCTATGCTGAGACTGAATATTACTGCTTCCAGATTCCAGTTTTTGACGAGACTATTGCCTGCAAGTAGGAGCGCCACCAGTGAAATCAGATAGATCAGCGGAAATACCTGCCAGACATCGCGCAGGGATTTTCCATTGAGTCGTGCGGCAATACCGGCTATAGTACTGGTAAACAAAAACTGCAGCGCTATACGCAGCAGATTGTCCGCAGTCAGAATCCTGACGGTCAAATCACCGGCTGTCTCCCAGGAATATACCGGAGCAGGTATCTGTATGCCCGCAAGAGTAAGCAGAATAATAAGGAAAGCCAGGATAACCACGATCCAGTCTTCATGAATGGTTATTCTGGCACGGACTATATTTTGAACAGATTGATAAACAGACATAGTTATAGTATAAATTCTCAGTTAGTTAAGTGGTTTTTCTTTGAGGCCAAATTCATCTTTCAGCGCGCTGGCAGCCGCGTGATAGCCGCACATCCCGTGCACTCCCCCTCCGGGCGGTGTAGACGATGAACAGAAATACAGTCCCCTGACAGAGGTCCGGTATGGTGATACTCGCAGTGTTGGTCTGGTAAACAGCTGGCGCAGACTGATTATTCCCCCGTTTATGTCACCACCAACATAATTTGGATTGTATGCTTCCATTTCCCGGGTATTCGTCGTATGCCGGGCAATAATCCGGTCACGGAAACCCGGAGCAAAACGCTCAATCTGCTTCTCAATGGCTTCGCTCATATCGACCGTAGAACCATGCGGTACATGACAGTACGCCCACAGCGTATGCCTGCCATCCGGAGCACGTGTCGGGTCAAAGAGACTCTGCTGGGCAAGCAGCACAAAGGGCTTTTCCGGATGACGGCCTGTATGGCTCTGATGTTCTGCCAATGCGATCTCTTCAAATGTATTACCAAGGTGTACAGTACCTGCCTTCCGGCATATTTCGGCACTGAAAGGAACCGGCCCGTCGAGCGCATAATCCAGTTTGAAAACTCCCATACCGTAACGGTAAGATTGCAATTGTTTTCTGTAGGATGGTGTAAAATAATCTCCGGCAATGGACAGCATCTGCCTGGGGGTAACATCAAGCAGATACGCTTTTGCAGGTGGCAACTCATTCAGCGTACGCACATAAAAGCCTGTCTGAACATGACCACCAAGCTCCGTAAAGCAGGTCAGCATTGCCCGGGCAATCGCCTGCGAACCTCCTTTGGGAATCGGCCAGCCCCGGTAGTGGGCCAGTGCCATCAATACTAGTCCTATGGCAGAGGTTAGCGGTTTGTCAAGAGGGAGAATAGAGTGACCTGCCATTCCCGCCCACAATCCCCGGGCCTCTTTTGTTTCGAAGCGACCAGCGATACGAGTTGCAGATTGCAGAGCTTTCCAGCCAAAACGCAGCATCGCCAGCGGTTCAGACGGAATACTCAAAGGCCCCAGTACATCCGGAGCTATAACACTCCAATCATTTACAAGCGCTGATACAAGTTTCACGTAGGCTTCGCTGTCTTTTCCCAACAGACCGGCCGTATCCTCCACAGAACCGGTCAGAGCCGCTGCTGTGCCGTCATCAAAGGGATGTGCCGCTGCTACCTCCGGATAGATAAATTCCAGACCGTATTTGTCCAGGCCCAGTTGAGCAAAAAAAGGCGAAGAGGCTGCCAATGGATGAATAGCCGAGCAACGGTCGTGCAAATAACCCGGCAGGGTGAGCTCCTCCGTTCTCAACCCTCCTCCCGGTTTATCACTTCCTTCAATCAGCAATACAGACAATCCGGCCTGCTGAAGTGTAATGGCCGCGGCAAGACCGTTGGGGCCGGCTCCGATAACAATGGCATCGTATTTACTCATAATCTCTGTTTCTTACTATAATCCCCCAGCTACGGCAATAACCGGAGAAAGCATATGTACATGGATTATTTTATATCCAATGTCCATATACAAAACATTTTGTTTTCAGGCTTCTGATAAATCAGATTCTTTTTGATCTGCTACAGATCGTGCCTGCGTACTATTTTAATCCGTATCTGGCTTGAGTCTGATAACAGGATTTAGCCCCCGCTTTTCAGCTTCGTAATCTCCGGCCACCAGATTGCTTCCAGACAATGTATAGGGTCGGTAGATACGATCAAGCACGATGTACAGGGAATCCCGGTTTTCATCAGTCCCTGTAAGTATGACCCGTGCCCCCTTGTCAATTGTCTGATACGCCAGTATCATTTTCTTTCGGTTCAGATAATCAGGCTCCTGAAATTCACGAATACGGGTTGCAGACATAGCTCCCGGATCAATCTTGTACAATTCATCGCCGATATTGATTTTAGCTTCAGCCGGAATCCAGTTTTCCGGATATATTGCATCCCTGGCCTGTACCGGCTTTCGTCGCTCATTAAGATCCTTTTTCTCTACCAGAGACACAATGTTTTTATCCTGAAGATACAATATTTTATTAATCGTATCAGCCTGATAATGAAAAACTCTCCGGCCTCCGGCCAGACCGGCTACTTCCGTAGTGCGGTTGATATCACGCGCCGGACTGCCTCCACCGTTGGAAAGGTCTATTTCATTGGATTTATTCACTTTAAACGAAAGTGAGGTCCATTTTTCGAAGGTCACTTCGCTCCATCGTATGCTATCCAGCGGTGAATAGGGAATGGTTTCGTTATTGATCCGGAACTCGGTGACCTGATAGTTTCCTCTCAGTCCGGCAACGCCTTTAACCGAAGGCTGCTTGTACGGATCATAAATAAAATTGATCCATTCCAGGTAAAATGCCCAGACGACAAATACTCCGATCAGCAGAGATTTAATACCTGTCCGCACGTATTTTTTCCACCCCATGGAAAAATCAGGATAGTAATGCCGGAAGGGGATTGTATACTCTTCCTTTACCAGCAGGGAATATACACTTCCGAAATCATGTAAAAGCAGAAACAGCCCTGCTACTACAAACAAAGAAGCGTAGGCATGCAGCGAATTGTCGTAAGCGATATTGACCACTACAATAGCTCCCAGTGTGGCGACCAGCAAAGCGCTTCCCCAGGCCACGGTTTTTCTGAACAACAGCAATACCCCGGCTACAATTTCAAGCAAGCCGCCAAAAGCCTGATACCACGGCACAACGGCAATAGACATCCAGTATATTTTCTGCTGTGTCATATCCCCAAAGTCTCCGTTGAGGATACCCAGCGAAGGATAAGGCATCTGTGCAGGAAAGATTTTCAAAAACCCGAAACCAATAATTCCCAGTGCTGCCCGATACCGGACAATGACACGCAGCCAGTAATAGGCCACCCGGTAGTTTTTGGTATTTCTGTCCAGAAGAGTCCAGACAGAAGCAATCACCAGGGAGACACCCAGTATAAGCCCCCAGGTCGCATACCCCGCGATCCCCCGCCTGGAGCCGACGTCAATAAAATCGGGATGGTAATTGGTAAGATTGTAAAAATCCCGGCAATGCAGATTGGTCCAGTCAAGATTGAAAAAGAATGAATACCACCTGGCACTGACTGGCACCACAAGGCCCAGAAAAAAAATCAAAGCTATGCGAAAAAGGTATTTTTGCCACCCGGTCCATACGGGCTCCTTTTCTTCTCCCAGCCCGGCGTAAACAGGCTCTTTAGACACGTTTACCCCATTTTTTCCTACTTCTGCTATAGACTCATGCATCATTTTCTTCGGTTAAAGTATCAATAGGATCCGGCTTCGAGCGTACTTTCCGACAGGACATACGGCCTGTCGATTCTGTCCAGAACCACATACAGAGAGTCCCTGTTTTCATCCGTTCCGGTCAGTACAATCCGTGAACCATCACTGGTATCATACTTCAGCACCATTTTTCTCCTTGCCTTCACAGGCTTCTCGGATTCAAATGCCCGGATTCGTCTTGTATTGACTACCCTGGCATTGATCTTGTATACGGGGTCGCCTATATTGGCCAGAGCCTCCGACGGAATCCAGTTTTCCGGATAGACAGGATCCTTCTCTTCCGCCTGATTTCTTCCTCTCCTGTCCCATATGCCACCGGGCCCCACTTCGGCAGCTACCGTAGCCAGATTCTTATCCTGCAGATACAGCACATTACCAATCGTATCCGCTTCATAGTAAAAAACTCTCCGTCCTCCTCCTACGCCTGAAACTTCAAACGTCCGGTTAATATCCCTCATCGGATCACCACCTCCATTGGACAAATCCAGCTGAACAGGCTTATTGACCTTATAGGTCAGCGTAGACCATTTTTCAAAAGTCACTTCCTGCCAGCGCACTGTATCCAGCGGTGAATAAGGGATCTCCTCATTATTCAGCTTAAACAAGGTTACCTGATAATTTCCCCTCAATGCAGTAACTCCCTTGGCAGAAGGCTGCTTGTACGGATCATAAAGGAAGTTAAGCAGCTGCAGGTAGAAGAACCATACCACAAATACTGCTATCAGTCCGGCTTTAATACCCCAACGGGCATACTCCTGCCATTTTTCCTTAAAGGCCGGATAATATCTTTGCACCGGTCTGACTACCCGTTCAAGCACCAGAAGCTCATAGATCTTCTTTACATCATACACCAGCAAAAACGCTGACAGCAATACAAAGTAGGAAGCGTATACATGCACTCCGCCGTCATAGCCAATATTTACCACAGCTATGGTCCCGAGTGTACCCAGCAGCAAAGCGGCACCCCAGGCGGTGGTTTTCCTGAATAAGAGGAGCACACCGGCCAGGACTTCAACAATACCGGTGTAGATCTGAAACCAGGGTACTATACCGATAGAAAGCCAGAAAATCTTCTGACCGCTAAAATCTCCCAGATCGGTATTCAAAAGACCGAGTGAAGGATAAGGCATCTGTACCGGCAACAATTTGGTAAAACCAAAACCTATGATTCCAAGGGCTGCCCGATACCGGACAATAACCCTAAGCCAATAATTGAGTTTTTCATAGTTGTTGGATTTTCTGTCCAGCAAAGACCATATTGCCCCGACGGCAATCGCTACCAGCAGCGTAACGCCCCAATTGCTATAACCACCTATCCCCCAGCGCGCTTCCGGACCCATTTTTACAAACTGAAAGTTGGAAAAACGACAGATATCGTACAGATCTCTGTAATGAATGTTCGTCCAGTCAATGCTTACAAGATGCTTGTACCAGCCCGGAGTACCCGGAATACACATAATCAGGAAAAACACAAAGGCAATCCTGAACGCTATTTTCCGGTAATCGCTCCAGTCAGCAAATCCATTATTTGCAGCAGCGCTATTTTGCTGAACCGACTGTGCAGGCACATGCAGTTCTTCGATATCTTTTTTAGCTGACACTGACATAAATAGTTTCTTTTTATAGTAATACAGATATCTTATAGTTTCTGAGGTTTTCTCCTGCCTTCGATCAAAAGGTATTTTTTATGATTCCGCTCAAGCGTTATTTTGACCGAATCATTTTTCTCATTCAGCCCTTCGAGTATGATGGTATTCAAATCCGGACGGGTGTAGCGCAGGACCAGCTTTTCATCCGCATGATGTTTGTTTTTATTGTTCAGAAACAGCGTATTGGTTTTCCGGTCAACTTTGTAGCTGTAGTAATGCCGGCCAGATGTCCCTGCCAGTTCATAGCTTTTTTCATCATCGCTGTACCCTACCTGTTCATAATCGGTTGAATCCAGCCGGACAGGGCGCTTGCTCCGCACACTGATTGTCGCCCACGGTTCAAATACTACATCCTTCCATCGTACCGAATCTGTATAGGAAAAAGCCAGTGTATCATTGTTGAGGATAAATTCCTGCACATTGTACAAGCCTGCTGCATCTGCCAGTCCGGGCGTGGTCGGTATATTGTGCGGATTGTTTTGCTGACCGCTGTACGCACGAAAACCAAAGATGACGACAAATACCAGTATAAATCCACCTTTCAGGGCAAACCGGTTATTTTTCAACCAGTTCAGGGAAAAGTCGGGTTTGAAGCGGCCGGGTTCTGCCGATTTTTCCAGAGAAAGCAAACGAACCAACCTTTTGAAGTCGAAAGCAAAAAGGAATAAAGCGATCACTACCAGATACAGGCTGTAAATACTTTCTCCGCCTTCATAAGCCAGATTGGAAAGAAATACATTGCCTGTAAAGCAAAGAATAATAAAAGCTCCGACAGAAGCCGTCTGCCGGTATAGCAGCAGCACTCCGGCAGTGACTTCCACTACTCCCAGAAAAACCTCATAGATCGGAGCAGCGCCCAGACTTAAAGAGAATATTTTCCAGGCAGTAAAGTCACCATAACTGGTATTCAGACTACTCAATGAAGGATAAGGCGCCTGCAACAAAAATACTTTCAGAAAACCATAGGTAATGACTCCCAGCGCCAGCCGATAACGCAGAATTACCCGCAACCAGTAATACAGGTTGTCATAATCAGGATGTGCCTTCAGATTTTTCTCGTATTTGCCCCAGGCAGCCGCCCCTACAGCCGCAATAAATGCGACAATTACCCAGTTAGCATAGGTATCGCCGCCGGAAAAGAACCTTGGATAATATCTGGACAGGTTAAAAAGATCCCCATAATACAGATTGCTCCAGTCAATAGCCAATAGCTGCGCGTAGTATTTCCAGTCCAGCGGCACTACCTGGATAAAGAAATACAGAAAGAAAAAACGCAGCAATACTTTCTCATAACTTTTCCATTCAGAGGAAAACAAATCATGATTCTCAAAAAATGACATAATGGTAATGTTTATTTAAGTGATATTTTCGCATACTTATTCTTTTTAGTAACCCGGGTTCTGCACCAGCGCCGGATCTATAATAATCTGACTGACAGGCACAGGAAGCACCCATCTGTTTGGGTCGGTGAGTCCCAGCACTGCCCCCGACCTGTTGGTGCGCACGAGGTCAAACCAGCGATGAGGTTCAAAAGCGAATTCAAATCTTCTTTCTTCTTCAATAGCCAGTAGTATTTCCTCTTTGGTTGTTGCAGAAGTACCAGGCAATCCCGCTCTGGTGCGCACAGCGTTGAGGTCATCGATAGCGCCTCCGGGGTTTTCCGATTGCGCTCTGGCTTCCGCCCTGATCAGATACTGTTCGGCAATACGAAGGATATATGACGGGTCGACCGGTGGATTTCGGTAGTACAGGTTACCATACCATTGACCGTTGGATGCCTGTGCTACCAGCGTATTTCTGTTACCGGCGATGTCCGGATCAGTGACAAGACTGACAAAATGATCGGTAGGAAACCAGCTTCTGATTCCACCATTGGATGTGGGTTGCCAGGCGTTTCTGTGCGAGTTGGACTGCACTGCGCTGTAAGAAGTCTCCAATACAGACTCCTGCGAACCGACTATATTATTGGCAAACCATGAGCTATAAGGCGCTATCAGCGGATAGCTGGCGACATCGTTGATAAGATAGGTAGCATATGTCTCCGCCGGCCCCCACTCTTTACGATACAGATGATAACGTGCTCTCAATGCTCTGACCGTCTTTCTAGTAGCCCGGATGCGATTCGTGTTATCTTCCAGCAGGTTTTCTGCCTGAATGAGATCTGCCAATACCTGCCCATAAGTAGCTTCCGGCGAGCTCCTTGAAATACCGGCTTTATCTTCCACCTTATTGGTAGGGGAAGTTACAACCTGCACTCCACCCCAGGTCCTCACCAGATCAAAATACGCCAGCGCCCGGATAAAATAAGCCTGTCCCGTAATATTGTCTTTCACTTCCTGCGTCAGCGCCGGATCTGATGTGATAGAAGGCACTTTTGCTATAATATGATTGGCCTGATTAATGGTTCGGTAGATGGCTCTCCATACATTGGCGACCTCTTCATTATCAGCCCGTACATTATTTTGTATAAACTCCCTGTTTACTGTCCGGGAATCGCCCCAGCCAAGGTCTCCCCCCTGCAGATAGATCGCAAATTGAAATGTACGACCATAATAGTGATCCGCAGCCAGTGCCCGGTAGGCTCCGTTTAAGGCAGTCTCTGCCGATTTTCTGTCGCTGATAGTGACTTCATCAGAGGCAAGGTCCTTAGGCTCCACATCCAGAAATTTTTTGCAGGACAACAGGGAAAAAACGGCAATCAACCCCACTGAAAACATATATATAGATTTCATATCTGTCTGATTTTTTTTTTAAAGTGTAACATTTAATCCGAATTGTAAGGACACCGGCTGTGGTGGTGTACCCACATCAATGCCCCTTGCATTTTGTTCGGAAGTATGAACCGACTCAGGATCTGGTCCCATATACTTTGTAAGAAGCCAAAGATTTGTTCCCAATACATATACCCGCAGTCCTTCCAGCTTTAACCGGGAGGCAACATGCTCAGGAAACGTATAGCCAAGATTCACAGACTTTAAGCGTAGAAAAGACGCGTCTTCCAGAAAACGGCTGCTCTGCTCTATTCCATAGTTGTTTCCTACACTGGTTACCCGTGGTACATCCGTAACATCACCGGGTTGCTGCCATCTGTTCAGGTTGTAGGCAAAAATCGCCCGGTTACCATCTTTGGTGCCACCGCCTTCGTTAAGTATTCTGTCAAAGCTGACCACCTTGTTACCATACTGGTAAGAGAAAAATATATTCAGATCAAAGTTTCTGTACCTGAAGTTATTGGTAATACCACCGAAAAAGTCAGGATTAGCCGAGCCCATTATCTGACGGTCTGCTACAGTAATCTGACCGTCTCCGTTTACATCTTCAAATACCGCTTCTCCGGTCTGAGGATCCACATACAATTGCTTATACAGCCAGAAGGAATACATCTCATAGCCTTCTTCATTCCGGATCATATCACGGGATCCGTATATAAAGGGAGTAGCAAGCTTTTCGATTTTGTTGATATTGCGGGCTATGTTAAAGTCGGTTCTCCACTGAAATCTTTTTGATTTTATATTGATTGTGCTCAGCGCAAACTCAATTCCCTTGTTGCTAAGCTCTCCCTGGTTGGCCAGATAGGTACTGTAGCCGGTGACTGCCGGAACCTGCAAAGGCACCAGCAGATCCGTCGTATATTTGTAATAAACATCCGTCGCTACCTGAATACGTCCTTTGTAGAAACCAATGTCCAGACCGGCATCAAACTGTTTGGTTTTTTCCCACCTCAGGTCCGGGTTGGCCAGTTGCTGCGGAGCAGTACCGGCCTGATCAGAGCTTCCCGGGCTATTGGGATAGTTCACTCCGCCAGCCCAAAGACCCCGTGCGGCAAAATCATTGATGCCATTCTGATTGCCCAGCACACCATAGCTCGTTCGCAGCTTCAGATCACTGATCAGTCGGGAAGCTGCCAGGAAATTTTCTTTCTTTACCCTCCATGCCGCCCCGATTGAAGGGAAAAGCCCCCAGCGGTTGTTTGCTCCAAACTTGGATGAGCCGTCTGTACGGAGAGTACCTTCGATAAAGTACTTTCCGGCATAGTTATAATCCAGCCGGGAAAAATAAGAAGCCAGATTAGCCTTTGTCCATCCCTGATCGGCAGTTCTCACACCTGCTGCTCCGATCTGAGTATAGGAGCTATTAGGGAAACCTGTACCCTGGGCAGATGTATACTTCAGTTCATTGCTCTGAACAGTATTACCAACCAATGCGCCAAAGGTATGATCCAGTCCGAAAGTCCGCTTATAAAACAGCGTCTGCTCATTGATCCAGGCACTGTTCTGTGTAATGGCTGAAAACGCGTAACCGTTGGATGAAGCTCCTTTTAAGGTTCGGGCAGTATTATACTCATACTCATCATAGTTGTTGTAATCCAGACTCCAGGAAGTCCTGAATTTCAGATGCGGGGTTACGTCATATTGCGAGTATATATTGCCGATGTAACGAAGGCTTCGGGTCTGAATGTCAACATCGTTGAGCAATATCTCCAGGTTGTCAAAAGGAGCTTGTCGGGAAGGGGTTCCATCCGGATTGTTTTTGGGCTGATACGTTGGCGTATGCAGCGCCGACTGAAAAATTCCGGTTCCGGTACCCGTACCTGCCCGAACCTGATTACGAAAAGCATACGATAGGATATTGGTCGTTCCGACCGTCAGTTTTTTATTGAGCTTTTGCTCAAAATTCAACTTAAAGCTTGCCCGTTCGAAATGAGCCGGACGAATAACTGCCTCCTGCCTGGTGTAGCTCCCTCCCAGGTAGTAACGGCTGTCTTTATCTCCTCCCTGCACGCCGAGATCATACGACTGCAATCTGGCCACCCTGAACAAGTCGTTGAGACGGTCATACGTCGCCTGATCTTCCGGATTGCCGCGCCCCGGCACGCCATTGATGACTTCATCAACCGGCCTGAACGGTCTGTTTTCCCAGGTTTGATTTAACGCCGGGTTATCAATACCGGAATTGACCCAGGCTTCATTGGCCAATTCGGCATGTTCCTGTCCTGTTGTCAGCTTCCACAATCTGTTTTGGTCTGCCCAGGCAAGTCCCTGAAGCGTATTGAAAGTAACCCGTGGCTTTTGCTCATACTTTCCCCTTTTGGTTGTAACAATAATTACACCGTTGGCGCCTCTTGATCCATATATTGCAGTAGAACTGGCATCTTTCAGCACTTCGATGCTTTCGATATCGGCCGGATTTATATCTGCCAGCGGAGAGGTCGCTTTTCCTCCGAGGTCGACCCTCGACAAACTCTGGTTATTGACAAATACTCCATCGATAATATACAAAGGATCCGCGCTCGCGTTGATGGAGCCTGCTCCCCGCACACGTACTACCACCGCATCACCGGGAATACCATTCTGGGAATTGACCTGTACCCCGGGCGCTCTTCCCTGAATCTGGGCATCAAAACTGGCTACAGGGATATCGGTGGTCTCCTCAGGGTTGATTTGCGAAACTGCTCCGATCAGATCCTGCTGCTTACGGGTTCCGTATCCTACCACTACGATCTTCTGATCCAGATCAACCGTGGGAGTAGGATAGGTAACGTCCAGAGGCTGCGTTGGCGGAGAAGCAAGTGTTATTCTGAGAGGCGGATAATCGCCATAGGACACCGAAAGCGTAAGTGGAAACGACTGGCTGGTTTCAATTCTATACCACCCAATATCATCAGCAGAAGCTCCCTTATCTGTACCTTCAATCACAATAATAGCACCTGCAAGCACTTCTCCGGACACCGAATCCCGGACAAAACCCTCCAGCACAACTTCCCCGGTCTGACCTTCCGCTGTCGGAACCGACTCTTCTTCATTTTCCGGATTTTCCGGGGTAGTCTGTCCTGCAGCCGTCAGAGTAGCTGCCATATACAGCCCCAGGATGACGAACCGGACAGACAAAAAACGATAATCCAGCCGGGATTTTGCAGGCGTCACAATCGTACTACCCAACACCCTGGCGCCGGAACTAATCCATATATTACGAAGGATATACAACCATCCCTCAACGGCAATTTTTTTCATGGTTATTTTTAAGAATAAAAAACATTAACAATTGGACAATGACCGGAAATGCTTGCGCGCCCGGGCAACGGAGAGGATGGTAAATACAAATGATTCGTTTCAGAAATTCGGCTGCCAGAGATGTAGAGCGACCTGCCGGGTTCATTGCCTGCCGCGCCCGGACAACCGGATCCTATGACCTGTCTGTACGACTGGTCATACCTGGCAAAAAGTACAGCGGCAACATGCGCCGGTGCTGTCAGATAAAAAAATGATTTCCTGTAAATTGCTTTTTTTCACGGCTTTTGTAACAGTAATATTCATTTCATGGATAATTTAAGTTTAACAATTACAACTATATACGATTATATTTCGAGGTCTCCGGGTGGATTCGAACCACCGTGAAAGGTTTTGCAGACCCCTGCCTAGCCACTCGGCCACGGGACCCTCGGTATTTTCAAAAATCAGTGTGAATCAACTAAGTCTTCCTCTCTTCAGAAGAGACATCCTGACAGCATGAACCACCAATACAATCAGAACTGGCCCGCAGACCGGAAGACATTAGTTGACATCCTCTTGCACTTTTACGAAACAGCATTCGTCCGGCAATATTCTGGCGGAAGACTAAAACCGGACACAAATGCTGAGCTTCTGATATAATTTTAATTACTCTATAAATCCTATAGAGTAAAAGTAGATTGTTTTTTTATTATTACAAACTTTTAGTTAATTTTTTTCTGAAAGAACTTTCTAATCGATTTACAAGACGACCATCTTACCCCAGACAACTGTCTCCGGCCATGTACTATCCTGTAGATTTATTTCCCACCTGGACAATGCCATAGTATCGAAATATTTCAAACATTTTCAGTACATTGCAAACAAAATCCAAACCATATGGGTACCATCCGGCTCCCGGATCCTCTCTTGTTTTTCTTGTATTTTCCCTCTACTTTTGCGCTGGTTACCGGCTCACAGTACTGTTTATTTCTTGATTAAAATATTGAAGAGGCACAATACCTCTCAGGTACCTGCAAAGCTGTTTCCGATCAGGAATGGATATGATCGTATCATAAATACTATAAACTAAGACATCAATGGATTACTTCAACTATGTTGATAATAAGCTTTATTGTGAAAATGTACCGGTAGAAGATATTGTGAAGCGTGCGGGTAGTCCATGCTATATATACAGTGTCAATACAGTGAGGGAGCATTACCAGAAGCTATATTCCGCTTTTTCAGCGTTGAATCCGCTCATCTGCTTTTCGATCAAAAACTGCAATAATACCGAGATCATTTCCGAGCTTGTACAGCTTGGCTCGGGTATCGATACGGTAAGTGGCGGAGAGATTTATCTGGCCCGCAAAGCAGGTACGCCTTCCGAAAAAATCGTATTCGCGGGTATTGGTAAAACGGACGAAGAGATTTCCTACGCACTGGATCAGGAGATCGGTATCTTCAATGTGGAAAGCGAAGCCGAGTTTGAAAACATCTCACGACTGGCCGGACAAAAAGGCAAGCGTATTAAAGTCGCCCTTCGCGTAACTCCGGATGTGGTCGATGAAAAAACACACGACAAGACCAAAACCGGCTATAAAGGCAGCAAGTTTGGTGTAGATATAGATCGGGCTATCGAGTTTTTTGAAACCTACGGCAATGATCCTTATGTGAGCCTGTCGGGTATACATATTCATATCGGCTCTCCGATTTACAGTCCGCAGCCGTATGAAATCGCGATAAAAAAGATCCTGGCACTAATCACCGAGCTTGAGAAAAAAGGCCATACGATCGATATTTTTGATATTGGTGGCGGATATTCCGCAGACTATGAAAAAGGCAAATCTTCTTCTTTCGAGGAGTTTGCTTCCGTTATTGTACCATTGCTCAAACCCCGTGCGGACAAAGGCATGCAGGTCATTATGGAGCCCGGCAGAACCATTACCGGCAACGCGGGTATCCTTGTCACCAGTGTGGTCTATATCAAAGACAACGGAGACAAGAAATTTGCGATTGTGGACACAGGTATGCACCACCTGATCCGACCCGCGCTGTATGAAGCCAGTCACTTCATGTGGCCGGTAGACAGAAAGCACTATGTAAATGAAGGCAGAAACATCGGTCACTCAGCAGAGAATCTTGTAAAATACGATGTCGTAGGACCGATTTGCGAATCGAGCGACTACCTGGCCAGAGACCGTTACCTGCCACCGGCACAAAAAGGTGATCTGATCGCCATATTTACCGCAGGTGCTTACGGTATGGTCATGGCCAGCAACTACAACGCCACGCTCAAACCGGCCGAGGTAATGGTGGACAAAGACACGGCCTATGTAATCCGGGAAAGAGAAACACTGGATGATCTGACCAGACTCAATACGAAAAGAGCGCTGTAGATCTGAGTGTCTCACTGAATTCATAATTAAAAGCCATTCTGATACGTATCGGGATGGCTTTTTTAATTCATTTTAACGTATTCTTTCTAACTTTAACACCAAACTGTAGCGACTAAACAATCCCATTTCCCGACACATGAAACAGCTAATTCTCTGCTTTATAGTTATTCTGTTGGTTCAAGCCAGGTATTCTCATGGACAGACCTGGGAGCCACTTGACGATCAATTACAGGCAACTGTATATTCCGCAACCGCCCTAAATGGCGAAATATACATCGGGACTTCCAACGCTGTTATGCAATACAACGGAAATCGCTTTGATGTAATTGGCAGATTCAACTCGAAAGTATTGCATCTGGGGACTTTCAATAATGAATTGTATGCAGCAGGAGCATTCACCCAGATTGATGGCAATACGATCAACGGCATAGCCCGCTGGGACGGTGTGAGCTGGCACCCACTCGGAACAGGCGTATCTCCGCAAGCCAGTTTCTTTATCGAATACAATGACGAATTGTATGTTACAGGCTCTATTACTATAGCAGGTGATATTTCCGTATCCAATATTGCCCGATGGAACGGAAGCGAATGGAGCAATGTTGGTAGTGGTCTCAACGGGGTGGGCAATAAAATGGAAGTCCATAATTCAGAACTATTTGTATTAGGAACGTTTAGCCAGGCAGGAGGTCAGGATGCAAACAATATCGCCCGATGGGACGGAGCCGCATGGAGACCTGTTTCTACAGGATTGACCTATTATAGTAGCCCTTTTTACACGAATATCAAAAGCTTTAACAATAAACTATTCGTTTCCGAGGGCTTCTCTATCAACAATGATTTCTTCGACATGGCCATATGGGATAACAACAACTGGACATTTAAGTATTCCCATATCCCCATTATGATTGTAAAAAGCGATACCATGTATGCCATGTCAACGGCAAGCGCTGGTGAGGTATATAAATCCTCTGATGGTGACAATTGGAAATTAATAAACCATGTCACCCATATCGATACACTTTTTCCTAATGGCCTATTCTTTATCGACAATAAACTTTACGCATATGGTTCAGTGTACACAGATTTTGACAATTTACGTCAAAATCATGGAATGGTACGCTACAAACTTGACCCAATAACTGGCATAATCAATCATAAAGGTCCAACGGATTTGACTATTCAGGCATACCCCAACCCGGTAACAGATATACTACGATTCGAATCCCATATGAACCAGATCGAAGTATTCAATGCGCAGGGCATGTCCGTAGCACGCTATCAGCAGGTCTCAGAGATATCCATGGCAGAGCTGCCTGCCGGAGTATATCTGATCCGGTCCGGTAAAAAGCAGATCAGAGTGGTGAAGTTGTAAGTTACTTCCCTCTCTCTTCCTAGTAATTCTATTAAACCTCCAAGGTTCTTATTCATCATCTGCAAACCCTGGAGGTTTTATTCTGCTCCTTCCAGTATCCTCAATCAAATCCGCCCGAAACACATATCTTCTGCCCTGTAATCCAGGCAGTATCGTCTGAAGCCAGAAAAACTGCGAGCCTCGCCACATCTTCCGGTTGTCCTACCCTGCCCATCGGCGTATTGGCCAGGATAAACTGTTCGGCATCTGTCCCGATGACCTGATTACCTTCTGTCTGCGTGGGACCGGGCAGTATGGAATTGATACGGATTTTCTTTGTTCCCAGCTCTTTGGACAAGGTGCGTGTCATAGAGTCTACCGCGCTTTTGCTGGCCGAATAGACTGCCGACATGGGTGTAGCCCTGACACTCGCCACCGAACTGATGGTAATAATACTTCCGCCCTTCTCACTGAAATACGTCAATGCCTCCTGAATGCACAGCAACACACTCAGCACATTCCGGTCAAACTGACGATGAAACTCTTCTTCTGTGACTACCTCTATGGGTTCAAAGCGATATACTCCGGCATTATTGACCAGAATATCCGGAGCGCCAAAAGCTTTTTTCGCTTCTTCAAACAGCGTTTTCACACCGGCTGCCTTCGAAACATCGGCCTGAACAGCGACTGCCATGCCACCGTTTCTGATAATATCTTCCACCACCGCTTCTCCGCCTTTTTGATCGCTCAGGTAATTAACCACCACAGCCGCTCCTTGCTGAGCCATCTCCCGGGCGATAGCAGCCCCGATACCTTTGGATGCCCCGGTCACTATAGCCACCTTATTGTTGAGTTTATTCATTTCCTTTTTGTTTAGTTTCCGCAATGATCGGGGAATAAAAAGGAAAAAATTTTGCCTTAAGGCAAAATCATTTTTTAGCTCTCAACCTGCTCAGCGTATGTTGGGTTATACCCAGAAAAGAAGCGATCTGATGAAGTGGCACCCGCTGTACGACCGACATCTGACGCTGTACCAGCTTATTGTATCTGGTTTGCGCATCATCCGTCAGCATTTCGCTTTTGATCCTGTATTTCTCAATCAGCGCTTTCTCCTTGATCTGACTGATGATGGCCGGAAAGTTCATTATTTCCTTTTCAAACCGTTCATATGCCTTCCTGGTGATCGTCACCACCGTACAGTCCGTCAAGGCTTCTACATACTCTTCAGAAGGCGTTTGGGTACTGTAGCTTTCCAGCGCTACGGCAAAATGGCCTTCACTGGTAAAATACTGGATGAATTCATCCCCATTGGCATCAGTACGTACGACCTTGAATACTCCCTGCAACACAAACCCCAGTCTGGTACAGACCCGCTGCTGTTCGCAATAGCGCTCTCCCTTGTGTATATGCTCGATATATAACTGCTCCCGCATCATTTCCTGTTCGGTATCCGACAACGGCTGTATAGAGTGGAAAAAACTGATTAATCTGTCCATAATAGCATGTATCCGGAGCAAAATATAAAAAATTATGCTGGAAATAGCTTTACTGAAAGAACCCACCAGAGGTTTTTATCGTCGTCTGTAGCCCTTGGAGAGATTTTACATCTTCTTTCTTACCTCTTTAGCATATATTTTCCCGATACTATTCTGACTTACAAACTATTGCACATAGTATCAGTGTATTTTTTATATCTACTTATCCAAGACATTTTTTGGCGCAGTGAAAGCTTGTATCGATTTTCTTCCACTCCACAAGCAGGAACAGCTACAGGCATCCGCAACTTGCCTTTAAGTGAACTCAGGACATTGGGAGCGGTAATTGTATATTGAATTGCATCTACAATAATCATTCATTAAGAATCCAATTTCCTTTATTAACTATTTATACAATAATATAATTAAATATGATCAGGCCCGCATTCTTGCGTAGACAAGAGGTAGTCTTACCATGATCTTCCTCCTCAAGTTTTCTTTTAAATTAACTACAGCTTTTTTAATATTGGCGTCAAAAGATGTTAAACAGAAAGTCTTGCTTCACAGAGCTTCTATTATCAGCAAAACTCAAATTTTTATAAATGCCAATTTTCCCCATCCGTAGTATTCAGAGAATAAAGTCCAGCTGGCCTTTGTTATTACTGATTGTTTTCCTGATTTCAGATGCTATTTATTCTTACAACCAACACCTTCACGCAAATATAGATGGAGATCTTTCTAGTCTCGTTGCTCCAAGCAACGAGTATAAAAAAGTGCTTGAAGATCCTTTCGGGTTTCAGGTCCTGAAAACAAAGGAAATGTACCCTGCCACCAACCGTCACTTTGCTCATTACTTTACATATGTTTATTTCAGAAAGGTTCCTCTGTGGTTACAGACATTCATGACTCCTGTGGAAAGCCTTTATTCATCTGCGGCATTAGCTAAATCTCTTATACAAACAGGTTTAATTATCATGCTTGCAGCATTTATAAGCTTACCGTTTGGCCTAAATTATAAAAACACGATTTATGCCGCTGTCCTGGTTACTCCTTTTTTCCAGGCTGCAGGATTTCATGAATATATGGGGGTGATCGATCGGTCCGTTTCTTATACCTTCTTTTACGCCCTCCCCTCACTGCTGCTTTTAATTTTTTTCTTCCCTTACTACAAAGCAGCCGTCGCAGGTCGTTTTCAATTTCATCCCGTGGTAAAAGCGCTTTGGCCTTTATTCATTTTCATTCTTGCTTTCCACGGACCACTTTCACCACCGGTACTTTTGGTCGTATGTTCCTTAACCATTTTATGCTTATTCCTAAAAAACTGGTCAGCCCACACAGGAGTTTCTGTACCAGAACGTATAAAAAAATCCCTATTCTCGATAAACCCGTTTTTACTGTTTTCGTTCAGCCTTGCCATTGTTGTATCTCTGTATTCCTTCTACATTGGCACATATAATCTGGAAAACACATGGAGTGAAAAAACACTTTCAGAAAGGTATATGTTGCTTTTTTCGGGAATAAGATTGGGGCTCCTCACCTTTAGCAATGGAATCTTTCCTGTCATTCTTTTAGTCCTTATCAACTTCAGTCTGTTGAAAAATCATAAAGACAGTATAGTCATCAACAAAACATCTTATATTCTTGGCTTTATCCTGATATTTTCGCTGTTATACATGTTCATGCTTCCCATGGGAGGATACAGAAGTTACCGTCCTTATATTTTACGCAGGGACACTTTACAACCTGTACTTCTGGGGCTTTACATGGCCTGGGGCATAACTTCCCTTTATATTTTAAAAAACGCTGCACGTTTTCAGTGGCGGAAATATGGCTATCTGCTGATTTTTATACCAGTAATCTATACCATACTGGACCCATCCCGTCACTTTAATGAATGTGAGAAAAATATTCTGAAACAGATCTCCGAATCTGATTCTGACTGTATAAGAATATCAGACAAATGTACAGTTATGCAATGGGAGGTTACCGGAAACTGCGAAGCCACACATTGTCAATCCATCATGCTGGAGCACTGGAGAATAACCCCATCAAGGACGAATTATTATTATGAAGAACCTTATGAGGCACAGGCAAACGAATGAATCTGTTCTTGTTGTCGAATGACCAGACTTCCTCGTTGATGTTCAAAGAGTCTGAAGCAAAAAACGTATCAAGGCGATTTTGCCCTCCACAAGCCGGAAGACGTGTCAAAGCACATGCTTTTTTAGCCATTGTGGTCTATTGACCAACAATTAACCATTTGACTTCTCAAACAAAACATATTACCAATACATCAGAGCTCGTTTAATGACATTAACCAAACCCACAAGGTTTTCTTATTTGACATTAATAAAAAACCTTGCGGGTTCCATTTTTTCCGACGGGAACAACTCTCCAAGGGTTGTTTGACAACGAATACAACCCTTGGAGGGTTGTTCAGAACAAAAAACGGTACCGCCGCGTGTCTTGGATGGCGATACCGTATATGTATGAAAAAACCGAGTATGAAACGGAACGTTCATACGAGACTAAAAAATACAAACAAATTCCTTTTCCGACGCTATCTGCCAGGTTGTGGCGTATAGCGCAGATACGGCTTGATCCGGGTTACTCCCTTAGGGAATCTGGCCGGAATTTCTTCATCTTTTACTGCCGGCACGATGATCACATCCTGTCCTTCCTGCCAGTTGGCCGGAGTAGCTACGCTGTATTTCGCAGTCAGTTGCAGGGAGTCGATCACTCTCAGAATTTCGTTAAAATCACGACCGGTAGAAGCCGGATACGTCAGCGTCAGCCTGACCTTTTTGTCAGGACCAATCACAAAGACTGAGCGTACCGTAGCATTTTCGCTGGCTGCCGGATGTATCATATCGTACAGGATGGCGATCTTACGCTCCGGATCAGCTATAAGCGGATAGCTGACCACGCAGTGCTGTGTTTCATTGATATCTTTTATCCAGCTCCGGTGATCATCAAGCGGGTCTACACTGATAGCGAGGACTTTTACATCTCTTTTATCAAACTCGTCCCTGATTCTGGCAACTGTACCCAGTTCGGTAGTACATACCGGCGTAAAGTCTTTGGGATGAGAAAACAATATCCCCCAGCTGTCTCCCAGCCATTGATGAAAACTGATTCGTCCCTCGGTAGTCTCCGCTACAAAATCAGGAGCTACATCACCCAATCGTATTGCCATAGTTGTTTATAGTTTAGAGATTGCACATGTTCCTGTTTTTTTGATTTTACACGCCCGAAACAGCTCACTTGCCGGGAGCCGAGGCCGGATAGTAATTGATCAGCTCCACCTCAGCTTCTGTCTTGAGATATGAAAGGCGTATATAGCCCATTTCGGGTACATACTGCTGCCCATCGGTAAGGACCCATTTGAAAAACTCCGCAACCAGAGCATCTTTCGGCGGCCCGTTGGAAACAAAATAAAGTTCTCTGCCCGGAGGCGACGGATAACGCCTATTGGCAATCGCTTCTACCAGTTTAGCGTGTGAATGATAGAAGTTTTCGGAAGAATCCAGCTTAGCATCCGCATTGAGGTCTATCGGGATCACCGCCAGTCCCTGTACAGGTTGCTGCGTCCGGAGATCATATGCATAAGCGATATTGTTGTAGCCGATACCAAATCGGTCATTGCTCACCGCGTAAGCCAGTCCGGGATCACCAAATACACCGATACCTCCCAGGTCATCACGACCCATGCCAAGATAATGGACCCAGGTTTCGGCCGCTCCGGAAGCATCGGACCGTTTGTAGCGGTTGATGCTTTCTGTGGCACCATTTCCCAACAGGTCTCCCCAGGTTTTTATTTCCTCGCTGACCCATATCTTGTAAAACTCCTCTGCCGATACTCCCCTTTCCCGAATGGTATTCAAATAAGGATTGGCCGCGCTGACGGTAGGCAATACAGCGTCTCTCGCCACCGTAATACCCCAGGCTCCCTGATCGATCTCCTCCTGCGCCACATCTCTTGAGACCATACCAAGATTCACATTGTCCCTCAAGGCATCAGCAATACCCTTGCCCGCACCTCCCGCACTGACATCAATTCTGACTCCGGGATGCAAGCGTTCAAATTCCTGTCCCCACTTTACCACCAGAGGATAAAGGGCAAAGGCTCCCGAAACGGAGATTCTGCCACTCAGCTCCGGTTGCTTATGCTCGGAAACTGACCGGCATGCGGCCATAAGAATTGAAGTGGCTGCAAATGCTATAAAAATTATGCAATTTCTCATAAATCAATTGTCCTCCAGAGTAAACACTACCGGTGATACCATACGCAGCGGCACGGCCTTGCCTCCCTTGCGCGCGGGTTTCCATTTGGGCATCCTTTTAAATGCTTTGAGCACCTGCTCATCCAGTCCGTACCCCAACCCTTTTACAATCTTTACATCTGTAATAGTACCGTCAATATTGACGACAAAGCTGACACGGATGGTTCCCTGTATTCCTTCGGCCTCGGCCCGTTCGGTATATTCCAGATAGTTGCTGAAAAATTTGAGCAGCTGAGAAGGCCCTCCCGGAAATTCGGGCATCTCCGGAGCCCAGGTTTCAATTTTCGGAGGCTCGGGCTTTGGTTCCGGTACAGGGTCCGGCGCTACCTGTACAATATCGGATCCCTCCTTTGTTTCTGCACCCGACTGCTTATCCGTAAGCTCTTCATCCGTAGGTGGTACTTCTTCATGTTGCACTTCCGCGTCCGGTTTTACTTCCAGTTCCAGATTTTTTACCGTTGCTGTTTCGACCGGCTTCTCCGGCTGTTTAATTTCCTCTTCTTCCGGTGGTGGAGGTGGAACAAAAGGATCTTCAATGGCCAGCATATCTACTACAATCACTTTGTCTTCATACTGCTCAGGCTTCCCGCCCAGATAGCGGGTATACATCAATGGCGCCGACAACCCGGTAGTAAATACCAGCGCTGCCACAAGAAAGCCCGTCAATACACTGTTTTTATAGTATTTTCTCAGATGAAAAGCTCCATACTCCTTATTTCTGTCCTCAAATACGATATAATCAAAATCAGGTCTGTCTGTCATAGCATTGCTTTTCAATTTGATTACTTGTTTCTGATCAGTTCCAGATCTCTGTCGCTGACAGACGAAATCGAATAGCGAACATTCCCCCTCGCTATATGAATCTCGTCCAGCATATCGACCAGGTTTCTGTATTTTGATTTTTTACCCGGCTTAATAATGACCACCAGATCTTCTTTCAATACAGCGCTTTTCTGCTCTACTGCCCTGCGTATTCCCTGATCTGAAAAGTCCGTTTCCTGTACTTCCGGATTCTGATAACCCATGTACCAGTATACCTTATCTTCTTCCCCCAGAATCACGGTCATCGTCCGTGATTCCTTTATTTCCATTTTCCTGTCATCGTCTGTTTTGTCGGGCATGTTTACCTCCATCGTCTGGGGTTGACTGAAGGAAGTGGTCAGCATAAAAAAGGTAATCAGAAGAAACGCCAGATCCACCATAGGTGTCATGTCTATTTTAGTAGACGCACTGTTATTCCGTTTTCTTCCTTTACCTCCCCTTCTGCCTCCACCCGAATCTGTATTTAACTCCGCCATATCGTGTCTTATTCAGGTTTAGCCTGCAAACTGGTCACAAACTTGAATTTGTTGATATCCAGCTCCTGCAAGGTCGAAATAATTGTTTCCACTACCGGATAATCCAGATCCAGATCCGCTTTGATCGCGATTTCCGCTTTTGGATTCGTCCATTTTGCCAGCTTTACCAGTTCTTTCAGTTCATTGTTGGTCGAATCGACCGGAATCCCTTTCTGCATTCTGCCCCGGTCACTCTTGGTCGCTCTCAGCAAAGGCTTCAGATCCGAAATCGCTGTTCCGAATTCCGGAATACGGGTAAACTCCTTTTTTTCGGCACCGGTATAGCTGATCTTGTACCGTGAAGCAATCTGATCCAGCAATTTGCCACGATCAGCCTCTCCTTCCATTCCGAAAAAAACAGCACCTGATTTCTCTACCGATAATACAATCAGATCCGACTCCGGTAATTTGTTTTTGGAGAAGGAAGCCGGTATTGTTACATCTGCAACTTCGGGCGCTTTAAACTTGGTGGCCAGCATAAAAAAGGTAAGCAACAGAAACGCCATATCACACATAGCGGTCATGTCAAGAGAGATTACCCTTCGTTGCGCTCGTATTCTTGCCATAGTTATATACGATTAAACACCTGCGTTTTCTTCTCTGAGTACTTCGATTGACTGACCACGATTTTTGTTTCTCGTAGCTGAGGCTATCTGCTGTGTAATGGTAAAACCAATCTCATCGATATGGAATACCAGAGAGTCAATACGACTTGTAAAGTAATTGTATGACCAGATCGCCAGTGTGGATGAAGCAATACCAAGCGCTGTGTTGATAAGAGCTTCTGAGATACCGTTGGCAAGCGCAGAAGCATCAGGCGCCCCGGTAGTAGCCAGTGCCGCAAATGCTTTGATCATGCCCACCACGGTACCCAGAAGTCCTACCAACGTAGCAGTAGAAGCAAGTGAAGCGATAATCGTCAGATTTTTTTCCAGTACCGGAAGTTCCAGAGCCAGAGCTTCTTCAATTTCCTGCTGAGCCGCCTGCTTTTTTTGCTCTCTGGTCGTTTCGGTATCCGATACGATGGATGTATAATGTTTGAGTACAGCCTGAATAACATTGCCGACTGAACCTTTCTGGCGCTCGCAGCGCTGCAACGCCGAAGCAATCTGCCCCTGTTTGACATCCCCTTTTACATTGCGGATAAAGGTAGCCAGGCTGTCCCGGCCGTATGCCTTTCCAAGGGTAATAAAGCGTTCGATGGAGAAGGTCACAACCAGAAGAAAGAAAGAAATCAATACGGGGACAATCACCCCACCCTTGTATATAATTCCGAGATAATTGAGCGGATCGCCTTTGACGGGATCTCCGTTGCTGAAATTGCCCGCGTTGCCCAGTACCAGATAAAACAAGGTATAGGACAGAATAAGAGTAAGCGGAATCACGATAAGCGCGAATACCGATTTTAGCTGGTCGGTTAGATTTCCTGAATTGTTCATG
>JAEVZS010000007.1 GCA_023392125.1 Bacteroidota bacterium
GCACGAGGCACTTGTCAGGCCCTTGACAGCAAGGAAGTGTTCGCTACCTTTGTGCAGGCAAATAATAAGCAAAATCTTCTAAAATGATTTGGAAGAAACGTCCAATAATTAGGGGTGTGAGACAATAGCGCCTGGCTTGGTACCAGTAGGGACTGGCTCTCTACTTTTCTTCTACTAACTACCCCCCTCTAACACTCCGGTCAGTATGTCACACGATCGCAGGGAGAACCGGGCACAGACCACGGAATAGTACTTAACAATTGGCAAAAAATATTCTAGTTAGTATCTTTATTTTTTACTTTAAAGTAACACATAACAATGAAGATAAAAAAAATCCTGTTTTTATTACCTTTCTTTATACTTGTTTCTTGCATAAAAGACCCAGAAAATTGGACCGTAATCAAACAAACAATTTATTCAATTTATAGCGCTAATACAATTGAAATATCAAAAGGTATTTTCAAAACAAGCAGTAATATTCACAATTATATTGAAATAACTATTTCTGATAGCCACTATATCAATAGTGACTCTTTATATGATATTAATGGAACCGCTTCTGGAATTGCTATTATCGTTTTTGAAAATCTGTATGAAATAGACTCCAATCTTACGATTGACATAAATATTATACAAAATTTAAATGGGAGTGAAAAACACTTTGCCTTTAGATACCCAATCAATATAGTTAATACAGCATATAATTGTTTTGATCAAATAGATTCATTGTTTCACCCCCTTTTAGAAAACGATTATTATAATGCCTATAACAAATTGAGTCCTTCTTTTAAGACTAATTACGACTTTAATAGTTTCAAAAACACTTTTATGGAGTTAGAAAGCAGGACTGGAGAATTAAAGCAATATAAGATTAGGGGTTTTGAAGTAATTTCAATCATTGTTGATGGAAGTAAAAAAGAACTAATTAAATTTAATATAGTTTGCTATGGAGATACTCCATATAAAATGGAAGTATTTTTTGACACTAAAAAGAGCTCTCAAATTTATGGATTTCAAATTTAAGTATCTTTTCTAATTTTATTATAACTCCTTGTTACATTATATATACCGGTAAAGAGAAGTATAGAATTTAGAAAAAGAAGCCCCCAAAAGGGGCCTTCAACTTCTATAAAAGAATTAATTCTAGCTACGCCAGATTTATTTACATTATACACAATAGGAACAATTTGTCCTTCTGTATATCTTTTGTCATAAAACACGTTAAACATCGTCTGAATAGTACGTTTTCTTAACTTCTCATCTTCAAACTCTATATAAAAAATATAATGATTTGAGATCTGAGATTTAAAAAGTTGTTTTGCGACTATAACACCCGTAGTTTCTTTAGACTCTGCTCCTGTCAATAACCTATAAACTTTAAACTCCTTAACTGTTAAGAAAGGACAAATAATAGCCCCAACGAACAAGATTATACAGGAAGCAATAAAATTAATTAGTAAATTTCTTTCTTTATCATTCATTTCTGCTACTCCCCAAGATTTCCAGTTGTATATCCAACTGTATTTGAATTCCTAAAAGAATGCCCTACTTCGAACTTTCTTGATGTGGATAGACCTACCTTTAATTCTCCACTACGATGATTATAAGAACCTTTCAACCAAGATGCTCTCATTGTAGTAACATCTTCCAAGTTTTGCCCCACACTAAAACCTTCAGAAACTTTACTACTGAAATTTAAACTGAAATAACCAAAAACTTCGGTTCTATTATTATCTGTAGGTAGAGATACGTCAAACTTCTTTTTGGCAGACGCTTCAATAATATAGGAAGTAGAAACCTGCAAATACAAATCTTCTTCTGTATTACCTAGCAGTTTTACGGAGTGTCTAACTTTGGAAGTACCATTAATTTTACTTTCTACATCCACCCCAACTCCTGCAGATTTAAATGGGGCTTCCATTTCATTGTCACTATTACCTTTTGCATTTGTATAAAACCATCGTTCAAAGGAATCAAACGTAGCGCTCTCATTTGATCTTTCGCCTTTAACAACAATCGGCATTGTCATATGATGTCCTGTTGTATAAGTCTCTCCATTCTTCGTTTCAGCGCTAGTTACAAGTACCCCTCCTTCATTGTATGCATCAGGATCATATCCTAAATAACTAACAAGTACTTTTTTAACCGCATCATCAACTTCTCGTGTTTCCGTAATTATTTTTCTGGTATCTTGATTCGTGATTTGATGAATCCATATATCTTCACGGCCATCTAAATCTAGCGCAACAATAGGCTTATCTCCTGCAAACTGATACGGCGTATAAAAAGGAAATTTTGCAGTCAACGGATCTACACTCAAAAACTTCCCTATCTGAGGGTTATAGATACGGAAACCATAGTCATAAGTACTTCCTCCACCGCCCATTCCTTCGCTGTCTCTTTCCTTACCGTTAAACCCATAGCGATACCCATCATTGGCATATCGGCCTGGCATCTGCATACCAAAAGCATAGTAGTCGCTGTACGACTTCACATCAGCGGTACGGCTGCTTTCTTCTGAGCCCGAACGTACGGTAAGCTTCATATCATCAAACCAGGTGATGTATTCATTTGAATATACTGCAGGTCGGACAATCAGGTATAGCTGATCAACTCCCGGTGGCTTTGCCATTACCTCAAAGTCCTCAATGGAGCTTCTATACCATACATTGGCCGTAGAAGAAGACTGCGTGGTACGGAGATGGTTGTAATTAAATCCGTTGCCATTGACAATCTTGAAGTCAACTGCTCCCGGCTTGGTGCCCGGACCAGCTTCCCAAAGGGTATATACCTCCAGGTCTATTATATCGCCAGGCTCTACGGTTATCTTCAGCTCCGGGCCCTGCAATACGCCTGCTGGTTCATCATAACGTAATTTAAGAGAAGAAGTTCCTGTACGGGCATGCTCCGTCGACTGGTGGGCAGAGTAATTGCCCTTGTCATTCCAGACATTGTAATCATCTCCCTCATAGCCGGAGGTAAATGTAAACTCTGTGGAGCTGCCAGGCAGAACTCGCTGATCACTCACCACTACCTTTACATTGCCCAGATGGTCGTTGAGCTCATACTGCTTCACGCCGCGAAGGGAATACATATGGCTTAGTGAAGCCGGCTCGATCGCAGGATCGGCTGTATAGCTGATGCCGCTAAACCGCCCGCTGCTGAGCGTGGCAGTAAACGGACGGGAAGCCAGCATCTCGTCCGCACGAAGGGTTTGTAAGCCCAGCCGCGATGATCCGTATACAGGGGCCTCGGTCGCTTTGTACGCTACGGCATAGCCGGAGCTTTCCTCGGTATATTTTTTGGTATAGGTACGCATTACATTGCCGGAGGCATCCCGTACGTAATAGGTATAGCTCCACGCATGCTCTGGCAGCAGATCGCCATCGACTCGTGGCTTTTCGAGCTTCATGATCCGGTTGCCGGAGGCATCGTAGGCAAACTCAAGATCCGGCTTGCTGACTCCGGCTTCCTCTTTGCGGGTTACCTTGCGGATCTTGCCGCTTACTGTCCACTCAATGTTTTCGATCTTTTCCTGCTCGTCAGCTATCAGGTTTCCGATCTCGTCATAGTCGTAGTTGTCCGGAGACTGACCCGGCTTGAAGTCTTCGGAGAGCGAGGAGCCGGTCTGATGGTCGATGACCTGTCTCAGCTTGTTGGTCTCTCTCTTGTATTCATTGGCAATGTTCTCATATACATACTCCAGGTCATCCATACCTGTACCCGAGCTGTTGGCTTCTGCTCCTGCGGCATTACGTTTTACCCGGAGAATATTTCCGTTCAGATCGTACTGATAGTCTTCCGAATAATCCTGAATGCCTGATCCGGACTTCCAGCTGTTCACCACCATCACGTTGGGGTCCAGATGAGCGGTTACGGTACGAAGGCGATTGAGCTGATCGTAGCTGTAGGCATAAGCCTGAGGACCATCTGCCATAAGCCTGCCGATCGCAGTGACCATATGGCTGATATTGCCATTGTACAGGCTGGCGCTGCTGCCGCTAAAGCCATTCTGGGGCGTACCGGCCAGGAAGTGCATGCTTCCGCTGCTGTTGATCGCCTTATAGTCCTGATCGTAATAGCCAAGCGAGTAGGAAAATTCATCCGGAGCAAAGACAGCGTTTACCCCGCTGCGGCTGTCCTTGCCCATATCTCTGTTGGCCTGCAGGATATTAGAGTTGATACCCTTGATCCAGCCCTGCAGGGTATAGGCATAGTCCATACCCTGTACACTGAGCTCTCCGACTTCGGTACGGGCCAGCGGTCCGTGATCGTAGTAGAAATACTTGGCATCCTGATCCCAGAGCACACCGTTGGCGCTGGTATGCACCTCTGTAATGCGGTTGTCTGCATCATAGGTATAGCGGTGGAAAAACTGGTCAGCTTTCCCTTTCTGATAAGCGACTTCTTTTACCAGACCGCTCACCAGATCGTAGCTATAGTCGATGCGCTTGAACTCCTGCTGCAGATCGCTCAGCTGGTAGTTTTCCTGAATCAGTGATTTGACATTGCCATGCGGATCGTAGGAATAGTGCGTGGCATACTGATAGGTCTTGCCATTATACAGCGCATTGTCTTCATCCTGATAGGTGACGGTGGCTACGCGTGTACGCAGATTGTCCTGACGGAAACCGGCGATATCCTCCAGCTTTTTATCATAACAGGTCTTTGTAATTTCTGTTTTGGTACTGTTGGCCAGCCAGTCTGTAAAGATGGTATAGGCGACCTGATTATCCACTGACGGAGAAACAAGCTGTTCTGCCTGACCAACCTCTGTAATCCGGCTCTGCGCATCATAGACGGTGTAGGAGTACTGGTTATTTTTAAGCTGCCTGGTATTCTGAGAAGCGACCAGACGCCCCAGCTCGTCGTACCAGAATCTGCCCGATATGCGATCGGCCATATCGGTGAGTGCACGCATGGTACCGGCACCACCGGTATAGATCGAGGCATTGCTTCCCCGCCCTACGATTGCCTGCAGATCTACGCCAAACGGCACTTTGCTGTCCTGATCATGCCAGGTATCTCCCTTATTGATGGTCTTGAGGAAGGTACCATTGGCTCCCACCACATAACCATTGAGGGCTGTAGCAAAATAGACATCGTACAGATTTTCCATAGTCCAGCGCTCTGATCCCGAGCCTTTGGTCATAGATGTCCAGTTGTTGCCACCATCGCGGGTACGGATCATGGCGCCGGCATCACCTACCGCGTAGGCGGTACTGGCATCCACCATAAAGACAGCACGAAGATGGCCGGTCCCGGATAATGTTTCGTTCGTCCAGGTAGCTCCGCCATCGGCACTGCGAATAATGGTACCGCTGCTGCCGACCGCTACGGCCGTCTGCCCGGAAACTGCTACCGCATGCAGTCCTGTAGTGACTGTCACAGAAGCTACCTTGGTCCAGTTCTGTCCCCCATTGATAGTGCGTAGTACGAGACCATCGAGCCCTACGGCAAGTCCGTTGTCGGCACTGGCAAAGGCGATGCCATGCAGATCGGTGGTCGTACCGGAGTTTTTCGCTTTCCAGCTTGTGCCACCATCCTCTGTCATCAGAATGGTACCGCCGTTTCCTACGGCAAAACCTGTGGATGTGCTGCCCGGCACGATGCAGGTTTCGTTGAGCTCCGGTGTGGTCATCTCATTGATGCTGGTCCAGGCTGTGCCGTTGAACCGCACAATGGTACCACTGGCTCCTACGGCCAGCCCTCTGTCGGAAGCGGCAAAATCAATGGCTTTGAGATCATGCGCAGGACAGGCCTGCGGGCTGCAAGTCTGCGCTGTCCAGTTGCCCGAAGCAAAGCGATACAGTGCTCCGCCCTTGCCTGCGGCATAATACGTATTGGAACCTGACAGAGAAAGTCCTCTGAAATCGGTTCCTGAACTTATTCCTGTAGTGGTTCCCACGGTCAGGCCTGCTCCGCTGATCTGCAGATTGTAGCCATTGTCTCCCGCTGCCAGCCCCTCAAACTGCGAAGAGACCACCGCCCCGGTAACCGCATGAAGCGAACCTTTCTGAGCGGGAACATCGACGGCCCACTGCGATGTGGATTTTTTACGCAATACCAGACCATTATCTCCTACGGCATAAGCCACACTGGTACCGGCCGTAAACGTAGCATGGAGTCTGCCGCTCACAGAAGTGACGGGTTTGTCTTCCCAGGTACTGATGCATTTTTCGATAAATCCGGTACCGCTATTATCTCCGGCTACAATGCCCTGATCGGATCCGGTCATATAAAAGGTCCGGATACCGGCATGGGCCGGCAAGGCAGTCATCTCAGTCCAGCTTATGCCGCCATTGGTCGTTTTCAGAATTTTGCCGGAAGAGGTATAGGCGTACCCGTTGTCCGGACTGATAAAATGAAACTCTCTGACATTGCCGGCGCCTGCCGGAGTTACGTTGGTCCAGACGGCTTCGGTAACATTGGCATTGTCAGAATAATAAATCAATGATCCGGAACCGGACTGTACGATAATACAGCCTTCGTCTAGCTCCGTAAAGTGCATATCGAGTATGGTACCGTTACCGGGGCGGCTGCCTGCCAGCAGTCCCTCATTATTCCATATCTTTCCGTCTTCACCTCCTGTATATACAGAGCCGCTGCCGGGTCGCACGCTCAGCGAATGAAGCGCTGATCCGCCCGGAGAAACCTGGGTGTACAGCTCCCAGGTCAACCCTCCTGATACAGACTTATATACGTTGCCGTTCTCTGACAGGAGATACACATCGGAAGTACCGGCACTGTACATATCAACAAAATTTTCACCTGCCGGCAGATCCATCGTTTCCCGTTGCCAGGTCTGACCTTTGTTGCTGGTCACATACAACTTTTTGTCTGACAGGATCGCTGCTCCGGTCACCTGATTGGCAAAATGCAGTCTGCGTATATCCAGCGTCAGGTTGTTGGATACCAGCGTCCAGTTTTCCCCGCCATCGGTAGTGCGAAGCAGAATACCCTTGTCGCCCCCTATATATCCGTTGGAAGCGGATGACATGTGCAGGGTATTGTATGGCGCGGTGGCAAAGTCGGTGATCTTTGTCCAGGTCTCTCCGTTGTTGCTGCCCTGATATACATAAGTCTGCTCTCCGTCGACACTGACAGCGGTACCTGCGGTACCGTCATCGGTAAAGGATATGCTTTTGAGCTCGCCGCTGAGCATGGATGAGAAGCCGGTATATGCACTGCTCCAGGTGCGGCCGGCGTTTGTGGTTATATACATCTTACCGTCGGCAGCATAGATTCTTCCTTCTTCAGGAAAAGCACTGTCAAAATACAAACCTATCAGCGGCTTATCGGATGGTGTACGCAGAGTAAGCCAGGTCAGACCTCCATCGCTGCTGTATAGCAGATCTCCTTTGCTGCCAACAGCGTAGGCATAATCATTGTCTACAAAATGGACCGCGCTGATACCGGTAATACCTACTTTACTCAGCTCATTCCAGTTGTTGCCTCCATCGCTGGTCGTGACCAGTCTGCCTCTGCGCTCAGGATCGTATTCGTCCACTGCAATCGCCCAGCCTCTGGAAGCATCAGCAAACTGTACATCACGTACGGTATAGCCGGCCGGTATCCCGGAAGACGCGTCCTGACTCTCCCATACATCCATAGGCACATGATCGGGCAGGGACTGGCTGATTAACTGATTGAGCGAGTTATAACCATAAGTCGTAGCCATGCGGTGCTCCGGCTGCAGGTTGAGTGTATGTGTGTTGCTGATCCGGTCTTTGCGGATCTGACTGATTGCGGTATTGCCAAGCGCTGTTACACCTGCCGGTGGTACCGTCTTGACCAGATTGCCCGCCTGATCGTAGTAGTACAGGGTATACTGGTGTTCCTTTTCCTCATAGTCGTAGGATAGCTTTTCACCTGCCGACAGACATTTGTCCAAGTACTCCTGCCGGAAATCGTTCCTGTGCTTATCGACATAGGTCTTATAGGCATTTTGGGCATTAAGGTCGACTAAACTATTGAGGTGATCTTCGCAGGGGTTGTAGATCTCTACTTCTACGGTTGGCATAATCGGGAAGGAACAGATTTCGGAGAAAGAGATATGGTCGATACCAACATCATTTCCCCAACTAGAACTTCTATCCAGCAACCTAATCCCGACACGAACAGATCCAGTATTAGTTGCATAGTATAGACCTCTAACATTATGCCATGTCATATCATTTGGCACATCGATCAATTCTCCCACTACATTATCCCCATTATTGTCATGAACATATAAAACTACACCCGGTGGGGTACCATATAGATTAGATGCAAAAACGGAAAAATCATAGCTCTTACCACTTTCTACAAATACATCAGTGTACCATATAGATCTAGTCCCTGATCCATCCGCTGCTAAGAAAAAACCATTACCATCAGGAAAATCTCTTATTTCATGCCAAGGTCCAAGCGGACTAGGGTTTGCAATCCGACCATTAGTCACTATTCTTATCTCACCTACGTTAATTGAATTTTGAAGATTCGCCCAGTAATCTGAACACCAAGATGTTCTAGTAAAATAACAGACAGTATTATTACCAGAACCAAGAACATAAGGTACTGTAGGATCATCAAAATCGCCATTAGGTATCAAGTTTGTTTTTCCAGCAGCGCATTCGCTAATACAATTTTCCAGAGGAAATATAGTTTTCACTTTTAATCTCACAGTTGAGTTAGCGATACTTTCATGTCCAATGATTAAGCCCATTAGATCCGCGGAATAATACTTATTGTCATCCTCTTTCGCACTATGATCTACCTCCACTAAAGTAGTAAGACCAGTCAGCTTATCAAAACCAGCACCGGAAGGAAATCCGGTTGCTTCTACTGTAACACTATAAGATTCTCCAATACAATTATCGTTAATGTCCAATTCACAGATATCAGCTGACAGGGTATTATTATCAATCAGAACATTATGCCATGTATAATCTCCAGTCCCCAATTGATCTTTCAGAGGAAGAAAACCTTCGATTGATGAAAGATTAATTACTTCATTAGCTTTAAAACCATTCGCCCGAATAAGCTGGTCAAAAAACACAGGCAGTATTCTCGCATTTTCATACTCAATACCCTTACACTTCTCGGGCACCGGAGCTCCGCACTCGTTTACACGGAAAGACCGGCCAGTTGTATCACAGGATCTAAAGGTTCCTTTGAACTGGACAGGTACCAGTTCAAAGGAAGGATCTTCAACATTGAACGACAAGGGGCTAAATCCCCCGCCTAAGGGAGTAACTACCTCTTTTTCAACCAGGGCGGTAATCAGGAAGTCATTGAGCTCAGGTGTGCTTTCATCGCTCTGTATACAGCTAAAAGATATTATTTTAGCATAATCTTCGTCTGTGAATGTACCATCCAAAGGCGTCAATACAATGTTTCCTGTACCACTAAATGAAATCGTCGCAACTCTACTGCTGATTGCCGAAGTAAAAGTAAGAGAAGCGGCATTGCTGCAGTTCGCGAAATATTGAAGAGGAGTAGTAAAAAGAGGGGCATAGTTGCTTGAAGTAAGCGATACAGGAATTGCTGTACTGAAATGATTGTCTTCATTGGCAGCTATTCCCGAAAGTAGGTTCTGTAGATCTTTTGCTCCTTTAGAAAGTGTACATACCCGATCAAAATTACAATCATTTAGCTGGACATTGAACACAATTCCGGTCAAACGAATACTGTACTCCGTATGCAGCAATACATCTTCCGGTCCGGTTTTATCATAGACCTCTATAATCGCGTTGGCAATAAAATCATTGAACAAACTGGGATGAGTCTCCATCCGGGTCACAAAAAAATTCCGAATACCCGTAATACGAAGCCTGAAGCGGGATGAACCGCTCTCTGTATCAAACGGATCAGAAACATTAACCGGATAGGGCTGATACTCCGCAAAATTATCATCCTCATCAAATGTAACCGGAATACGGTAAATCTGATTGTCAACCGGATCTATATAAGAAATATGCTGCCCGGGAGTAATGATAATTGAGCAAAATACGCGTTCATTCGCTCCTTCTGTAATCCTGAAAATCCTCTGAGTCGTTGATGGCGGGGTATTCACTCTCCACATTGGCTCCTTATAGAGAGTAGTAAACGCGGGTTGAGGCACTCCGGCAAATACTATTCGATCATACAAATCTTTAGACAGAGCTGAATACGAACGGAGATTGGTATTATCCGTAAGCAGCGTACCTCTCTCCGCCAGCTGATTGAGCAAGGCGCCAAAATCGCGGGTGGCCGGACACTGCCCGGTAGCCAGGAAATGCTCCAGATCCGCTTTCTGCTGCCCCTGTACTATCCTGCCGGCATCGGTCAGATCGCCCGCGTCGCAGATATCCAGCATCTCTTCCTGTGTCTCATGACGGGTAAAGCGCAGAGTTTTGTTTTTGTACAGTGCATACGAAGTGCTGCCACAAGGCTGACAATAGAAATACTGTTCACAAGCAATCCAGGCCCAGAATTCACGGTTGTTGCTTCCGGAGCGATAGCTGTACCTCCAGTCAAAGGGTCTGAAATCATCTTTGCCTATGCAGGTATTGATTCCACCTACGAATGCAGGATTGCCTATTGACGGCATACAGGCTTTGTCCGCCTCCCGCTGCCATATCTTCTGCTTTTCGGACAGATAGAGCATTTTGTACATTTCCCACTCCTGATCCCTGATTTCACTGCTGGAACCAGATCCGAAAGCCTTGCATCCGCTATAGGCTGGATCTCCTGAACCATTAAAGTAATAGATACTTCCACAGCGCACGGTCATGGCTACAAATTCCTTGATATTTAAGGTTTGCCCTTCAGACTCTTTATATTCTTCCAAGCGTGTTTGCATCTCTGTTTTTAGTGCCGGCTGGTTGGTAAAGTACGGGTCCTTGTCCAGCAGATCGGTAACGACACTAGCCAACGGATCTATCAATGGTCCGTCGTTAAACCATGGATCATTTAGATCACCTGAATCAATTTTGCGACTGGCATCGGCAAACGTCTCAATCAGGTGCAGGCGCTGGTCAAACTGATCGCTGGTATAGGTTGCATTATTAAACTTATAGGAATCTGTCAGTGAACAATACTCATAATAACAATATTCCGGATGGTACTGAACCAGCTCCTTTGCCCACTGTGGCTGCCAGTAGGTACGAAAATCCTCTGCACTGGCCAGATTTTCCGGTAAGGTAACTAATACATCTCCTTTTTGCTTGTCTTCTTTAAATTTATTGTTACTATCATAATATCCTCTGAGTACATAGTTTTCAAAATCAAAATTTTCCACAGCAAGTAAAGCCGGTCTGAAATTACCCGCACCGATACTGCCAAATCCGGATTTATCCCCATTGATCAGATAATTTTCGAGGATATCATCAATCCCCAGAGGGGTGAGCTCAATATAGGCTGTATATCCGTTCTCATCTTTGTATTCTGACTCAGGGGTACGCCAGGAAGGAATAACAGCCGATGTTCCTACGCGGTTTCTGGGCAATTTATTGTCCGGATTGAATACTGACAGCTCCCAGTGCTCCGATGTGTTGTCTGTTGCCGCGTACTGTCCCCCCGGAGCAAAGTCCGAAAGCATCATGTTGTAAGACGCCTGGCAATTGCTGATCTCGCTGCAAAGTTCCATGCAGGTCTCCACTGCCCCTTTATATTCTTCTTCGCTTAGCGTATATTCAAACTGGCTGTTTCCGGAATAATCAGTATAGTTGTCTTTCAGAGACCTTCCTCTCTCATAATGCAGGGAAGTAAGACAATTCATACAGTCTACCTCTTCACAGGCATTTTCAAAATCTACTTTCGCTCTTTCCTCTGTTTCAAAGTCTTCTATCGTTTTCAGACAGGTAGTTACCCGCTGCTCCACATAGTCTTCCATCTTTTCAGGATCTACCGCCAGTGTTTTGGTAAGGGTATATGAACCCACCGGCAGATAGCAGGATATCGGTGTCTGTGTATGTTTGGGAGCGCTGCCGTCGCAGGTCAGGCTTCCGATGGTGCCAACTACTTCATTTACCGCATTGATGGGTTGCGATGAAGAGGATGAAATCTTCACCAGCTCTCCGCACTCATCGGTAATGCTCATCTGCAAACGATACACACAGTCGTAGCACACATTGTTGCAGGCACTGACTTCTTCCGGCGTAATTTCATAGTTGAACACATAGTCGCCTGCCGAGCTTACCAGCAGCTTTTTGGTAAAGACCAGCGCGTTATCCGTACGTGTATTGTTCTTATTGCAGCCGTTGCCCTCCGGGCATTCATCAATCGCTACTATACTTACACTACTCAGAGGAGCGTCATTGGTCGTCTCCATATTGGCCGGACTCTCGCCGGCCAGCGCGGTAGCCACGACCTTGCCGGTCTGGTCCAGGTAGGAGACCGAAACCTGACGGTTGGCATCCATGACCATGTTTTTCTTGTAGTAACCGGCATAGCCAACATCATTGCCAAACAGGCGGTCCAGCTGCTCCTGCTCAGGCTGACCATAATAATAGCGTGTTTCTCTGCCTGTGCCATTGCCTTTGGGTTGAAATACAGGCCCTACTCCACCCTGACGGCGGATTCTGCCGGTATTGTCCGGTTCGTACTCTGTCTGGGAAAAAGGATAGCCTTCGGCATCCGGTATATAGGCATGATGCCCGGTATTGACAGGATTGTCCGGTGAATAATAAAGAGCCGCTCCGTTTTCAGTATTCATGGGTGCCGCGTTGGCATCACAGCCTTCTCCGGTATCAAAGTCTTCCTGCCCGTATTTATCACCGGTGGTATTGGTCGTAAACTTAGGATGAAAATCCAATGTCTTGGGTGCATTGGGATCTGCCACGGGTGCCGGCAATGTGGTTATGGCCGGCCGGCCCTCGTAGTCATAGATTTTATCGGCAATAATGATCTTCTCATTGCTATTGGATCGGGTAAGTGTCTGGCGGCCTCTCAGACTGCCATCAAAATAATTAACGATATCCTTGCGCTTGCCATTCTCAGAAAAGGTAATTCCCAGCTGGTAATTCAGATTCTGAAAACCGGTGATCTGATACTTGTGCAGAAATGTACTTACCAGTGTGCCGGAAAACTGGTCGGACGACCACCTTCCGAAAACGTCTTTATTCAGTTCCACCCCTCCTCTTCCGATCGGCCGCACCCGGTACAGAATGTATCCACGGTCGTAAAGCAGAGGAAACTTGTAGTAATTATCAACCAGACGGATACGGGTACTGTTAAATTCAAAGGACCAGTTGAGGGAAGCAGCCGCTATTTCGGAACCGTCGCTGTCATAATTGTCGATATAGGTGTACTCCAGCTCGTATTCTTCCGCCCCGGGTATGTAATTCCAGAATATCTCCAGCTCATTACTGGTGGTCAGCGAATGTTCCATGCCACCGTTGCTGAACGGAATCAGGGTTCTGTTCAGATCATAATACCGCTCTGTTTCGATCTCGCCCTGTATAAAAACATAATCCGGCACTGCTCCGCTTATATCCTCGATGTCAACCGAGATATATACCGCATCCGGGAAAAACAATACGTCTCTGTCCCTGGAAGCATCAACCGTAAGCCACTGGTCCGCCATGACGGCAAAGTTTCCGGCACGGTCACTGTAGTGCACCGTCAGCTTTACAGAAAAAAGACTTACCGGTCCCGAAACTGAATGATCCACACCCAGTATCACACGGCCATTGGCCTGTTTTACCCGGCAACCGTCTTCAATATCAGGGAAAAACTGATCAGCAACCGTAAGGACCGCTTCGTCTTCCGTAATCTCCGTCCCGGTAATACGATTGCTCATATTTTCGTTTCCGGCCAGGGCCTGAAACGAAAACAGAACCGTAAGAGCTACTGAGAATAAAAATCTGTTGATCGTAAAATATCCAATCATATGAATTTGTATAACTTAAAATCGTTGATCAATTAAAAAATAATCCCTGAAATCGTTCGCCAGCACGATTTTACCTTCTTTTACACTAAAAAAAGGCTTCTCTGAAAACAGGGTATCCGCTATCTGATGACCGGCGCTGATTTCTGTAAAAATCATTTCCAGCCTGGGAGATGAGCTTACCAGAGGGTCACTTTCCGAATCCACAAAGTTGTTGTAATAAAGCACCAGACGGCTTATAAATCCGGAAGCACTGTTAATACGCAGGTCGATCCCGGAAACATTATCCAACCCCTGTTTAAATGTAAACTGAATCTCTTTATCACTACCTTTATCGGCCATTCGATAGTCGGAAGCAAATTGGATCAGTGAATCCAGGGCCACAGGCAAAAAGGCAGCTGACCGGGTCACCGGATTGCCTACGAGTATACTCTGATTATCCTTGTCTGCCGTTATGAAGTATTTTTTATTCTGGACAACATGCTGGCCGTCCATTATCCATGCATAGCTCAGCTCCTTTTTATAAAACATACCCCTCGTTGTTTCTACCGGAGCGACAGACGAGGCGCTGCTGTATACATTGTACTGAATGGAAAATTGCAGGCTGGTCGCATGGCTATACGCATTATTGACTTTCTGCAGGTATCTTACTACATCTGATGTGATTTGCTCCTGAGCCATTGAAGGCAGATACAAAAACAGGAGCCAGGCAATGCTCTTTACCCGAATTAATGACTGCATATGCTTATTCCAGACCAGTTTTATGAATGTTGTTGAAGTTTTCCTGTATGGTCATGATACCTCTCTCTGTCTCTTTCTTGACACGAATCAACTGTCCCTCCTGATCATATTCATAAAGAGTAGCATAATTGTTTTCGTCCAGTATCGCCATCAGGCGCAGCGTCTGCGGATCATATACATAGGTTTTGGGATTAGCCTCTACCGGATGAATCCGGATATCATCATAGTAAATATCTACCTCCGAAGACTGGAGCAGACTTATATCAATGGATTTTATATTTTCAGGAATTCTGAATTCTGCCTGTATACGCTGCCAGCCATCCATAATCGGTTCCTCAGGATCCGGATAGAAAGCCGGCAAACTTACTTTCTGCGCCGGCATGCCACTTTCTACCTTGATTCCGAAATCAAGCTTTACCCCTGCTCTCTGATACGTCTCGACAAAACCGGTTACATCTTCGCGTACCCACAGCGATATTATATAGTCTTTGCCGGGCTCCGGCTGAAACTGCCCCAGACATTCACAAGGCGGAGGAGGAGGAATGCAGATACGCTCCAGAATCAGGATAGTTTTGGAAGCCGTCCCTTCGGTTATATCATCGGCAAGCCCAACCACCAGCAGTTCCATATCACCGCCACCCTGACCACTTTCCTCACAATTCCAGGCCTGAATCTCTACTTTATAAGTCCCTCCCTTGTCAACGGACAGGCTGGGGCCATTCTGGCCGGTTATAACAGCATTGTTCCGATACCAGGTATAGCTGCCAGCCGGCAAATCATCCGGCTCCACGTGCAATTGTGCCACTTCTCCGCGGCAAATTCTGTCTTTTGAAGTCTCCATTCTGAATTCACTGACAGTCAAAGACTGCGGATCAGAAACAACGGCACAGTTGGCCAGCCTTTTTGTTACGGTAATGTCCTTATCTCCTTCCCGCTGAAACGGATAGCTCAGAAAGTCGGTAGTCTCGACCACCGTCGATGTATTGTCATCCATATCCCAGTCATAATAGTACCCTTCTTCGAAATTTGTAAGTTCGAAGTCAACAAATTTGCCGGTATAGAGAGGTTTGTCCGGACAGGGTACTGTAATCGTAAAAGCCGGTTTCTGAGTCGGACAGTTGCTGATTCCCACAATATCACTCATCTGGGAAGTATTATGATTCAGGTCTGTTGCTGTAGCGACAAAATATCCTCCCGATAATACCGAAAGAGGAATGGTCGCAGACCAGTTCTGAGAAGCATCGCTAAGAGTGGTATACGCGCTCAAAAACTCAAAGGCATCTTCGCCGTCATTGTCACTGCTAAACAGCTGTACGGTATCTCCGATTGCTGAAGTTGTACCCGTTATAAGCAGACTGCCGCTGCTGAGAGTAACTGAGGAAATAACCGGTTTGGACTTGCCGGTATTTCCCTGAAGCAGTGGATCTGCATCAAGATTAAGATCAATAGCTTTTTCGGCCAGATTGGCATATATTGCATTGGCTGAAATAAGATTCTGTGCCGATGCTTCTACCCAGACACCACTTCCCATATTGAATGCGATGATATTTGCCTGTCCGCTGCCTGTCCCGCCAATTCTGTTATCATTTGAACCGTTTTTCAGTTCGACTCCATGACCTTTGTTTCTGAGATTAGCGATACCAGCCATATCCGTTCCGATACGATTGCCATATAGCCGGTTGCCATTGCTTGCTATCAGACTGATTCCCGACAGCTCGTTGGATGATATACTATTATCCTTCACTTCTGCTCCACCAATATTGATCAGGCGTATGCCATCTTCTCCGTTGCCGTATTCTCTGCCCGAGGCGTTTATACCGATCTTATTATTGCTTATGGTATGCAAGCCGCCATTTGTCAATTCAATACCAGCCTGATAATTGCCGGCTATCAGATTGTCCGAAATAATCAGCGAGCCGTTGCCTGTTGTATAAACGCCGTTGTTGTTAGGAATTTCATTTATTCCATTGATATCCAGACCTATTATGTTATTTCTTATAGTATTGTCACTACAGTTCAGAATTGACAAAGCATTGTGATTGCCGGAAATAACATTGCCATCTTCCGGTGCCGGTCCGCCAATCAGGCAACTACTTGACTGGATTATATTTATCCCGTCGCCTCTGAGTAACCCCTGCGCTTTTCGCTGAGTGGACTCCTCAAGACCTATGTAATTCTTCTGAACAATTGAATTGCCGGAACTCAGGAGTACAATATTAAAATGCTTATTATCCCTGATGATATTTTTTGAAATGATTCCTCCCGTAACGTACGTTAAAAAAACTCCGATTGAATCATTACCACTGATATGATTGATACCGTCAGTCTGTCCGTTTCCTATTTCGCAATTGTTGGTATAGCTCACATGTATTCCATGGTGCTTGTTGCCAAGCATTGCTGTACCGGTACGGTTCAATCCGATGTAGTTGTTTTCGGCATAAATCTTTCCATAGCTGAAGCTAATGCCTCTGACATTACCGGATATTACGTTTCTCTCTTTTCCTGCCTCTCCGAGCCTCAATGTACCTGTAAATGGAGGTGCAAGCCCACTAATTATACTAATGGATAATATTCCATAACTGTTAGGAACAGCCTCGATTCCGGCAATGTCTGTTCCAATCAGATTGCCTGAAAGTGTTATATCTCCGGTGCCGGAGTGCAGATAGACACCATTGGAAGTATTGCCGGAAATGAGATTATTCCGGATGATAGCACCAGAAGTTCCTTCGATAAAGATCCCATCTTTATTGCCCACTGCATACCGCCCCAGGATGTCCGTTCCGATAATGTTGTTCTCAATCAAAATATTCGTACAACCATCCTTGACCCAGATACCTTTGGCAATATTTCCGGAGATAATATTACCATCTGATTTCTCAGGTCCGCCAATAATTGCATCAGCCGTCCTGTCGATGATAATGCCGTCCGCATTACTCCCCAGATCCAGCCCCAGACTGTCAAGCCCTATTATATTGGAGCGTATGTGTGTTTGGATTGAGTTTCTCCTCAACCATATGGCATGTGTATTTCTGCCAAGGACATTTTTCTCTATTGTGCAATTTCTGGCAAAAACTTCAATTCCTATAGAAAAGCTTTTCACCTGCATGCCTCTGACAATACTTCCATCGCTACCAGCTCTAAAGCTGAGACCTATGCCGATCGTACCTCCGGTATTAGCATAGGTGATCAAAGGTATACCCTGATATCCGGGCATAGTGGTACCGTCAATCAATACAGGCCGCAGAATACCAATAATAGCTGGGTTTGAAAGGACAGTGCCTGGCGGGAGATCAAACTCAATTACAAACAACCTCAGAAGATTGCTTGCATTGGCTGTCTCTATTGCCTCATGAAATGTTCCCGCACCAACCGACGCTGAGGAAGTGACCACATAATCAGCACCGTAAGTCTGAATAAGAGATGTAGTCAATAAAAAAAACAGAAAAAACCGCTTCAACATAAAGCCAATATTATTTTATAATAATCAACACATTAATCACAATCCTTTTCCAACGTGAGCTTAACTTCTGAGCCCGATTTGGAAACTTTTACACTTCTCCTTCCTGAATGACTTCGTGAGTCCAGCCTGGAAGAATTGCCGTTATCAAACTTTGAAAGATCCTCATTGCAGGAGTTCACATCATAATCTTCAAAATTGTCATAAAACAGTGAATTGTATTTCGAATTGGATGATATCGCAACTGGCCTGGTATGATTGTATCCGTTTACCGCTCCCGAATACATTTGTAAAGGATTGACATTCTCAATGGCCGAACCGCCATATGGATCATATCGGGTGATTTCCGTAATCCACTTCCAGTTATTATCTGTAGTATTAGGCGTCCAGAATACCTCTTCTTCCGCAGGCGGATTCCAGAACGGGCTGAATGATGTAAATATGCCATCTGTCCGGAGCACTGAAGAAGGCTGCGTCTGTGTACGCCCAGTCAGGTAGGTATAATTCTTTCTGAGACGCCAGTTGCCCACTTTTCCTGAATAAAACGGATTATAAAATTCACCTCCGCCATATCCGCAACTACAGAATACTCTCCAGCGATTGTGGTATTCTGAAGAAGAAACAGATAATACACCATAATCCTTATTATTAAAATCAATAAGCCGTACGCCATTCTCCCCTGTCCGGATCGGATTGACCTTTGAGACCACTGTACCAATTGGTGTAGTCTGCTGATTTTTTCGTCCGGACCGTATCAGCTTGAATCTGGTAATACCATTCAGAAGGTGCTTGCAGCCATTGGCCCGGGCTCCTCCCATTACATAGACCTTGTTCCCATCTTTATTAACAACCCAGTAGCGATGCCTGATCTCCTCGGCAATCTCTTCAAAGTCCTGGAATTCATTGTATAAAATAACCAGCTCATCGCCAATCGTAAACAAATCATGAATTGGCAATCCATCAACTTCTCCCTGCTCCGGTTCACCCTCTCCATAATCAAAAAACATCCGGAATGTCAGGCCAACATTTTTATACGCCTGCCCCATCCCATCATAGGCCCAATGAGCCGGATAGGTAAAGGAATACAATGGGTCATCATAACTGTTACTGGTCCTGGTAAGCAACACTTCGCCGGTTTCAGCATCGTAGGCAACATTGCCGGTAGAAGCTACAGCACCGAGATCATGCGCTATTACTTCGTCAACAAGTCCGTAACGATTAATAACCTTGGTTACAGAGGCAGCTCTGAAACGCGTATGCTCCCTGGCATAAGCAGGAAGAATCATTGGAACAGAAGCCGGAAAAATCGCAGCAAGAAAAGCGGCGAGGTTACCATTCAGACCGTAATTATTCATTTGGGTTTCAGTCTCTCTGGTGTCTGCCACCATATCAAAATCTACCCCGATGTTTGCTTTGTATATTTTACCAAAACGATCTACTACATCCGCCTCATTGACCAGCCTGTTTCCGTTACGCTTATACTTGTATTCAATACCGGTAATGGGTACTGACTGACCTTCTGCATAGGACCATTGTGCTTTTTGCTTTCCATGCATGTCGTTGAGCTCTACCACAAATCCCTGGCTGGCATAAAGAAAATCTTTCTTACTGATTTTCAACAATCTAAATACAAGCGGAGATTCCTTGGGCTTTACCTGAAGATCCGTACGCTCAACCCTGACCGGAAAGTCTTTCGCCGTATAGAATTCATGTACTATTCTTCCCGTACCATGCCTGTTGACAGTTACTCCCTCCGGGTATTTGCTACGCACTGTAATTTTGCTGTATCCTACAGAAGGAGCCGGGAAGAACGATTCGCCAAGTGGCTCTTCCATATAATATTCGTCATCCGGTACCAAAAAACGTTCTCTGGCATTGTTCCCATAGGGAATCGGCTGCCTGAAAGGATTTTCTTCTCCGCCAATCATTGGTTCATAGCTGGCGACTCCGGAACTGATGGTATTATTGTTTATATCTGTCGTCGTGTATTCATATCGCTGGCCATACGCCATGGCATCTTCTTCGTCTCCGGTCAGGCTGTTCCATCCATCATTGATGACGACTGATTTTACTCTGGCTCCGCCGCCCAGCTTTTTCTTGTCCGGATTCAGAAGCCGGATATACGAACGAGACAAATCAACACGCGAACACAGATCCCTGCTCATCAGATCGCCGTTGAGTCCTTTAAGCATAGCCGCCGCATTGGAAGCAAAATTGGAAGTAACCAGTGCATTGAGCAGAGTTTCTATTCCCCCGTCCGTTATATCATCCTGATCATAGGCATGTCTGGGTGTATACAAACGATTAAACTGCAAAGCGGCTTTTGTAATGGGGTTTATTTCCAGATTCTTATTGACCGTCTCTCCCAGCTTGCTTGGCTCCAGTTCGATCAGCCCGATAGTCGAGCTACCGACTGTATGCACTTTTACCGATTTAATGGCTGCATACCCCGGCACCATCTCAAAGTTATTGCCATTCTCTGACATATCTACAGCCATCCGGAAATACAGGTACTCCATATCTTTTAAATATTTTTCCCTGAAAACGTTCTCTGATGTTCCATCCGGCAAGGCGACCTGCAAAGCCATATTATGATCTCTGAAACCTTCATACAATCGGTTGTTTGATGCAGTATGATCAGCACTCTTCGTTATCCCGGTCACCTTAACCATTTGCATGGCAGGTTTGTCCTGAACATAGGCATAATCATCCGATTCATATTCTACCTTGATCTCTCCTCCGGATGGAAGCTTTATTTCCGTAAGGCTCCAGGCAGAAGCGCTGGCATCAGCCACTATCTGATCCTGCTCCACATAAGGCTCTATAATATTTCTTCTGAAATCGTTATTGATGATTGCCTTATAATTCCCCCAGCGATCATAGGCCTTGGGATTATAATCAGGATTGGAAGTGCTGTACGTAAACTCGTAAGGACTGAAACGCCCTTTATTCGAATTCTGATAAGTGAAATAGATTTTCTTCAGCGTAAGTTTACCACCCTGATTGGTAAATCCGTTAGGATCAGTCGTCGATCCTGTAGCAGGAAAATTGGTATTATTATGCACTGCCCTGCACAGGGAGTAATCGTATTCAAAATGCACCGTCTTAAGTGGTACAGCTGTTTCCGGGTTGTTTTTATACTGCTCAAGAACATACAACTTTATGTTCTTTAACAGCTTGGGAGCATGCCCTGTATTTGTTTCAAGAGCTCCGTTGCTTCCCGTTACACCCATTCCGTCGGCCCTTGCGCCTAATTCGAAAACCGCTATGTGCGTCTTGGTCTCAATAGACTCCAGATACCACATCTCCTTCTCTCCGTACAGATAATTTACTTTGTCATCTGTTGCCACCGAAAGCAAACCCTCATTCATATTGCCCGCAAGATTTCCAACAGGAACTCTCCATTTATAATCCTCATTGACTTTTTTGTAGCTGAATTTTGTATAATTTCCCATATCCCCTTTGGAAGGGCCGTTAATCATGTCGTTGTCCACGTAATCGTGAGACAGAACAGAAGTAAGAAGATACGAATGAGCATAAGGCGGTATTTCCGTGCGCTGGTAATAGGAATCCAGGCCGTTTCCGTTCCTTATCTGATCATCCTGCTGACGATACGTAGCCAGACCCGTCATATTATCTATACTCATATTACCCGGATTAACTGCAAAGGTGACCTCGTGCTGTCTGGTATTGTAAGCCGGTATGCCATACACATAGCGCGTGCCATCCGGTCTGAGCGCGGTTATCTCTCCGATATGATGATTCTTGGCTCGCTGGGAGATTCTTTTATCGGCATCTTCTGAGGTAAACGGGACAGAATCAATAGCAAACTTTCTGGCCTCCTCCACTGTAAGGAAGTAAATACTCTGATTTCTCTTCTGTCTCCTGATCCGGTTAATCGGAGAATCAAAACTTTCTTTCTCCCCACGAACATTCACAAGCTTATTATCGAGACCATACTCCAAACCACCTCCATCTACCAGATCAAGCCTTACAGCATCAAAGCCGCCTGCTTTCTGGAAAAATGATTTCTTTTCACTGTCAAGCGCTTCTGTGAACTCCGAATCAACAGTTTTTTCTCCCGCTTCTTTAAAGTAAAATTTCTCATAACCTGCTATCTGATCGGAGTAGTCCTTAAACTTAAGATGTGAAATGGCCTTATTTCCCCTTCTCCAGGCTCCGGATGTAGTATTTACATCCGTAACCGCCACATCGGCCCCTACTTTAACCGCGTTTCCCGCTCCAAATTCCAATCCAAGACTACCACTGGTACTTGTAGTGCGCACCGACTTGTCATAGACATGACCGATCTCGCTCCGGAAGGGACGATACATCCCCCCCACTCCCTGACCGCTGACTGAATATATATCATAGGTATAATTTGTTAAGGGCAGAGAGGGAGTATTTACCGAAAAAGGAACTTCCTTTTCACGGTTAAAGTCGTGCATGACATACGGATTGGTTGCAGCCTTTTCTGAATTGAAATAGCCATAAGCGGGCGTTCCTTCCGTATTTCGTATCAGCTTTTGCTCCGCGTAGAAACCCGCTACGTTGACGGTACCGTCAAGTCCGAAAAAAGTTCCTCCGACTTTGGCCGAAAAAGTGACATTGGCCGACGATGTCGGCATCATGGGAGTCGGTGTATGAGTCTGCATGCCAAAAGATATGGTCGAGCCTCCGTTAGAGTTATTGAGTATCATGGCAGACTTCCCTTGATCCGCTGTTGCAGTAGCATCGTTTGTTGCTTGCTTGGTACGCTGGATCACGTGGCCCTTGGAGTTGGAAAAGTTTAACGAAACCGCTTTTACTCCGGACCTGGAGTTAAAACCTGAAGAAACTCCTATATCAGCCTTGGTACCGTTGTTAAGCTGACGCTGATACGATACACTGGGCCTCACAGTTAAGCCATCTTCACTACTGGATTTATAGCTGATTCCCAAACTCGCAGATGGCCCTTCTGATGATTTTGCTACCGCTATGCTCGGCGACATAGTCTGCTCAACAGAAAAGCCTTTATAATTATTAAATTGTATTGTGGCTCCTATAGAGAGGCCCCCAGTAGTTTTAGGAGATTTCTTGTTTTTCTGCAAACCAAACAACTCTACGCCAAGTATAGCAGTAACTCCATATGTTCGGTTAGGATTGGTATAAAGGGTATTGGTTATAACATCCGATTCACTTCCTGATTTGCTGCCATCAAAATCATCGGGAATTCCCCGCATATTACGGTTAATAACTCCGGGATTTATATTCCAACCAAGCCCAACCCAGCTAGCTTCCTGATCCATGCCGATACCGCCATGATAACTAATGTTGATCGGATAGCCGTCCACATCAAGCAAAGGAATGTTGTATACAAAATCTCCGGAAAAAAGGTCAACCATATCGGAAGTGCCAACCGGTTCAAAACTCTGAACTTCGGGCTGGCTCGGACCTCCCGTGAGGGCCCATGCTGCCGTCGGATACAGAATCTCCAGTGTCATAGACAGGAGAAGATATACCGAAGTGATGCGTAGAATTCTTCTTTTCATTGGGTAATAAGCTTTGGTATTTTATTGATTGTTTCCGGAGCAAAGTGGAAGTTTACCCTTCCGGAACCAAAAAGTTGATCATTGTAGGACAGAGTTCTTGCCTGATCATCCTTCTTTATAGCCGGGAAAGCCATAATAATGGTATGATAGGGAGCAAGATTGTGCGAGCGCTCAAAATGATAGAGCGAACAGCTGAGGGAATCATCTCCCGACAATAGCCTGAAATCATTTCTGGCGGCAAAAGCAAGATATTCCAGGCGTTTGATATATTCTTCTCCGGAGGTAATATTATGCTTCAGCACATCACCGGAGTTGCTCTCGTTGCCGATACGAAAACAGAAATACTGAAGACTGTCGATTTCTTTAAGAACATCTCCGTAGGATAATGCCGGATTCCTAAGCAAATCTACAGAAGCAAGATAATCAGCCGGCCGGTATTGTGCCTGGAACCTTATATGATCTATGCTGCGCTCAACAATAAACCCGTTGTCCCTATTATCTACATACGCGATGTACTTTTCAGGCGTCAGCGTACTCTCCGAACAGGCAGTAGCAAACAAGACAAGTACAAGGAAATAGTATCTGACTAAATTCATCCTTATATTCCCTTATATTTTTCCTGAAGATATTTGTCGAGCTCCTTCGTAATATCTTTGGATTCGCTATAATACAACACATTGTATGAGTTCTCCGAACTAAAGATATAGTCATACCCATGCTGGTCTCCATATTGTCTTATATAGGCATTGAGTTGCTTCCAGATCTGATCTCTGTAGCTTTCAGCTTCTGCGGCAGCCTGCTCTTCCAGCTTCTCACGAAACTGCTCAACGTCGCTTCTCTTCTCAAAAAAGCTCATCTTCAACTTCTCATTTCCGGTATTTTCCCTGACTTTGATCGAAAGAAGCTCAAGATCATTCATTAAGCTGTCCATAAGTCGTGACCGCTGGTTCTGACTTTGCTCCAGCTTGCTCTCCAGTTCTGTTTTAAGAGGGTATTTGTTATAGATGGGCTCAATATCAACGTAAGCAGTCTTATCGGACTTATTACACGCCAAAAAACATACTGCACTCCCCAACAGGATAATAATCCTTGTTATCTCTTTCTTCACTACTACTGATTAATTACGGATTAAAAATTTCATTCTGTAAAGCTCATTCTTCTGATTTCTGACCTCCAGCATGTATAGTTTATTACTTTCGAGGGAAAGGCCAGCTAAATCAATTGAGTATGAATTATTTCCTAAATGCTCGGTCAGAGACAGCTCATTTTTGCTTAATAACATTGTTCCTCTGTAATCAACCAGTCTGTAATCCAGTTGTCCGCTCACCGAACCATACCTGCTCTCATATGAAAAGTGTAGGGTATCTGTTGGAATTTTATACAGCTGAAGATGGTCATTGCCTTTAATCAGTCTGCAATAATTGATCTGATTGGAAATGCTCGGAAGAAGGGTGTAGGCATAGGTGATCATGCCCAGACTCGTCATTACCGGAGTAGATATGCTCCCGTTGGAGACAGAACCACTCACGGTGGTATTACCTATCTTTTGCCAGCCGGTTCCTGTATTCAATGCCAGAAACATACTATCCGGCTTAATCGGTGAACAGGTTGCCGCATTCCACGGTATCGAGACAGATATGGTAGAAACACCTGAGCTTGTCTTCTTTATATTCCAGTATTCGCAGGGGCTGAGGACCGATACCGGCGGTGTGAATCGATGATCATCGGAAGGCTGCCGGAAATATTCCACATCGTACGTTTCATTTCCGGCCGGCGCACTCATGGATACAGGAGCATATTTCCCGTTTTTCCCTACCGGAAAGGTAAAAGCATCATCACCTTGTTTGGAAACAGTACCTTCTACAAAAGAAGCCGCATTTCCCCCTGTTACGGTCATATTGTCGATGATCCGTATGAAAAAGGAGGAATCCAGGCGAATAATACCTTTCTGAAGATTGAGTTGGGCAACATTCGTCCCGCTTGCAAAATTCCATGAAAACGAGCTATATAATTTGCCGGAAGGCTTATTAATCGTTACATTATTAATATTCACAGATGTTTTATTGCTGACAAAAGACTGGTCACCAGACCCTATAAAATTTATAAAACTGGCTGTCTGAGCCATACCGAGCGTACCACTCACATTGAGATCATAGCGAACATCTCCGTAAAAGTTGAAGTTACCATGCGCAAGGTCGATTCTGCCAGATCCGTTTCTGTAAAGATCAACCATTTTATAAAAATTAAATACTGAACCGGCAGTCCCCATAATAATATTGCCTCCCGCTTCATTCTTCAATTCAAAATCATCAAAAAAATCAGTTGTACCGGACCAGGTATTAACAGAAGTTCCTGTTTTATGAAATATCGCCTTTTGAAAAAATTTATTATAATCACCTGTAATAGTAATATCTGCCGCTCTGCAAAAAACAGGACACTGAAATTCAGTGTGGGAAAAGAAAGCATAACTTCCTTCTTTCAACTTTAAATCTAACTGATCCGAATTTTTATAAATTACTCCTCTAATAAATAAATCTCCGTCATAATTGGTAGAATCGATGACTATCCGTGCTTCCGGTTCAAATTCACTCCGAGCATTATTTGAATTACCCAAATGAATCCTGGTACCTATATTGGCATACAAATACACATTACGTTTAAATAAATTCCCAACTGAATTATCAGCAACCGATATATTTCCGGTACCGGTAGTTCTGACTACAAGTGTATCATAAAATATATCAGGTACTGAACGTGCCCAGGTATAACCCGTACTACCCGAATTAATGAGCTCCACCGGTTTCAAAAAAGCATTTCCACCCGGAGAATGAACCCCTGGCGTTTGATAAGTTTTCTCAAAATAACATTTCTGCCTGAATACAGAATTGCTCAGACGGATAGATGAAGCCCGCACAACTACAGGACATGAAAAATCACAATCTGTAAAGGACACATATGCATCATTCCCATCGAGTGTGAATGACAGTGTATCCTGCTGAACAAGTTTTCCTCCCCGGATATTAATTTCCCCCTTCCCAAAACCTTCGTCATGCAATAGTATTGATTTGCCACTTTGAAATTCAAAAGTAGAATTTAACAATCTTCCTATGTAGAAGATTTTCAAACTTGTAAAGGTAGCAGAATCACTTCTCAGAAAAACATTCCCCCCAAAATAATTACCTGCAGAGCTACTCGCAACTGCCACTTGTCTTGTGCTATAATTAGTAAGCGTAACATCAAGGTTGAAAGTATCAGGAACGCCATTACCTGTACCCAAAGCTCCGGTCAGCGCTCCTTGATATGTATTTCTTAATTCAACCTTCCCGTTAAAAACATTTCCCCCATTGCCATAATTATCATAAGGGCCAGTCTTTTCGAAATAGGCATCGGCATTGAAGTGACCGCCGTTTAAATGGATCTCGGGAGCCACCACAGTAACCGGCCCGTTAAAAACATTATCTCTGAGTATGACACGAGTTCTTTCTCCGGACAAATTGAATGTCATTGAATCATTACCCAGCTGAATAAAGTTTCTTAGCAATATCGTCCCGGTCGTAAAACCCTCCGGACCAATCAGAATTTTTTTACCTGCCGCAAGTATTGAACTACCATTAGCCGTATTGGAGAAAAAGACCGTTCCCCCACCGGTGCTGGAGAGATATGAACTGGTATTTGTTAAAATAACATTATTATTGAACTGGTTTCCCTGGGAATTGTAAGCCAAATAGACATTGTATGAATTTCGAATATTGACACGCACAATTCCATTAAATATATCCGGACTGGAATTTCCTAAAAAGATATTCTGTATTCCCTCGTGATTTATCGTCAATGTATCATTAAACACATTTCCACCTGCACTAGTATGACTAGTGTTATTAATGATAGTCAGTCTGGCAGGAAAATTAAATATGGAACCATTCAGAAAAACATTAAGTGCTGCTGCCTGCACTGGCACATTGATAAGCGTCCCGGAAAAAGTCAGATTGGCCGTAGTATTATTAAACTCAAACCGGCCGTTTCTTATTTCTCCACCGGATAAAGTGCTAAGCCCGGTACTTGTCAATACATATCCTCCCAGATCAAGTATCTTGTTTGAAATAGTAAGACGGGCAATCGTCACATCATTGGATAGTAAAGGATTGCTTGTACCATTATTATTAATCACGACAAAGTCATCCGGACCTGGTATCGTTCCTCCCTGGTTCCAGTTGGCTCCGCTATTCCAGTCACTAGTTGTACCAATCCATGTATAGGTAGCGGCATTTGCCCCAACGGATAAAAAAAGCACCAGTATTAAAAAAAAGCTTCTCAGCATTGAATTATTGCATTAATATATTCTGCTTAAACTATAGAAAAACGAGTAGGACCCGAAACTATTCATGGCAAATACTTAAATCTCAGAAAAAAAGATTCTTTCTTATCATTCTGAAGCTCCAAAACAAAATACGCATCACTCTCGTCCGGTTCCGAAGGCTCATCCAATATTCCATCCAGGTCAATCATAAAATAATTTTGGCCTACAACTTTATTCAGTACCGGAAGAGCTCCAAGGTAATTAGTCTCCCGGGCTGAATTATATATTTTATAGTTTAATACCCCCTCTGTATATCGCTCCTCATACAAAAATTTAAGCTGATTATCCTTAGTCATCACGTAATTAGTTCCAATCCCCTTAGAAACTTTCGCATATGAGTGGCTTTCCTGAAAAGGAGGTGCTATATAGGCATGAAAATTACTCCCTTCCGAGACAGAAAAATAAATAGCAGGATTTGTATCATCTGCCTTCAGATGGATAAGACTACCTGCACGAAATATTACTTTACCATTGGCAGGAGTAATTGTATAAGGAGCATCCGGAGGAGCAACAATTACATCCTTCTGAACAATAGTCTGGCCGGACGAAGGGAAAAACACAAAAGCTACAAATAGAAAAATTACAGACCGCAACATACATAAACATCTATATAGATCCCATCTATCCCATGTCTTCAAAGCAAACTTATTCTTTGCACACATTTTCTGAAGATACAAAATATTTAATGATCAAAGTCAAAAATATAACTTCGCCTAATCATTACAAAAAGAATTTAAAATAAAACCTGTACAAAAACAAAAAAAACATCGACAAACCATCTAAATGCAACTATATGTTAATTAAATACAACTATACATGAAATAAAAAAAGTCATAATAAATTCAATTACCAAGAATTAATTTATAAAACCACATAATCAATTAATTGCATATTTAATATTTTATTTATCCCACGTAGAAATACATCATTGTACGACTGAGAGTTTATTTACTATCTAATTTCTCAATTATAATTTTCTTATCAGACGAAAAATTGTAATTCATAATCAAATTTGAATTAATAAAGTAATCCTTATCTTTTACCAATAGCAACTCAGTTTTAAATTTATACAGATATAGTTCCCGACTTCCAATTCCTGTAAAATAGAAGTATTTTTGTCCGCAGACCATATAGCAGCAATTATATTCAGAATGCCCTCACTATCAAAAATCGATTATATAGCTCTTTTGTGCCTGGTTGCAGGCATCTTTACCTTCGAAATCTTTCGGGCCTTACCGGGAATAGGTCTCGGATTATTGCTGCTTTCCGCACTTACCAGACTAAAGCATTATAAAGAATTTCTGAAACACGGTTATTTCCTTATTCCCTCGCTGATCTACCTTCTATATGTTGCAAACCTCCTTCTGTTTAAAACAGATAGCCCGGACAAGGTGGGTGAATTGCTGGTTTTCTATCTTCCATACTTTACTCTGCCCTTTTCACTGGCCCTTATTCCCCCGATTGATCGGCGCAAGCTTTACGGTCTGTATTTGTTCTTTGTTTTGCTATGTACATTATGTGCGCTGGGCACCCTTGTCAATTTCGCATTCCATTACAAAGAGATCATTGCTTCCTATGAGCATTCCAAAGTAATGCCGACACCGGTCAATCATGTCCGGTTTAGCCTTCTAATCTCCTTTGCTTTTTTTGCAGCCCTCTATTTTTATCAGGAACGATTCACTCTTCGCTATGCGTGGGAAAGGCCTGTACTTTTGAGCATCGCGATTTTTCTGTTTACATACAGTCATATCCTGTCTGTGCGAAGCGGACTGCTGACGCTGTATATCGGATTGTTTATAAGTACACTCTGGCTGACAATCCGGTACAAACGATACAAGCTGCTGGCCTTTGTCAGCGCTGCTTTAATACTTATTCCTGTACTTTCTTTTCTGCTGGTTCCGACATTTACCAACAAGGTAAAAAATACAGTCGAGGATCTCAGACAAGTCAATGTAAAAGGCAGTGGCGCTCATTATTCCGTGAGCGGACGGGTTGTTTCATACCAGGTGGCAAAAGAAATTATGAAGCATAACCTCTGGACCGGATGCGGCTCAGCCAATCTGAAGGAAGAAGTTCATGCCGTCTATGAACGGGATTTTCCTGAAATTGTAAACAACGGTGTCGGTGTGCTGATGCCGCATAACCAGTTTCTTTATATCCTGAGCGGAATGGGAATCATCGGGCTTGCCGTTTTTCTATGCTGTTTTTATTTCCCATTATTTGTAAAAAAAGCCAATACGTTCCCGTTACTTCGTATGCATTACCTCATTCTGTCTATATCCTTTCTTTTTGAAGCAACCATGGAGACTCAGACAGGCAGCATGTTTGCACTGACTTTCGTCTTTCTTCCCTTATTATATCTAAAAGATCAACATGATTAAGCTCTCCGTAGTCATTATAACCTATAATGAGGAAAAAAATATCGGGCGATGCCTGAAGTCAGTGCAGAATATCGCAGATGAAATCGTTGTCGTGGATTCCTTCTCTACAGATAAAACAGAAGCTATCTGCAGGGAGGCTGGCGCCCGGTTTATCCAACATCCTTTTGCAGGACATATAGAGCAGAAAAACTACGCGATCAGCCAGGCTTCATGGTCTCACATTCTGTCATTGGATGCGGATGAAGCGCTTACAGAAAAACTGGAGCAACAGATACTCCAAATCAAAGCGAACTGGCAATATGACGGATATTATATCAACCGGCTCACAAATTACTGCGGACACTGGGTCAGATATTGCGGCTGGTATCCCGACAGAAAGCTCCGGCTGTGGGACAGCAGGAAAGGTGAGTGGGGCGGAGTAAATCCTCATGACAAATTTATTATGCAAAAAGGTGCGACTATCGGACATATCAATGCAGACCTTCTGCATTATTCTTTCTATACGATCGAACAGCATGTACGTCAGGTAAATTTATTCTCGGAAATCGCAGCCAGAGCCCTTTTCGATAAACGCAAAAAAGTCACAGTCGTTTATATACTGATAAGTCCGGTTGCAAAGTTCTTCCGGGATTTCTTCCTGAAAAGAGGTTTTATGGACGGCTATTACGGCCTGGTGATATGCGTAGTAAGCAGCTATGCCAAGTTTCTGAAATACGCCAAACTTCGGAGCATGTGGCTACTACAAAGAGGGAAGCAGCAAAGCTAGCTGATTAATGAACAGCTTCCTTCTCAACCGGTTTTGTGGTAGTGATAGCCATTACCTTTTTATTGATCATGATAAGAACAATACCTGACAGGATTGTATAAATGCCCATGATCAGATAAGCATACGTGATATTGGATCCCTCATTGAAAAAACTGAAACTGAAAGCAATGAGGAATACAAAACGGATAATAGTAGTATAGACATTGAACATACTATTAACCCTTCCCATTATTTCATTGGGAATAAGTCCAAACAGGTAAGAAACTCTGAATATTCTGGAACCAGAATTCGTAAATCCGATTATCAGCGCAAATACATAATAAATAAGTATACTCTGCGTAAATGAGGCCAGTATAAAAGCCCCTCCGGTAATAAAGGTCAGCACAATAATAGACATGGAAATCGACATCCGCTTAAGAATGCTTCCTATTACAAATCCTGAAACAAGCGAGCCGCTGGCATACATAAATTCTGTGATGGCCAGCACATCTCCATTTGCTTTCAAATGATTCGTCACATAGATCGGAAGCATGGCAAATATATGTACCAGCACAACTACCAGAATAGCAAAGGAACAAACACCAAATATGGAAATCAGCCTGTTATTCGCCAGATAGTCATAACCGGTCCTCAGTCTTTCCATCAGCGGTGCCTCATCATAATCAAACACCATTTTGATTGCCTTGTAGCGGATCATTATAATAACCAGGAATGAAAGCATATAGGCAAAACCATCCATTAGAAATATCTCATGGATCGTCCAGCGGGCTATATGGATATTCACATTACCGATCACCGGCCATACACCGGAATAATCCATACCCTGCAGAAGTATCACAGCCACAGCCGCTGCCACAATAGAAGTAGTTTGCCCTACGATTTCAATATTCGTAGTAACCCTCGTATAGTATTTGGGCTCGGTTATTTCCTGCGCAAAAGCATATAAATTGGGATAGTGCATGTAATAACCGAAAAAGGTTATGGTAAAGACCATAACAATAAGGCCATCGGGCAGTGCTCCTTCTTTAAATCCAAGGGACGAAATGCAAAGCACAATCAGCCCGGCAATAAAATTGGTACCAAGAAACACATCCTTGCGGTTAAACCCGTCAATAATAGCTCCCGCATATAATCCCCAGAAAAGAGATGCCACCGTAACCCCGGCATAGCATATCGTAAAGAAACTTGAATTATCAGTCTGCGCAAAATACCATGGAATACTCAGCATGGTTATACCCTGAGCAAACCCTGAGATCCCGTTGGAGAGGAAAAGTAATATGAGCGCTTGTTTATTTTTCAAGTATTTTTGATTATCCTTTGTAAAATTAGCAAAATGCCTGTCTCAAAAAAACAAATTCTGCTTTCCGGAGAAGAAGTTTATATAAAGATTTCCTCCTGGTGTGCTTATCAGGAACGTTGTCATTCTGAGGTTCGCGAAAAGTTATACGGCTTCGTCCTGGAAAATGATGTGATCGAAGAAATTATTTTTCGGTTAATCAGTGAAAACTTTCTGAATGAGGAACGTTATGCCAAAGCATATGCCGGCGGAAAATTCAGAATAAAAAAATGGGGACGTATAAAAATCAGGCAGGAATTAAAACAAAAAGGTCTGACCGAGAACTGTATCCGTATCGGACTTGACGAAATTGACGATGCGGATTATCATAAGACTATTGCTTTACTGGCCGACAAAAAATTACCCGAATTAAAGAATGAGAAAAACCGGTTTGTTTTACGAAAAAAAATCGCTGATTACATCATACGAAAAGGATACGAGCCGGACCTTGTCTGGGAAGCTGTCAATGCAATAGTATCAGAATAAAGAGAAAAAGGCCCTCACAGGGCCTTTTATCTTTCCGAAGGACGATTGTTCTTATTTCAGACCAAACAACTCTTCATTCAATACATTCAAAGCAGTGTTTTTATGCTCTGTACTGATCAGCACGGAAACATTATACTGACTGCCACCATAGGAGATCATACGAATAGGCACATTCTCCAGCGCTTCGAATATCTTTCTGGCAACACCGCCTTTTTGCGCCGGGAAGTCTCCGACAATACAAATAATGGTCTGATCCTTATCGACACTTACTAATCCGAACTCATTCAGCTCATTGATAATCTTATCAAGATTTTTGGCATCATCAATAGTTACTGATACAGCTACTTCTGAGGTAGTGATCATGTCGATAGGAGTCTTATATTTTTCAAAAACCTCAAACACTTTTCTGAGGAAGCCATATGCCAGCAACATGCGGCTTGACTTGATTTTAATGGCATAGATACTATCCTTGGCAGCAATTGCCTTAAACTCTTTCGGAGTCGTATTGGTCGCTATAACCGTCCCTTTTGCGTCAGGCTCCATTGTGTTAAGAAGCTTTACAGGAATGCTGTACTTCTTTGCGGGCAAAATGGTCGACGGATGAAGAATCTTTGCCCCGAAATACGCCAGCTCGGCAGCTTCATCAAAAGAAAGTTCCGCGATAGGATACGTCTTTTTGACAATTCTCGGGTCATTATTGTGCATCCCGTCAATATCTGTCCAGATCTGTATTTCATCTGCACGAACAGCCGCCCCGACCAGCGATGCGGTATAATCGCTTCCACCTCTTTTCAGGTTGTCTACCTCTGCTTCCGCATTCAGACAAATATATCCCTGAGTTATATAATATTCCTTATCCTCATGCTTCTTGAGGAATGCTCCCAAACGCTCTTCCGTATAGGAAAGAACCGGCTCATTGTCCTCATCAATTTTCATAAACTCAAGAGCAGGAAGCAATACGCTGTTTAGCCCGATTTCTTCCAGATAAAACTGAAAAAGCTGAGTCGAGATAAGTTCACCCTGAGCAAGAACAACACGGGTTTCCTTTTCACCAAACTCTTTACCGGCAAGCTCTGAAATAAGTCTCTTATGTTCCTCAATTATCTTTAAGCCCTTCTTCTTACCCTCTTCGGAATCATAAAGCGCTTCAACAAAATCATTGTAGGGAGTAAACAGCTTCTCGATTGCCTCCTTAGCAGCATCAATCTGCTTTTTACACAGTTTATCAGAGATATCAACCAAAGCATTTGTTGTTCCGGATACTGCCGAAAGAACTACCAGTTTCTTTCCCGGATTTTTACTAATAAGTTGAGCAACGGAACGCATTCTTTCCGGCTTACCGACAGAAGTACCTCCAAATTTCAGAACTTTCATTATTATTACTTGCTTATTTTATTTTTGAATCCAATCATTTTTATGGCCGTAATAGCAGCTTCATCACCCTTATTCCCGTGTTTTCCTCCCGACCGATCAAGCGCCTGCTTAAGATTGTTAGTGGTCAGCACTCCAAATACGACCGGCTTATTATACTTCAGACCGACTTCCGTGATACCATGAGCCACAGCATCGCATATAAAATCGAAGTGTTTCGTTTCTCCCTGGATGACACAACCCAACGCGATAACAGCATCAAAACGCTCATCCTGAGCAAGCAGCTGACAACCCAGACTCAGTTCAAAACTACCAGGCACATACGTCTTGACTATATGTTCTTTTCTGGCGCCATGCTTTATCAGTGTATCGTATGCACCGGCATACAAAGCCTCTGTAACCTCATCGTTCCATTCGGAAACAACAATTCCAAAACGAACATCCTCTATACTTGCAAGATTATCGGAAGCGTAGGTACTTAAGTTTTTTTGTGAAGAAGCCATTTCTAACTAAAAAAAGGGATAAGCTTATGCCTATCCCCTAAAGATAAGATCGTAATTTTGATTTAACTTATTTGTTGCTCAATAATCCCTCAGCACGGGACTTGTATTTTCTGGCATCACTTACCTGCTGTGAGGCAGGATACTGATTTACAATCAGATTATACTTATCCACTGCTGTTTTATAGTCGTTGCTAAGCTCTGATGCAAGCGCAGCTTTCATCAGATAGACAGGTGAAAACTCTTCGTTGCTGTGGAAAGAAGCAGCCTTTGAATAAAAGCTCAACGCATTGGCATAATCCTGAAGCTCCATATAAGCATCTCCGATAAGACTATATGCTCTGGCTTGTACAAGCAGATCATCCGCCTTAAATTCTTTAAGATGCTTGATTGCTTCTTCAAATTTTCCCTGCCTGAGATAGATTGCTCCAACATAGAAATTAGCCAGTTTCCCCGCCTGAGTATGCCCATATTCATCAGTAACAGACAACAAACCCGGAACCATCAGATTTCCTTCCAGCGCAGTCTCAAGTGAATCCATTTCGAAATATAAAACGGCTCCGTACATCTGGCGCTGTGCCTCTGCATTGTCTTCCTTGACTTTATACTGATAATAGACCAGACCCGCAACACCCAATACTACCGCGCCAAGAACTGCAAACACTGCTGTTCTGTATTTTACAAAAAACTCACCGGACTGAAACAACCTATTGCTCAACTCATCAGGGTTTTCCAAAATTTTCTCAACCTCCGAAGGTTGTCCTTTTGATTTAGCCATTACTTTCTAAAAATTTGCTGGACCAAAATTAACTAATTCCAATTAAATACAATAAATTTTATTCTACTATATACGGATAATCTTCCTGAGCATAAACATCTTTGTATGCTTCGGAAGTTTCCGGATACGGAGATTCTTCAGCAAATTTAACGCTTTCTGCTACCTCTTCTTTTATTTTTGCGTCTATTTCTTCCAGCTCTGCTTCTGTAGCGTATTTATTTTTCAGAATAGTCGCTTTTACCTGCTCGATCGGATCCAGTGCCTTATATGACTCAAGCTCCTCCTTGGTTCTGTACTTGGCAGGATCGGACATAGAGTGACCTTTATAACGGTATGTTCTGAACTCAAGCAATGTAGGACCTTCACCACTTCTGGCTCTTTTGGCAGCACGCTCAACAGCTTCATGTACAGCCTCCACACTCATACCATCGACAGGCTCGGAAGGCATATCATAGGCTTCTCCCAGCGTATACAGCTCAACCACATTGGAAGTTCTTTTAACAGAAGTTCCCATGGCATATCCGTTATTTTCAATAACAAAGATTACAGGAAGCTTCCAGGTCATTGCCATGTTCAGCGTTTCATGGAAAGCGCCCTGACGAACGGCTCCGTCACCCATATAACAGATACAAAGTTTACCTGTCTTATTGTATTTCTCTGCAAAAGCAAGTCCTGCTCCCAAAGGAATCTGTCCGCCGACAATTCCGTGTCCCCCTGCAAAACCAACTTCCTTATCAAAAATGTGCATGGAACCGCCTTTGCCTTTGGAACATCCGGTAGCCTTGGCAAACAGCTCCGCCATTATGGCGTTGGAAGATGTGCCCAGCGCAAGCGGAGTACCATGATCTCTGTAAGCGGTTATATACTTATCTCCTTTCTCAAGCGCAGACACAGCACCAAGAGCGCATGCTTCCTGACCTATGTACAAATGACAAAATCCTTTTATTTTCTGCTGGCCGTACAACTGTCCGGCTTTTTCCTCAAACTTTCTGATTAACTGCATCTTTTCATACCAGAAAAGATAGGTTTCCTTTGAAAACTTTGACTGGGAGCTGTCCTTTCCCTGTGATTTTGCCTTGTCTTCTTTTACACTAGCCATAATATCTGTTAAATTCGTCTTTCCGGATTTATTTAAGTATGCTAAATTAAATAAATTCGTTCAAATAACAATAAATATTAATTTTCCTTAGCCCGGAACAAACAGCCATGTACTTAAGTGCCATTCAGGTTTTAAACTTCAAGAATTATGACGAATGTTCCCTCAGTTTTTCCCCGGCTCTCAACATTTTTGCCGGGCCCAACGGCAGTGGAAAAACCAACCTGCTCGATGCTATCTATTTTCTATGTCTGACCAAAAGCGCTTTCCATTCCAATGACAGCCTTCTGATCCGTCATGAGGAAGACTTTTTGGTTGTAACCGGTCAGTTTATTAAGAGTTCAAAAACTGTATCTGTCCAGGCAGGCCTGAGAAAAGGACAAAAAAAGGTATTCCAGCGGGACCGGAAGCCCTATCCCAAAATCAGTGAGCATATCGGCATGTTTCCGGTTGTTATTATCACCCCCTACGATACCGATCTGATAAGGGAAGGCAGCGAAGAGCGAAGAAAGTTTTTTGATTCTATCCTTAGTCAGACCGATACAGAATATCTCTCTGATCTTCTTGCCTACAACAAGGTACTTAAGCAGCGTAACGCCCTCCTGAAGCTGTTTGCTGAAAATGGCCAGCAGGACCTTGACCTGCTTTCGGGATATGATTATCAGTTAATCCATTACGGAAAAAAGCTTTATGCTAAAAGAAAGAATCTGATGGATGCTTTTGCACCCGTATTTCAGCAACACTATACCAATATATCCGATAATCAGGAACAGGTAACTCTTTCATATGAATCGGAGCTGGAAAAAGAGGATTTTGAATCGGAATTTGTACGAAACAGAAAAAAAGATCTTTTGCTTCAACGTACTACAAAGGGGAGCCACAAAGATGATTTTCTTTTCTCCATTGAAGGGCATCCTCTGAAAACCACGGGCTCCCAGGGACAGCAGAAATCATTTGTCATCGCACTCAAACTGGCTCAGTTTGAATATATCCAACGTTGCCTCCGCCAAAAACCCATACTGCTCCTGGATGATATATTTGACAAGCTGGATCAGAACCGTATACAAAAGCTGCTGACCATGATTTCGGAAGAAGTCTTCGGTCAGGTTTTTATTACTGAAGCAGGACAAGACAGGGTGGAAAAATACCTGCATACTATTGGCGGAGAAATTCGTACTTTTACAATTAAAGAGGGAAACGTCACAAGCCCCCTCTAAACCGGTTTGCATACCATGAATTTCAAGAAAAAACTGACTGATGCCCAAAGGCGCTCTGAGGCCGCCCCTCTGTCGGAGTGTATAGAAGAGCTACTTAATGTATATCGGCTGAAATCCAGATACAATCAGGTTAACCTTATTGCATCCTGGCAGAAAATTATGGGCAATACAATAGCTGTACGTACTGACAAAATTTATTTCAGGGAGGACAAGCTCTATGTCAAACTGAACTCTGCTCCCTTAAAGCACCAGCTTAGCACTGCAAGTACAAAAGTTGTAGAATTAATCAATAAAGAATACGGTGAAAACTTCGTTTCCGAAGTTATCTTTCTGTGATCAATGCCTGCTGAAGCCTGAGGCATTCGAAACTCCCGACTATATATATCACCATCAGAATTACAGACAGGTAAGCTGCCGCTCAGGCAGAAAAAACAACAGAGTTTGCTATATACTACATAAAATATCTTAACCAAAGATATACTATCTGCTACAGCACGGAAATAAAAAAGGGAGGCAAGCCTCCCTTTCTGGTATACCAATCCTATAAAGCTTTAAAGTGACCTTAGTTCCATAATTGAACTGTCTTTCGCCTCAAGCTTAGATTCACCTGTCAGATAAATATCAACATTGCGCGCTGCTTCTCTTCCTTCCGAGATAGCCCATACAACAAGAGACTGTCCTCTGCGCATATCTCCGGCAGAAAATACTTTGGCAACTGAGGTCTGATATTTTTCATTACACTTCACATTGCCTCTTTCATCATACTCCACGCCAAGCTCGTTAAGCATTCCGGCATGCTGGGGATGAAGAAATCCTATGGCAAGAAATGCAAGATCACATGGCACAACCTTTTCTGTTCCGGAAAGCTCCTGATACTTCGGCATTTTTCCCGGCTCCGGGGCCGTCCAGCCCATTTCTGCAACTTTTACTCCGGTCAGATTACCCTCTGCATCACCTACAAACTCTTTTGTAAACAAAGCCCACTGACGGTTACATCCTTCATCATGCGAAGTAGATGTCCTGAGTATTGTCGGCCAGTTTGGCCAGGGCATATCGGCAGTTCTCTCCGCAGGCGGCTTAGGCAGAAGCTCAACCTGAGTAACTGATTTAGCGCCATGTCTGTTGGATGTTCCCACACAGTCAGCACCGGTATCACCACCACCTATTACCAATACATGCTTGTCGGTCGCCAGAATCTCTTCTGTATGAATCTGCTTTCCGGCTACCCTTCTGTTCTGCTGAGTCAGGAAGTCCATAGCAAAATGAACCCCTTTCAGGCTTCTGCCCGGAATAGGCACATCTCTCGGAATAGTTGAACCACCACAAAGCACAATCGCATCAAAGTCATTAAGCAATTCCTTCACCTTAACATTGTCTCCGACATTTGCATTGGTTCTGAATGTAATACCTTCTTCTTCCATCAGCTTCACTCTGCGCTCAATAACCCATTTTTCAAGTTTGAAATCCGGAATGCCGTATCGCAAAAGTCCGCCGATTTCATCAGCGCGTTCAAATACGGTAACCGAATGCCCGGCCTGGTTAAGCTGAGCTGCAGCCGCAAGTCCGGAAGGTCCGGAGCCTACCACAGCTACTTTTTTACCTGTTCTTTTAGATGGTATTCTCGGTTTGATAATACCTTTCTGAAAGGCCACCTCTATAATTGTCTTTTCAATCTCTTCGATTGTTACCGGAGGCTTGTTGATACCAAGTACACAGGATGCCTCACAGGGTGCGGGACATATCCGCCCGGTAAACTCCGGGAAATTATTGGTGGACAACAATATACGAGCAGCGTCCTCCCACTGTTTCTCATACACTGCATCGTTAAACTCAGGAATAATATTACCCAGTGGACATCCATTATGACAGAATGGTACCCCACAGTCCATACATCTGGCAGCCTGAGTATTTATACTCTCTTCGGAAGACAGCTCGATGAACTCATTATAATGTTTTACCCTTTCCTTGGCATCCTGCTTGGATGGCAGGGACCTTTCAAATTCGAGAAAGCCTGTTGGTTTACCCATGAATCAATACCTCCTTGTTGTCCGTTGAACCTTGCGTCTGTTGTTTTCTTTTTTCCAGTACAGCTTTGTAGTCTGTCGGCATTACCTTTACAAACTTCCGGCTGAAGCTATCCCAATCTTTCAGGATTCTCTCAGCCACATCACTGCCGGTATATTTAAAGTGATTTTTGATCAGTGTTTTAAGGGTTTCATAATCCTCGTTTTCCATTGGATCAAACTGGACCATACCCATATTAACCCTGGACTTAAATGTATCCTTCTCATCCAGCACGTAGGCAATACCTCCGCTCATGCCGGCAGCAAAGTTTCTTCCGGTTTCACCCAGAATAACAGCAACACCGCCTGTCATATATTCACAGCCATGGTCTCCGATACCTTCTACTACTGCCTTGGCTCCGGAGTTCCGCACACAGAAACGCTCACCGGCCTGTCCTCTGATATAGGCTTCTCCTGATGTCGCTCCATAGAACGCTACATTGCCGCAGATTATATTTTCACTAGGTACAAATTTTGCCTTTGCATCAGGATACACAATCAGCTTACCACCGGAAAGCCCTTTACCAAAATAATCATTGGCTTCTCCTTCAAGCTCAAACTTGATACCACGGGCTCCGAACGCTCCGAAGCTTTGTCCCGCAGATCCGAGGAATTTGAAGTGAATGGTTCCGTCCGGCAGTCCCTGCCCCTTATATCTCTTCGATACTTCGTAAGAAAGCATGGTTCCGGTAGAGCGGTCTTCATTGTTGATGCTGAACGATCCGCTCACTTCTTTTCCGTTTTCCAGCGCTTCCTTCGCATGCTCGATCAGCGTAAGATCAAGAATCGCATCTATGCCATGATCCTGTTCTTCTGTCTGGTAGATACCCACGCCTTCGGCGGCATATTCCTTATGCAAAATAGCGGACAGATCCACACTCTGATGCTTCCAGTGCTTAAGATCATCTCTCAGTTGGAGACGATCAACCTGACCTACCATCTCATTGACTGTTCTGTAGCCCAGCTCAGCCATAATTTCTCTAAGCTCTGTAGCAAGGAAGGTAAACAGGTTAACAACATGCTCCGGTTTGCCGGAGAACAATGCTCTTAAATCCTTGTTCTGCGTGGCAACCCCTACCGGACAGGTATTGAGATGACATTTACGCATCATGATACAACCTGTCGTAACAAGAGCTGCTGTAGCCACTCCCCACTCTTCTGCTCCGAGAAGTGCAGCAATCGCAAGATCACGGCCGGTCTTCATCTGTCCGTCGGCCTGTACCACGATACGGCTTCTGAGATTGTTACGAACCAGTGTCTGATGCGTCTCTGCCAGTCCAAGCTCCCACGGCAAACCGGCATGACGGATGGAACTGATCGGAGATGCTCCTGTTCCGCCATCGTATCCTGCTATAAGAACAACATCTGCATGCGCTTTTGACACACCGGCAGCAATTGTACCAACTCCCGCTTCCGAAACCAGCTTCACGTTGATTCTGGCAGCCGGATTAGAGTTTTTAAGATCATAAATCAATTGGGCAAGATCCTCAATTGAGTAAATATCGTGATGTGGCGGCGGAGAAATCAGACCTACACCCGGCGTCGAATGACGTACACGGCCGATCCAGTCATCTACTTTATCTCCGGGCAGCTGACCACCCTCTCCGGGTTTCGCTCCCTGCGCCAGTTTAATCTGTAATTCATCGGCATTGGCCAGGTAATAGCTGGTTACACCGAAACGACCTGAAGCCACCTGCTTGATTGCTGATCGTTCCCAGTCTCCGTTTGGCTTCTTCTCAAAGCGAATCTCATCTTCTCCCCCTTCACCGGAGTTACTCTTTCCGCCAATACGGTTCATAGCAATTGCCAGCGTAGTATGCGCCTCAAAAGAAATGGAACCGAAAGACATGGCACCGGTAGCAAAACGCTTGAAGATGCTTTCTATTGATTCTACTTCTTCCAGCGGCACAGGCTCAACATCGGTCCTGAATCTGAGAAGACTGCGAAGCGTAGCAGCACGCTCACTCTGATCATTAATAAGTTTTGCGTACTTTTTATAAACCTGATAGTCTCCGGTTCTTGTAGAATGCTGCAACAGGTGAATCGTCTGAGGATTGAATAAATGAAATTCCCCGCGACGCTTCCACTGATACACACCACCTACTTCCAGTTTCTGATTAGGGATCAGCTTGGTCGGAAACGCATTCCGATGCTTAAGCAATGCTTCTTTGGCGATTCCGTCAAGTGACAATCCTCCGATTCTGGATACGGTTCTTGTAAAATATTTATCTATGACATCTTTGCGTATACCAAGGGCTTCAAAAATCTGAGCTCCCTGATAAGACTGAAGTGTTGAAATTCCCATTTTAGAGAATACTTTCAACAATCCGTCATTAATCGCTTTTATAAAATTCTTAAACAACTTTTCATCAGGCACATCGGCTTTAATGAATCCTTTGCGCTTCTGATCCACAATGGTCTCAAACGCAAGGTATGGATTGACTGCAGATGCTCCGAAACTGATCAGCGTAGCGAAGTGGTGTACTTCCCATACATCTCCTGCTTCTACAACAATCCCAACCTTACCTCTCAGACCTTTTCTCATCAGGTGATGATGAACGGCTGAAGTGGCAAGCAATGATGGAATCGGGGCATGGCTACTGTCAATGCTTCTGTCTGAAAGCAATATAATCGAGAAGCCATCCTCAACGGCATCTGCCGCATAGTTACAGATTCTGTTGAGCGCTTTCTCAAGTGTACCGGGCGTATCATCCGATTTGAAGAAAATATTGATTGTCTTGGTCTGGAAATAATCCTGGTCAAGATGTCTCAGCTTCTCAAGATCCTTATTGGTCAGTACCGGCTGATTCAGCTCTACCTGTCTGCAATGCATCGGAGATTCCTCCAGCAGGTTCAGCGAACCACCCACATAAGAAACAAGTGACATTACCAGACGCTCTCTGATCGGATCGATCGGCGGGTTGGTAACCTGCGCAAATAATTGCTTGAAATAGCTGGAGAGATGCTGTGTCTGATCAGACAGAATGGCAAGCGGAGCATCAGTTCCCATTGAACCAAGCGGCTCTTTGCCATGCTCAGCCATTTCGTTAAGAATCTTTCTGACGTCTTCTACACTATACCCAAATGCAAGCTGCTTTTTAAGAAGAGTCTTTTCATCCGGTTGTGTATAGGCAATCTGAGGTTCAGACACTTCTGACAGCTTGATTTTATTTTTCAGCCACTCACCATAAGGCCGGGCAGTACATATTCCTTCTTTTAGCTCCTCATCACTGATAATTCTTCCCTCTTCCATGTTTACAACAAACATTCTGCCTGGCTGCAAACGTCCCTTACTCACCACTTTGGACTGGTCAATCTCCAGCACTCCGGCTTCGGAAGCCATGATTACCTTATGATCTTCGGTTACACAGTAACGGGAAGGTCTTAACCCGTTTCTGTCAAGAGTCGCTCCCACAATCTTTCCATCTGTAAAACAAATAGAAGCAGGACCGTCCCACGGCTCCATGAGCGTAGCATGATACTCATAAAACTCACGTTTGTAAGCGGGCATGTGCTCATTGCCATCCCATGCTTCGGGAACAAGCATCATCATTACATGAGGCAGGGACCTTCCGGAGAGTGCAAGGAGCTCAACAACATTGTCCAGGTTGGCTGAATCCGAGTTGCTCAGGTCACAGATCGGAGTGATCATATCAAGCTCTTCTCTGGTAAAGTATTTTGAGGAGAATCCCGCCTCCTGGGCTTTCATCCAGTTAACGTTACCTTTAACAGTATTAATCTCACCGTTGTGAGCGATATATCTGAATGGCTGGGCCAGCCTGAATGACGGGAATGTATTGGTTGAAAAACGTGAATGCACAAGAGCAAGAGCCGAAACAACTTCCTTCTTCTGCAAATCGGGGAAATACGGCCGTACCTGACGGGTAGTCAGCTGACCTTTATAAATAACAGTCTTATAGGAAAGAGAGGCGATATGAAATGCATCTTTTATCTGAGGTACCTGCAAACGAAGAGACTCATGTACAAGTCTTGTTGTATAATTTCTCAGAACAAACAGCTTTCTCTCAAAATCATCCGGGCTTTCGATAGATTCCGGCTTCCGGATAAATACCTGCTCCATGTATGGCTCAACAGCCAGAGCGCTCGGCCCGATCATGCTGTTGTCTACCGGCAGCTTCCGATAACCAAGAAGAGACATTCCCAGCTTCTCAATGTTTCTGTTGAATATCTCTTTACAGTCTTCTCTTAGTTTCTCATCCTGCGGGAAAAACACTACTCCTACGCCATAATCTCCGAAAGCGGGCAATTTGATACCGATCTTGACACATTCGTCCACAAAAAACTCGTGGGGAACCTGAATAAGAATTCCGGCACCATCACCTGTATTACTTTCGCAACCACATGCTCCGCGATGCTCCATTCTGGCAAGCATAGACAGGGCGTCGGCAACAATATCGTGTGATTTTCTACCTTTAATATTGGCCACAAAACCAATACCGCATGAGTCATGCTCAAAGCTCGGATCATATAGTCCGGTAGTGTTTCTATCTGCCATTCAGTTATGTTTAAATTGTGAGATTCTTTTACCGATTAAAACCCAACGTGAACCATTTTTCAATAGTTCAGGACTGTTATCATCTTTCGTTTGCCCTCACCAGACAAACAAAAAGACATCAAATCATGAACTAAAAGTTTGATTTTTTAAAGACACGCGTCTACAAATTTACAGTTTAAAATTTTAAAAAAGAATTTTTTAAAGCCCGTATTTATTACATCAATTCAATATTTCTTTAAATAGTGCTAAAAAAAATTTAAATCGAAATATTTAACAAGGCTGAATTAATGAAATTTAGCAAAAAAATACCAGAAATCCGAACAGAGTAAGCCAGCTATGATTATGGAAAGGAAAACGAAAAAATACAGGATCACTGATCCGGAAAACTACCATCAAAATTGCAATATTTTGATAATGAATAAAAATTAATATAATTTCCGGATCAGCTTGCCTACTGAAGTTCAGCCAAAATAGTAAAGATTTTTCATCATATATAGACTTCCAGCAAAGAAGCTCCGGATGCCGGCTTAAGTGTTACCTGCTTAATTGCTGCCGGAAGCAGTACGGACTCTCCTTTTAATACCTGAGTTTCTCCATCTCCGTAAACAAGAGAAAAGCTGCCTTCAAAACATATGTACAAAACGAAGGAATCAATGGCTGTATAATCTCTTTCCAGCGTCCTGTCCAGAATAATCTTGTTTGTTGTAAAATAATCACAGGCTACCAGCTTAACCGGCTTTCCCGGTTCATCGGTATATAGCGACTTGTACTCCGGATATGATTTAAAGTCCAGCACATCCAGCGCTTCTTCGACATGCAGCTCTCTTTTTTTACCCTGATCGTCCACACGATCGAAATCATAAATTCTGTACGTAATATCTGAAGTCTGCTGTATTTCGGCAATACAAATCCCCTTGCCTATGGTATGCACCCTTCCGGCAGGTATAAAAAACACATCTCCGGCCGCTACAGATTCCTGGTTCAGAATTTCTTCCAGTCTGCCTGCTGTAAAATACTCAAGATATTCTTCGCGTGACAAATCTCTGTTAAATCCGGCTATCAGTCTGGCATTGTCGTCTGCCTGAAAAATATACCACATTTCTGTTTTTCCCAGAGAGTTATGCCGTACTCCGGCCTGCTCATCATTCGGATGCACCTGTATGGACAAATCCTCATTGGCATCAAGAAACTTTATAAGCAGAGGAAACTCATTCCCGCTCGTCCGGTACACTTTTTCACCGATAAGCATATCTTTATATTCACTAATGAGCTCCGGAAGGCTTTTACCTTTCAGAGGACCATTGGCAACAACGGACTCATTGCCTTTTACTCCCGAAATCTCCCAGCTCTCCCCGCAATTGGGAAGCGGCTCAAAATTTTTATTCAACAGTGACTTTAACTTCCTGCCTCCCCATATTTTGTCTTTATAGATCGGATTAAACTTAAGTGGATATAAAGCTGTACTCATAATGCTGCACTAAAAAGTATTTTACGATTAATCAAAATGCGTCCTCAAAATGTTCTACTTCTTTTCCGGTTATCGCCACAATATCAAACCGGATATCTGACGTCCAGTTTATCCGTGCGATAAAAGCTTCAGCTGTATCAAGTACTTTTTTCCTCTTCGCAGACCTGACTGATTCCTCCGGATAGCCGAAAGCCGAACATGAACGAAATTTTACTTCTACAAAGATGAGGATATTATCTTTTTTTACAATAAGATCAATTTCTCCATGTCCATAGCGATAGTTTTTTTCTATCAGCTCATACTTCTTTTCCGTAAGAAACCGCGCTGCAATAACTTCTCCTTCTTTCCCCAGTGATTGCCTGTCCGCCATAAAAGAAAAATCGTTGTTATGGAAAAAGTGTTTAATTTTGCCCGGAATATTAAGGATATTCCTGTAGTGATGCAAATTAAAAACAAAAACGTAGTATTCTCAAATACAGGCCTGATCGATTATAAAGACTCATGGGACCTTCAGACACTCCTGTTTAACCGGATCATTGAGAAAAAGATCGCCAACAGAAGCCTGGATCCGGACAAGACAGAGCCTGTCGAAAACTATCTGTTATTCTGTCAGCATCCTCATGTATATACGCTCGGGAAAAGCGGCAAGGCAGATAATCTGCTAATCTCCGGGGAATATCTCCAGGCAAAAGGGGCCACTTATTATGAAATCAACCGGGGCGGAGATATTACCTATCACGGACCAGGGCAGATTACGGCATATCCTATCCTTGATCTGGACAACTTCTTTACGGATATCCATAAATATCTGCGCTTGCTGGAAGAAGCCGTCATTCGTACTATTGCAGAGTATGGTATCACCGGTGGCCGTATCGATGGGCTTACCGGAGTCTGGGTTGATTATGAGAATCCTTCCGGCGCCAGAAAGATCTGCGCCATGGGTGTAAAAACCAGCCGCTGGGTTACCATGCACGGACTTGGCTTCAATGTCAATACAGATTTGAGCTATTTTGGCCATATCGTACCCTGCGGTATACAGGACAAAGCCGTGACTTCACTTGCCGGAGAACTGGGTCGGGAGATAGATATGGAAGAAGTTGAAAATAAACTATTACTGCATCTGACAGAGCTTTTTGAAATGCAGCTCATCAGAAAAGATTTACAGCAACTGATACAATGAAAAAAGATATTGAATTTCCGCAGGTTGAAGGTGTATTTGTCATCATCGCCAAAGAAACCAACGAGCTTAACGAAACCGGCTGGTATGTACACCTGATCAACCGAAACCCGTTTCCTCTGGAAAATGTATTTGTAACTTCCAAAGGATACGGTACACTGAATGATGAAAAACAGGAAACGTCCATTCTTCGTCATCACTTTCCCCAGATTCATGAGCAATCAACCGTCCTTATTGAACCTATAGACACTTCGGTTTTTCATCTCAACAATCAGTACTGGGTCAGCTACTATGCCAAAGGACAACTATTTGACAAAAAATATATTTTTCTTCCCGACTCTATTATTGAAGAAAACCTGACAACCATACCGGAGTTTGAGAGCCCGGTGGTGCTGCACAGCTGATACATATTCTTACATTCCGGAGCAGAAGACCGGATTTTGTCGGAAGACCGATGCGAAAACTGTCTTCCTTTTTCTACCTTTGCAAATCTGGCTTTCTGCTATTCAGTATCGCCAGTAGCATGTTTTTCTATAAACAGACAAAAATAACGTGGCAAATATTGTAGCAATAGTAGGGCGCCCCAATGTGGGCAAATCGACCCTTTTTAACAGACTGGTAGGCCAGCGGTCAGCGATCATGGATAATGTGAGCGGGGTGACCAGAGATCGTCATTATGGTCATTCGGAGTGGAGTGGTAAGTTTTTCACAGTTGTTGATACCGGCGGTTATGTTACCGGGTCTGACGATATCTTTGAAGAAGCGATCAGAGACCAGGTCAGACTGGCGGTTGAAGAAGCCAGTGTGGTACTTTTTGTGGTGGATATCGATGCAGGCCTGACCGGTCTGGACGAAGAGTTTGCCAATGTCCTTCGCAGATCACCCAAGCCGGTGATTATAGTAGCCAACAAAGCAGACAACACAAACAGGATTCACCTGACCGGAGATTTTTACCGGCTCGGATTTGACACTATATATCCGATCAGTGCAAGCAGTGGCTCAGGTACGGGCGATTTGCTTGATAAAGTAATTGAGTTTTTTCCGGACAGTGGTATTGAGGAACCTGATGCAGGCGTTCCGAAAATAGCTGTTTTGGGCCGCCCCAACGTGGGGAAATCATCTTTTATCAATGTGCTTCTGGGCGAAGAAAGAAGCATCGTAACGGATATGGCCGGGACAACCCGGGATGCGATCAACGCGCGTTATAAGGCATACGGTAAGGAGTTTATCCTGGTAGATACAGCCGGAATCCGAAAGAAAGCCCGTGTGCACGAGAAGATTGAGTTTTATTCGGTTATGAGAAGCATCAAGGCGCTGGAAGAAGCGGATGTGTGTATCGTTATGCTGGATGCCGCTCTCGGACTTGAAGCCCAGGATATAAATATTATATCACTTGCTCACCGAAGACGTAAAGGGATTGTCCTGCTGGTTAATAAATGGGATCTGATCGAAAAAGACAATAAGACGCATAAGCAGTTTGTCGATGAAATAAAGGCTAAGCTCGGCCCTATGGGTTATATTCCTTTACTCTTTATTTCCGTTGTAAAAAAGCAACGAATCTTCCAGGCGATCGAAAAAGCAATTGAAGTCGATGAGGATCGCCGGAAAAAAGTTTCTACCTCCGCTCTCAATGATGTTTTATTGCCTGTTATTGAGAAAACTCCGCCACCGGCTCTGAAGGGAAAATATATAAAGATCAAATATATTACACAATTGCCTACGCATACACCTACGTTCGCTTTCTTCTGCAATTTACCCCAATATATAAAAGAGCCTTATGAGCGTTTCCTCGAAAATAAAATAAGAGAAAACTTTGGTTTTGAGGGAGTTCCCATAAATCTTGTTTTCAGACAAAAATAGACCATCCGTATTTTGCATTTAAAACTTCAAATTAATAGTTGAATAATACCATAACAGCAGACTCTATCATGAAATATCTTCAATTAATCATACTTCTGACATTTTTTGCCCTTTCGTCAGGCTGTAAAGAGAAAAGCTCCTGGGAAAAAGCCGGGGATGCAACAAAAGAAGCAGCTGATAAAGTTAAGGATGCAACAAAAGAGTCTTCTCAGGAAATAAAAAAAGAATCAAAGAAAGCAGGGAAAAAACTAAAGGAACTCTTATAAGTAGGGAGATAGCAGCCGGGATAAAGAAATCGCCGATTTGCAGGAAACACGTCAAGTCACTTGGAATAATTACATTTTAGACTGTTCAGAAAAAAGGTGAAATCACATTGGATTGTTGGAATATAATTATATTTGTATCCTAGTTAACATCTAAAACACTATAACTATGAAAAAAGTATTTGCCCTTATGTTTGCAGCAAGTATGTTTGTATTTGCTTCTTGTGAAAAACCTGCTGAACAGGCTGACTCTTCAGCTGCTGATTCTGCGGTAATTGAAGAGCCTGTTGCTCCGGTAGAAGAAGAGGATGCTGCAGAAACTGATTCAATTGTTGAAGAGCCTGTTGCTGATGACAGTTTGGCAAACTAATATTCCAAAACAATCCATGAAAAGAATATTAGCTGTATTTGCTGTAACGGTTACTTTGCTGGCAACATCCTGCGGAAATAATGCAGAACAGACAGTTTCTGAAATTGCTGCTGATTCTGCAATTGCTCCGGCAGATGCCACCGCTGAAGAGACAACAACCGACACAACAATTGCAATCGAATCCGATTCTGTTATTGTTGAGGACAGTATCTCTGCAAACTAGACTACCAGGTTGAAAAAAAATTAAAAAGGGCTTTGCTTAACCGTGAAGCTCTTTTTACTTTTAAACAAGATGAGTAGTCAAAAGCTTCGTTTCTTCCTTTCCAGATATATCCCCCCGCAGGCTGTTGATTACTGTGTCCAATTGTGGGAGGAGAAAAATTTCGATCTTACCATCACCCCCAAAAGAGCTTCCAAGCTGGGGGATTACTCGTATAATCCCAAAACCAGACGCCACAAAATAACCGTCAACGGAGATCTGAACGCTTATTCTTTTCTGATTACCTATATCCATGAGATTGCACATTACCGGACCTATTTGCACTATGGATTTAATGTAAAACCTCATGGTCATGAGTGGAAGAATCAGTTTGTCCGTCTGATGCAGCCTATGCTCTCTCCGGAGATTTTCCCATCTGGCCTGCTCCCTGTATTATACAATTATTTTAATAACCCTAAAGCATCCTCCTGCTCCGACATTCAGCTTCTGAAAGCCCTCCGAAATCAGGATAATCCGGAAAAGATTACGTTTCTGGGAGAATTACCCACAGGAGCATATTTTCAGTTCAACAATCGCATATTTGTCAAGGAAAGTAAAAAACGAACCAGGATCCTCTGCCTGGAACCTTCCAGCGGAAAAAAATTTCTTATATCCGAAGCTGCTACAGTAGAGACCATTGGCCAGAAATAATCGTGCTTACTAAAAGAATCAAAATCCGATTCTTTTAGTAATCCTGTCATTTACATATCTGCAAAAAACAATCGGTTTCATCGTTCTCCAGGCAGGAATATCCAGGTTACCACCCCAGCTGATATAACTGTCAATATTGTACTTTTTCCACTCCTCGCACACAAAATCCCTGAAATTGACAGCGGCTATCCAGCCATCCTCTATGTCCTCATACCATTCTTCATAGTAACAGTCGTCCGCACCATGAAAGTTAAATATGTTTTCGCCGATCAGTATGAATTTATTAATACCTGTAGCGATTATGTAATCCAGGATATTCCGTTTCAGATGCATGATATCATTATGAAGCGTATCATTCCACTCCCCCAGCATCTCGATTACCGCATATCCCTCAGAGTAATCCGCATATAATATTTTGATATATAATGTTTCGGAACCTATATAATCCCACATTGGGTGGATATAGTAACCATAAATCGCATTGGTATACTCAGAGATAGTATACCGGGCATTGTACAATGGTGAGCGGGCATCTTCCGATGCGACATAATATTTTTCCCAATTATAATATGGTTCTATTTCATGCATGATCTCTGTACCAGTCTATAGCTTTTCGAACGTTCCGGTGCGTCATCAGCAATTTTTCAGCTTCCGGATCCGATATCCCAAGCTGGTCAACCAGGATCCTGATCCCTCTCCGAAACAGTTTATTATTGTTTAATTGCATATCAACCATATTGTTTCCCTTCACTTTGCCCAGACGGATCATTAGCGAGGTCGATATCATATTAAGCGTAAGCTTTTGGGCGGTACCAGCCTTCATACGGGTACTGCCGGATACAAATTCAGGCCCCACTATTATTTCTATCGGGAAATCGGCAAGAGAGGCGAGCCTTGTATCGCGATTGCAGGTAATACAGCCTGTCCGGATACCATTCTGCCTGCATTGCTCAATAGCCCCGACAACATAGGGAGTAGAGCCTGATGCTGCAATTCCCAGCACAAAGTCTTTATCAGACAGATTATAAGCCTGCAAATCATCCCAGCCCCGCATATAGTCATCTTCCACAGACTCAACAGCCATTCGTAAAGCTTTGTCGCCACCGGCAATAATCCCCACAATAATATCGTCGGCAATTCCATAGGTTGGCGGACATTCAGAAGCATCCACCACACCAAGACGCCCGCTGGTACCTGCTCCGATATAAAAGAGTCTTCCTCCCGCCTTTAATTTCCCTTCCAGAACTTCTACCACCCGCTCAATCTGGGGGATTGCTTTCTCCACAGCCTGAGGTACTGTTTTGTCTTCTCTGTTAATATTCAGCAGAAGCTCACTGACAGACATCTGTTCCAGATTGTCATAACCGGAGGAGGATTCAGTCTCTATACCCATTATTATTTTATAGAATGAAAGTCTGTGAGCGCATTAATAGGGTCCTGAATAACCTGACCGAGCTCAAATCCCATATTCCCGGCCAGTTCCTGCAAATGAGGCAGACATAAGTAGGCTACCGATCCCACAAACGCAATTTTTTCATCCCGCCATCCTGAATAACGGGCTACATTTTCTTCAATAAATGTCCGGAAGCTCCTGGAAATAAGGTTTCGCATATATTCATCCTGCTGATGCTCAAGTATAAAAGACATGAACGAAGCCAGGTAGCGGTTGGGCATCGGTTTTTTATATATCTTATCCAGAATATCAGCTGTCCGGTCTTTATAGGTTTCCTCAAACTGCTCCTTCAGATAATCGGGCAGCTTATTGCGCAGATAATCGGTAATCAGAAGCTTGCCCTTATATCCTCCACTGCCTTCATCGCCAAGATATAATCCCAGAGATGTCACATTCTCTATAATATTCCTGCCATCATAATAACAGGAGTTTGAACCTGTACCGGCAATACAGGCAATACCTGAGGTATGCCCCAGCAATGCCCTGGCTGCTGCCATAAGATCATGATCTACCTCTATCGAAGCATGTCTGAAGACAAAATGTAACGGAATATAGACATCACGTTTGCGGTCTTCGTTGCCCAGACCCGCTCCATAAAAAAACACGGAAGATACGGAAGAGGGATCTCCGATCAGAGGTACCAGCTCCTTTCGAAGTGTTTCCTCAATTTCTGCCTGGCTAAGATAATAAGGATTTATGCCACTTGTTTTCACCGTCTTTACTTTTGAGGTCTCCCAAAATCTCCAGGTCGTTTTGGTAGATCCGCTATCGGCAAGTACTATCATGCTATTAAAATTCTTTTATTTTGGTGATAACAAAAAAATCATCGAAGAATGCCCACTACATTAAACTTGTCAAAAACATTTTCAGTATGGGGAGCGTCAGCCATCTCTGCAGTAAGATCCTGTCCTGCCCAATGTTCGTAATGCTTTCCACCTCTCCACAGACGGCTTCGGTTGAGCTCATATATTTTCCCTTTATAGGCACACCATATCTCCTCTTTGTCTACACCATTGCGCAAGGCAAGCTGAGAACGCGTATAAACAGGCAGGGGTTCATTACTATTTTCCATGCTGCTGAACTACCATTGTATTGGCAAAGCGGTCTCCCAGCCGTTGATTATTATCACTGGTATATAGCTGATATAGCTCGATAAGGATCAGAAGCAGCGTTATCCCGCCGACCGTATAGGCTATCCATAATCCGAGCAGATTAGGCAGAAATACAAAGTTGCGCTTGATTCCGTCAAGATAAGACACGGGTGTTTCTTCCTTGTGCAATACCTTGAGACCGACAATTTTCTTACCAACTGACTGATATCCTAATCCTTTCAGGCTGTCTCTGAAAAACAGATACGACAACGCAATGATCTCACCAACTCCGCTCAGGCTAAACAAACCAAACACGACACCAAGTACAAGCGCAATCACTGCATATACCAGAAGATCAATTACCCCGGCTGTAATTCGTTGTGCCGGAGTAGCAATCGTATGATTATCAATCACGGAGATATTTTCAAAATTTACCATTTGTGTATTTATTCAATTGTTAGCTTAATTTTGCCTGAGTCAGAATCCAGCGGTTGGGAATATCTCCGTTCACCGCATCCGAATAATCTTTGTAGCTGCAAGGTATCAGAGCACTCCCCTGCTGTCCTCCGGATGCAGAGGAGTAAGTCACTTCCATCCACCATTTATCAGTCAGCGTATCTTTATAGAAGCACAGCTTATGAGGATGTTCTTTCATGTCCACTATATATTTGGTAAAACGCAAATCGGTAATATCAATTTCTGCATTCCGATGGTAATACCCCTCAACAAAATACCAGATCATGGTTGACACTACAAATGCAGTCCGTTGCCTGTCATCGCACTGAGGATTAAACTCATAGATTCCCAGAGAAGCCATTTTAGAGCTTATGCCGGCATACCAGCACAACCGGCAAGCCTCTTCTGCAGTCAGCCCGAACGGAACAGCGTTGGCATTTCCGGGAGCATCTGACATCTTTATCGCACTCAGATCAAAGGAAAGCATATCTGCATTTCTGATCACAGGCTCACATTCTGTAAGATCGTCTTTTACATGACCAAGCCGGCATACTTCGAAATAAAGCTTTTCCAGCGCATTGATTTTCTCCTGTTCAACAAGGAAGCTCTGAAAGGCAAGATGACTATAATGAAAAAGAAAATTGGGCTTATGAGTCAGAATACGCTCCAGATGTGATGCGGATTCTCCTCCGAAATGCTCCATATCGATCCGGGAGTCAACGGCCACCAGCGATATGGCCCTGTCCAGAGACTCAAAGGCAATATACTGACCAATATCAAGATCGTGAGAACCACCAACAATAACCGGTACAATATTTAATTCCATAAGTCCCTGACAGACTTCTTTAAGGCGAAGCAGCGTATCTTCGTATGTTGCCCCGGACCGGAGATTTCCGAGATCTGCAATACGGTACAAACCACTTCCTTTCTTTAGCTTATATAAAACACTTCGTACCGCATCCGGCCCTTCTTCCACAGGCTGATTAGTTAACGTTCCTCTGCTTTCAGGAACACCCACGATGGCAATATCAATGTTTTCCAGAGCAGGAAACGATTCATGAAAAATCCGGATATTGGACTGCCACTCAGCTGCCGAAGGATTGACTGATAAGACACTATCTGAAACGGGATCGAAGAATATGGCAAGATTCATACATAAAGCTACTAGCTTTTATGTTAAGTAACAAAACAGAACCATGATAAAAAAGCAATGAAAAAACGAACACATTGTTATATAAACTTCTCTTTTCCGAAAAACATGATACCAACTATTTCGTACTTCTCTTTCACAACATGGTTATATGATGTCATCTGAAAACAACCAACCCTCTTTCTCTAAATATATTGCACTGGGAGATTCCCTCACCGCGGGATATGCGGACGGAGCTCTTTCGCTGGAAGGTCAGCATTTCTGCTATCCAAACCTGATCGCCAGCCAACTCGGTCATCCGGCTATATTCCGCCAGCCTCTTGTCAAAGATATTGCCGGAATCGGCTTCAACGGAACAGAACCCCGTTCAAGACTTGTTCCCCTCTGGAAGCATGACTGCAAAGGTATGGTTTGCCTCCAACCTTCTCCGGGGCCAGTCCCCGACCCCGACAATCTGAATTACATTGGTCATCTCGGACCATACCATAATCTGGGGATTCCCGGAGCCAGATCGTTCCACCTACTGATCCCGGGCTATGGCGGTGAAGCAGGAAATCCATATTTCCGCAGGTTTGCCTCATCTCCGGAAACGTCTGTGCTACAAGATGCTACAGCCATCGGGGCAGACTTCTTTTCCCTTTGGATAGGCAACAATGATGTGCTGGCTTATGGTATTGCCGCAGGTAAGAGCGACCCGGTTACTCCTGTGGACAAATTTGAGGCTTATTTACATAAAATACTGAAAAAGCTGACCGGCAAGGGAGCGCGTGGAATAATCGCAACTATTCCGGATGTGACTCAGATTCCTTTCTTCAATACTATACCAACCGGCAGCTTTCTTCCGGGAAAGCCTGAAGTTATAGACTTATTGAATAATCAGTATAAGACGGCAGGACTCAAGTTCAAACCGGGCTATAATCCTTTTGTACTACAGGAAGCCGGGAAGATCCGGTTTATAGAGGAAGACGAAAAGATACTGCTGGATATTCCGTTTGATATGGTAAAATGCGAAGGGCTGGGAAGTTTCACCCCCATACCGGACCGTTTTGTTCTGAAGACAGAAGATCTGAAACTATTAGCTTCAACTACCCTGGCTTATAATGAAATCATCCGTAGCATGGCTACCAGATTCGACCTCGCACTGGCAGATATCAATCTGAATATCCGCTCATGGCCGGCCGGGATCGGATTTGACCAGATCCGAAACTGCATTAGCTATTTACCGGATGGTATCTTCTCACTCGACGGGATTCATCTCAGTCCTAAAGGATGCGCGGTAGTTGCAAACATCTTCATAGAAGCTCTCAATGAAAAATTCCGTTTCAATGCTCCTTTGACAGATCCGGAAAACTTCAGAGGAACCGTAGAGAAGAAAGTTTAATGCTTAACGTTTAAAAGATCACAGCGGGGAAGTTCAGGCCGGCTTCGAGAGCCTCAGCTTCCTGGCAGCAACCTTACCTGAGTAATTTCAGATAAAAAAACGGATCTTTGAATTTTTTCCTCAGATCAACATCATCAAACATCGATGAGATAAGGCTATTCAGCGCCTCATTTTTATTTGCTTTACGGACCACCAGATCAAATAGCCAGGGGTAGGCAACCAGCTTCTGAAGTTTGGTGCTTACATTTAACTCTTTCCCCAACCGGCGGTATACTTCCTGATCATAGCCCTGCATCAACGATGCTCCGAAATCAGCCTGCCTGATGCACATTTCGGCCTGTTTCGCAGCAAACATGCCACTAATCATAGCATTACTGATTCCCTCACCGGTAAAAGGATCTATCAAAGAAGCAGCATCACCGCAAAGCATGTATCGGTCTCCGGATATACGACGATGCTTTGAGCCAAGAGGCAAACCATATCCTTCTATCTTTCCCAGGGCTTCTGCCCCTTCAAAACGCTTTTTCAGATATGGATCACGGGACAATATATCAGCAAATATTTTTTTCAGATTCAGTCGCTTCCGGGAAACAACATCACTCCGCATACCTAAACCCACGTTGGCTTCATTTTCCGAAAGCGGAAAGATCCAAAGATAACCAGGCAGTACATCTTTCAGAAAATGCAGCTCGATAAAATTATCCTTGTCCATTCCGGAAACATTGCGGAAATACTGACGAATCCCGGCACTATAGTGAGCAGGCTCCATCGCTATACCGTTTTCTCTTGCAAAGCTACTGTGCGCTCCGTTACTCATTATAACCAGATCTGCACACAGAATCTTCCTACCATCTTTGCCATACAGGATTGCCTGCTCTTCGGTTACCTCAACCTTAGAAACCTCTGTATTTTCACGAAAATCGATACGCTTTTCTTTCTTTACCAGATCCGCCAGGAAGTTATCAAAGTCAATTCGTCTGACAGTGTATCCGGGAGCGTTGGATGTAATAGTGCTGCTCTTGAAAGGAAGGCGCAGGCACTGACGATTGGGAGCAAAAAAGCTGACTCCATGTGAGCCGGTTGCAAAGCTTTTCAGAGACAGCTGGTCCGGCAGCTCCGGGTCCAGCCTCTTCAATACAGAAAGGACCTTGCCGCTTAAAGCATCACCGCAGATTTTATCTCTCGGGAAAGCTGATTTTTCCAGCAATACGGAAGATATTCCCTGACGGGCCAGAAACAATGCAGCGGTCATTCCACCTGGTCCGGCTCCTGCAATTACTACATTGCTCTTTTCCATTCTTTACAAGTACAAGTATTTCTCCAAAATGAAAATTAATGGTCTGCAAGGATATAAACAAATACCAAGGAAGAAGATCAGCTGCAAAAAATGCACAGAATGTCTTCACTGACAGACTGACTATCTCAAAAAACACTTTTTCCTTCTTCCTGCTCCAGGTGCACATTACCCGACAGGGTAAACCCGGAAGGAATAACTGTGAAATAGGTATAAAAAGTAATACCTGTCTGCTTTTCGCAGTCTTTCTTATATAAAGTCGCTGATACCATTCCGGACACAGAGCCGGCTTCCATTACTACCCTGGTATCATTATGATGGTCCTTATATAGGGCAGGTTCTCCGTTTACATACCAGTCTGCAGGTGCATTCCACAAAACTTCATACTCCGCGTACTGATCCGGAATCGTTAATTTTACAAGAAATTCACTTCCTTCCTCGATAACTTCTGAGTTTCTTTCAAAAGACATCACGAGTTGCTGCCCATTGACTTTCTGTACTGCAAAGAAGCTCAGAAGAACTACAAAAAGTTCAACCCATTTTAAATTCAGAAATCCCGGAGAAGTTATATTAAACACTGACAGGTAAATTATATCGTCACTACAAAACAACAACTTATATTGACACAAACATACCACTCTTAAGAATCACAATAAAAAAATACAGTTACATTTTTGAAATTTTGTTGATTATTAAAAAATAAAAATATGAATAATACAATTATGCAATAACCTGGAAAAGAAAATTGTGAAAACGGCTAACTTTTAACTATAATTGTTTGTCATTTAATTAGCCAATATTATGCGTGTTGTTGGAGAATATACTCAGCCTGACCTGAAAATCACCATTTTCTCATGGAATGGAAAATATCTTCTTAAGTTTGAAAGAGGTATGTACGAGCAGACTTACAAGGTGAGCGAAATGGATATATATGGTGATGAAGAAATAAAAAAGCTTGTCTCCGACCCGGAGTTCCTCTCAGATATCCGCTCAAGATTTCAGGAAATGAATAAATCGCTCAATGAAACGCTGAACCGGATCTGATCAATTATTGTAGCTATACAACTTCATCCAGGATGATAAAACATAACTATAATAATGACTTTACAAGTACGCTGCTAATTGGCTCAATACTTTGCCAACCTGCCATTTTTTACAAGGGAATCAGAGTTAAACTCTTCTTCAGAAACTGTATCAAATCCTGGTAAACCGATATTGTTCAACTCTATCTTTTCCGCTAATCCTGATACTATATATACCTCTCCCCAAACCACGAACATCAATAGTATTGGGCACACCATAAAAATCCCAATGAATAACTCCTCTTATGTCAACGATCTGAATACTGCATTCTTCACTAATCCCCCCGACAAATAATATATCTTCAACCGGATTGGGATAGAATAACGGCAGCTTTTCTTCTTTTGAATAATTTTCGTACGAAGTCACAAGCGGCAATAATTCAAATATCCCAACTATTGTGCCCATCCATATATGATTGTTTTCATCTACTTCTATAGTCCAGATTGAATTGGCCACTCTCCCCTCAGGATTAACAAACGTCTTCCATTCATGGCCATCAAATCGGGACAATCCTTCACTGGTTCCAAACCACATAACTCCTTCCTGATCGGACTTAATCGACATGACATAGTTACCTGTCAGACCATCTTCCCTTGTGTATGAAATCCATTCATGACCATCATATCTGGAAACACCACTATCAGTTGCAAACCACTTATTTCCGAAATCATCGATAAAAATGTCCAGTATACTATTGCTACTCAATCCATGCTCTGTAGTAAAAGACTCCCAGTTTTCACCGTCAAATCTGGAGACTCCCTGGTCTGTACCAATCCAATAATTGCCTTCGTGATCAATAGCAATTGCAGTAACAACGTTATGTACCAAACCATCCTTTGTCGTATAGCTGATCCAGATGTTTCCGTCAAACTTACTTAAACCGCCATCCGTTCCAAACCAGACCAGGCCCTGCATATCCGTCGCGATTGCGTTCACCCAATTAGAAACCAGTCCGTCCCTATACGTGTAATGAGTCCAGGCAGATCCATCAAATCTTGAAACTCCTCCAACTGCTCCGATCCATACATTGTCCTGAGCATCGATTGCTATAGATTTTATAAACTGAGCGATCCAACCATCCTCCATCGAATAGTTGACCCATTCTGACCCATCGTAAGAAAACACTCCTTTATCCGATCCGATCCATATCCGTCTCTGTGAGTCCAACGCACTCGCAATGGATGTATCACCAATAAACGGAGCTTTTAAGGAATGATTTGTCCAGACTTGTGCTTTACCGGCCGTGACAAGCGAAAGAATTACGAAAAATACGATACTTACCTTTTTATATAACTTCATGATGATATTAGTATATCCAAAGTTAACTTTATTCTGTTACCGGTCTTTAAAAATAAGTCCAACCGGAAAGTCATTTCCTCTTGAAAAGGTGTAAGGATATTGAGGCCTGCCCTTCAGTCGCATATTCAGCTCAGGCATTATCTCATCAACAAACGATTTCATCTCGTATACGGTAACTTTACCATCTTTAGGCGCACCATCCGCCTCTCCTTTAAGCGCTTCCAGCAGCACGTATGTAAACAACCCATGTCCGAGCTCTGTATATTCGGACGCATATTGTTCACTTCCTGCCGCAGACAGCACATGAATACCGGCGCTACGGGACAATTGGGCAATCGCTTTTTCTTCCAGCGCTCCCCGCTGTGCCAGTACATCTACCGACCCTCCGGACTGACAGGCATCTATAAAAACTATTTGTTTTAACGCTTTTAACTTCGTAAGCTTTTGCTGCACCTCATCCGCACTTAAAGCACTTTTTTTCAACAGATCCGCATCATACAGCTTTGTTGCTTCATAAGGAATAAAGTAGAAAAGCTCATCACTCATGCTCCCATGCCCGGCAAAATATATGATAAACATATCATTGATAGCGGCTTCGGATATAATCGTATCCAGTACACCGAGGATATTCTCTTTGGTTGCTTCTGCATCAAACAGAGCGTAGGATTTCAATTCAGAGAACATACCCTTCGCCTGTAAGCGGATCCGGTCTGCAAACGCTGAGGCATCTGCACGGGCATAGTTCAGATTCAGCTTTGGGTTTTTATATTCATTAATACCTATTGTCAGCAAATAGCAGCTCGTTCCCGGCAAATGATTACCCGATACAATTTCCGTTTCGGCCGGCACTGACTCCAGCTTATCCTTGTTCAGCACTTTCACCATAAAGTGATTGCGTCCCGATACTACACCTGTTGTATACGAATACACTACTGCATCGCCTCCGGACCTCTCTGCTTTATAATCTTTTATCTCTGCCGAAAGTCTTTTACCATTATGAAAAAGCTGGATTTCATCCACATTTTTCGGATCAGTGATCTTAATATACAGGGTTGCGTGAAGCTCATTCTCTGAAAGCACTCCGGCTATCTTCACCTCTGAGATGGGTGAAGAATCGAGCATACCATGCAAGCTTTTATTTTTCCGGCCGGTATTGCCGGAAAATGTTTTGCGCATCAGTTCCGGAGTATAAAACTCATGAAAAAACTGATCCAGCATATAGGCTTTGTTGCCTTTGACGTAATGCACATATTTTTTTGCGCCATCGGTAGCATAAAAATATCCTTCCGGATTACGTGCTACCCAGTTGGCCTTATCTATGATTATATGCTCCAGAATTTCCTTACCGGTATTGAGATCCCAGAATTTGGTAACTCCATCCAGATCACCGGATATCAGCATCGTCCCCTTTTGATTGATATTGAGCGAACTGACCGGAGCCTGATGCCCGGACAGCTTCTGCCGGACTGTATTGCTCTGCTGATCCCACAGGTATACGATGCGGTCATCCCCGGCGGTATATAGCTTTCCCTGATGTAAAAGACCGGCACGTACAGCTCCGGAAGGATGTTTATAGCGTTTTCTGATAAGGCCGTCATAGATATTCCAGACTATAGCATACCCGTCGTCGGAAAGACTAATAAACTCATGCTCATTGTCATTCAGCAGCAGATCATTTACGTTCTGTGTATGTCCTGCATAGCTTTTCACCAGCTCACCGGTCAGGACTTCGTACAGCTCCAGTTTTTTGTCCAGACGCGCAACCAGCAGATACAAATCATTGCTGGTAAAGGTGACGGCATAAGCAGAAGCATTATTCCAGTATATTCCGGAAAGCTTCTGGCCGGATTCCACATCCCAGACCAGTACCTGGCCGTCCCAGGAACTTGAAACCAGCTTTGTCTGATCATGACTCCATCGGACATCGAATACAGGCGATCGATGCCCTTTCAGGATTTTTAACAGCTTACCAGTCTTTTTCTGCCAGATAATCACATCACCTTCTCCGCCGCCTGTTGCCAGCAAGGTCTGATCCGGCGAGAGGTCAAAGCTAATCACAGCTTTCTCATGTCCGATAAACTCCACTACCGGCTTGCCGCTACTGACTTCCCACATCCGGACTACTGTCCCGAGCTTCCCTTGAAGCAAATACGCATCATCCGATGTAAGCAGCTGTTTGTTTTTATTATGAATATATCGGGCGATATACGATTCCCAATAATTATTCGGATCATATAGGATGCCTCCTTTATCCTGATCCTGCAGCAGGCCCTGGAAGTATGCTTTGGTTTGCCAGCCGGAAACCCCGATCAGCCGGGCATTATTGTCATTGGTTGCAATAATAACAGATGCAGCGTCTTTAGTAAAGACTGCATCATTGATCACCAGTGATGACTCAGGCAAGAAGCGTCCGGACTCCTTTTTAGAAACAAGGTCATAAATGATCAGCTCCTTTTTTAAGGCCACGAGCAAGCGGGAACCATCCGCACTATAGTTAAGTGCACGGATATCCTCCATGATACCTCCGAGCGTATCCGTTGATTTTCCGGTATCAAGGCTTATCAGCTCCAGATTGCCCTTGTCAGAAAGTTTCGCCAGCTGTTTATTGCCCGGATGGAAGGCTACCAGTGTCGGACAGCCACCGCACCATCCTTCAGCCGGCTTGATGCGATAGGTCTGGCTTCTTTTTTTTACGTTGTATATTCCGGCAGTCCGGTTATCTTCTCCGATAGCAAGCCACTCGCCATCGTTGCTCCATGATAATGATATTCCATACCCAGTACCTTTATCCGGATTCACATCAAGGGCAAAAAGAGTATCCCCCGTAGCTACAGAATAGACTACAGCCTTATCATCATATCCGCCTGCTGCAAGATATTTCCCATCAGGCGAAAATGATACGGCCGTCATATATTCCCTGCTCTCCGGACTCGTCCATTTCAGCTCGCCTGACACAATATCCCAGAGTCTTACTGTCAAATCTGCCGATGAAGAAGCAAGTAGTTTCCCATTACCACTGACGGAAAGATTATTTACTGTATGCTGATGACCAAACAATGTCCGCACTTCCATACCTGTCTCCACATCCCATATTTTTATACTTTTATCCCTGCTTCCGGTATACAGATAGTTGCCATCACTGCTCAAAGCAAGTGTCTTTACTACAGCGCTATGCCCCTTCTGAAGATAAGCGGTCAGCGATTGCCCAAGCGAGAAATCCGGGAAAATATTCAGGCACACAGTCAGAAAGAAGACCGATAGAATGATTCTCATACAGTGAAATTTGGAGAATCAATATCGCCTGCCTTTCTGGTAAAGTCAATGAAAAAAAGAATTACCTTCTCAATCCAGCTCATATACCGCCTCTTTTTGCGGCATCTCCACACGGTTATACCCTTTTCCTGATAGCTTGTCCGCAAAGTCTGTCATACTCTGCTCTTCTCCATGAACGAGAAAAATCGTTTGTATCTCTTCCGGTTTCTGGCTTTCGACAAACCGGAGCAGATCATTCTGATCTCCATGACCGCTGAATACATCTGTATATATAATATTGGCATTTACCGGAATATTATGCCCTTTGATGGTAATGGTTTTTTCCCCTGTAAATAACGAATGTCCGATAGTGCCCTCAGCACAATGTCCCACCAGCAGAATGCTGCAATATTGATTACTCAGGTTTTTGCGTATATGCTCCTGAATCCTTCCGCCGCGGATCATACCGGATGATGACAGTATGATACAGGGTTCCATATAGCTCGAAATCGCCTTGCTTCCGCGATTTCCGCTAACAGTAATAAGATTATCAAAATCAAACAAAGAGGAGTTGCTCTGATAAAATTCTCTGGCTTCATCATTGAGAAGCGAAAAGTAGTTCTGGTAAATTTCTGTACAGGCACCTGCCATCGGGCTATCCGCAAACACTTTTACGGGTGGTAATCTTCCTTCTCTTGCCAGCTTGTTAAGTGTAAACAGCAAAGCCTGTGTACGGCCTACACTAAAAGATGGGATAATCATCCTCCCCGGAATATCAACACAGGCTTTATTAATCAGTTCAAAAAGTATTTCTTCCGGGTTGGTGGATTCCTGATGTATGCGATTGCCATACGTGGTTTCACATATCAGATAATCTACCTGGGGCATTTTCTCCGGATCTTGCAGAAGAGGGTAATTCATCCGGCCTACGTCGCCTGAAAACCCGATTTTTATCCACTTATCTCCGGACAATACTTCTATGAGAATGTGAGCAGCGCCCAGCAGATGCCCGGCCGGAATAAATGTAACGGCTATATCACTGCGTATTTCAAAGCGTTTATTAAATGCCAGTGTTACAAAACGGTCTTCTGCTTCCTCAAGGTATTTATCAAGTAATTCTTCATCGGAAACTTTGCGTATCCCGTATTTTTTCCTTCGCAACCGTCTTTTTACATTCTTGCTTTGTATGGCTACAGAATCACTAAGGATTAACCGGGTAAGATCAAATGTAGCCGGAGTGCACAGAATCTGGCCATCGTATCCGGCCTGATACAGATTGGGAATTTTTCCGGAGTGATCCAGATGCGCGTGTGTCAGCAACATCAGATCAATAGACGCCGGATCAAAAGGGAAAAGAGCACTGGCCTGATTATTTTCAAAATCGATACCACAGTCAATAAGTATTTTATATTCATCCTGAAGTTCCAACAGGAACATGCTTCCGGTAACCTGCCGGGCGGCACCATAAAAAGTCAGTCTCATTTTCTCAATCCTCAAAACACATTCTTATCATAATAAAGTAAGAAAAAATTTAATAAAATCACGAATTATTGCTAAAACTAAACAAAAAAAACCGGGATTGTTTTCCCGGTTTTTACAAGTCAAAACTTATTATTTGCAGCCTAACGAGATTCTTCCGTCCCCTTCTCCTTTCGTGATTTTTTATGAATATTCCTGGAAGCCGGTCTGAAAAATCCACGTATTGTATCAAGTGTCCTCGTCGGAGCTTTGAGCTCTCGTATCGTATGATCACTGGATGAAAAAAGGATTCCGGTATATTGCACTGAATCCTCCGAGGCCAGAAACAGATAATCTTCAGCCAGCTCTTCCGCACTATGCTTCCAGTTCATATTCATTGTCTCCGAAAAGCGAACATCTCTGTTACGGACATTGCTCAGCCAGGAAATATCCAGAGGTCCGTTAAAAACACAATTTACACGAACTCCGAATTTTGCCTGTTCGGTGGCAAGGCCCCTGGAAAATGCATGAACAAACCCTTTTGTAGCTCCATAAGGAACATTTCCTGGCATACCATCAACTCCGGTTTCGGATCCGGTGAAAACGATAACACCACTGGTTTTTTGTAGTTCCGGGAGAACAAAACGGGTCATCATAAAAACGGTCTGAACATTATGGCGCATCATAAAATAGAATGCATCCGTAGGATATATATCCATTTCCTCAATTCCCGGGAATACCCCCGAAGCACTAATAAAGATATCAACTTTGCCCCATGTATTAACAGCTCTTGTCACACACTCTCTGGCCTTTATCTCAGAAGATAAATCCGCCCTGAACGGGATAGCCTCCCCTCCTTTTTCTATGATATGCTTTACGACATCATCTGCCGGATCATCCGGAAAGCCTGCCACCATTACTTTAGCTCCTTCCGCGGCAAACCTCTTACTTATGGCTGCTCCCGTACCGATGCTTCCACCAGCGACAATGGCGACTTTGTTTTCCAATTTACCCATACCTCACTATGTCAACCTCTCTATCTTCTAAATTAAATCCGCAGACTTTTTGTTATCCGAAGAGAACCAAATCTCAGAAAGGTGCCGATGATGCATATCCGCTGAAAACCGGATCAACCACTATCATCCGCCCGTAGCCTGTCTGCTATACAGTAACGAGACACGAAGAAACGCACTGATCAGCATGTCCTGATGCCATGTCTGTTTAATCCGGCTATTTCCTGAATACGATCCGATTCCAGAATCAGTGTTTTGTCAGGGCCTGATACAGCGCTGATCATTGCTCTTGCAACATCTGTAGCATCAATTCCCCTGTATTTGCCCAAAGGCCCGATAAACAGCCAGCCAAAAACTTTCATAAAGAGAATAGCCGCCTTTTCCCCGAACCTGAATTCGCCGCGTTTACCCATAAGCAGAGACGGGCGAAAAATAACAAGATTTCCCTGAAAAACATCCCGTACTTCTTTTTCCATTTCTCCCTTGGTTCTTAAATAAAATGAAGAAGAACGAGCATCTGCACCAATGGATGAAATCACCGCCAGCCGGTCAACATTCATTTCTTGCGCCAACGTGGCGATCATTACCGGGATCTCAAAATCGATATGTCTGAAAGCAGCTTTGGTTCCTGCCTTTTTAATAGTAGTTCCGATACAGCAAAAATACTCCGATGCCTGTAACTGACTGCTAATTGTATCCAGCCGTGTAAAGTCTGAAAGCTGTATCTGTTCCAGTTTTGGATTTTCTATGGTAAGACGATGACGAACTACCAGCGTTACTTTTTGGTAATCAGAGTCTTTCAGCAACAATTTTACCAGCTGACTGCCTACCAGACCGGTAGCCCCAAAAACCACTGCTGTTTTTCTCAAATGCTGATCTTTCATTTGGTCCGGATAAATAAAGTCACACAAAGATAGTACGTATGCAACATAAGCTCTGTATATGAAAAATGTTATTTCAGAAAAAATGATTTATCAGAACCGGCGCACAGTACAGCGCTATTTCTCCGCCGACATATCAACTACAGAAATTAAACTCAAAATTATTCATGCTCATTTACAGGTATTTTATCAGAATCCTTATTTTTGCCTGCTTTGATCCGTCTTTTTTTGTAAAAAATAATTCAGAAAATTAACGGATAAAAACCTTTCCCGGCTCAATTTAATTATTCATAGTTTTAAGATGATAAACGTACACCGCAACAATCCTCTAACTTAAAAGCCAAATAAAATTGATGAATCAAGTAAAAATCACCCCGGTCGATAAGTGGATAATTGACCCGGTTAACCGCTTCATAAGCAATTCAGCAACCGGCGGTATTGTATTGATATTATCTGCTGCTGTTGCCATTATTATGGCCAATTCACCATGGTCCGACTGGTTTCATGATATATGGGAGTATAAAATCTCGTTTGGCCTTGATGATAATCTGTCACTGAACAAATCGCTGCATCACTGGATCAATGACGGACTGATGGCGATTTTCTTTTTCGTTATTGGTCTTGAGCTCAAGCGGGAAATTGTAGGCGGAGAGCTTTCTCAGCCGAAAAATGCCATACTTCCCTTGTGTGCAGGTATCGGTGGAATGATCTTTCCGGCCTTAATTTATACCTTCTTCAATTCCGGAGAGGAAACAATGAATGGCTGGGGAATCCCGATGGCTACCGATCTGGCATTCGCACTCGGCATACTTTATCTTCTGGGCGACAGAATCCCTCCGGCCCTTAAAATATTTCTGACAGCCTTTGCCATCGTGGATGATATCGGTTCGGTACTTGTCATCGCCATATTTTATACATCCGAGATATCACTCAGCAACCTCGGAATTGGCTTTTCATTTTTACTGCTTCTGATCGCCTCCAACCTTCTTGGAGTCCGTAATACATTCTACTATGGTCTGATAGGTATTGGCGGTGTCTGGCTGTTCTTTCTTCTCTCAGGCGTTCACGCCACCATTGCCGCCATTCTTGCAGCGTTTACCATCCCGGCTACTACCAAAATCAATGAAGCTCACTTTATAGATCGCATGCACAAGTATCTGGAGAAATTCAAAAAGGCAGATCCCAATTTCAAAGCGCCGACACTTACCCCCGAGCAGCTGCATATCATCGATGATATGGAAGCTCTGACTAAGAAAGCGTTGCCGCCGTTACAAAAACTGGAACACGATATGCACCCTCTGGTAGCCTTTATAGTGATGCCCATCTTCGCACTTTCCAATGCCGGAGTTACCTTTGACGATAACGTGCTGGACAATGCGACAAGTCCCGTAGCCATGGGTGTAGCGTTAGGACTGCTGATTGGTAAAATGATAGGGATTTTCGGGGTTTCGAGTTTGTTGATCCGGTTTGGCATTGCCCCTATGCCTAATAAAGTCACATATAAACAACTGCTCGGACTGGGTCTTATTTCTGCTATTGGATTTACGATGTCATTATTTATCAATGAACTCGCTTTTGCTCCGATTGAGGAACACGGTTCTACCTATATTGATCAGGCTAAAATCGGCATTATCATAGCCTCGCTGATCGGCGGTTTTTCCGGCTTCTTTCTGCTAAAATCAATAAGCAGCCCTAAAGACAATTAACAAAAAGGGCTTCCGGCGCAGAAAACACCGGAAGCCCTTTTGATAATCAGTTCACTCTCCGCCTGACAATCTATTTTTTCACAATTTCCTGTACCCATTGGCGGGCATTGACAAAAGCTTCAAACCATGGCGTACAATCGTCTTCTTTGCGGTTTTCAGGATAGAACCCGCACTGCCATGGGAATACGCTTCGCTCCAGATGCGGCATAATGGCAAGATGTCTTCCGTTGTCCGATACAATACCTGCAGCATCAAAATTGCTTCCGTTCGGATTACCGGGATAACCGCTGTGACTATATTTCATTGCAATGGAATAGTCCGATTCCTGTTTCGGGAAAACGAACTTCCCTTCACCATGCGCTATCCAGATGCCAAGTTTGCTTCCGGCCAGAGATTTCAGCATTACTGAGTTGTTTTCGGGTATTTCAACCTGAAGAAAAGATGACTCGAATTTGCCGGAATCATTATGCGCCATTTTAGGTCTGCGGCTGTCCTCACGATAAATCAGTCCCAGCTCCACCATCAGCTGGCAGCCGTTGCATACTCCAAGGCTTAGTGTATCAGGACGGGCATAGAAGTTTTCAAGCGCTTTTCTGGCCTTTTCATTGAAAAGAAATGCTCCGGCCCAGCCTTTGGCTGATCCAAGTACATCTGAGTTGGAAAACCCTCCGACAAAAACTATGAAGTTGACATCCTCCAGGGTTTCTCTTCCGGAAATAAGGTCTGTCATATGTACATCCCTGACATCAAAACCGGCCAGATACATGCAATAGGCCATTTCCCTGTCTCCGTTTACGCCTTTCTCACGAATGATAGCCGCCTTGATACCAGACTTTTCTTTTCTTTCAGGCAGTACTCCGTATTGAGCAAGCTTTCCGGTAAAATGCCCGGGCAGAACAGGACGTATCGGCTGCTGCTTATAGTTTTTATACCGTTCTTCGGCAAGACGTGCCGTAGACTGATTTCTGTCAAGCAGGTAGGATGTTTTATACCACACATCCCGAAGCATATCAATATTCAGATGAATAGTTTCCTCCCCATGATTCAGTGCAAAAGAACGATCATTTAACACATTCCCCAGAATGAAGGAAGCAACCCCCTGCTTCTCCAGAAATGCCTGCACTTCCGCGGCATCTTTTACCTGAAGAACCAGCGCCGGATTTTCCGCAAAAAGTATCTTTACAACATCTTCTTCCCCGAATGGCTGCAAATCAACAAAGAGACCTGCTTTCTCGGATGCAAAACACATTTCCAGCAGGCAGGTAACAAGTCCGCCTGAGGAAACATCATGGCCGGCTATTACTTCGCCTTGTCTGATAAGTTCCTGCACAGCATCAAAAGCCTTTGCAAAGCTTTTTGCATCTCCTACATCCGGTGTGGTCCCTCCAAGGCTGCTTACTGCCTGTCCGAAAGAAGAGCCTCCCAGAGCCGGAGCCACAAAAGAAAAATCGATCCAAAGCAACTCTGTTCCTGATTCCGGAACTAATGCAGTTGAAACAACTTTCCGAACATCCGAAACTTCACCTCCGGCTGTTATAATTACCGTACCGGGGGCATATACCTTATCTCCGTCCTTGTATTTCTGAACCATAGACAGAGAATCCTTCCCTGTAGGAATATTAATGCCCAGTTCAATGGCAAAATCCGATACCGCCTTTACCGCATTATAGATTCGGGCATCTTCTCCCTCATTCTTACAAGGCCACATCCAGTTTGCACTCAGAGACACACTCTTCAGACCATCTTTCAGAGGAGCAAAAACAATATTGGTCAGCGACTCCGCAATAGCAAGTCTGGCTCCCGCCTCTTCATCAATCAGGGAAGGTACCGGAGCATGACCAATTGCTGTTGCAAGTCCTGATTTGCCCAGATAATCCAGCGCCATAACTCCCACATTATTGAGCGGAAGCTGAATTTCTCCACACGTCTGCTGCTTTGCTACTTTACCAGTCACAGACCGGTCTACTTTATTGGTCAGCCAGTCTTTGCAGGCTACTGCTTCCAGCTGCAATACCCGCTGTATATATTCGCTTAGATATGTCTGATCATACGCCAGCGCACCAAAGGATTGCTTAACTGTCTTATCCTCCATTATTGTCTTGGGCGGATTCCCGAACATATCGCTCAGCGACCAGTCAATAGGCTTTTCACCTGTTCTCGCATCTTCAAATGTAAAACGCATATCACCCGTAGTCTCTCCTACCACATACATTGGCGCGCGCTCACGCTCAGCTACTGCTTTTAACAGGTCAATATCTTTCTCCTTAATGACCAGCCCCATCCGCTCCTGTGATTCATTCCCCACAATTTCTCTTGCAGAAAGTGTCGGATCGCCAACCGGAAGCTTATCAAGAGCAATCTTTCCTCCGGTCTCCTCCACAAGCTCGGAAAGGCAGTTCAGATGCCCGCCTGCTCCATGATCATGAATAGACACTATAGGATTATTGCCTGTTTCGGACAATGCCCTGATCGCATTGTATACTCTTTTCTGCATTTCAGGATTGGACCGCTGAATAGCATTCAGCTCAATAGCATTGCTGTATTTGCCGGTCTCAACCGATGATACTGCACCGCCACCCATACCAATGCGATAATTATCACCCCCCATTACAACTACTTTATCACCTTTTTCAGGATGACCTTTCAGCGCATCTTTTTCAATGCCGTATCCGATTCCCCCGGCCATCATGATGACCTTATCAAATCCGTACTTTCTGTTATTTTCAAAGTGCTCGAAGGTAAGAACCGACCCGGTGATAAGAGGCTGCCCGAACTTGTTCCCGAAATCAGAAGCGCCGTTGGATGCCTTGATCAGCAAATCCATAGGAGTCTGGTACAACCATGGTCTCGGGGTAGTGGCCTCTTCCCAGGGACGACCATCTTCAAGGCGTGAATATGGCGTCATGTAAACAGCTGTTCCGGCCAGTGGCATAGAGCCCTTACCTCCGGCAATTCTGTCTCTGATTTCCCCTCCTGATCCTGTAGCTGCTCCATTGAAAGGCTCGACAGTAGTAGGAAAATTATGTGTTTCCGCCTTTATCGAAAGAACCGATTCTATTTTTCTGGTCTCAAACTCATCCGCTATATCCTGCCTTGCCGGAGCAAATTGCTCGATAACAGGTCCTTTAAGAAAGGCAACATTGTCTTTATAAGCGGATATAACTGTGTTGGGATTGGTTTCGGTTGTCTTTCGGATCAGCTTGAACAGAGATGATTCTTTTTCTTCTCCATCGATAATAAAACGTCCGTTAAATATCTTGTGACGGCAATGTTCGGAATTGACCTGAGAAAAACCAAAGACTTCACTATCGGTAAGCTTTCGTCCGATTTTTTCTGATACACTGTTCAGATAGCTTACCTCGTCTTCACTCAGCGCCAGCCCTTCTTTTTCATTATATTGCTGAATATTGTCTATATACCGGACAGGTTCCGGAGTAAGCCTGATCGTAAATATCTCCTGATCCAAACCATCGTATACGACTTCCAGCATTTTATCGTGCGCAGACTCTTTGCCGGCGACCTGTCTGAACTCTTCCAGGCGCTCAATTCCCTCTATTCCCATATTCTGGGTAATCTCCACTGCATTCGTACTCCAGGGAGTCAGCATCTCTTTTCTGGGACCAACAAAGAAACCTTCGAGTTTCTCCTCCTTAAGAACAGCAGCATTCAGCAACCATTCCATTTTTTTCATGTCTGCGTCTGAAAAACGGGATTTTGTCTGAATCGCAAAACAGCGTTCAGCATTGCGGGCAAATAAGATCATTACTTAATGATAATCGTTGAAGATTCTGCAAAATTAGAAAATAAGTCTGAAAGCGACTTTACTATCCGGTAGAAAAAGAGTGAATAATTATTACTCGCTCCACAGACAGCGCTTATATATAAGAAGAATAGAGGAAGTACGATAAAAGTTCTATTTTCTTCCTTTCTTTTTGAAATAGTTTTTAACAGGATCTGCTTCTACTTTCTGTCCGGCTTCCACTTTGGTTCCATTAACAATAATCTGATTGTTTTTCTCATCCCATTCATTGAGCACATAAGGATCTTTGTCCTGATAGGAATCTTCCGGATACTGGACCTCCCGCTGCCTTTTCTCCTTGTCCGGAAAATATTCCACCCATAAACCTACTTTCTTTCCCCGATCATATGTTCCCTTCACAAAAAGCATCCCGTTTTCCTGAAACATATAATAAGTGCCATTCAGCCTTCCGTTCTCATAAGGCCAGACTTCCTTTACCTTTTTCCGGGCAGCGTCATAATAGACCACTCTTGTCTCTCTCAGCCAGCCTTTATAATATTTCTTTTTATCCAGCAGAACATTGTACGCCACTTCTTCGCCATTCACCTCTTCTTTTTTTTCGGGAGCATAGGTTTCCCATCGCCCGTGCTTGGTTCCTATATAAAAGATACCCTGCTCCATGACATTTCCCCCGATTGTCCGCACGTAGGGCCCATGAAGGATCTTGTGAAACCTTGGATCAAACTTCTCTTTTTTGGCAATCTCAATGACCTGCCCCTCTCTAATATCCCATACATACACCGTCGGAACATAAAAATCCGGATCTTCCGGTCTTTTCAGGTAGTAAAACTGCTCAAGCTGCTGCTTCTTGCCTGAGCCCTTCTTTGTAAAAGATTTCCGGCATTTCTTTCCGTAAAAAACTTTCTTGGGAACTTTCTTCTTCTTTTTCGGCTCTTCTTCCTCCATCACAGCATGTATATCAATATCAGGCAAGGTATCTGAAAGAAAAATAGGCTCTCCTACAGGAGGAGCATTATCAATCTGGGCAAAACCAATACCAGCTGTCAGTACAGAGGATAAAACAAAGAATACGGAAACCCTTACCATAACCATTTTTTCGACATTTATCTCTTCCTCTTTCTGTTCATTTAGGACAATGTAAATCTCAACTGTATACCAAAGGCGGTAGTTGTCCGCTTAAACGAGTTGGATACTTTCGGATCATTGATCGTCCTTTCAAAATAAAGAGTCAGATTTAAACGCTGATTTACAAGATAACTTATCGTTGGTTTAAAATTCAGACTCATTGCTCCTTCTGTGGTGATACTGCCTTCTTCCAGACGTCGCTGTACTGTTTTCCGGTCCCTGATAGCAAAATCAACCCGGAAGCGAACTTCGTTTCTAAGAATCGTATAGGGATTGCCACCTGATGCAATCGGCAACTTTATCCCTGCCTTAGCATAGCCGAGTCCGACAACAATACCACTGCTGTTAATCTCCTGAATCTGTGAATTGGACATGCTCAGTGTCATCGTCCGGTCCCTGACATACTCCAGACGTCCTTCCAGTTTTGTTTTTGTCCGGAAGTTTACACCTACTAACGGAGAAAACTTCTCCGATATTACAACATTGTCGATCACATAGGGAGAGACATACCGCCCTTCACGCAAAATAAGATCATCAGGGTTTACAGATTCCATATACTTGCTTGACGAGCTGATTATATCAGGATTATTACTGTATTCCAGAGAAGATGTAAGCGATCCGACTACAAAAGAACTTTGATAGGCATGACTGAAAGAAAGCAGGCTAAACCATTTCGAGACTTTCTTCATACGGGTAAGTCCATTATAATCAATCCGCCAGTTCGGCAACGGTATTGAAGGGAATGATGACAGACTTACCTTATTTACATCTTTGCCGCTATACGCAGCAATAAATGCCGGCACCATTACTTCATGAGAATTCTGCGCATATCTGCTTCCATCCGGCCGCCTTCGTTGTATTGCCGTAAGATTACTGATAAAACGATCAAAAGTCTCTGATGCGTTGGGATTATCCCGGCTGCCACCACCATCAAAAGCAGTTTTGATAGCTATAAATGATACAGTATAACTTCCTCTGATCCCGGCAGCATCCGAAAACCAGTCTGATCCGGTTCCCATTGAGTCCGGCCTGTAGCGATATATCTCATCGTATATGCTGGTCTTATTGCGCATCATGTCAATCTGAATCCGAAGATCTCTTACAGGCTCAAGGGAGGTACGGACATTGATATTTTCGCTGACTGACTGCATGTATGGTGTGTTGAGCGAAGAGCTTGTTGAATAACTGCTGTCATCCCTGAGCATCCTGAGTATATTAGGATCCTGGGCTCCAAACACAAATGGCAGCATATTAAACTGTCCATGCTGTATTCCCAGATAATCAACATCTGATAAATACCCTCCAAAGCTTGTTCCTCTTGACAAAGTATATGTTCCGTTTATCACCTTAAGGCTCATTAGTCCTTTGGCAACCTGCTTCATCCCCTTGTATTCTCTTTTTACCTTTTCGGTACTATCTTTATCGTTTTTCTGCTGAGGTGCTTTTGCCTGCGGCCCGAAGCCGGGTCGGGTCGGAGCCGGTCGTTCATTGAGAATCTTTTTCAGGGCCGGCACTTTGCCATATAGCTTATCAAGATTAACCCTCCCGTTCACACTTATGTCCTGCTTGTTGGTCACCAGGTTACCCAGCGTATCCTGCAAATCCAGTGCCCCCGCAGTCCAGGTATATCCGGAGGCATAGCGGGTATCGGCACCCAGCCAGTCTGTTATCGGAAACTTATCCAGGGGAACTTTGTAATTCAGAGAAGCCGCCTGATTATAGTTTTTCTTCCGGCCCAGACCCTGTATCTCTTCCCATAGCTTCTGATTATACACCCTGGACCCTGGAGTAAGAGAATCGTCCGGCTCGTCTATTACTGTATAGGTATTGGCACTGAAGTCTGCTGTAAGGTTTTTGGTAAAGTTCCAGTTAAGCCCATATATCCGGTTGTGTGTAAATGATTTTGAAAAAATAGGGTCCTGAAGAATATCATACATAGGATTTCCGGCATAGTATACCGTCTTTGTAAGACGTCTGTCGAAATCAGACCGGAAGGTAACTGTACTCGGCAAAGGGGTAAAATTAAAGTCTTTAATTGCTTTAAAATACTTTGACTTGACTTTCACACTTTTGAAAGGTTCGATCGATTTGGCATTGGTATTGTAGGTATACCCCAAAGCTGCTTTCCATGTTTTCAGATCGTATTCATGGAGATTGGCATTCGTTCGTGTCTGATGAGTCATACCAAAGCTGAGGCTGAGGTTTTCAATATCATAAAAATGATTCTTCGCTCCAGGGTTGGTTTTTACCTTTCGTACATTTGTAAAGTTCCATCCGTTGGTGGTTGTTTCATCGACTACCTTTGCTCTGTATGAGTCTCTGAGCTCGTCCGGTTTGGACGCAATAGACTCTCTCAGCCGCACATCCGGGTCCAGAGGATCATAAACCGGCATAATAATCTTCTTGTCATGAGCTACATAAAAAGGAAGCTTTATGCCCAGATTGCCCGGAATGAACTTATCTGCCGCAATGTTGGAAGCTATTCCGTATTGCAGAGTATTTTCGGTCGAACGCTGTGAGACTTTTTGCTCCAGTGACCCGAAGCCTGCTCCGATATAGCGTACTGATGAACTGACCGTAGCAACGTCGGCCAGCTGAATATTCATATTGGCTGTAGCCGCATACCCTGCCGCTTCGACAAAGTCTGATACCTGAAGCTCATTGGCCCAGATACAGGTTTCAACGCCTCTGCTCACTGCGCCACCTCTCGGATTTCGCAAGCCGATCATCAGTGTCTGTACAGAACTCAGATCGGGATTTCCCACAACATTGATTCTTCGTCCGTTTTTCTCAACTGTATAAGCCTGTCTGTAGTTGATCTGAGTCCCGCCTTCCCTGTTTCGCTGGATCTTTGCCTGAACAAGGTCATCGAGCTCAATATCAATTCTGTCCTGGCTGGGCCAGACAGCCTCTGCACTCATAGTTCCTCCCGTAGGATAGACATAATGCAATGGTACTTCAACTTCATAATAGTTTTCATCAAAGTCTGTACCTATACGAAGGAATGCTGAAACCGCCGAATCAGGCAACTGCTCCTGACTCTGAGCCGACAAAAACATTTTCAGACGCTTGTAATGCAAAAGATTGAGACTATTGACATATTTGAATACTGCCCTCGCCTGACCATCTCCAAGATCCTTGACACAGACCTGCAAAGACTGCTCGTTCAGCTCCCGGTATACCTGCGAGGTAATATCCTGATCCCTGTTATACCCCGGCGGTATGACATAGGGAACCGTCTGGGCGTCTCCGTAACCATTTTCTTCTATATTTACGGTGGATACTACAATATCAGGCTTTCTCGGTTCTACTCCCGGCCCTCCGATACCCCCTTCGTTCAAAGGCTGATCATATACTCTCCACTGATTTGCCACAAGCTGCATCTGGGCAAACCGGAGAATAACCGGACTTTCAAAACCGGTCATATACATTCTAAGGAACTTAAGCGACTTAAATCCTTCTATATTTCCGATTTTATTATCAAACTCGCGGATCGGAATCCGGAACTGATACCAGACAACGGAATCTCCATTGGTATACTGTGGATTGGTAACCACGTTACGATCTACTATATAATTCTGTCCGACTACAAACTGAGCTGGGTTAATATCTATTTCATATTCGTAGTATTCATCCAGAATCTCTACGTTATTATCATTGTTTATATCTTCATTATCCGGCAAGGTTGTATTGGCTTTAACCGCTGTACCCTGCGTAGTGTTGACCGGGGAGTTATTCTCCTGACCATTGAAATATTTGTAACGTTGCAAGATAGAAGCATTCTGTGAATCATACAGATCATCCAGATAGTATCTGAAATCATCTCCGGAAGGGTCACTCAAAACTCTGTTGAATGCATCACTGTTTGGACCAAGAACAATTCTGGCCTGATTCATATACTCCGTAAAATAATCTGCTTCTGCAGCCGAATTCAGACCGTCAAGTCCGACATCCTGGTATACTCTGGAATTGTCTGAATTATCGAACGAATTGGTAAGATAGGTTTGCGTGGTTACCCTTCCCCATCTATTATATATTACCTTACTCGAATCATTACGGTCGGCCTCGCTGACTGGTAAGCCATTTTCGAAAGCATGCCGCTGATCCTTCATGATATCTTCCGAGATACTCCCCAGGTTAAAATAAAGCTTTCCCCGGTTATTAAGGTCAAACGGCACTCCGGGTTCTATGTCCGTATAGTTTTTACCTGATCGTATATAAGGGCTCATCATCCAGAACTCAATGTACTGAATATTGGCCTGGTCAAAATCAATTTCGGAATTCAGAATTGCTCTTGTTATACCACCCCAGTTTGCCGAAGGAGTCGCCAGGTTTCCTTCACTGCTCATGGAAGGATTGTAGTTATACGGACCTTTTTCCTCAGGATAATACGCCAGGTTAAGAACCGGCTCATTGTACTGAACCTGCAATGCCTGTCTGTTCGGAAATACTTCCTGAGGAAGAACCTGACGGACATAGTGGTTTTTAATATCCTCTTCGCTAATGTGCTTGGGTTTGTTAGGATTGGAATTCAGATAAAACAGCTGATCCACATTATACCAGGCAAGTCTCGCCCTGCGATAGGCATATTCCGGCCCCAGTGCAACACTTTCTTCAAAGCGAACGGGGGTACTGCTTAGTTTCCAGCTTATGGGATTACGTGTCAGATCGTATGGGGTCTCACTACCTTCAAAGTCATCCAGAAAGGTAACACCACTCCTGTTATCTCCCTGATTTATGGCCTTTGAGTGACCAGGGAATAATCCGGCGCCTTCGGCCTGAAACGAAATAAGCGAAGGAGCCTTGGTCTGGATTACGGGGAGCTTATCAATTGCTTTGGTCAGAAATCTCGAATCCTTTGTAAAACTCACATCCAGACCAACCATACTATTTCTTGAAGGTTCCTCACCTATAGCTACCCTCGTAGTCTGCGGCGCCTCTCCCTGGCGGAGGAATGTACCCCCGACGTTAAAGTTTTTATTTATCAGATAATCAAAGCGTGTCCCTAAAAAAGTCTTTCTTCTAAAGCTAAACAAATCAGCTTTCTCATACTGAATCCGGATCTCTTCCCCGGACTCCAGCAGACCTTTATCAAGTATAGTAACCTGACCCGACATGTAATCGATACGGAAGTGAACATTTTCCTCCAGTCTCCTGGCTCCGGCCATTAAAACAACCGATCCCGGAGCAATATTTATGGCAGGAAGCCTGAGATTGTCACCACTGCTGGACTGGTACTTTCCGGTAATAAAGTATTTGTTTTTCCGGGCATAGTTGAGCATGTCACTTTTGGTGGAGTCATAAAGTTCCTGAAACACATACTTATTTTTCAGGGCTATCTCATCCGAAGCAAAGTATTTCTCAAGATTGCTTCCAAAAGGCTCAAGCACCGGGAATATGATTTTTCCGTTCCGGCTGTCAATCGTTACTCCTTCTATATAGTCAAAATTACCGTCTCCCGGCGGGTCATTGTTCGGACCAAGCCTGTCTAATCCCGTCAGACGAAGCAATAGCTTTCTGTCTGTATTTCTGCCTTCCTGCAAAAACGGAAGGTCAGCTCCGGACTGGTCATTCTTATAGATTATATTAAGAATGAAATTTTCAGGAGAAATCTGTGAAGCACCCAGATGATATACGTTTTTCATCATCAGATCCCATGTCGGAAGCCTTGTATTTACATTATTTGGCTTTAACAGCTTAAGAATAAGTGGCGAATTGGTCACTGTATCCGAATTGATTCCGGGAATCTCTCCAACAGTATAGTTTCTTCCATTGTAGGAATACTGATAGGCAACAGCAATCACTTCATTCAGACGCACAATGGTATTGAGGGAAATATATCCCAGTTCGGGATGAAAACGGTATTCTTCGGGTTCCAGCTTTCGTGCATTATTGATTATTGCATAGTCTGAGCCGTTCTGCATACCACTGGACGCCAGCTCATTAGGAAGTGTTTCGAGATTCCGAAGATCTTTAACAGTAGAATAAAGAGCATTGTAAACACCTTCTTCATCATTGCCCAGCGGTACAAATCCGGGAGACCGGACAAAGCTCTGGTTGTAAACAGTAGAATCACTTTCTCCAAGATCTGTATATCCGATGATTGTCCTGTTGTTCTTGGTATTGTTGTTTGTATTTGTTACATAGACATCGACCCGGGTTATCTTCACCCCCGAAAGAATTGTCGGCAGACTCCTCAGGGATGGCTCATAGTTTTCTCTGAAAAAGTGGCTTAGAAAAAAGTTCCGGTACTCATCATAGTTATCTGCCCGAAAATCAATTTTCCTGCTCATTGCCCCGCCCTGGATTCTCAATTCTTCTTTGGCTCCCCGCTGATTGGCAGCCACTGCTGATACTGTAAGTCTCCCGAACTGCAATTTGGTTTTTACACCAAACAGATTCTGAGAACCGCTGATCAGCGAACTATTCAGAGGAAAGCTCACATTTCCCACCTCAATACTCTGAATAATATCTTCTTCATAACCTATGTACTGAAGCTTTATATTATTCTGAAAATCGAAGCTGGCTTTGGTATCCCAGTTGGCAGTCAGTTTCAGCTTATCACCAATAGTTCCTATGACATTAAGGCTGATCTGCTGATCGAATTCAAAACCTCCTGTCCTCTGCTGACGGACCGGGATACTCGGGTTTCTGGAACGCTGCCATCTGCCGGAAAAATCGAGTGTTACACTACCATTGGGCTTAATTTCCACAAAATCTTTCCCAAAGATCGATCCGATGCCCGGAGCGGGTATTTTCAGGCTGGCCTCGGTAACATCCTTATCCTGAACTTCACTTGTTCCTGCATTTCGCTTGTTCCAGTAGTTTTTAATCATTTCCCGGTCGCGATAACGCATATATTCATCAAAAGTCATGGTCGAGGGTGCTCTGTAATCCATGTCTCCGATTTTTTCCTGAATCGTATAGGTTCCGTTGACCGAATCCAGGCTGATCTCCTGAGTGACATTGCCCGGATTATCCAATATCAGCGGACTCTCAGACTCGGGGTTCGAGAATGGATCGCCATAACGGTCTCTGGGTGTATAGTTTGGCTTGGTCTTGTCTCTTTTTTCTTTTTTTGATGAATCGGCCGGAACTAAAAAAAGGAGTTCCGTGTTTTCAAAAGGAAGAGAACCGGAACCATGGGCGAGCCATGCTACCAGACTTATCACTGAAAAACCCAGAAGAAATGAAATATTTTGGTGAAACTTGAACAAGAAATAAAAAATTATCCGGTTTTTAATGCCAACTTAATCAATGTCTCCAGCGAAACCTCATTGCCTTCTCTTTTCAGTACAGCGTCAATACTTTTCTCTGCAACATTTTTTTGAATTCCCAATGTAACTAGTGCGGATAACGCTTCATCCCTGCGGGTATTGTGCGATTGCTTTGCTAATAATACGGTTGGTGAAACAATATTGTCTTTTTTGAGTTTATCCTTCAGTTCGAGTATAAGTCGCTGAGCTGTTTTGGCTCCGATACCCTTTACAGCCTGTATGGCTTTTACATTTTCGGAAACAATATTGGAATGTAACTCGTCGGGGTCGGTAGAAGATAAAATTGCCAACGCTGTATTTGGTCCGATACCGGAAACGGAGATAAGATCAAGAAACATTCTTTTTTCCCGTACTTCCAGAAAACCGTAAAGAACCTGAGCATCCTCCCGAACATGAAGATAGGTAAGCAACTTGCAACGCTCGCCTTCTGTGAGCTGTGTATAGGTATTCAGTGATATCTTAATCTCGTAGCCTATTCCGTTTGCTTCGACAATAACATAGGCTGCTTCTCTGAACGTTAACTTTCCGTCTATATAAGCGATCATAAATTATTCTTCTGACTATATGCCTGAGCATCTACTACTGCGATGGCAACCATATTTACAATTTCACGAACCGAACTTCCGAGCTGTAATACATGGACCGGTTTCTTCATTCCCATCAGTACGGGGCCTATAGCCTCAGCTCCGCCTATTTCATGTACCAGCTTATAAGCGACATTGCCGGAAGCCAGATCCGGGAATATAAGCGTATTGGCTCCCTCGGAAGCCAGTGTACTAAAAGGATAATGCTCCTGCAATAAGGCCGGATTAACAGCAATATTTGCCTGCATCTCTCCATCAATGATCAGATCGGGATGTTTCTTTTTGATAAGCTCGGTTGCTTTACGAACCTTATCCGGCAACTGCCCCTTGCCTGCCCCGAAATTGGTATAGGACAACATGGCTACCCTTGGCTCTATATCGAAAAAACGAACTGTGCGTGCGGTAAGACCGGCAATATCTACCAGATCTTCGGCAGATGGTTCTGTATTGACTGTTGTATCGGCAAAAAAATATGTCCCGGCTTTATTGAGTATAATATACATCCCGGCAACCCTGTTTACATCATTCTCCACTCCGATAACATGCAAAGCCGGACGAATTGTAGCGGCATAATCCATGGTAAGGCCTGAAATAAGCGCATCTGCTTCGCCAAGCTCGACCATCATGGCGCCAAAGTAATTACGCTCTTTCATCATCCGGCGACCTTCAAACTGGGTTACCCCTTTTCTCTGCCTGCGCTCAAACAGAATGTCTCCGTAGTAGTTCCTCTTCTCCTTCTCCTCTGCCGGATTAATTATCTTACAATGAGTGAGGCCCAGCTGATGCTCTTCAATAAGTCCAAGAATTGTATCTTTTCTTCCCAGAAATATCGGCTCCGCAATCCCTTCATCTACAATAATCTGAGCAGCTTTAAGAATCTTGTAGTTGTCTGCTTCGGCAAATACGACCTTCTTGGGATTCTGTCTTGCCCTTGATATGATCCGGCTCATTAATTTCTGGTCTATACCAATACGCTGCTGCAGCTCCATATGGTATTTATCCCAGTCCTCAATAGTTTTTCGGGCAACTCCCGACTGAATGGCCGCTTTGGCAACAGCCGGCGCAAGGGTAGTGATCAGTCTCGGATCAAGGGGTTTCGGAATAAGATAGTTTTTCCCAAATGTAATCTTCCGTTCTCCGTAAGCTTTATTGACCAGATCAGGAACGGGTTCTTTTGCCAGGCCGGCCAGCGCCTTAATGGCAGCCAGCTTCATCTCTTCATTGATTTCTCTGGCCATTACATCCAGGGCACCCCTGAATATATAGGGAAAACCCAGAACATTATTTACCTGATTAGGGTGATCTGACCGTCCGGTCGCCATAATGATGTCTTTCCGGCTGGCAATAGCAAGATCATAATCTATTTCCGGTACAGGATTGGCAAGCGCAAATACAATCGGATTATCTGCCATTAGCTTCAGGCTATCGGGAGATAGAATATTTCCCGCAGATAATCCCAGAAAAACATCTGCCTCTTTCAGCGCCTCTTCCAATGTATGTATATCCCGTTCTGTAGCGAACCCCCTTCTGATCTCATCCAGATCCTCCCGGTCTTCCCTCAAAACACCGTTTATATCCAGCATTACAATATTTTCAGCTTTAGCTCCAAGCTCCAGATAGATCCTGGTACAGGCAATAGCCGCAGCTCCTGCTCCTGATATTACTATACGGACTTCTTCCAGTTTTTTGCCAGCCAGCTCAAGTGCATTGATTAATGCAGCTCCGGAAATAATTGCCGTACCATGCTGATCATCATGCATGACCGGAATATTCATTTTCTCGCGAAGCTTTTTTTCAATTTCGAAACATTCCGGCGCTTTGATATCCTCGAGATTAATCCCGCCAAAAGTCGGTTCGAGCGCTGATACGATCTTTACAAACTCATCGGGGTCGAGGCAGTCAACCTCTATATCAAAAACATCAATCCCTGCGAATTTTTTAAAAAGAACCCCTTTCCCCTCCATAACCGGCTTCGATGCCTCCGGACCTATATTGCCCAGACCAAGCACCGCTGTTCCATTCGATATTACAGCGACCAGATTACCTTTAGCCGTATATTTATATACATTTTCCTTGTTTTCAGCAATTTCCCTGCAAGGCTCAGCTACCCCGGGAGAATAAGCCAATGCAAGATCCAGCTGGCTTCCTAACATTTTAGTCGGCTGCACCTCTATCTTACCAGGCGGCTCCTGACTATGGTAGTTAAGAGCATCTTCTTTTCTAATATTTAAAGACATAAAAATGGGGCTCTGATTAACTCACAAATTTACCACTATTTAGATCGAAAAAAACCGAATTATCCTTTAAAAAAAGCAGAAATAGAAGTAAAAAACGAAAAATGCATAAATTTGTCTTATCTGAACAGACTATATGCATTTAACAATACATATATTATTATGCGCATAGCTTTATTTTAAAGGTATTATTTTCTATTAAATAAGAGCCTGAAACCTTAAATTATTGTATCATTAATTAAAATTATTTTACGTTTTGAGTTTACTTGCCGTGTTTTCGTTCCTGCTGGTTTTTTCAGCAGTTTTTTCCTGGTTCAATATCCGTTTTATAAAACTGCCTGCCAGTATAGGACTGATGCTTCTGGGAATTGTCTTTTCGCTGATTGTTCTGATCTCCGGCTCATTTTCTCTCCAGTTTCATGAGCAGGTCAAGGATATCCTGCTTCAAATCGATTTTTCCGAATTTGTTCTTGACTTCCTTCTGAGCTTTCTGCTATTCGCCGGAGCGTTGCATACTGACATTAACAAGCTGGCTAATTCCCGCTGGCCAATTCTGATCTTCGCCACCTTCGGAGTAGTCATAAGCACTTTTCTTGTGGGAACTGCTCTTTTTTATGGCCTTCCGCTCGTAGGCATTCATATCAAATATGTCCACTGCCTTCTCTTCGGAGCGCTTATTTCCCCAACGGACCCGATTGCTGTAATGGGGATACTGAAAAAAATGAATCTTTCAGAAAAGCTGGAGTCAAAAATAACCGGTGAGTCATTATTTAACGATGGTCTTGCGGTTGTACTTTTTGCAACACTATATCAGATTGGTCTGAATGGGACGGAAGAAGTCACCGTCGAAAATGTAGGATTTGTCCTTTTGCAGGAAATAGGCGGCGGGTTGCTGCTGGGGCTGGCAGCCGGCTATGTTGCTTATCTCCTTATCCGCTCCATTGACCATTACCAGACTGAAGTACTGATCACCGTTGCTCTTGTAATCGGAAGCTATACACTAGCTTCTTTTCTTCATTTCTCGGGTCCGCTTACAGTAGTTCTCGCCGGATTGTTTATCGGAAATAAAAGCAGAACTACAGCCATGTCGCACCAGAGTCTGGATTATGTAAACAAGTTCTGGGAAATGATTGATGAGATACTGAATACCGCACTCTTCCTCCTCATGGGTTTCGAGGTGCTTGTTGTAGATCTTACTCCCCGGCATTTTATTATTGGTATCCTGGCCGCCATCGCCGTTGTTGTGAGCAGGTATCTCTCACTTTCACTTCCCTCTTTTCTTTTCGGCCTTAAAAAGACTTTTGAGCCCAATACATTGAAAATACTGACCTGGGGCGGTCTTCGCGGCGGAATTTCCATTGCGCTTGCCTTGTCGATACATCCGGCCATGGACAGGGATTTTCTTGTAGCGCTGACCTATGTGGTAGTACTTTTCTCCATATTCGCACAAGGCCTCACTATTGAAAAAGTTATTAATTACCTCAATCGCAAAGAGTCCCTGAGATAGAAATCTGATAGTTAAAAACAGCAGGATCCCTTTTACGTACGGTATGCCGTACAAAGGATCCTGCTGTTATTTCCTACCCAAATGTCGAAGAAGCTCTATACTACTTATATTAGGGTCGAAATCAGAATTTATTTATATTTCATAAGGCAAAATCAAACATTTCTTCTTTTCACCAGTATAGAAATCCGGCCTGTTTTTTGATTTGATACTTCAAACTTCAATACCTACTTATGAAAACATTAAGAACTCTTTTACTTGGCTTATTCTTTATACCACTTACCCTAATAGCACAAAAAGAAAAATCAGCCGCTACACTATCCGCGACCGGTAGCGCATCGATGCAGGTAGCGCCCGACTGGATATCTGTTAATATGTCATTAAATGCCAAGCATGCGGACTACGGAGAAGTCACCAAACTTCTCACGGCAAAATACAATCAACTTGAAAAACAGCTGATCATGGCTGGTTTCCGAAAAGAGGATCTTAAAACCATAAACTATACAATCAACAAAAATATAGTCTGGAACAATGGACGCAGTATTGACAGCGGATATGCAGGTAATCAAAGTCTCCTGATCGAATTTGACAATGATAACAAGAAAATTGCTAATCTCGTTAAGGCCCTGTCTAACGGTAAAGTAGACGTAAACTTCGGTTTTAACTTCGGACTCTCTGAAAAGAAAAAAGAAGAAACCAGACAGGAGCTGATAAAAAAAGCTGTAAAGGATGCGGAAAGCAAAGCTACAGTTATTGCTTCAACAGCCAATCTGAAATTGAGCCGGATCGCAAGAATTGACTATGGGAAAATGGAGTTAAACCGTCCTGTTCCTATGTATGAAATGAGAGCAATGAAAGCGGATATGGCAGCAGAATCCTTCGGTGGTTTCAATGCTCAGGAGCTGGAGCTTTCGGATACAATACATATTATTTGGGAAGTTGAATAAACAAACATCATAAAAAAGGCGAAACATTGTGTTTCGCCTTTTTTATGATGCAGTGGCCTTTATTTAGTACACAATCTCCATTATTTTGTTGTGCTCATCCGAACGTTTTCCCGGCTGGCAATAAAAGGCAGAAGGTCTTCAATAAAATCTCTGCTATTTGATAATCTGGGCACCTTATTCTGCCCGCCCAGCTTTCCTCTTTTTTTCATCCAGTGGTAAAAGGTCCCAACCGGAGCTACGTGTATAACGGGCATCTGAAGTGCCATATCCTTATAGCGTTTGGCTTCGTAATCAGAATTGAGCTCTTTGAGTTTCTGATCGAGGCTATAGGTAAACTGTTCGAGACTGGCAGGAAGTGTCTGAAACTCGATTATCCATTCATGTCCTCCTTTTGAGCCATCACCGAAATATATGGGAGCTGCCGTAAAATCACTGATCAGCACATTGGCTTCGCGGCAGGCAGCCGTTATAGCCTGTTCGGCATTTTCTATAATCAGCTCCTCTCCGAATGCATTGATAAAATGCTTGGTACGGCCGGCAATTCTTATCCGAAATGGTTTCAGCGAGGTAAACTTGACTGTATCTCCGATTTTATAGCGCCACAAACCAGCATTGGTACTGATCACCATGGCATATATCTTTCCCAGCTCAACCTGATCCAGTGTATATGCTTTGGGGTTTTCTTCATCTGCATGCTCAACAGGTATAAATTCATAGAAAACGCCATAATCTACCATCAGCATCATATCATCCGCCCCCAGCCGGTCCTGTAATCCAAAGAAGCCTTCGGAAGCATTATAGGTTTCCACATAGTGAATTCCCGGATCCGGAAAAAATTTTCTGAATACATCTTTGTATGGATGAAACGCAACGGCTCCATGAAAGAATACCTCAAAATCAGGCCATACTTCATGAATATGCTTTTTACCTGTAAGCTGCAAGATACGTTCGAGCAAAACGATTGTCCAGGTAGGGACCCCTGAAATATTTGTTACTTTTTCCCTAATGGTATCTCTGGCAATACGTTCAATCTTTTCCTCCCATTCAGACATGGTAGCCACTTTTAACGAGGGAGTACGCACATATTCAGCCCAGACCGGCAAATTGGCCATAATCACTGCGGAAACATCTCCATAGAATGAATCGTTTCGGTAGGGGTTTTTTGTATAGGAACCACCGATAGCCAGCCCTTTTCCGGCAAACATTTTACTCTGCGGGTTATTACTGGCATACAGCGCAATCAGATCCTTACCGCCCTTATAATGCGTCTCATGTAAAGCCTCCCGGCTAACCGGAATAAATTTACTTTTGGCATTGGTAGTTCCGGAGGATTTTGAGAACCAGTGTACAGGACTGGACCATAGCACATTCTGCTCCCCTTTCATCACGCGTTCAATCCAGGGAGTCAGCTGTTCATATGAAGATACCGGAACTCTCTTCTGATAATCCTCATAATTACTGACAGACTTATAGCCATGTAAACGCCCCCACTCCGTAGCAGCGCCTTTTGCGATCAGATTCTTAAACAGTTGATATTGCCTGGTATGCGGATTCTCCATCGCATAGCGAATCCTGTTTATGCGTTTTTTAAGAAAGCCGAGCAATATGGAATTTAGCAAGCTCAATTTCAAACGAGGTCTTTTCTTTTTAACTCAAAATGCTGTCCGAGATATACCCGACGTACCTGTTCGTCAGCTGCTAGGTCCTCAGCAGTACCAGACTTTAATATTTTTCCTTCAAACAAGAGATAGGCTCTGTCGGTGATAGACAGTGTCTCATTCACATTGTGGTCTGTAATCAGGATACCGATATTCTTGTGCTTTAGCCGGGCTACAATCGTCTGTATTTCCTCAACTGCAATGGGATCGACACCGGCAAAAGGCTCATCCAGCAATACAAAGCTCGGGTCAACGGCCAGCGCTCTGGCTATTTCTGTCCTCCGACGTTCCCCGCCTGAAAGCACCATACCCAGATTTTTCCGGACTTTGGTAAGGCTAAATTCCTCCAGCAGCTCTTCTACACGGGCTTTGCGTTCCGCTTTGGTTTTGTCGGTCATTTCCAGCACAGCCATGATATTTTCTTCCACGCTCAGGGTTCTGAATACCGAAGCTTCCTGAGCCAGATATCCTACACCATTCCGCGCCCTCATATACATGGGCAATTTGGTAATATCGGTATTCTCAAGGAATATTTTACCTTCATTGGGCTTAATCAAGCCTACCATCATATAAAAACAGGTTGTTTTTCCAGCACCGTTTGGTCCAAGCAGTCCAACAATTTCTCCCTGTTTTACTTCGACTGACACATTGTTAACGACCGTCCTGGCCTTGTATCTTTTTATCAGATGTTCTGCCCGTAATACCTTCATAAATTAGTCTCGGAACTTAATGTCTTTAATATTCAGCTGCAACGTAGTTCTACCATTGAAGGTATTTTCCTCAATACTATAACAAACGTCAAATACTTCTCCCCTCTTTATCCTGTCATACACATCCGGCATATTAAAACCTATCGCCTCATATACCGGACCATCTTCATTCTGCTGCAAATACAGCTTCAGATGTTTGTCTTTTAACAATTTTCCACGTCCATTGTCACGAACACGTCCGGACATAAAAACGGGGTTAAGATTACCGGGACCAAAAGGCCCCATTTGTTTAACAATATTAAAAAATTTCCAGTCAATTTTGTTTAGCAAAATCACACTATCTATTTCTATGGCAGGAATCATGTCTTCCTCTCCCAGCATACTTCTGGTTACTTCCTCAAAGCGCTGCCTGAAAAGCTCCACATCTTCCACTCTGAGCGTCAACCCCGCAGCATGTGTATGCCCCCCGTACTGAATCAGCAGATCAGAGCACTTTTCAATTGCTTCATAAAGATCAAATCCTGATATCGAACGCGCTGAACCGGAAGCCAGATTGTTGGACTCTGTCAGAATAATCGTCGGACGATAAAATCGTTCAATACACCTGGAAGCAACAATCCCCACAACCCCTTTATGCCAGTCCGGCTTATACAATACAGTAGACCGGTATTCCGCTTCAATCATTTCCAGCGCTTCTTCGGTAATCGAAGAATCAAGGTCCCTTCTGACTTTATTGTGCTCATCGATCTTCCGGGCTATAGCGTTTACTTTCTGTTCATCCCCGGCCAGCAATAATTCAACTGCTGCTCCGGCATGCTCTATACGCCCTGCTGCATTTATTCTGGGTGCGAGGCCAAACAGAATTTTATTGATATCCAGCCCTTCACTGATATCCGCTACCTTTATCAGCCCCTTTATTCCGGGACGACATGCTTTATTCAGCACTCTCAGCCCCCAATAAGTAAATATTCTGTTCTCTCCGGTAATGGGAACAATATCACTTGCGATACTTATAGCCAGCAAATCAAGATACTCCCACAGCTCTTCGGTGTTTCGTCCGGTTTTCAAGCAAAAACCCTGCAGAAGTTTAAATCCGACCCCACATCCCGACAATTCTTTATAAGGATATGTACAATCCGCCTGTTTCGGGTCTAAAACAGCCAATGCCGGGGGCAGGTTTTCAGGATCCGGATTATGATGATCACATACAATAAAATCAATTCCCGCACTGGCAGCCTCTTTTATACGGTCAACGGCCTTTATCCCGCAATCCAGACTTATGATAAGATCAACATTATGCTCAGCAGCCAGCACTATGCTGCGTTCTGAAATACCATATCCCTCCTTGTACCTGTCCGGTATATAATAGTCAATATTTGAGTATATGCGTGAAAAAAAGCCATAGACCATGGTAACAGCAGTGGTTCCATCCACATCATAATCCCCGTAAATCAGTATGCGGTGATTATTGTTCAGCGCCTGGACAATCCGGTCAACGGCTTTATCCATATCCTTCATCAGAAACGGATCATGAATATGACTGAGCGAAGGTCGGAAAAAATCTCGGGCCTGTTCATATGTCGCAATTCCCCTTTGAACCAGAATCATAGCCAGCTCGCTGCTTATATTGATTGCCCTGGCCAGGGAATCAGTCAGATCTCCCGGAGGCTTGTCAGCATATGTCCACTTTTTCTCAGGCATATGCAAAAATATAAAAATAAACGTGTCTGTCTGATGTCTTCTTTTCAACAAATGCTGACGTTACATCTTAATTTGATTATTCATTGAAAAAAGTGTAAAAAATAACGACCTTTAACAACTATATAATCCAAATAATAAGAATACAACCCACCCAATAAATTTAACTATTATAGATGCAGCGGAATTTTTATTTATTTTTTCTGATTCTGATAAGCTCAGGCTTTAACCATATTGCAGCATATGGCGGAGCTTATCCATTTCCCCAAAATGTAACATATGCCTACGGACAAAAGCCGGACAATGCGCTCGCCGGACATGCTCTTATGGCATATACAGAATGGAAAACAAATTACTATGACGAAATGCCCGATAATACAGGCAGAGTCTTCTTTAACAGCTCCGGGGAGGTAGTCTCGGAAGGAATCGCCTACGGTATGCTATTAGCTGCCTATGCTGACGATAAGACTGTTTTTGACCGATTGTGGCGATTCTATCTCAAACACAGCAATCCCAACGGGATTATGCACTGGAAAATATCTGTTGATGACAAGGTTGCAGGCTCCGGTGGCGCTACTGATGCCGAAGAAGATGCAGCCATGGCGCTCATCGTTGCTCACTATCAGTGGGGAAGTACCGGAGATATCGACTATCTGAACGATGCCAAGAACCTTATTGACGCTATCATGAGGTACGAGGTCGAGCCGGTAACATTTCGCCTGAAATCCGGTGATGGCTGGGGCTCCAGTCAGGTAACCAATCCTTCCTATCTGTCTCCCGCTTATTACAGAATATTTGCCGACCTCAGCGGTGATGATAACTGGTTGAAAGTAATCGCAACCAGCTATGCGATTATTGAAGCCAATGCACATCCGGTTACCGGTCTTGTATCGGACTGGTGTTTACCGGACGGAAGTCCTGCCAATAATTTCGGCTACAACTATACCTTCGATGCATCCCGGTTTCCCTGGCGTATGGCCATGGACTACCTATGGTTCGGAGATGAAAGAGCCAAAAACTATTGCATTAAAATGTCCTCGTTTGTCCGAAATACTCTCAGGGGTTCTCAGCGGGTAAACGGAGCTGGCTATAGCAGAGCCGGCAACTCTCTGGGTGGTGGTCATAATCCTGTGTTTGTAGCCACATTCGCTCTTACAGGTATGGCATCGGGGCCTGAATTCACAGACCATCTCAATAACTCCTACGCTGATACCTATACAACAGATGCTCCGGAATATTTCGGTGCGACTTTACGGGCATTGAGCCTGTTCATGCTTACCGGAAACTTCTACCGTCTGCCGGAACCGGTCTGTATAGCACCGGTATTAGGAGATGATATTCTTTTTTGTACAATGGAAGAGGTAACCCTGAGCTCAGGCCTTACAGCCGAAGGTGACCGGCTATTCAAGTGGAATACGGGGCATACAGGACCGGAAATCACCATAGATACTCCGGGTGTATATATCCTCCGTGTTGATTCTGCCGGGTGTGTACACAATGACACTATTGATATTTCGGTATTTGAAGTTTCGCTCGGACCGGATGTAGAATTGATTAATGAGACTGTTCTCCTTCAGGTCAGTCCTGCAAGGACAACAGCCAGCTACCAATGGTCAACGGGCGAATCCGGTCCTGAAATCCATACAGGAACAACCGGAACCTATTGGGTAAGGGGGGAATATGACGGATGCATCCGGAGCGATACAATTAATGTCAACCAAAAGCCTCCGGAAGCTTATACGCTTTACCCCAATCCAAGCTATAATGGAGATGTCCGGCTGTTCGTTCCCGATCCTGAGCTAACAAACGTAACTGTGAGCTTATACAGTTCCCTGGGACAATTTATCCAGACTTTTGATTTGTGGCTTCAGAAAGATGTAAAATCGTATGACCTGAATCTGGCGATAACAGGACCTGGAGTGTATCTGGTCCGGACTGTCTTCTTTGCGGAAGGGAAAAAACGAATTAATAAAACCCAACGGTTGATTATCCGATAAAATTCGGATATTTATCTTTTTTAACTATTATACAAGATGATAAAGCATATTTTTAAAGCAACAGTACTATTATCTCTTCTGTCTGCCTGTACCCAGGAATCAGGCCAACAGGATCAAAAGATATCCGAAGCAAATGAGACCGATCATTCAAAAAATTCCGGCATCATTCAGATAGCAGATCAGACACTTGAGGTAGATGCCCGTTCAGGCGGCCGGATCAAGGGTATTTCGATCGATGGCTTCAATTTTCTTACCGGCCGGGAGATCAATGCTGATAACTGGGGTTCTACATTCTGGCCAAGTCCTCAAAGCGCCTGGGGCTGGCCGCCCTCCGAAGAAATTGACAAAAAAGAGTACGATGCTGTATACGAAGACACTAAAATACTAATGACAAGCGCAGTAGACAGTAAGCAGGGATTTGTTGTTGAGAAAAGTATCGAAGGGAATGAGCGTGATACGTCGTTTTCTGTAACCTATACTATTGTTAACCAGACCGACTCGGCGCAAAAAGTCTCCCCGTGGGAAATTAGCCGCGTACGTCCGGGCGGCCTGACTTTTTATCCCACAGGTAAAGATACTAAAAAAGGCGACCTGGCTCCGCTCACTAATGATCTGAATGGGGTAACCTGGTTTGCATATGATTCCGCGACTATACCTGACGGAGTTCCCAAGCTGCTGGCAGACGGAGCAGAAGGCTGGCTGGCCCAGATTAATGGCCGTTATATCCTGATTAAATCCTTTGATGATGTTCCCTCAAACCTGCAAGCTCCCGGAGAAGGTGAAATTGAACTATATGCCAATCCTGACAGAAGCTATATTGAGATAGAGCAGCAGGGCTCTTATCTGGAAGTAAAGCCAGGACAGAAATATGAATGGAAAGTAAAGTGGATCCTGCGGAGATTACCTGATTCGATAAAAACAGAGCCGGGAAGTCCGGAACTGATCGCTTATGTAAGAAGTCTGATCCAATAAACAAAAAGAGAGGCTCCCGCATGAGAGCCTCTCTTTTTTTGCTTCTGGACAAGCCTATTCTTTTACAATTTTTGTTACATTTCCTTCTATATTTATCAGATACGTTCCTGCCTTATAGTTCTGAAGGGAAATTTCTGTATCACTTCCGCGCAGCAGCTCTATTCCCGTTATATCCGTCAAAATCCAGTCTGCCGGTTCTGAAAGAGTCACCTTGCCTGCTGTAGGATTGGGGTATATAGCTATGCCTTTCGCATGCATATCTTTTGTAAACGAAGTCACAAGACAGGAGGCTTGTGACAAACCTTCAGAAAAAAACAACTGATCCAGATTCGCAAGTCCGCCTTCGGTCAGAGCTTCAAGCCGCAATTCATTAGTTCCGGGAGTAAATTCCAGCGTAGCTGATGCAATCTTCCAGTTTGTCCATACTTCGGTAGTCGGGAACAACAGTGTCTCCTGTATTTCTCCGTTTATCAGTATTCTTGCATCTCTGGACAAATCTCCGCCTCCATTGGCATAACGAAACGAGAGAGTCACAGTACCACCCTGATTACTTTGCAGACTCCAGCTTGCATAAGCATTCAGCGCATTGACAGAGTTTACATATCCTGCACCTGAAAAACCGGCGTTACGGCTTTCAAGCAAGATGCCATCCACATCGCAGGCCTCCTCCGCCTCCATGCTGTCTTCACACGGCATCATTCCTCTTCCTATACACACTCCGCAATCATCAAGATACCCATTCCCGTTTACCTCACCATTGCAATCAATACAGGAGCTTTCAGCTACGTCACAGCCGCAAAGTCCCGGTTCCGATTTTAACGGATCAGAAGGACACAAATCCTTACAATCCGGAATACCATCATTGTCCGCATCATCACTGACATGGCCCGTAGTACCCCCAATACATTTACCGCAATCATCACGATAAGCGGAACCACCAATTATGTCCGCACAATCTTTTGTGCACGCTCCCTTCTGAATTATGCCATTTTCAACAATAATCTGATCCAGGTTAGCTACTCCGCCATCAGTAGCTGCAACCAGAGTGATTGAATTGATTCCGGAGCTCAGATTAACAGAATATGCCTGATCTTTCCATTCTGACCAGGATCCGGTTGGAGAAAAATTAAGGCTGGCAATCTCCTGACCATTCAGCAGCAGAGTAGCCGGCCGGTTTGCTTCTCCTCCGTTGGCATAAACAAAAATCAGATTTGTATTGCCCGCACTGGCAGGAATTATGGTCCATAAAATTCTGGAGCCGGTAACATTATCCGTATTTACGAATCCGGTTCCGGTAAACCCGGGATTGTTGCTATCAACTGTTCCATCGTACAGGCAGGCATCTTCTGCCTGAATACCTGAAGAGCAAGGTCGCTTGCCTGTATTACCTCCGGTACAGCGCCCGCAGTCATCCAGGGCTGCACTGCCATTAGCCACCCCATTGCAGTCAAGATTCTGAGGAGCCAGTACAGTGATGGTTCTGGTAACTGTGGCATCGGGATTGCCTCCTACTGTCGTCACAGTATATATAAAAACACCAGCCTGCGTAGGTATACCTGAGAAAGTAACAGTTTTTGCAGTAGTATTTGTTGACACATTCACCCCGGCAGGCATACCAGTCACAGTGACAGAGCTTGCATTGGCCCATGTATAATGAAAGCCCTGAATACTTTCTCCCAGATTAATGGTTTGTTCAGAAGGACCGGTACCACCTTTTATCAGTTCCGCTGCCTGAGAAACACTCCCGCTACAGGTGGAACAGGACGTCGGATTTGGCAATGTCGCCCCCGCACAGGACTTAATCGGATTGACAATCGTTGCCGGGCCAGCTACTGTAAGGTTATATGGTGGCGTAAAAGCAGTTCCTCTTCCCGAAGTGTTACCACTAACACCGGTAAAGGTATTATTTCTGGCAGTAACAGCTGTAAAGGTATTGTTCATGAAATCGATGGGCGTATTTACTTTTTCGAATACATTTCCTTCAACAAGAAGATCTGCTTCGAAACCTGCCATAACACAGGAGCTGGATACTGTACTATTAAAATAGTTATTGGCTATATGGACTTTACCAAAACGTACTCTGGGCATTCTGGCCTTACATCCTTCGGCCCACCAGTTGTACTGAAAAGTGATTCGAAGCTTTCCTCTGTCACCTGTAGCTCCGTCACCGGATCCGATAAGGTTGGAAAACCGATGATCGGGTGACCCGCCTGAGCCTCCGGCTGTAGGCGGCTTATTGTAAACGAACTTGCACCAGGTTACTGAAATAAAGTCCGAAGCGCTTTTTATATCAAAATTGCCATCCAGCGCATCCTGAAACTCACAATGATCAACCCATATATTGGTGCAGTTATCCAATACCATATTGTCCCAGCCATCGACATCATAGGCGCCGGGTCCCTCAAAAATCAGATTTCTGATGATTATATTTTTGCATCGTTTGACATTAAAAATCCCGGAATTGCCGGATGTCCGGTCAGCGGAAACAAGTTTCGCTCCGGGAAGACCAATAACAGATTTTCCTGTCTGATCCTGGAAACTAATTCTTCCGCCGGAAGGAATGGTGATTGTTCCGGAAACATGTACCACCTTGACAGAAGCTGAAGTAATAGCATCTTTCAGCTCATTGTATGTACGTACTACAGTCGGCGTTGCATTGCCACCGCCTGTTACACCACCATTCTGGGTTACCCAGCCAACAGGCTGACACTGATCCTGCGCAAACAAGCCGGACAGCGGCCCAAAAAACAAAACATTAAACAGACAAAGTAGCTGTATGCTATTTCGTAAACCGGATAAATAATAAGACATAGGCGTATCTATAATTGTGTTTAATTTCTTCCTGTTTTATCTTACTAAAGTCCGGTAATGAAAAAGTAAACAGTCTTTCCTGAAAAAGATCGCCCGTATCGGGAAAGAATTCCGGAATAAATTAAAAACAGAAAGGGATTTTTACAGTTCGGAATAAAACCGGATCAGTAAAAATCCCTTTTAAAATTTCTGAATTTGTAAGACAGATTTTATCTGCTTTCTTTCAGGAAGTAGTTAATCAAGCCATTAGTCGATGAGTCATGAGAAGAAACAGTCTCCCCTTTGCGAAGCTCTGTCAGGATATTTTTTGCAAGCTGCTTCCCAAGCTCGACTCCCCACTGATCAAAGCTGTTTACATTCCAGATCAGTCCCTGCACAAATATTTTATGTTCATACAAAGCAATCAAAGCTCCCAGAGTCTTAGGTGTCAACTGCTTAAATACAATACTATTGGTCGGAATATTTCCTGGAAATACTTTATGTGGTAATAAGGCATCTACTTCCTCTGCGCTTTTTCCTTCTTTCTCCAGTTCCGCTTTAGCTTCACCTTCTGTTTTTCCTTTCATCAACGCTTCTGTCTGGGCAAAGAAGTTTGCCAAAAGCATTTTGTGATGCTCACCGATGGGATTCTGAGAAATAACCGGCGCAAGAAAGTCGCAGGGAATCAGCTTTGTACCCTGATGAATCAACTGATAAAACGCATGCTGGCCGTTTGTTCCGGGCTCACCCCAGATAATCGGCCCGGTCTGATAGTTAACAACTTTACCATCTTTGGTAACGCGCTTACCGTTGCTCTCCATATCCGCCTGCTGGAAATAAGCCGCAAAACGGTGCATATACTGATCATAAGGCAGAATAGCCTGACTATCGGCACCAAAGAAATTGTTATACCACACACCAAGCACCGCAAGTATGACCGGCATATTTTTTTCAAAAGGAGCGGTTCTGAAATGCTCATCCATCTTATGAAATCCTTCCAGAAGCTCTTCGAACTTATCAAAACCGATATACAACGCAATCGAAAGACCGATAGCAGAAGTCAGCGAATAACGTCCTCCAACCCAGTCCCAGAACTCAAACATGTTGACTGTATCAATACCAAATTTGCTTACCGCATCGGCATTGGTCGAAAGCGCTGCAAAATGCAGAGCTACCGCTTTTTCATCACCTGCATGCTTCAGGAACCAGGCCTTGGCTGTTTCAGCATTGGCTATTGTCTCCTGAGTTGTAAATGTTTTGGATGCAATTATAAAGAGCGTAGTCTCCGGATTTACTTTCTTAAGCGCCTCAGCAACATGCGTACCATCAACATTGGAAACAAAATGTACATTCAGGCCTTCTTTCGCATAAGGCTTCAGTGCCTCACATACCATTACCGGGCCCAGGTCTGATCCTCCGATCCCGATATTAACTACATCCGTAATGGATTTGCCTGTATAGCCCTTCCATTCACCGCTTCTTACAGCTTCACTGAATTTCTTCATCTGACCCAGCACCCTGTTTACATCTTCCATCACATTCACACCTTCTACATACACAGGTCTGTTCGAACGATTGCGCAAAGCTGTATGCAACACCGCCCTGCCTTCCGTCGTATTTATCTTTTTGCCGGAAAACATGTTCTCAATGCCCGCTTTGACATTGCACTGCTCCGCAAGCTGAATAAGCAATGCCATAGTTTCTTCGGTTATTCTGTTCTTTGAATAATCGAGAAATAATTCATCTGTTTTCAGTGAAAACTTATCAAAACGCTCTGAGTCCTTATTGAAAAGATCTCTCATTTGCAAACCGGATACCCCGGCGAAATGCTCGGTTAATTTTTTCCAGCTGGAAAGTTCGGTTAGATTGGTCATCGAATTCTATATGGGCAGTTTAATTTTATCCGCCAAATATAACATATAGTATACTAAAATCTGAATTTTGACGAGCGAAGTTCAAACCAATTCAGGAAAAATACAAAAAGATGGCAAGCTGCTATACCGACACGGACCACGCCCTATAAGCACGTTTTCCAGAGCACATATCCAGCTGCAAAAGCCGGATATGCTATCACTCTCTATATTAAGAGAAAGATACGACGATTGCTGCATTAATTTAAGCATCCGGTATAGCATTTAGTAAGAGCCGGAACCGGGATTTCAGACAGTGAAGTTTCTCTTAGTTCCAAGCTTCTACCATCAGAACCCCCTTTTTAACGCCTGATTCTCAAAACAATATTCCAATATCCTGGTATCCTGACGAACCAGGCCTTACAAAGAGACAGGCTGAAGCTTATAAACCTGGCTAGTGCTGATATCTTCCTATCTCACATGAAAAGCCTTCACCATAATGGCATGCAATTCGGGATGCTTCTTTTTAAATCCATCCGGGTTCTCAAAAAAATATTCGCATACTACGGCAAAGAACTCCGCTTCTGAGGTAGCCCCATATCCGTTAATATCCGATTTACCTTTCCGTATCCGGCTAATTTCACGGTACATCAGCGAAGTCCAGGGTTTTATAAGCTCATCCGGAAGCAGTGCCCTGGGGATACCATCAATATCATTATCAGCCTTATCAATCATATGCGCAAATTCATGGAATCCTACATTTTCTCTCCCATCCATGGAACGGAAACCGTTTTCGAGCGCTGCCTGACTCAGAAGTATGATATTCCCGGCCTGAAACGGCCGGACCTGACCGAGAATGGTCGAAGACTTTTCTACTTCTTCAATCCGGTAGTCATTGATCATTCCTTTATAAAGCAATATTTCTTCGAGACCGGCATATCTCCATTCTTTAAAAGAAAATACCGGAATCACGGCACTGGCAGCAACCAGTATAAGAATTTTGTCAGTTATCTCTACATCCACTCCTGTGATCCGGGTCTGCGTCAGAAACCCGCGGACTCTTGCCTCAAAACGTGCTTTTTCATCCTGAGACAGTTTTTTATAGTAAGCCACATTCCGGTTCAATTCTTCCTTCCAGCGTTCCGGAAAAGGCTCTGATGATTTGAGCTTAATACCTTTTGACCGATCCTTGTTTCCCAAAATAAGATATGCAAATGGAAGAATCACCAGAAGAAGAAACAAGATGATGAAAGCAGTTGACATGAGTAGCTTTATTGTATCCGTAATAAAACAAAAAAACCTGCTGTACGGCAGGTTTTTCATAAACTTTTATCGAAGCCGTCCGCGGAGGACTACATATGGATCGCTCTGTTTTCGGTAGCGGCCAGACATGCTTCTTTTATTGCTTCCGTAAAGGTAGGATGCGCATGAGACATTCTTGAAATATCTTCTGCAGAAGCACGGTATTCCATCGCAACCACAGCCTCTGCAATCATATCAGCTGCTCTCGGTCCGATCATATGAACACCAAGTATCTCATCAGTCTCCACATCGGCAAGAACTTTTACAAATCCGTCGGTATCCATAGAAGCTCTTGCTCTTCCGGAGGCCTTGAACGGGAATGACCCGGATTTATACTTTGTACCTTTCTCTTTCAGCTGCTCTTCGGTATAACCTACACTGGCAGCTTCCGGCCAGGTATATACCACACCTGGTATCAGGTTGTAATTGATATGCGGCTTCTGCCCCGCCATATACTCTGCTACATAAACACCTTCTTCTTCTGCCTTATGAGCCAGCATAGCGCCACGTACCACATCACCGATTGCATAAATACCTGAAACATTGGTTTCCAGATGGTCGTTTACCTCTACTCTGCCGCGATCGTCTGTTTTTACACCGGCTTTGTCCAGACCCAATCCTTCGGTATAAGGCTTACGGCCAACAGAGACAAGACAGTAATCTCCTTTGAACTCAAGCTCCTTACCGTTTTTATCTTCTGCTTTTACAATTACCTCCTTACCTTTTACCTCTGCTCCGGTTACTTTTACGCTAAGGCTAAACTCGAATCCAAGTCCTTTCAGCACTTTCTGAAGCTCTTTTCCAACCTGCTTATCCAGCGATGGTACAATAGTATCCAGATATTCCAGTACGGTAATCTTTGAACCAAGACGGGCATATACCGAACCAAGCTCCAGTCCGATCACACCTCCTCCGATCACAATCATGTGCTTTGGCACTTCCTGCAGATTCAATGCTTCTGTTGAAGTAATAATCCGTTTTTTATCGATTTCGATTCCGCGCAGCGGAGCAGGCTTGGAACCGGTAGCAATAATGGATTTCCTGGTAGTAATCTCTTTTTTAGAGCCATCTTCTGCCGTGATCTCTATGGTATTCTTGTCTTTATAGGACCCAAGACCATGATGCACATCGATCTTGTTTTTTTTCATCAAAAACTTTATTCCGTCACAAGTCTGCTGAACAACTCCGTTTTTACGTTCAATCATTTGTTTCAGATTGACTTTCAGATCCTTCAGCTCTATTCCATGCTCTTTAAACTGGTGAGCAGCTTTATGATAATTTTCAGAGGAATCCAGCAATGCTTTTGAGGGGATACAGCCAACATTCAGACAAGTTCCTCCCAGGGTGCTGTATTTCTCAACCAAAGCTGTTTTCATACCCAACTGGGCACAGCGAATGGCCGCCACATATCCGCCGGGGCCTGAACCTATAACAACGACATCGTATTGCATAAAAAAGAGCGTTTAACGGTTAGAAAAATTCCGGAATCATAATTCAGACTCCGGAACGTATTTATTGTTTTATAAAATAAAAATTTAAGTCGGCTTAAACCTCCGGGGTTGTACACTTTGCATTATACACCCAGCATCAGGCGGGCAGGATCTTCCAGCAACTGCTTTACCCTGACCAGGAATCCGACGGATTCTCTGCCATCAATGATACGATGATCGTAAGAAAGTGCCACATACATAATCGGACGAACAACAACTTCTCCGTTTTGTACCACAGCACGCTCTACGATATTATGCATACCAAGTATAGCGGATTGCGGTGCATTGATAATAGGAGTAGACAGCATTGATCCGAAGATGCCACCATTGGTAATGGTAAAAGTACCTCCGGTCATTTCTTCGATGCTTAGCTTGTTGTCTCTGGCTTTTCCGGCAAGTCGTACAACTTCACTTTCAATTTCTGCAAATGACAACGTTTCCGCATTGCGTATTACCGGTACTACCAGACCTTTCGGAGCAGATACGGCAATAGACACATCGCAGAAATCATTGTAAATGATTTCATCTCCGTCGATATAGGCATTGACCGCAGGGAATTCCTTAAGAGCTACGGTACATGCTTTTGTAAAGAAGGACATAAAGCCAAGTCCGACACCATGCTTGTCTTTAAATGAGTCTTTGTATTTTTTACGAAGATCCATGATTGGCTTCATATCTACCTCATTGAAAGTAGTAAGCATTGCCGTTTCATTCTTCACAGATACCAGACGCTTGGATATGGTCTTTCTCAGATTCGACATTTTTTCTCTGCGCTGCTCTCTGTCACTTCCGGATGAGGAAGACGAAGACTGTTCCTTCTTGCTTTCCTTAGAAGAAGAGCTTTCCTGCTTTTTAGCAGAGGCAGCGTCTTCCTTGGTTATACGGCCGTCTTTGCCGGTTCCTTTTACTTCAGAAGCGCTGATGCCTTTTTCGGACAGAATTTTCGCTGCTGCCGGCGATGCATGTCCTTCGGCATATTGAGATGTACTGTTCTTCGAAGTTCCGGAAGAAGCAGCTTCAGAAGCCTTATTGGTAGCAACCTCACTTCCTTCACTCACTTCGATCTTGCAGATCGGATCTCCGATACTTATGGTTTCTCCTTCTTTTGCAATGGTAGTTAATACCCCTCCGGCTTCTGCGGTAAGTTCAAAAGTCGCCTTATCCGATTCGATCTCACACAAGACCTCATCCAGCTCCACACGGTCGCCGGTTTTCTTCAGCCAGCTCGAGATTGTTACTTCCGTAATAGACTCTCCCACTGCCGGTACTTTCATTTCTATCGTTTCCTTTTTACCAGAAGACTCTTTTCCGGATTCCTTCTTCTCGGATTTCTCTTCTTTGGAAGAGGACGAAGAGCCGGATTCTCCCTTACCTTCTTCGATTACAGCGATCACACCGCCAATTTCTACGGTATCACCTTCCTTTGCTTTAATGCGAAGCACACCCGATGTCTCGGCATTCAGCTCAAATGTAGCCTTGTCAGACTCAAGTTCGCAAAGAAGCTCATCAGCTTTCACAAAATCCCCGTCCTTCTTTGCCCAGTTGGCGATCGTAACTTCAGAGATGGACTCCCCGACTGTCGGAACTTTAATTTCTATAGATGACATGGTATTTTCTTTAAAAATTTTAGTAATAAAATGATTTAGTTTGCGAATGCCTGCTGTACAAGCAACTGCTGGGTTTCATTGTGTGTCTTGAGATAACCAACCGCCGGAGAGGCCGCTTCTTCTCTTGCCACTACCTCGATATCAACTTTCTTGTACAGACTTCTGAGAATATACTCCCATGCCCCCATGTTGACAGGCTCTTCCTGCACCCATATCTTTTTGGCATTTTTGTACTTCTCCAGAATAGCATTCATCTGCTCCTGAGCCAGCGGATACAATTGTTCCAGACGAACAATGGCTACATCCGAACGCTTGGCATTTTGCTTTTCTTCCAGCAAATCGTAGAAGACTTTGCCAGAACAGAACAATACACGCTTCACTTTTGAAGGATCCGCATCCGCATCATCAATAATTTCCCTGAAAGAACCTTCCGTAAACTCAGACAACGGAGAAACCACTGACGGATGTCTCAGCAATGACTTGGGAGACATATTGATCAGAGGCTTACGGAAAGGCCATGCCACCTGTCTTCTCAGGGCATGGAAGAAGTTAGCCGGTGTTGTTATATTGGCAACTATAATATTGTAATCAGCGCCCAATTCGATGAAACGCTCCAGACGGGCACTTGAATGTTCCGGTCCCTGACCTTCATAACCATGCGGCAGTAACATTACAAGGCCATTCATGCGCTGCCATTTGGTTTCTGCACTGGAAATAAACTGGTCAATCATCACCTGGGCACCATTGGCAAAATCCCCGAACTGCGCCTCCCATACAACCAGAGCATTTGGATTAGCCATGGCATAGCCATATTCAAAACCTAATACCCCATATTCAGAAAGCAGGGAGTTGTATATCCTGAAGCTCTTCTGATTGTCCGCAATATTATTAAGCGGATAATAGGCTTCATTGGTCACCGCATCCTTAAATACCGCATGGCGGTGAGAGAATGTACCACGCTGAACATCCTGCCCGGAGATACGGACTATCTTACGATCAAGCAACAGTGAGCCATATGCCAGCAACTCGGCAGAGGCCCAGTTCAGCACTTTGTCCTTGAAGAACTGATCTTTCCGGTCTTTTAGCAGTTTTTCGATCTGCTTCAATGGCTTGAAGCCATCCGGAATCGAGGTAAGCGCATTGGCTACTTTCTCAACGATTTCCTGGCTAATGCCGGTTTCCGGAGATTTTTCAAAATCGGAAGGCTCAGAGCTTCTCAGTTCCTGCCACTCTTTTTCCATCTTCTGAAAGGTATATGGAAGCGGCTTTTGTTTTACCTGATTGAATCTGTCCTGAAGCAGCTCTCTGAACTCGCGGTCCATTTTCTGAGCCAGCTCAGCATCCACATCACCTTTTTCAATAAGCTTTTTGTTGTAAAGCTCTCTCGGATTCGGATGTCTCGAAATAATGTTATAAAGTGAAGGCTGTGTAAATTTAGGCTCATCACTCTCATTGTGACCATGACGACGGTAGCAAACCATGTCAATAAAGATGTCACGCTGGAACTTTTGTCTGAACTCAATAGCCAGCTTCGCACAGAATACGACAGCCTCAGGATCATCGCCGTTTACGTGCAATACCGGTGAATCAATAATCTTAGCTATATCAGTTGAGTAGATACTGGAACGGGCTTCGTCAAAATCGGTGGTAAAACCAACCTGGTTGTTGATGACAAAGTGAATAGTGCCACCGGTAAAATATCCGGGGAGCTTGGACATCTGTACGACTTCATATACAATACCCTGACCGGCAATAGCCGCATCTCCGTGAATCAATATAGGAAGTACTTTGGTATAATCGTATTTATAAATCCGGTCACCCTTGGCACGAACATACCCTTCTACAACAGGATCTACCGCCTCAAGATGCGAAGGATTGGGTGCCAGCTTCAGATATACCTGCTTTCCGTTCTGAGCGGTGATCTCACTGGAATAACCCATGTGGTACTTAACGTCTCCGTCACCCATGGTAAGATCCGGAACCGCTGTCCCTTCAAATTCATTAAAGATGTGTTCATAGGTTTTGCCCATGATATTCACCAGCACATTGAGACGACCGCGATGGGCCATACCAATAACAACCTCCTCGACACCGTGTTCCGCTCCGTGATTAATCAAAGCGTCAAGCGCCGGAATAGTTGTCTCTCCGCCTTCCAGAGAGAAACGCTTCTGTCCGACATATTTTGTATGCAGAAAGTTCTCAAAAACTACTGCTTCATTCAGCTTGGAAAGGATTCGCTTTTTTTCTTCTATGGATGGATTATGCTCCAGCGATTCCTTTTCAACTTTCTTCTTCAGCCATTCCTGCACATCAGGTTCGCGAATGTACATATATTCAAAACCGATAGTTCCTTCATAGATATATTTCAGGGTATCGATGATATCCTTCAGCTTTGCTGCACCAATGCCAAGCTCATTACCTGCCTGAAATACGGTCTGAAGATCGGACTCGTCAAGTCCGAAGTTCTCAAGCTCCAGTCTTGGCTGGCGATCTTTCCGCGGTCTTACCGGGTTCGTTTTGGACAAAAGGTGCGCTCTGCCACGATAGGCCTGAATCAACTGACTTACCTTAATTTCCTTAGCGATATCTACCGACCCGGCCAGAACAGGAGCTGACTGTTTTTCGGTTCCGTTGGCTTTACCATTCGTCTTTAGCTGAGAGAACTCAAAACCTTCGAAAAACTTCTGCCAGGAAATATCTACTGATTGAGGATCCTGCTGATAGGACTTGTAGAGCTCATCGATATAACCGACATGAGCATTGCTGACGTAGGAATACTTATCCATCCAATTTTTTAATTTTAAAATACAAATTTAAGGATTTAATACTATAAGAATAACCGCTAATTCGCATTAACAAATTGACCTGATTTACAACACATTCTAATAGCATCCGTTGACATAGTCCTGAAGGTATGAAAAGCGTTCGGTAAGACATCCGTTCTTATCTGTCATTTTTCCTCTGAAAAGAATTTCATCAGGATCAGTGCCGGTACAAAGCAAGGGAAACACATGGGTAAGAAGCTGATTTCCGAAATCCCTGGAAGCGTCTCTTGGCAGCTCACCGGGCAGATTGTCAATCGCCATCACTGTAATATTGCGTGATCCGGAGAACAGAGGCTCTATACTATGAGTGACAGGATTATAATCATAGGCAGGGTCAGGGATCGTACAGGGTTTCAATGTTGAAGGTATAGAACCATTAATATCACAGGTAATATCGGCTATGATTTTTACCTTAAAATCCGGCTCTGTCATATTTTCTCTTTCAAAAAGCCTGGGAGCTGCCGGATCCCAGTAGGCACCAGCCATAAAAATCTCCGCTTTGCGGGCATAGGGCAAAAAGACGGAGGTGTATCGTTCCGGATTGGAATAAAACTCGGCTTTTTCGTAAAGGCCTGTTTCTTTGCTGATGTAGTAGTCTTTTGTCGAAAGCAGACTATAAACCGGATAATTAAATTCCCTATTCAGAAAATCCTCCGGTGATACCCTGGGAATTTTAAGATAATCAAGAATATAAGCAATTCCTTTTCCTACTCTTCCCGTACCGGTTGCGACAATTTTAATCGGAGGCAGGTTTACTTTTCTCAGCTCATCCAGTACTTCCTTCAGATCAAAACACTTATGAGCCGGCTTCAGCTTATATCTTCTTTTTTTACGGCCATACAGAAGCAATCCGTTGTACGCGCCGACAATACCTGCAAAACGACCAAAAGCAATCAGTCGCTGATAGTTGCTATCCGTCAATACCTCATAGTCAATCAGCTCTATTCGTTTTTCAAGAATTGTCTGGAGCAGCTTCTGATTATAGCTTTGTTTTTTCAGGGTATGAGAAAAGAAGAAATATGTTTTTTCCGGGATCAGCAAATGCGGCGGAACTTCTTTTATCCCAAAAAGCACATCGCAGTGACTCAGATCTTCCGTCAGCGTGAGGCCCTTTTCCGCATATTCTTTATTAGAAAATGCTCTTATATCGCTCGGCTGAATGAATATAGAGACATTCGGATAGCGGTTCTGCAGCTCAATACACTGATCCGGCATCAGCGCTACGCGCTTATCCGGCGGTATTTTCCCTTCTCTTAAAATACCTATTTTTAATGGTTCCATCGATTCACAGGGTGCTTGGGATTCATATTAGACTCAAAGTTTTTACTAATTTATCAGAAAATGGTTATGCATTTCCTGTTAAATCGAGGCAATTTATTGAGCCGGAACAGGTCGCTTATAAAAAACATACCCATTTTCCCTGTAAAGCAATTGTAAATCACTGTAAGCATCCAGGGCCTGAATACGTTTGGGATAATCCTTGGCAATAATATATACCGGTTTGTCCACAGAGCCAGTCAAAAGCCAGCTTTCATCCAGGCTCTCGGGATTGTAGCCGGGCATCTTTTTTCCGTAAAAAAGATACGCAAAACTTTTAAACCCATAAGGAAGCATATAAGCATCTTCTTTCCCTTTTTCGGTATAAAATCGTACGGCTGCCCCCTGGGTCATTTCCTCAATTTTTGGAACAAGGCTATAGCTAAGCAACTGCACGGTCAGAATCATCGAAACAAAAAGGATAAGCACTGCTGCCTGGAAGTTTCGTTTGAATAGCATGGCAAACAACAATACTCCGGCAATAAGAACAGGACCCGCAAGATAATCCCAGCCGGAAACGGTGAAGTTTGCAGACAGATTGCCAATTGCGAACGGATCTTTTATATATTCGCCGTACTCTTCCAGAAACTGCTCTTTGTGATCAAGCAGATAAAACACGGCAATAAACAGGCTGCCAAATAGCAATCCTGTAATCAGAATCAATGAACGGAAAAGATTACCATAAAAAATTCTTTTGCCTTCTACCTTTATCAGCACATACGCTGCCAGAAACGAAACAGGGAAATAGCACAAGGATGAATAATGAACCAGCTTGGTTTTTACAATGGAAAACAAAAAGAGCACTACCAGCATCATAATCACCAGAGTTACTTTGATATTCCTTTGCAAATAGTTGTCGTTGTCAAAACTTCTGAGTCCTTTGAATAAGAAAAAGGACACAGGAAAGCATCCAAGAAGTAACACAACAAAATGAAAATAAAAGGGACCGCTGTGTCCGCTATGAGGCTGCTTCAATACATACAGCTGATACTCGATAAATTCTTTGATAAACCAGGGACCGTTGATCACTATCTCGATTGCAAACCATGCACTGGCTACCAGCAACATCGGAATCGTGAACAGGATGATTTCACGAAAACTAACAAGCCGAAAACTTCTCTTATAAATACTGAAAACCAAAGCAGTAAGAAACACAATCAGAAAAGCGACCGGACCTTTGGTCAGAATCGCAAAACCAATCAGCGTACCGGCCAGAACAGCCTTCCTGTCCCTTTTGAATCTTAATTCCTTGTTTGTGGAGACCAGTAATCCCAGTGTGAAGATGCCAGAGAAGATAAAGAGGTTAAAAGCCGGATCTATCAGAGCCGTACGAAAATAGAAATGGGGAAGGATGGATCCCATATATGCCAGGGCCCAGTAAATGCCGAAGCGGTTGCAGAAGTACTTTCTCCCTAAAAGATATATCAGTACCAGCGTAATCATTCCGACAATCGCATTAGGGAAACGCGCTGCAAAAGCTGTTTCTCCGAAAAGGATCATACTCAATGCCTGAAGCCAGAAGAAAAACGGTGGCTTCTCCTCAAACGGCTGGTAATTGGATTGTATTTTATAGAAGTTGCCTGTAACCAGCATTTCCCTGGCTGATTCGGCAAATATGTTTTCATCCCAGTCAAAGAGGGGAACAGATCCAAGGAAAGGTAAAAACAGAACTGCTGAAAGAAATAGAATGATCAGAATAACATTCCAGGGAGATGATAAAAATTTCATTTTGTAAAAAAGGATAATTTTTCCATGCAAATTACTAGTATATAGTTCAGACTAGCAAATGCTATGCAAAAAGGATATCTCTGACATGATAACTTTACTCCCGCAGGATATCAGATCTACTCCGTTCAATCTGCCGGATCAACTTTTTTATTTATTTCCCTTTACCTTCCCAACCGATACACCGGTCTGTTCAGACGCTCATTCTCGGACCAGCGGGTATGGTATTGAATAAGTGAATATACAAGGGCAGTGACTGTAACACCGATTAAGGTTCCTGCATATATATCCATAAAAAAGTGCTGCAGCAGATACACTCTGCTGAAAGCTGTGGTCAATGCAATCGTAAAGCAAACGATCTGACTGGATGTGCGCCGGGATAGCAGACTCAGCAATAGGAAGATCGAAAATACACTCGAGGAATGCCCGGAAGGAAAGCTGAAATAGCTATGAATCTCCAGTCCGTCAACAAACTTAAGCTTGAGTGACGGATCAAAAAATTTGTAAGGACGTACGAAATCATCGAAAACAGCTCTTTTAAGCACCTGCGTCACCAGCGAAGTGGAAAGAAAAGCAAGAATACTCAGAATTCCGTAATAGATTCTCCGCAAAAAGAGACCCAGCACGACCAGTATGCTGAATATACCATCGCCCAGATAGGTGATATAATAAAAAAAGACATTGAGCGCCGGATCATGAAACTGATTGACCCAAAGCTCAACATCTCCTTTACTGGTACTACCAAGGATAATTGCTCCGATTATGGCAAACACCATGGTAAGATTGAAAAACAGTGGCGATTCTTTATATACCCTGATCAAGGAATTATCAATTATATTCTATTGTTCACTATCGGATGTCTTTCCTTTTGCCTGTTCAATATCGTCACGATCTCTTAACTTTTTGTCGTCAACATTACGATTCAGGAAACTGTTGATCTCGTCAAGATCATAATCCGATACGATCTCTCCAAATGTATTGATCTGGATATTGAATCCGTCCAGTTCCTTATTTACTTTAGGCTTTTTCCCCTCTTTTTCTTTCTTCTTTCCCATAGCGCTATTCGTTTACTGTTATACTTTTACCTGATCACTCAGCATAGCAATTGCTCTTTCGATTCTGTCTGCTGTCTCATCACGTCCGAGTACCTCGACTATCTCCATAAGATCAGGTCCGGCACCCTTACCCGTAATCGCCAGTCTCAGGGCCTGAAGTACTTTCCCGATTTTCATATTTTTCCGTTCCAGTACAGCATTCAGGATATCTCTGGCCTTATCAGCAGTTGCTACATCTGTCTGAGCAAGTTCTTTGCCAAAGTCCGCTATAACTTCAACAGCTTCTGCTGTCCATTTGGATTGAACTACCTTGGTATCATAATCCGCGGGAGTCTCGAAAAAGAAAGAGGCCTCTTTCCAGAAATCGGCCGGAAATACGACCCTTTCTTTCATTAGTTCCACCACTTTTTCCGCTTTTTCCTCCCCTGCATTCATACCTCGTTGCTTTAGCTCCTTCAAAAGATAACCCGCCAGTTCATTGTTTGGTTTGGCCTTGATGTACTGCTGGTTAAACCACATGGCCTTCTGAATATCAAACTTAGTACCTGATTTACCGATTCTTTCGGCGGAAAAAGCCTCTATGAGTTCCTGCATGGAGAAAATCTCCTGTTGCGTACCCGGATTCCAGCCCAGCAAAGCAAGAAAATTGACTGCAGCCTCACTCAGATACCCGGCTTCCCTGAAGCCTTTCCATATATCTCCGCTCTCCGGATCCTTCCAGTCGATAGGAAACACGGGAAAACCACCGGCATCGGCATCTCTTTTGCTTAGCTTGCCGTTTCCGTCCGGTTTGAGCAGCAAAGGCAGGTGGGCAAACCTCGGCATAGTATCTTCCCAGCCAAGGAAACGATATAAAAGGACATGCAGCGGTGCCGAAGGCAGCCATTCTTCACCCCGGATCACATGGGTTATTTTCATCAGATGATCATCCACGACATTCGCCAGATGGTAGGTAGGCATACCGTCAGACTTCATCAGCACTTTATCATCAATCGCTGAAGAATGTACCATTACCCAGCCACGAACCATATCATTGAGACGAATCTCTTCTTTTCTTGGTACTTTAAGACGGATTACATAGGGCTCTCCGGATTCCAGTCTGCGCTTAACTTCATCTTCCGGAAGCGTCAGAGAGTTTTTCATGGTCATCCGGGTGATCGCATTATACTGCGGTGTAGCCACTCTGGCAGCTTTCAGGCGCTCCCTCATGGCATCCAGCTCTTCAGCTGTATCAAACGCGTAGTACGCATTGCCTTCCTCCACGAGTTTCATGGCATACTGCATATACATAGGTTTCCGCTCCGACTGGCGATAAGGACCATAAGGACCACCCACCGCCGGGCTTTCATCCAGCTCTATCCCCAGCCACTGCAACGCTTCGAGGATGTATTCTTCCGTACCTGCTACAAATCTGGTCTGATCGGTATCCTCAATACGAAGAATCATTTTGCCTCCATGCTTGCGGGCAAACAGATAGTTATATAGTGCTGTACGAACTCCTCCGATATGTAACGGGCCTGTAGGACTTGGTGCAAATCTCAGCCTTACCTCTTTTTCCATGAATTTTTATCCTTACTTAAGGGTAGATTTAATGATTATGTACTATTATTTTACTGCGATACAGGATATCTCTACATTGACATCCTTGGGCAGACGGGCTACTTCGACAGTCTCTCTTGCCGGAGCACCTTCGCCGAAATACTCCCCATAAACTGCATTAATCGCCTGAAAATTGTTCATATCTTTTACAAAGATGGAACACTTAACCACATGCGAAAAATTCATTCCTGCAGCAACTAATATTCCATTGAGATTTTTCATAACCCTGTGCGTCTCAGACTGGATATTGTCCAGCACCAGCTCACCGGTAGCCGGGTCAAAAGCGATCTGCCCGGATACATATAGCGTATTGCCGGCAAGTACCGCCTGACTATACGGACCTATCGGAGCCGGGGACTCGTTTGTGTTTATTATCGTCTTATTCATTGATGATCTCGGATAGTTGAAGGTGACAAAAATAGCAAAAAATGCATCGAATTTCGAAAACCCTGTTCATAATTTGCCTCAATATCCCCTCTCCTGCCTAAATCAATAGAAAACAAGCGTATGCAGTTGTTATTTGATGGTCAGATTCTCAGAAAATCTAAAAGCCACTTCTTTTACAGACTTTCGGCTTCTTTCTGCCTGCTCCCGTTTTTTCAATTCATCATTCAGCTGATCCGGGTCACCTTTATATCCGATTGCTACCATAGCAGCCGGAATAAAGTCTTTTCCCAGCTTAAATGCCTCAGTCACCTTATTCATATCGAAACCTGCCATCTGATGAATGTATATATCCATGGCAGCCGCCTGTATAGCCAGTGCACTCATGGCCTGGCCGGCATCGTACATGGCATGCCTGTTTTCTTCTCCGGTTTTGGCAAATCGTGCACTGGCCAGCACCGCCATCAGAACCGGAGCTTCTTTGGCCCAGACTCTGTTAGCATCCGTAAGAAAACCCAGTAAAGTATCGAAGCCCGCAGGATCATCTTTTTTCGACGCGTACACAAAACGCCAGGGCTGCTCATTGAACGAAGAAGCAACCCATTGGGCCGAAGTAAACAGGACCTGTAAAGTATCCGAATCCAGCGGTTTCTCTGAAAAAGCTCTGTAACTGCGCCGTTTTAATATAGTCTCCCGGATAATTGTCTGGTTCGTGTTCATAGTTGGCATTTATTCGAAGTTTAGATTATTATGCATTAGATTTTATTTTATCCTTTTGTCTGATATTCTGCACAGAAAAACTTGTTTAACTTTAATCCATGGAGGTCTGTTTTAGTTTGGAAAAGCCTCAGAGCTCCGGGAAATCCGACAAATTCAGATGACACACTATACGCGCAAAGGTGCCTAATCGATCAAAGATATCCCGGAAGACATTATGATACAATGAGGGACGGGAAGAAACAGTTAATCTCACTGAGTGGCTGGCCGTTGATCAGAAAATATTACCCGAACATGTGCTCCGCCGGCTCGATCGCCCGGAATACATAAAACCTGTGGTATCCCGGCTCGATCGGCTGGACAGACAAACGATTAATACCCGCAATGAAGCAAGTGAGTTTTGTAAAAGAACTATGTGAAGGAAAGCCCGACAAAAGAAACAGCTTACATCATCCGGAAAGCAATGCGGTCAATAGCAGGAGAGCGGCCAAGCAGGAGAGAAACCAAAAAATATAGCAGCCCCTCTGCCCGGGCTGCTGCAAGAGTTGTCAATATACAAATACTTTACTTTTATCGACTATATATACCCCCGGATCAAATCCTCGATAGGTATTAAGACCTTTCTGATAGGTAATAGTAGCAACCAGACGCCCTTCAATGCTATAAACAGAAGCTTGTCCGGCAAGAGTGGCTTCTATATGAAAAAGTCTTTCTCCGCCATATACCTTTATTCTTTCGGCCCGGTTACTTTCGGTTTCAATAGTCCCGGTCACCACATCATCCTTTACATACTCTACTATCTCAGCCTTAAACAAGTCTACCATACTTTCTTCGCAGGTAAAACCAAATTCCATGTCGTAAAGCGGAGCACCGGTATTGGTCACATTATAAGTATAAACCTGCCCGTTTCTGGCCGTTATAGCCGCATTGTACGTAAGGACATCACTTTTTCTTTTAATGGTGAGCTCCACATTTGCACCGGACATCAGCGACACAAAATCATTCCAGCTCCAGTCATATGAGTAGTTCAGACTACCGGCTACGTCCATTGCATAGGCATCAGCCCGAAGCAGCATTGTCTGACCGCCGGAGATAGCCCGTATGATATAATTGTCCCAGTTGTCGTTACTAACCGGATTGCGATAATTATTGAATGTATAGATCAGCTCAAAGTCTCCCGATACCCCGATCGTCTGACTTCTTGCCACGTTGAAGCCAACTGTATAGGTTCCATCATCATTTACTGTACCCACACGCTGCCGCTCACCAATTGCACCAGCCGATATCTTTTTCACATCCAGATAGCAGGCTTCGCCTCCGAGATACACGATATAGTTGCCCGAAGGACAATTGGTCGCTGTACTGGTATACACAAGCTGATCGCCCACAAAGGCAAATACGTTGGCGCTGGTACCTGTTTTGGATATTTTGACCCGGACTTCCTTATTTTTATATACTTCCTTAAACTCCGTTTCCCAATTCCAGCCGTATTTATAATTAACAATGGAACCGGTAAAGGTTGAATTGGACCAGGCATCAGCACGCATATACCAGGTCTGACCGCCACTTGTAAGAGCGATCGCCCAGTTATGCCAGTTTTCAACGGCCCGGGTATAGTTATCAAAGATATATTCAATCTCAAAATCACCGCTTATCTCCGTCCGGTGAAAATCACTATAGGCATCCCAGTCCAGACCGTAATCCGGGGTACCAATTACCAGACGCCCATTGTCATAATACGTCGTCCTTGCGATTGTCGTACCGGTATGCTTATATCCCCACAGAGCCCGTTCATTGGCCGGGTTCATACCCGTAAAAGCCAGTGTGTAACTGGACAAGCCATCCATTAGCTGCTCGCAAAGTACACTATAAAAAGTTCCTGCATTGGTCGTAAGCGTAAGAAACTGGCTGCCATCTGCATAATCGTACGACCACGTACCACTATATGCCCCGGATAAGGAGCCATCCGCATTGATATACAGCTCCTGCTCCCGATTGGTAGCCAGATTGGCGTAATCGACCGCGTTGTGTGTAATCACACTATACCTGCCGGCAATATCTTCAGCAGCATAAGCTTTTTTTCCCAGGTCAAATCCTGTTCTGTACTCAAACGGAGCAGCCAGCGGCCAGCCTCTTTCGTTAAAAAATAACTGATGAACTTCCACATTATGGTGCACCGTACCATTGTCATACTTGGTATGGTAAACCAGATAAGCGCTTCCATCCTCATCTCTCAGTACAGAGTTGTGGCCCTGTGCCACTTGCCCGATGTTCCACCAGTTATAGCGAAAGTTCTGCATTATGGGAAATCCATACTGCACATTATTGCCATAATTGAATATATAACGGTCAAAAACTGCATTGTCTCCGCTTACATCAGTATAAATTCCATCAATGGTTTTCGAACGAAACACCCGCATGGTATATCCTCCCTCCGGCGAATAAAATCCGTGGGTGACAAACAGGTAATAGTATCCTTCGCCGTTCGTATCAGTCAGATACTGAATATAAGGACCTTCTCCGGAAACATAATAGCCTCCGCTCAGATGCACACCCATATATGGATCGTATCGCAATCGAGAACCGTTCCAGACTGTTCCATCCGCTGAAGCATTTGTAAATCCATAATTGTAGTGATAGTCACGAAGACCGGTGTTTTCATCCAGCTTTAGCAGAAATACTCCCCCGGACCAGGAGCCATACACCATCCACAGACGATTGTTTTCGTCGTACAGTACCGAGGGATCAATACAGCTGCTTCCGTAGTCTCCATGCCAGCCACCGTTACGCAGATAGCGCACAGGAGTGGAGCTTAAGCCTGTCACGCGCTGAAAGTCTGCGTTGCCGGCACCATTGGACGCATTATCCATACCGGAATACACAACCGTGCCGGCATATTCATAGGGGCCTTCAATCCTGCTGGCGGTATGCATTACGACCGATGACAGCCAGTCATCACCATTAACGGAAAAATAAAGGCACCATTTGTTCATCCTTTTATTGTAAATAATATCCGGAGCCCACAGATTGCCCCGCAGATCATTACTACTGGTATGCCGGGACCAGTCAGCCGCTGCCTTAAAAGCCTGCAGGTAGTTGGTCGTGACCACACCGTTGACCGAAAAAGCCGGCGTAAAGGGCGTCCAGTTGATCATATCCCGCGAATATGCCGCACCCAGCTGGGTTCCGAATATATAATAATATTTGGTACGGGTACCGGCAGCATCATTTTCCGGATACGAATTACCTCCTGCATCTTTATAGACAATGATAATCGAAGGATCGTGAACAGCAACTGTTGAAGCATAACTGCTGAAATGTACACAACACAGATATATGATTGTGCAGAAAAAAACTTTAAAAATTTTATCCATCGTGTTTTACCGGTATATTATACTATATAGTACTATACATGTGAAACTATCAAAAGGTAACATCAGAAATATTCTATTTTACCGGTAAACCGCTTTCCGGCTCCCCGTTTAGGTCATACAACTTATGCCAAGGATCATCCATTCTTTCCGCTGCTTTTTTTATATTGCTGCTTTTATGTTTTAATCCGGTATATCCAATAATACATTATGGCAACACAACGACCATTCAGTTTCAAAAAATGGATTGATGAAAACAGACATCTGCTAAAGCCGCCTGTAGGAAACCAGCAGGTATACAAAGGCAATGACGATTTTATTGTGATGGTAGTAGGCGGTCCCAACAGCCGCAAGGATTTTCATTATAATGAAACAGAAGAATTCTTCTATCAGCTCGAAGGAGATATCACACTGCGAATCATAGAAGACGGAAAAATAGAAGATCTTCCCATCAGAGAAGGAGAAATCTTCCTGCTTCCCAGAAAAGTCCCTCACTGTCCGGTACGGCCTGCCAATACCATAGGCCTGGTCATGGAACGCTATCGGGACGATAACCAGAAAGACGGCTTTATGTGGTTCTGCGAAAACTGCGGTCATAAACTATACGAAGAGTTTATCGAAGTCAAAGACATTGTAAAGCAGCTTCCGGAGGTTATGAATAGATTTTACGCCAGTAATGAGCTCCGGACCTGCCAGCAGTGCGGAACAGTAATGGAAAAACCTCAGCCAGCCTGAATCAGTATGACTACTGACAGAGATTTTGCTTTAGCAGCAGACAGAGAAGATACACTCCGGACATTCCGGGACCGGTTTCATATTCCGGTTATCGGAGAGAAAGAATGCGTATACTTCTGCGGAAACTCGCTGGGGCTTCAGCCCAGAAGTACCGGAGAATATATCCGGCGGGAACTGGATGAATGGGGCCGCCTTGGTGTAGAAGGACACTTTGATTCCCGCAATCCCTGGCTGTACTATCACAAGTTTGTACAAAAGCAACTGGCCGAAGTGGTGGGTGCCCGGCCTGCTGAGGTTGTTGCAGCCAATTCTCTCACAGTCAATCTGCATCTGTTATTCAGAACTTTTTACCAGCCTGAAGGCAGAAAGACTAAGATTCTGGTAGAAGAAAATCCATTTTCATCAGACTGGTATGCCTTACAGTCTCAGGTTCAGCTACACGGACTGGAGCCGGAACAATGTATCATTGAACTGCAAAGCGACGACAACAGTCAGTATCTTTCTACAGAATCCATACTCCGGGCCATTGACCGGCACCATGAAGAGCTGGCCATGGTTTTTCTTGGCGGAGTAAACTATCTCAGCGGCCAGGCATTTGATATGGCAGCTATTATCCGGCATGCCCACCAGTATGACATTATTGTCGGACTGGATCTGGCGCACGCGGCAGGCAACCTGGATCTCAGGCTTCATGATTGGGAAGCCGATTTTGCTGTCTGGTGCAGCTACAAATATCTTAATTCCGGTCCAGGTGGCACTGGCGGATATTTTATCCATGAAAAACACGCTACCAACAAAAATCTGCCCCGGCTGGCCGGCTGGTGGGGTCACGAGGAAGAAACGCGCTTCCGGATGAGCAAAGAGTTTGTTCCGGCTGGCAGTGCCGATGGCTGGCAGTTAAGCAATGCACCTGTGCTTTCTCTGGCAGCACAATGGGCCTCTCTGGATATTTTTCAGGAAGCAGGAATGACAAGGCTGCGACAAAAAAGCATTCGTCTGACCAGCTATCTTGAATTTTTGCTGCAAGAACTGATTCTGAAAACCGAGAACCCATTCGGAATACGAATTATTACTCCGGCCAATCCTCAGGAACGGGGCTGTCAGCTTTCTCTGAAAATCGGAAGAAACGGCCGGGAGCTTTATCAGAAGCTGGGTAAAAACGGTTATATAGTTGATTTCAGAAATCCGGACATTATAAGAGTGAGTCCGACTCCGCTCTATAACCGTTTTTCTGAGGTTTATTCATTTGTACATTTTTTAAAGGAGTTAAGCTAAATCGCGATGAAAGACAACAGTCTGGCAAAGGATGTGATCATAATAGGCGCCGGTCCCGTGGGTTCACTTCTGGCCATTTTGCTGGCCAGACAAGGCTTTTCGGTTTCCGTATTCGAAAAAAGGGCGAACCCGTTGATCTGTAAGACAGAAGAAGGACGCTCTATCAACATGGCTCTGAGTCACCGGGGACTGAAAGCACTCGGAATGGCCGGTATGGATGAAAAAGTGCTGCAGCACACCATCCCGATGGAAGGGCGTATGCTCCACGAACCCAACGGCCAGGTGGTGCTTCAGCCTTATGGCCTGGCGGGACAATATATCTATTCTATTTCCCGCAGCATGCTGAATACGCTGCTTGTCGAAGAGGCTGTCCGAGGTTATGGCATCAATTTTTATTTCAATATGCAATGCCATTCGATCGATACAGATACAAATCAGATTGTATTTACCGAAACAACCAGTGGCAAAGAACTGGAGGAATCATTTGACCTGGTAATAGGAGCCGACGGAGCCGGATCAGTAGTCCGCAGCAAGATACAGGAACTGACCAATGGAGAGCTTGATATAAACATGTTAAGCCACAGCTACAAAGAGCTGCACATACCTGCAGGCTCCGAAAGCGTCCATCAGATGTATAAGAATGCCCTCCATATCTGGCCCCGAAAGAAATTTATGCTGATTGCTCTTCCCAATCTGGACGGCAGTTTTACAGCAACGCTTTTTTTATCCGGATCAGAGTCTCCTTCTTATAAAGATCTTAGCAGTGAAGAAAAAGCAAGAGATTTCTTCAATGAATATTTTCCGGACGCCAGCCGGATGATGCCTGATCTGGGAGATCAGTTTTTCAGCAATCCCACATCAGAGCTTGGTACTATACAATGTTTTCCATGGGTTTATAAAGACAAACTGGCCCTCATCGGAGATGCAGCGCACCCGATTGTTCCTTTCTATGGACAGGGTATGAATGCCGGTTTTGAGGACTGCCGGATACTGGCTGAGCTGGTCATTGAGCACAGCAACGAAGACTGGGCAATGATTTTGAATCACTATCAGTCTGAGCGCAAAAAGAATACAGATGCTATTGCCCGGCTTGCTTTGCGTAATTTTAATGAAATGCAGGCAGATGTAGCCGATGAACGTTTTCTCCTTCGAAAAAAAATCGAAGCGACCCTTCATCAGCGATTGCCCTCCTACCTTCCGTTGTACAGCATGGTAACCTTCAGCGATCTGAGCTATAGCGAAGCCCTGGAACGAGGCCGCCAGCAGGAACTTTTTATGGACGAGGTCATGCAGCATAAAAATATAGGACTGATCTGGGACAAAGAAGAGTTTCTGTGTGAACTGGAATTGCGCCTGCAAGCTCAGGGACTGATCGGTTAATATAACAGCTATTCATAATCCCTAGCCAGTGAACCATCCACAGAAAAAACGTTGTTCATTCTATAAACAGATGGTTGTATGAAAACAGGAAAAGCATTGACCGGCGGACTGGCAGGAGCAGTACTAATGACACTGGTACATAATTACTTTAAAGAAAATGTAAAGGATGCTCCCCATATTGACGAGCTTGGTATGGAAGCCCTGAAAAAGATATTCGGCAAAGATACTTTCTCCGGCAAGGATGAACTGCATCAGCTATCCATTCTGTCTGATCTGCTATCCAACGGGCTCGCCTACAGTCTGGCTGCCGCATCCAAAAAATATCCGGTATGGACAGGTACCCTCATAGGTGGTCTGATCGGTCTGGCAACTACCAATATTCCCCAGCGGCTGGGATTGAAAAAAGACTTTGCGGCCAAAACAATAAAAACGACACTGATGTCTATAGCTTACTATACGTTTGGCGGACTCGCCTCCGGAGCTATCATCAAAAATCAAAGAAACTAACGAATCCAGATCATACCTTTGTATGGACTCCATAAACAGAAAACCGGAATTTGTTCTAACCAAATGTACTTATTCCGGTTTTTTATGAAAAAATTTTGCATCTTACTTTTCGGAATCTTCTCACTATATCATGGAACCACAAGAGCTCGTTGATTATTTGTCTCAGATCGGAAAAGAAACCGGTCTCATAGAAAAAGCGAAGCAGTCTTGTATGGAAACAATCAGGACCTATTCAGAAGATCTGTCGGATACTCCGCACGGACACTATACCAATGATGAACTGATTCTTGAATTTGACTACCAGAGTCTTGTTTTCAATCATCATTTTGGTATTCACCCGTATATTAAAACCCGGATTGGAATTTTTGTTAATGATACCGATCAAAACTGGATTGATAATCTCAAACCAATTGGATTCTTTGAGTTTGAATCCGATTTTGAAGGGAAAGAGCTGGACAATTTTCTTGTTCTTGACAGAAGTAAATAGACTCGCCTTTCTCAGGTAATTAATCCGTTTCGCCATTTGTGCCCGAACAAGAATTATATATCAGAAACCTGTATCATCCTTCTCAACCTGCAGGAAAATCCCTGGCAAAAAACGTTTCTTATCAGGAATATAAGCCGGACCTGCGGCTCCGGCATCTGATTCATTGCTACTGGCATCTGAAATCTGATCAGGCACTGGGCAGCCCGTTTTTATACCGCGTTGTGTCCGATGGCTGTACAGATATCTTCTTTAATCAGCATAACCCGGAGGAAAGCTTCTTTCAGGGATTTAACCCGACCTATTCACTCATTCCTCTCGGAGGAAGTTTTGCTTATTTCGGGATTCGTTTCTACCCTGCTTCTATCACCAGACTTTTCGGAATGGACGCCTCAGATCCGGGACATGATGAAATTGCTCTCTCATCCATTCTGCCGGATTTGGCACGACATATTGCTGAACTATCTGACAAAAGACCCTCAGCATCATCTGTTTCAGAATTTCTGAATCAATACTTTATAAGACTCTGCTATAAAAATACTTCCACTACCGACCCGCGATTTCTGACTGCCTTAGAGCTTATCCTTAATCAGGAAGGAGACGTGACACTGAAAGAAGATCTTGACACAGGATTGAGCCAGCGCCAGCTTCGGCGGCTCTTCTCTTATTACATCGGTGGCGGCCCCAAGCTTTTTAGCAGGATCATACGCTTTCAACATTTTATTTACAGAAATCTGATCCTCACCCCGGATAGGCTGCCTGCGCATTACAATCATTCCTACTATGATCAGGCACATCTTATAAAAGATTTCCGGAGTTTTTACGGCTCTACACCTTCAGAGGTAAAAAGTGACAATTTTGACCGTTTTTTACAATAACATCTCCTTCCGAATATCGATTTTTACCGTGAACTATTTCTGATAACCATTTTGCAGAATAAATGTCAAATCTGAAAATCACTGCCATAGTATGAAACTAAACGCCGGAATTATCACATCAAAACTAAAGGAATGTAAGAAGTTTTACACCGAGACACTCGGTTTTGGGGTAACTTTTGAAAATGATTTCTACCTTCTTCTCCATACACCGGATCGGCAAAATGAAATCAGCTTTCTGCTTCCGGATCACCCTGCTCAGGATAAGCTTTTCCATAAAGCCTATTCCGGCTCGGGTATCTATCTGACCATTGAAGTAGATAATGTAGATCACTGGTATGAAAAAATGAAGAAACTTTCTGCTGATATCAGGGTGGATCTGAAAAATGAACCATGGGGTGACAGACATTTTGCAATCACTGACCCCAATGGCATCGGGATTGACATTGTAACCCATATTCCACCGGAAGAATAAGAAGCATAAAGTCTGTACCCGAAAGCCGTACAGACTTTACCATCTGTTCATCAGTCATTTGCAAACATTCTACTCTCCCAAAAACAATATCATCCTGTAAATCGTAACAAATCAAATGGTTTGCTAAATTTGGCATACTATTCGCGCGTTTTTACAGAACTATGAATTACGAAGGGGTATTACTGTCTGAGCATATAGAAGGCGGGCGGAAAGCCGGCATCATTACTACCAACCCGTTTTCGCTGACTTTTAAGAAAGGCGATGATATAGAAATCAAATTCCCTCTGAAGGACCTTGATGTCAGCTACGGAGGTGCAGGAAAGCGTCTGGTGTATTTCAAACACCCGCAGTATCCTGGCTACACTATCTTCACAGATCAGAGCCAGATACTGGAAGACACAGCCCTGTCACACCTGTTTAATGTACAGGACACGCGTCAGGCCGTCAGAAAGAGCCGTTTTACATTTCGGACGCTTCTCATATCGGCTGTTTTGCTGGTAAGCGCCGGAATTGCCGTTTTTTTTGCTTCACGGGACCGTATCATTCATAAAATAGCAATGCGGGTACCTATGGACTATCAGATCAGGATAGGAGAGCCAATATTTGAGAATACTCTGAAAAATAACAACGTACTCAAGAGTGACACCTTATCACAATATCTTGATGAGCTGACCAGTCCTCTTCTTTCCCAGCTTGGATCCAGTGAGTATCAGTTCCGTTTTGCTGTCATTGAAAATGACGCGATCAATGCTTTCGCTCTGCCAGGCGGCTTTATTGTCATTCATTCTGCGCTCCTGCAGGAAGCCGAAACACCCGATGAGGTCGCAGGAGTTCTGGCCCATGAGATCGCACATGTTACCTCACGGCATCATTTAAGAGGGCTTTTTAACCGGCTGGGTACCTTCTACCTCCTTAGCATGTTTTTTGGAGATATCTCTGTTTTAGGCTCGCTGATTGATATTGGTGCTTCACTCGAAAGCCTGAGCTTCAGCCGGGATTTTGAAACCGAGTCTGATCTGGAAGGCCTGAAGCTGGCATTAGCTTCCGGTTTTTCATCCGAAGGTATGGTCAGCTTCTTTAAAAAGCTTGGTGAAGCACATGAAGGAGAAGCACATGCGCTCATGGCTTACCTCAATACGCATCCCACTTCGGACACCCGGATAAAAACTATCGAAAGCACCGCTGTTTCTCTGACGCATCTCAGCGCAAAACGGCCTGAGTTTTTTACTGACTATACAACATTTAAGCAACATCTGAACACACTTTTGGAAAAGCAATAATTCATGAATGTAACTATTGAAGGCAAGCCGGTATTTTCGCATCTCAATGTGGTGCTTGAACCGGGAGAATCGATCATCGCCGAATCGGACGCGATGGCCAATATGTCTGCGGATCTGGACATGGAAGCAAAGTTTAACGGCAGTCTACCGGCTGCCCTGGTCAAGAAATTTGTTGGCGGAGAAAGCCTTTTTGTCAATCATTTTAAAAACAACACTTCCGCGCCCCTCAAGCTGGCACTTACCCAGCCTATGCCTGGAGATGTTATGGAAATGGAACTAAAAGGAAATTCTTTTTATCTGCAACCCGGCGCTTTCGTGGCCTGTACTCCCGGCATTGATCTGTCGGTATCGTGGGCGGGATTTGCTTCTATGATCGCCCGTGAAGGTTTATTTCGCCTCAAAGTATCCGGCAACGGAAAAGTATGGTTCGGGGCTTTTGGCGGCCTGATCGAAAAACATGTAGAAGGAGAATATCTGGTTGACACCAGTCACCTGGTCGGCTATGAGCCGGGTTTCAAGCTCTCTATTCAGATGGCAGGCGGCATCTTCAGCAGCATACTGGGCGGCGAAGGACTGGTCACCAGAATGAAAGGCACCGGAAAAATTATTATTCAGACCAGAAGCATCAACTCGCTGGCGACATGGGTCAATCGTTTTTTACCTTAATCTTTTCTGAAAACACATGAATATAGATATACAATACCGGCCTGGCAGCGCTGTAGCCAAGATACAGATTGCCGATTCCGAATCGGTTATGGCCGAAGGCGGAGCCATGATCGCTGTTTCACCCAATATTAATGTCGAGACCTCCATGTTTCGCAAAGAGCAGGGCGGGCTGATTTCCGCTGCCAAACGTCTGCTGACTGGTGAAAATATCTTCCTGAACAAATACACCTCATCAGGCGGAAACGGGGAAGTATGGCTGGCTCCCAATCTGCCGGGAGATCTCGAAACCCGTACGCTTGACAATGAAACCATCTATGTGCAGGGCGGATCATACCTCGCTTCTTCCGGTGATATTAAACTTGATCTGAGCTTTCAGGGCGCCAAATCGTTCTTTTCCGGCGAAAATCTTTTCTGGGTCAAACTGAGCGGAACAGGACAGGTTATATTTAACTCCTACGGAATGATCTATCCGATTGAGGTTGATGGCTCGCATATTGTTGACACCGGGCATATTGTTGCTTTTACTGACGGACTCAATTTCCGTATTACCAAGGCCGGTAGCAGCTGGATGTCATCTTTTCTGGGAGGAGAAGGACTGGTTTGCAAATTTGAAGGAAAAGGAACCGTCTGGTTTCAGTCACATAATCCTTCCAGCTTTGGCGGTATCATAGGCCCGATGTTAAGACCCAATAAATAATTACTCCACATGCAATCATTTGAACATACCATACATTGTAAACCGGATTTTGCCATGCTGACGGTAAAAATTCCCGGGGGAAAAACACTGAAAGTAGAAGCTTCGGCCATGGCTACCATGGATACGAACCTGATCATGAAAACGAAGTTCAAGGGTGGACTGGGACGGTTTCTTGGAGGCGAATCATTATTTATCAATGAGTTTACAGCCGAAAACGGTCCGGGAGAAATATCCATCTCGCCGACCGCTCCCGGAGATATTACTCACCGCTATCTAAACAATGAGACGATCTATCTCCAGAATTCCGCCTATGTGGCTTCTAATCCGGATATACTGGTCGAAAGCAAATGGCAGGGGCTGACCAGAGGATTCTTTTCCGGAGAAAGCCTGTTTCTGATCAAATGCAGCGGAACCGGAGACTTATGGTTTAACAGCTTTGGCGGGATCGTTGAACTTGACGTGACAGACGGCTACGTGATCGATACCGGACATATCGTTGCCTTTACCGAAGGGCTTACCTACAATATCGGACGGCTCGGGGGATACAAATCTCTATTTTTGAGCGGCGAGGGACTGGTATGCCGGTTTAGCGGAAGTGGAAAGATCTGGATACAAACCCGAAAAATCATGCCTTTTGCCTGGTATCTGAATCCATTCAGGCCATCAAAATAAGAATTAAAAAATGCAGTAAAATGAAAACAGCCCATATTTCAATGGGCTGTTTTCATTTTACAAATTATCAATGGTGTGATCTTCCACCTGTTTTACAAAATCCATCAGATCCATATTGCCATATGGGCCAAAGGCATCAATAATAGTTCCTTTTTCTCCGCTGGCAGTTACCAGCGTAAACAAAATAGCCATATCATCCGGATTGGAGATTCCTTCGTATCGGAAATGATCCATGATTTTTATCTCCGAGGGTTTAAATATCTGCCTCGTATGGATATTTTGCAGCCCTACCGGCGTGATCTGATATTCCTGATCATAACCCACATCTTTTAAAGCCTTCAGTTTCAAAATTAAAGGGGTTGTTATATGTGGCATTTCTATATCTTTTGACATGGTTTGTTCCTCCTTCCTCGTCCATTAATTCCCTGATTATTTATTATACAACAAAAAAAGAGGCTGAATAGTTGAGGTCACATGGCATAAAAGCCGGGTAGAGCGGGAATTTCAGAGAAGTCTGCATAAAAATCCATTCAAAAAAATCACAGAATTGTCCAAAAAAAACAAGCGGTCAGATACTGGTGATTAAGGAATTGTAAAAGCAAAACCAGTCATATGAGCTCTTCCGAAGGGTCTTTTTTTTATTTCTGCGAATGTTGGGAAACACGTACCTTCTTCGGTCCCGGATATGGATATAGAGCATTCAAATTTTATTCTACATTATCCCTGCTAAAAGTAAAATAGGTTTCAGTTATTTTACTTTAGTAAATAATACTCATGATACAAGCTGAAAAAATACAAAGCGGACGACCGGATAAAACATCCTGCGAATATAGTACTTTATGCCATCAGAGATTAACGGTAGCCGGCAGCAGGACTCCCAAAAAACATAATCCGGAGTTATAAGCTCCGGGTTATGTTTGTCATTGCTGAGCGCAGAAATCCGGCAATTATTTCTTGACAACTCTGAATACCTGAGACTGATGTGTATCTGCCATTTTCAGCATATAAACTCCCTGCAGAAGCTGAAGTCCTGCTTTACAATTGTTCATACACCCGCCGGATTCGGCAAGGTTTCCATCCAGCCTTATTATTTCATATGTAAAATCCCCACTCATTTCAAGAGTTAGTTCCTCTGCAAAAGGATTGGGGAAGTACATTACACCAGCATGCATCGCATCTGCAACGGATGTCACTACACATAGCGGATTATCGGTATCGACTGTAACAGATACGGGAGTTCTTCCGCACTCACCGCCACCGGTAGCGACTTCTATAGCATAAAACAAACCATATCGGTTCTCCTGGACAACCCAGGGCTGCGTACCGGTAAAAGAAATCAGATCCTCAATTACATATGGGAAATCAGCTCCCTCGGCCTGGTATCGGAGTGTTCCGGTAGTACCATTAGCGTCCATCGTATACTCTCCGGGCTGAAGCTCAATATTCAGTAAGATTCTTTGTTTTCCGGTTCCGACCGTCTGTCTGATTTCGTACAAGACTTCCGTTCCCTCCAGAATCCGTATAGTCACTGCATTGTTTGCCGAAGCCGAATATACAGATACAGCTTCCAATGTCAACGCCTGCAATACTGTCATCCTGATATTCTTGTCATTGGCAGTGATATCCGCCGCATTCAGATTCCATATCTGGGCACTGCTATTCTGCTCACTCAAACCAAGAAATGCTGTAATACCCTGCCCGGCATCTTTTATATAATACGTGGTATTGCCGGTAATCTCTGCAGTATAATTTTCACCAACATACAATACCTCGCCTCCGATACGATCCGAATACCATTCATAAGGCCCCACACCGCCGGTAACCGACAAAATCACGTCGCCGGAGCGGCATACGATCATGTCCTCTGCTTCAAGCAGACCGGAATACAATTGCACCTGTCCCGAATAGGAAGCACATCCGGCAGTATTTACTGTAAGCTTATACAGTCCGGCCTGACCAGCCAATAAAACGGGTCCGGTTTCACCTTTCAGCTCTATCCCGTCTCTTTCCCAGACAAATGTTCTGCCATCCAGATCCTGAAGCCCGCTATTCAACCCGATCGGATTTCCGGGACAAATCACCTGGTCATCTCCAAGCTCAGGAGCCAGACATTTTTCTTTAACAACAATGGTAATAAATGCTGAGGAACCTTTGATTCCCTGATTATTTTCAGCCACTGCTTTTATACGATATGTTCCGGCAGGTATATTTTCCCAGGTATAGCTATACGGGGTATTCTGGTCCGAACCCAGCAGATTATCACCCTCATAAAACTCAACAGCAGTAATGGAACCATCCTGAGCAGAGGCCGTTGCCTGGATGATAACAGTGCTTCCTGAAACAAATTCGGTATTATGTGCCGGACTGGTAATAGCAACTATGGGGGCATTGCCTTGCGTTGTAAAAACAGAAGCGGTGGCTCCTGTTTTTGTGCCATTAGCACCATTTACTACCCGATTACCCCAGGTACTGAGACTGGTACCACTCCAGTTATTGCTCAAATCCATGTATTCCAACCCATTGCCATTACCTTTCCATGACCAGGCCAGCCAGCCTATTCCATTTGACTCACAGGCAGACAAAATCGCGTCAACATTAATATCACAGCTGCCATCCGTAGCATGCTGAAATGCAAACTCTCCGACACTGATCGGTATGCCGGCATTTTTAATCTGAGGAAGCAGAACTGCCGGATTTGAACCACCGCCGGCGCTGCCATTGCTCCATTCACAATACATGTGCACAGAAAACAGGACATTCTTTTCCGGATCACCGTTCAGAACATCCAGGCCATGATTCAGAATGGTAGATCCCCGGACATCCTGTCCGTAATTGGGAGCATCTATAATAAGAGTAGTTTTTATACCGGCATCTCTTATTGTCTTAACCGCATTGATATAGGTATCCCGCCACACTGTTTGTGCCGGTTGCTGATTGGGACTCGCCATCCACCAGTCTCCCCACTCATTGGCTATATTGATCAATATATAGGGCGCTATGTCTTCACGGGTCAAAAAAGAAGCTTTGGAAGCCCACCATTCAGCAACAGCGTATATATCCGCCGGCACATTACTACCCAGTACATTGTGAACCTCTATGACGGGTACAATCTCATTTTCGATACATCGCTCCACTGCCGTTTGCCAGACATTGTCGGGCGTATTCCAGTTTTGTCCGGTACCGCCCTGAGGAGTATACCCGTTTCCGACTACGATACGAAGGCTGTTTGCCCCTGTATTGGTCTTCATGCTGGCAATATTGTTGTTTACTTCACTCTGGAACCATGCAAGCGGCACATTGAATCCTTTCATAATAAACTCATTGTCATTAGCATCCAGCAATCTGGTTCCTTCAATTTTAAAACCCTGAGCAAACATCAGCCCGGGCAAAAAAAGCAGCATAAATACATGGATAAAACTTTTACTCATCTCTATTTAATTTTAGTGGGGGAAATGCATATTTTTTTAATAATAGGAATATATAAAACTTATGGATCTGTAAAGTCCTAAACAAAATACAATATTTACTAAAAAGCTCCCAATTTGCCAATACATATCTGAATCAGGACAATCCGGAAAAAGTAACCGATATATATATCAGGTTATCAAATAAAAGCATCAAATGGAACAGTCCTTATTCCCTACGCGAATCATCTGTTTAATCCGACCGACAAGAAACCGGATCAATCGTCTGCGCTCCAAGAATCGTAATCTTCTGATAACTCTCTATCAGCGCTCATCACATTTTAACCTTTGTTAACCTCATAAAAACATTTTCATAATAATTTCGCCCCAATGCTGCTTATAGGCAACAAAATCAAAAAGGTAATGCATATACACAAAACAGCTCTTCCCTGCGAATCAGTATTAAACAAACCGGGAGACGCATATGACTATATCGATATATTTGAGAAAGACTTCAATGATCCGGGGCAACCGATTGATGCCACAAAAGTTGCTTTATTATTTTTTACCAGCAGTCCTTCATGGGTGGAAAAGCTTTTCAGCCTGAGAAACAGGATCGTGAGCGTATTCGGTCTGAAAACATCCGGACAGATCAAAGACAGAGAGCGGGCATTGAAAAATTTCCGGTGTGAGCCCGGAGAAAAACTCGGACTTTTCAATGTATTTTATAAATCAGAAAACGAAGTAATACTGGGAGAAGATGACAAACATCTTGATTTCAGAATATCCCTGCTCATCAAACCATCAACCATAACTCCAGGAAAGCGACAGCTAACCATCACCACTGCTGTAACATTTCATAACTGGTTTGGGAAGATGTATTTTCTGCCTGTACGACCTTTTCACAGGGTTATTGTACCGGCTATGATGAAGGCAATGATCCGAAAACTTAACGGTTCGAATAGCATTAAATGATTAGTTTTTTGATGAAAGACCTTGGAGGCTCTTGCCAGACAGCTGCCAACTATCCGGACTCCCTGACAGAAAACACAAACGGTCTGCCGGAGAAAATAAAATTGGCAGGGACAACTTTTATGTAAATACCGGATTAATACAGAATATGACTATAAATTGCAGATATAAAATATAAATAAATATTTTACCACATTATTATAATAATACATTAACAAAACAGGCATCTCGTTAACATATTACTTTTGCGTATTTATTCATATATATAATACTCCGGATCAGGAAAAACATACCGATAGCCCAGACGACTGATCAGCTTGTCCGGGCTGATCAGCTTCCAGCCCGTTGTGTCACCGGATATAAATTCGGGCAGGGGAAGCTCAAAACGCCTGGCAAGTCCGGTATAAAAGTCCTTTTTGAGCGGATGTACGGGTGAGCAGCAATTGTATGTTTCATTCCAGACTTCAGGCCTATCTGTGCCGATCAGCGACGCGATGATAGCGACACAATCATCCCGGTGAATCAGGTTGACGGGATTTTCACCTCCCTTAAGTTTCTTTTTGCCTGCGAAAAAACGGACCAGATTGCGATCATAACCGGTGAGTCCGCCCATGCGGAGTATGCAATAATCTGTATCTAACGAGCGAACTACCTCTTCTGCTGCAAACAGTATACGATTGCCCACCTGCACAGGCTCATCCTCTCTGATTGCTTCGCCCTCTCTGTCGGCATATACCGAGGTAGAGCTGACATATACGATCCGGGATACCGGCCGCTGCCGAAGCTTCTGAGCCAGCAATTCCATTTGGCAAACATGCGCGTCGTTGTCCGGGTCTTTTTTGGTGCCAGGCGGGATATTGATCAGCAGCAGATCCGCATCCAGAAAATCTTCCAGTGTGGAAATATTCAGCATACCAGAATCCAGTTTCAGTAAAAACGGCTGTATTCCGTATCCGCTCAAGACCTCCAGTTTGTCCGGACTGGTGGTGGAAGCCTTCACATTATATCCGTCCTCTTGAAGACGAATCGCCAGAGGAAGTCCAAGCCATCCAGCTCCCATGATACTTACCCGATACTGATTTTTCTTCATATTTTTCTGACTTCAGAAGCAAAATACCAAATCGTGACTGAACATTTTATTTTTCAAACAAATTATCCTAAAAGGGTATCTTCTTTCCGGCATCATGACACACGAAACATATAGCGATGGCAATAGTACTCAACGGGTCTTTTTCTATATCCCCGACATCAGCGGCTTTACCGCTTTTATCAAATGTCTGGATGATCCCAAAGAAGCTGCGCGGATTATCCATGACCTGCTCAACGCCATTGTCAACGCCAATATCTTCGGACTCCGTATCGCCGAGATACAGGGTGATGCCATTCTTTTTTACCGCTTTGGTCCTCCGCTCAACCTGATCGAACTGGAAAAACAGACGCTGAAAACCTTTATTGATTTTCACAACATCCTGAACAAAACCGGCTCCCGGCATCATATACCACACGAGGTTCTTGACAAGATCACGATCAAGTTTGTCGTGCACTACGGAGTAGTAGGCACCACCATGGTCAACAACGAACTCAAGCTGGTCGGCATGGACATGATCATTGCCAACAAAATACTGAAAAACAATATTGAGGGCCGGGAATACCTGCTTATGACCGATGCCTATCTTTCGACTCAGAAACACGATATTTTCCTGTACCGGAAAAACTTCAACTGGTCCCGACTGCTATCCGGAAACTGCCACTATGAGCATATAGGCGATATCCGTTTCAGCCATATTTCACTAAGTCCACTGCGGGCCACCACTTTTGGGCAGAATACCATTTGGGAGTAGGGAGTGTGGAGCTCAAAGTTTAAGGACGGCCGGATATTCCGCCGGCTGAGGTTCTCGAAGCCGAAGGAATATTCATTGATGCCTTCGAGAGCCTCAGGCACCCACTTCCATCTTTAAGATTTAAACCTTCAACTTATCACGTACTACTTACTACTCCAAACGCACTACAACACATATGCCCCCACAACCACCACGGCGTACCAACTACCTTCGGGCAGAATACAATCTGGGAGCAGGAAGTACGGAGCTCAAAGATTAAAGACAGCCAGATATTCCGCCGGCTGAGATTCTCGAAGCCAAAGGAATATTCGTTGATGCCTTCGAGAGCCTCAGGCACCCACTTCCATCTTTAAGATTTAAACCTTCAACTTATCACGTACTACTAGTTATTACCTTCAACGCATCACATACTACTTACTACTCCAAACGCACTACAACACATATGCCCCCACGGCCTACCACTACCTTCGGGCAGAATACAATCTGGGAGTAGGGAGTGTGGAACTCAAAGCTTAAGGACGGCCGGATATTCCGCCAGCTGAGGTTCTCGAAGCCGAAGGAATATTCGTTGATGCCTTCGAGAGCCTCAGGCGCCCCATTTCCATCTTTAAGCTTTAAACCTTCAACTTATCACGTACTACTACTTATTCCCTTCAACTCATCACGTACTACTTACTACCCCAAACATACTACACCACATATGTCCCCACAACCACCACGGCAGACAGCACTGTAATAATCAGACCGATCATAAACACAAGATACGACATACGCAGCAGGCGGTATTTTTTGCGAAGAACCTTGCCCAGGTAATACAGATCCTTGATCATATTGCCGTACAGCAGATCTTCTTCTTTCATGAGGGTGCGGACTTCCTCTTCAAAATCTCCGATGCTGATCCGGGTATAGTTTCCAAAAAAGAGAATACTGGCATCATTGGCCTTAAATTCTTCAATGCTCGCGATCGCTTTGGTCACTTTGGGCTTAGCGGAAAGTATGGCAAAGATAATAGAACACAGACTGGTAAGCAGCAGGCAGATTACCGGCAGGATGATAATCTGATTTTGCTGTAGCCCTGATCCGAAAATCGAAAATTTGGCGCTGACCAGTGTCAGCGTAATAGATATGATCAGTGAATGGATATTAATCATCATATTGGCCTTGCTGTCTGCAATAGCGCTGAAATTGATATGGCTTTTGTACAGACTCCGGAACATGGTTTCGATACCCCTCTTAGGCTGCGCTTTGCTTTTGCCAAGATCTTTCTTCTTCTGCTCCTGTTTCCGTTCAATCTTGAGTAAACGCTGTCTTTGCTCCTGAATGTTTTTTTGCAACTGTTCACCAAAAAGCCGCTGCGCTTCCTGTGTGTGGAAATTTTCCGACAACAGAAAATCAAGCTGAGTACGGGCCCAGTCAAGGGAGTTGCAATGACGGATATCAAAGTTTTCCCATTCGGCCCTCAGCAGATCGCTTTTGATAAAAAAAGAACGCTCACCAATCTGCGAAATATCCGCGTCGCAGAGAATCTGACTGATCAGGCTGCGCGGCGGATCTTCTCTTTTGGTAGCCAGTATACATCGGATCACCTCCGCTATATCTCCCTCCGGATAATCACGCTCTTTCAGAAACCGCTCGGCCATACCAGCGCTCCGCTCCTCATGATTGTCATAACCGCTGACATAGCCCGCATCATGAAACCAGGCAGCCAGCACCAGATTGTCGAGTTCCTGTTCTTCCAGATGATAGGCTTTGGCAATCAGTCTGCAGGTTTCTACAGTTTCATAGGTATGCTGAAAATTGTGGTAAACATATTCGTGGGAAAGTTTTTCCTTAAAAAGAGAAAAGATGTGTTCACTTGCCTCCACCAATATCGTCTTCTGAGCTGCCATGCAAAAAACATATAAACTTTGTCCGCATTAAAAAGTTATAACCAATAACCATTCCCCTCGGGGAATGTTCCGATCGCCCGAAAGCATTTTTTTCTGATATGAGATTTTCCATACTACTGATTATTCTGTTGCAGGCCTGCGCCCCCTCAGGCCCACCCTCATCCTCCTATCTGCCTTATACACTCAACCGACCCGATCTGCGATTCAGGCTACCGGACAGGCTCAGGGAAATTTCCGGGATCACCCTTACAGGTGATTCACTCCTGGCCTGTATTGAAGACAACCGAGGCACGATCTATCTGCTTAGCCCACGATCCGGCCAACTGCTCGACTCCATTGTATTTGCCGGTCAGGGTGACTTTGAAGACATTGTATACACCGATGAAGGGTTTTATGTGCTGCGCAGCGATGGCATACTCTTTCGCGTCAAAAACCGGCGTACGACCGAATTCGCCACCTTTCTCGGCAAAGACAATGATGCGGAAGGTATGTGCTATGATCCCGAAGGTCACCGGCTCCTGATCGCTCTCAAAGGTCAGCCTGTCAAAGGTCCCAAACACCATAAGCAGATTTATGCTTTTGATCTCGCCACCCACTGCCTGCTGCCTGATCCGGTTTTTACCCTGACGCCGGCAAGCTTTTCCGGTCTTTCCGACAAAGAAATCCGTTTCAAGCCATCGGGCATTGCTCTGCATCCTGTATCGGATGAACTGTACCTGATTTCATCAGCAGCCAATATGCTCATCCGTACCGATCGCAAGGGAAGTGTAAAAGCACTTTATTCACTGGACAAGCTGCGCTTCGAGCAACCCGAAGGCATTGCCTTTTCGCCACAAGGCACATTGTTTATCTCCAGCGAAGGCAAGAAAACCGCTCCTTCGCTGCAAATTTTCCCAATGCATGAATAGGATATTGCTATGGATCGTTTTGCTGCCGGCGGTCTGCTCCTGTATGACCAAACGCTACGTAGCCCGGGAATATAAATACTGGCAGGACGAGGTAGCTCCCCCTGAAAACACGATCGAACACAGCCTGTTCCTAATCGGTGATGTAGGCGATCCCTACAATATGGAGCCTAATCTGGAGCAGCTCGCTGAAATGATCCGGGGAGACACAGCAAGCACCACCGTGTTTCTGGGTGACAATCTGTACCAGAAAGGCATGCCACCTGAAGATAATCCGGAACGACCGGAAGCCGAAAAACGCATGGATCGTATACTGGAAACGGTAAAAGACTATCCCGGCAATGTATTTTTTATACCCGGCAACCACGACTGGGCCTATATGGGCAGAGAGGGTTGGGAGCGGGTATTGATTCAGGAAGCCTACATAGAAGACCGACTCAACCGGGGCAATACATTCGTGCCGGACAACGCCTGCCCGGGACCATTCCGGGTAAGTGTAAGTGACCATACCGTACTTATCTTTCTGGACTCGCAATGGTGGCTCCATAAGCACGCCAAACCCTACGGAGACCCCAGCCTGTGCAACGCGATCAACTACGAGGATGTGGTGGTACAGCTGCGGGATATCGTCCACCGCAACAAAGGGCGGCATATCGTAGTCATGGCGCATCATCCGCTTTTTACCAACGGCAATCACGGAGGCTATTACAACGCCCTGGATCATATATTTCCTTTGCGTATTCTGCAAAACAGCTGGTTTATGTACGTTCCGCTGCCGGCGATTGGCTCACTTTACCCGCTTTTCCGCAAGTTTGGCGGATCGGAGCAGGATCTGCCCAATTATACCTACCAGCAGATGAAAAATGCCTTTATGGAAATTTTTTCCGAGCACAAGGACATTATCTATGTGGCGGGTCATGAGCACAGTCTCCAGTATTTCCGGATCGGAAATTTTCACACTATCGTCAGCGGATCGGGTTGTAAAGTAACCCCCGTGCGCAAAGGCGGGCAGGCCGCCTATATTCAGAAGAGCTATGGCTTTGTCCGACTCAACATCTATCAGAATCAGGAAGTATGGGCCGAGTATTATACTATACAGCCAGGCAGCCGTCAATTGCAGCTTTCTTTCCGCACCCGCCTGTACAGCAAAAGCGAGGTGATGCCGGAAGCCTTTTGCTCTCTGTCTGAACAAAGCTATACCGACAGTACCGTTTCCGTGGCTGCTGCCCCGGAGCTGGGGGCAGGAAGCATGAAGCGCTGGCTGCTGGGCAGGCAATACCGCAGGAGCTGGCAGACACCGGTCAATGTACCGCTGATTGACCTGAGAACGGAAAAAGGTGGTATTATTCCGTACTCGATCGGCGGGGGCAGGCAGACGCTCAGCCTCCGGTTCAAAAATGTAGAGGAACAGGAATACGTAGCCCGTATGGTGGTCAAAAACAACCGTCCGGAAAAGCTCTCACTGTTTAATCTCCGGCAGACCTTTGTCGACGATCTCCTACAGGACCAGACCTCGGCCCAGCATCCTTACGGAGCACTGACCATACCGCCTATGGCAGCCGCTATCGGACTGCTGCATACACGGCCAACGCTCGGCTATATCCCGGCCGACTCCTGCCTGGGGCCCTACCTGAACCTGTTTGGCAATACGCTGGTGCTGTTTGAAGAAGATCCGGACGAGTCACACAGCAACGCGGCACATCTTGGCTACGCCTCCAATATAGTAGGTACGGACAAGCTGCTCCGTGAACTACGACAAAGCAATAAACAGCAGGTAGATCAGAAGGCGCTGGTCAAAGCCCGGCTTTTTGACATGTGGACTGGTGACTGGGACCGGCATGAAAACCAGTTCCGCTGGGCCGAATTTCCGGACAGTAGCCATACGACTCTGTATGTACCGGTACCGGAAGACCGGGATCAGGTCTATTTCCGTTTCCGGGGTATGCTCCCCTATCTGGTGAGCCGCCCCTGGGCTGCCCGTATGCTTCAGTCTTTTGAGTATGATTATGGCGATATTATCGGACTGAATACTACAGCCCGACGGCTGGACCGTCGATTGCTCAATGAGCTGAGCGCATCAGACTGGCAGCAAGCGGCTGAACAAATGCGCCAACAACTCAGTGATCCGGTCATTGAGAAAGGTATCGGACAACTGCCCCCGGAAGTTTTCCGGACCGACGGACCGGAGATCATCGGCAAGCTGCAATCCCGCAGGGACAAGCTGCCTTCGCTGGCCGGCACGTACTATCGTATCCTGTCGCGCTATGTGGATGTATACGGCAGCAATGAGGCTGAGCTTTTTCTACTCGAATACCTGGGCGACGACTCACTCCGCATTCGGGTACTGCGAAAGCCTGCAAACGGCCAGCCGGACACATCACTGTTGTATGAGCGGATTGTACATGCTGCGGAGACAAAGGAAGTACGCCTTTACGGACTGGGCGGCAATGACTGGTATGAACTCTCCGGTGAAAGTCGCAATAGTCCGCTGATCCGGATCATCAGCGGCAACGGGCTGGACTCGCTCTCTGACAGGAGCAGGATCAAAAGCCCGGGTAAACACCTGTTGCTGTATGCGAATGCAGAAAATATCCACCTTGTGCAGACGGGTGGGCAACGTAAAGTAAGAGCCTTGCCCGATCCGGATGTCAACGATACGCGACAGGATCAGTTTTTTTACAACTATACGGGACCGGTAGCGGATTTTACCTACAACGAAGGTGACGGTTTTTTCCCGGAAATCGGTGTGGTGCACAAACGCTATAAATTTCGATCCAATCCTTATGGCTCCCGACACCGGCTTACAGCGGGCTATGCTTCGGCCACCAATTCGTTTAAGATCAGCTATAGCGGAGATTTCAAAAACATACACCGGCAAAAGGATCTGCTGATTCTCTCGGACTTTTTCCTGCCGTATTTTGCCATGAACTATTTTGGCTATGGCAACAGTAGTCCGAAGCCGGAAGGCTCACCGGCACACTACAGGGTGCAGATGCGCTACGGCATGATCTGTCCGGCTGTGGTACGGCGTTTTACTTCTTTTTTCCAGACAGGTATCGGACCCAGGCTAAGCTTTTTTGACCTGAGCGATCGCTCCGGCACATATATTTCGGAAGACTATCTGCCCATACGCTATTTTGATCCGCAGTGGTATGCGGGTATCAAAGGTTTTTTCCGCATCGGGGAGACAGACAGCAAACAAAACCCTACCCGCGGGCTGGTTTTTCAGGGAACAGGCGAGTACAATCAGGGACTGTACAACGCCCCCCGTCACTATACGCATTGGGAATCGGATTTTCGTTTTTATATCAGCCCCAACCTGCCTTTCCAGCTGACCTTTGCCGGCCGCATCGGGGTAGCGATGAATACAGGGCATTTTGCTTTTTACCAGGCCAACAGCCTGGGTGGTACGACCAATCTGCGGGGTTATCAGCAGACACGCTTCACGGGCGACCGCTCTTTTTATCAGAACGCAGAAGTGCGGGTACAGGTGCTGACCTTCAACGCATATATACTCTCGGGCAAGCTGGGTTTGTCAGGCTTTGCCGACAACGGCCGGGTCTGGCCAGGCACGGGAAGCTATCATCAGGGCTATGGCGGCGGTATCTGGCTGAGTATGCTCAATCAGTTGGTAATCTCATCGTATTACGGCCTTTCTAAGGAAGGAAATGTATTGAATGTACGGGTGGGGTTCTTGTTTTAGGGGGGAGATTGAGCATCGGAAAATATCTCATCAACACTACATATATAAGTTTTAACTTTTCCATTCATACTTTGTAGTATCGCAACCACATCTAATTTTCTTTGCAACGTTATCATAGTTTTGGATTGAAACTTTTGGTCGTTTGCAAGTTGATTCCTGACAATAAAATATTGTCTCAAGTTCATTTATGTCTGCCCAAAATGCTTTTAAATCTCCAATTTTAGGATTAAACGGATTGTCGTGAGAAAGTAAGTTACCAAGCAAAGATGAACTTGCAACACGTTCAATAACGGGAATTTTTGCTTTTATGTCTTGTCCGCCATTTTTGTTTATTTTTGACTTTAGCTCATTCAACAATTCGTCAGGCATTCTCTTTTCGTTCACGTCATTTAGTCTGAAACTAACTTTTACATCTAAATTAATAGCAATGTCTTTCAGTTTAGCCTCTAAGTATTTTCGTATAGGATTCCCAAGTGTTTCAAACGAACTGTTTGCAAGTTCTCGTTCTATAAGTTCTTTCAGGTCGCTTGGTTTTTCTTCAAGATGTGTTCCTTTCGTTTCTGTCCATTTAATTTCCCCGATTGTCCAACCTTTTCTTTTGGCTAATTGTTTAACATAGCTAAACCATTCTGATTCGTGGGTTAAGAGAATAAATTGATAATCGGCAAATTTTTCAAACAGCAGATCAGCAAAACGCTTTCTGTGTGTAGAATCAAAACTTGAAATTACATCATCTAATACGAGAAACTTATTTTCTTTATTAAATGCAATTACCGAAGCCAAGAAAAATGAAATTCCGAAACAGTTTAAGTGTGATTCACTAAAATATTTCTGTGGTGGCGAAACCCAATCATTGTTGTATTTATATTCAATCGTAATTCCGTTTAGTTCATCTTCTTCCCCAATAGTTACAATTCTGATTTCGTGAAATTGTTCATCAGGATTCATATATTGATAGAAGTCGTTAATGTACGAAGAAAACGTATTTATAAAACTTTCTAATCCTTCTTTTTGTCGTTTTACAAACTCGTTGTAAATAAGTTCCAAAGAATTTTTCTGGTGTTCTAATTTGCTTTTGTCTTTTTCAAATCGTTTGATTTTCAAAAAAGCATCTTTTGCAGCAGAAATATTTGCGTAAAGTTCGGTTGATTTATCATTTTTTATGGCAGTTTGTAGTGCTTCAAATCTTGCATGAATCTGTTCTTGAATTTTAAAATCATCTCCCGTTAAAAGTAAAGTGTCGTTTGTTGAAAGTTTATTCCCCGAAGTAACCTTTTCATTAGATGCTTTCTGATATTCAGTTAACTTGGCACTTAAATTACTTATTGTCTTTTTAATGCTTTCATTTTCTTCTTCTTTCAATAAAGCGTTGTTCGATGTGAGTTCAAGTCGTTTTAAACGTTCTGTGATTATGTCGGAAAGAGATTTTTTAGCCGTATCAAATGTGACTTTCTTTTTAGATGATTCCTCTATTTCTTTCAATCTTCGTTGAATATCCGTTTTTAATTCTTCAAGATTTTTTTCTTGTAAGCATAACGGGCAATTATCCTCCTTATGATATTTCTTTGAAATTACAGTTTCGCCCGATTTCAAAAGTTCCGCAAAAAAAGTTTGCATTATGCTTTGAACATCCTCAGCTATTTTATTGAACTCAGTAAAATATTTCTGATATTCTCCGTCAATAAATGATATTTCGCCTTTAAGTATAGAAAGCACTGTATTAGTGTTCTCTAAAAATTGAACCTCTGTTATTTGCTTTGTGTTTGCAGGTTTTTTTAATATGATTTAAAACTTTGTCAATATCTTCAATGGAACTTACAGTAATTCCAGTTTTTAAGGGTTCAATAATTTCGTTTATCTTTTCAAACAAATTATTTTCTTGGCTGACCGCTGCACCAATTTTTGCAATTAATGTTTGTTTTTCGTTGTTGATTTGTGCCTCAAAGTTTTGAGTTTTTATCTCTGATTTGATTGAGTTAAAAGCTTTTCTTAAAATATCTTTTGTTTTGTTTACTTCTGAAAAGCCGATAATGTTAGATAAGTGTTCTTGTTTTTCACCTTTTGTTTTGTCTATAAAACCACGCAAAAATTGGTATCTAAGTAATAGGTTTTCATTTTGAGAGGCGGAATAGTATTTCTGAAAATCATCGGACGAATTGGGTATTTCAGATGTGAGCTTTCCTCTTTTGTTAAATAAATTCTTTGTAGCATCAATTGCATTTCTGTTGTATGAAATGGCAATAGAAGCGGTATCAGTATCTTTCTTATACGAATTTCGCAAAGCATCTTTCAAATCAATTTCACTACCTGATAAATGCGAAACTTTGTCTGTATAAAACCACTCAATAGCATCAGAGATGCTACTTTTTCCTGTTCCATTATCGCCATAAAGCAAAACAGATTTTTCATTAAGTAGTAATGAAATCGAATCTCGTATTCCTCTGATTCCTGCTATTGTTATGCTTTTAATCTTCGTTGTCATTGTCGGTTCGAATTTTTTGTAACTCATTAGCCACGTTTTTGTCAGTTAATTTGCCATTACTATATAATTCTGCCAAACTCTCGGCAATCGTTTTATCAACGTTTTCAATAGATGAAATTTCTTTGAAAAAATCATCTAAAATCTCTTTGCCCGATTTTACTTTATTTTCAGTCATTTTATTATTATTTGAAGTAACTCCAATCAATTTTAAAATCTGTTGTAAGAGTATTATTCAGTATGTCAAACCCTGTTTTGTTATTGCAAATAGGATATACTCCATAATGCTCAACAAAATTCAGAATGAAATAGCTTTCTAAATCTTCTACTCTGAAATCCCAAATGTTTCGTAGCATTTCAATGTTGATGTAAGTAAACCAAAGTGGTTCTACTTTTCTGTAATTTACCAATCCAACATTTTTTGATTTACCCTCAAAATGTCCAATTAGTCGGCTACCAATACTGTTTGTCCTTTTCTCGCTCATTCCGATATACAACAACTTTGATTTATCAAAAGGATATTGTACTTCAATTGTTGAACTGAAAATGAAATACAAGCCCGTAATGCCATTCAAAGGTTTGATGTTTTTTGTTTCAAATGACATTGGACTATCGAAATAGATAGTGATAATTTTCTTACCCGATTCGTTAATCATAATCAGATCTTACATTTTGTGTAATGTAGGTGCTTAATCCACTACCACTCTTTGCTAAAATTTTCATTTGTTCAACGTGTGTTCTACCTACTTTACGATAGCTGTAAGAATATGATTTCCCACCTTTGAACCAAACAACGATTCGTTCATCTTCAATTTGAAAATGAGTAATTGGTGAATTTCCTCTTCTGTTTGAATATCTTTCCATTACAAATATTTTCTAAATTATACCTAAATCGAAGTAATTTTCCAAATCTCCTAACACTCTTCTGCAAGAGATACTTAATATTTCAAAATCTCGGATTTAATAAATCTAGTATTATTAACTCTCAGTTCTATTTAAGGCTAAGTAACCAATATTCTCGGGGAAAATATCCATTTTTTCAAATGATTAATTCCATTCACTCTGTGTATTTTAATCTAGTAAAAAACAACCACTTTCCCATCCTCCATTACAAACACTATAGTCGTTTCATTATCCATATGCCGCACCAGCATATGTTTTGAGTTTTCTTCATCTTTTATCGATAGCAGCTTATAATTTCCTTCCGCTATTTGCCGGCTCCACCAGATGGCTGTTTTTTACTTGTGTCGTTTTGTGACAGAGTATGCTGATTAAAATTCTACCTAATTGATAAAACACCTACTATTCTTTTCAAAAAAATCAATCCTGATTCTCCGCTTCCAGAACAGTCTTTAACTTCTGATTCATCTCAATAAACGTATATAAAGTACTCAGATAGATTTTCCGGCCATACGACCGGCCAAAAATACCTCTCCAGTATTCTCCCTGAACAAGCCGGGTTGACGAATCATCTGCCTGCTGCAAAACAACATAATGCTTTGCTCTGAAAACAAAGCCCAGAGAGCCACCCCAGGCAAGTTCCTCACCGGGCTTCACTGACAGGAGCCGGGCAGAGAAACGTCCTGTTGCTCCCGTAGAATCCAAGTAGTATACCCTGATAAATCACCCTTTTTTCAACCGGCCACGGACTTCGAAAATATACGGATGCCACTGATCGTATTTTTCAAAATCTGCAAGTTTGGCCCACACTCGGCCGATGCCCGGATCAGAACCGACGTTTCTATCTGTTTTTCGGTACAGATATCCTGAGCCCGCATATGCACAGGAAACAAAAAAATGCTCAAAATCAATAAAAAACCGGTAGTATACGCAGGCACAAGTGATATTTGTACTTCAGGAACAATTCTGACAGCAAATTACTAAATAGCCTGCATAACCCAGTATGAAAGGCTTTCAGAGATTTTATCAACAGCCTTAATGACCTACGATAAACATATAAATCGGCCTGCCGGTTAAAAAACAGAGATGTTGAACGAAAGAAAAGAGTAGAAGGATATGAAAATTAAAGGAATGTTTTTCGCAGCTTTGATCGCGTTGTTTGCCCTTGGAGCCAATGCACAGGATGACAGACAGCGAAGTAAAGACATCAAAGAAAGTGAAGTGCCTCAGGCAGTGGTTGAGACATTCAATCAGGAATTTGCTTCGGCAAAAGATGTTGAGTGGGAACAGAAAGGTGATATGTACAAAGCCGAATTTGATTTGGGCGATGAAGAAAAAGAAGCCCGCTTTGACCAGGCCGGTGAGCTAAAGATGACCAAAACGGAAATCGAAAAAGAAGCGCTGCCGGAAAAAGTAAGAGCTACACTTGACAAGGATTATGCCGGCTATAAAATAGACGATGTATACAAGGTAGAAGCGAAGAATAAAACATTCTATAAAGTGGAAACTAAAAAAGACGGGAAGAAAGAAAAGTTTGTCTTCGATGATTCCGGTAAAAAAATAGAGAAGGAAAAATTTCACGACAAAGTGAAATAATCTTCTAAAAAAATAAAGGAAAGCCTTTGGCTTTTGTCCAAAGGCTTTTCCATTTTTAAGCTTTCAGTCTTAAACCTGAGGCTATACATGCAATATAGGCCTCAAGACCGTATATTTGCTCTACAGCTCCATAATTAAAGCAAAGTCCTAAATCTCCAGACCATGCAATACCTGAGCGAAAAACACTACAATAACCGCTTTGTCTCTACATTTGACGGTGACCAAAGCGGCGACCTGCGATCACGGCAAACTCCCGGAGTATTGTACGCCCGCGCCAATCCGACTCCGGTAGGCAATCCTTCGCTGCTGGCCTGGTCCGAAGATATGGCCGACGAACTGGAGATCGCAGGACCGCCAACACCGCAGGATATAGAAATACTGGCCGGCAATCGTATCACGGCATCCATGAAGCCCTACGCCTCCTGCTATGCCGGACATCAGTTTGGCAACTGGGCCGGGCAGCTTGGCGATGGCAGAGCTATTACACTCGGAGAACTCGTCAACTCCAAAGGGCAATCATACGATCTGCAACTAAAAGGAGCAGGCAGAACACCCTATTCCCGCCACGCTGACGGCCGGGCCGTATTGCGCTCTTCGCTGAGGGAATATCTGATGAGCGAAGCCATGCATTATCTGGGCATTCCCACTACCCGTGCCCTGAGCCTTGTGCTGACAGGCGATCCGGTACTCAGAGACATGTTTTACGATGGACGTCCGGCTGAAGAGCCCGGAGCTATCGTAGCCCGGGTAGCACCCACTTTTATCCGCTTCGGAAACTTTGAAATACTGGCCGCACGCAAAGAAACGGAACACCTTCGCCAGCTGGTCGACTGGACCATTGCTACACACTATCCGGATATTCAGGGAGAAGACAAAGTGATTGCATGGTTTAAGGAAGTACAGAAGCGCACTCTCCATCTTATCATCGAATGGATGCGGGTGGGTTTTGTACACGGAGTAATGAATTCGGACAATATGTCCATACTTGGCCTCACCATAGACTATGGCCCCTATTCGTTTCTGGACGAGTATGATCCCAATTTTACGCCCAATACGACCGACCTTCCCGGCAGAAGATATGCTTTTGGCAATCAGGCATCGATTGCCTACTGGAATATGGGTTGCCTGGCCAGCGCCATAGCACCCCTGTTTGCAGATATTACCCCGCTTAAAGAGGCTATGGCGACCTTTGAGGACCAGTTTCTGGATGCCTATTTTGATATGATGCGCAAAAAGCTGGGACTGGACAAGGCCGCCCAGGAAGACCGCCAGCTGATATTGCGTCTTGAACAGCTCATGGCAGAGCTAAAGCCGGACATGACTATTTTCTATCAGCTGCTTATGGATCTTTACGGACCTCTCAACAATGTAACGGATGTACTCAATCATTTTGATGAGGCTCTCTATGGAGAACCATCGGAAACACAGGCAGAACAATTGAGAGAAGTCATCAACCACTATCTTGAGCGCCTTGGAAAAAATACGATCTCACGTGCTGAGTCGCTGCAATTAATGGAAGCATCCAATCCACGTTTTATCCTGCGCAACTACCTGCTGCATCAGGCGATTGAAGAACTGAACGAAGGCAAAAACACCTTATTTTCGGAGCTTCAGGAAGCTATAAAGCATCCCTATGACCGGAAAAAGAATGAAAAGTTCTTTGTACAACGACCGGACTGGGCAGCCCAGAAAGCCGGCTGCTCCATGTTGTCCTGTAGTTCGTAACGGAGAGCAGGCAGGGCTTATACCTCTACCTGATCTCCGAAGATCATCTTTATTTCATTAAGCTTCAGGAGCGCTTCGACCGGAGAAATGGTATTGATATCAAGCTGCTTCATGAATTCTTTAAGCTTTTCAACCCTTGGATCTGCAGGCTCAAAGAGCGCCAGCTGGATATTGTTTTTGGGGATATCCCGGATACTTTCCTTATGCTTACCTCTGGATTTGTCCTTTTCCAGATGGCGCATGATCTCATGGGCTCTCAGCACTACCTGATTAGGCATACCTGCCATTTGGGCCACATGAATACCGAAACTATGTTCGCTTCCCCCGGCTTTCAGCTTTCTCATAAAGACCACTTTGTTTCCGATTTCTTTGACAGAAACATTGAAATTTCTGATGCGGTGGAAATCTTCTGCCAGATTATTTAATTCATGGTAATGGGTAGCAAAAAGTGTCTTGGCCTTACACTTGGGATGATTATGGAGATATTCCACAATGGCCCAGGCAATAGAGATACCATCATAGGTGCTGGTTCCCCGGCCGATCTCATCCATCAGCACCAGACTGCGATCACTGAGATTGTTTAGAATACTGGCCGTTTCGGTCATCTCCACCATAAAGGTTGATTCGCCTTTGGACAGGTTGTCCGATGCCCCTACACGGGTAAATACTTTGTCGATAATACCGATTTCGGCCTTGTCAGCAGGTACAAACGAACCAATCTGTGCCATAAGCACAATCAGCGCCGTCTGACGCAGCAAAGCCGACTTACCGGCCATGTTGGGCCCGGTAATAACCATGATCTGCTGATCTTCATCATCCAGCATCACGTCATTGGGAATATAGGTCTCTCCGATAGGCAACTGCTGCTCAATCACCGGATGGCGCCCTTTTTTTATCGTTATCGAGCGGCCATCATTAATTTCCGGCTTGCAATACTGGTTGCTGACGGCCGTATAGGCAAAACTGGCCAGACAATCCACCATACCAAGTATGCGGGCGTTCTGCTGTACCTGTATCACATATTCTTCGGCGGCAAGAATCAGGTCATTAAAAATCCGCTGTTCGATTACATTGATTTTCTCTTCCGCATTCAGGATTTTTTCTTCGTACGATTTCAGCTCCTCGGTAATATATCGTTCCGCATTGACAAGCGTCTGCTTACGGATCCAGTCCGCGGGCACCTTATCCTTGTGCGTATTGGTTACCTCCAGGTAATAGCCAAAAACCTTATTGTACGCGATCTTCAGCGAGGAAATCCCCGTCCGCTCTACTTCCCTCTGCTGTATCTGAATCAGGTAGTCTTTGCCGGAAAATGCAATTTTGCGCAGCTCGTCGAGCTCATTATCCACTCCGGGGTTAATGATATTTCCCTGATTGCTCAATACCGGCGGATCATTTTTAAGTTCCGCAGCTATTTTCTCAACCAGAAAATCACAAGTATTGAGCTGGTCAGCGAGTCTTTGAAGGCTCGACACTTTACTGTTGACAAGACTTTCCCGTACCGGACGGGTATGCTCCAACGCTTTCTTAAGCTGCTGCATCTCCCGCGGATTAATCCGGCGTACTGCCACTTTGGAAATAAGTCTTTCCAGATCTCCTATATGCTTTAGCTCTGTAGTGAGCTTACCAAGCAGGTCTTTGTTTTTCGCCAGGGCTTCCACCACACTCAGACGCTCTTCAATAGGCGCTTTTTCCTTCAGAGGCAGCACCATCCATTTGCGAAGCATTCTTGCCCCCATAGGTGTGAGCGTCCTGTCCAGTATGTCGATAAGAGGCACACCACCCTGATGCTGCGGATATACCAGTTCGAGATTGCGGATTGTAAATTTATCCAGCCATACATATTTCTCTTCCTCGATTCTGGCTATAGACTGAATGTGCTTTTTGTCTCTGTGCTCTGTTTCGTCCAGATAATGAAAAATAACACCTGCTGCGGTTATACCTTCTCTGAGCGACTGCACCCCGAAGCCTTTCAGGCTGGCAGTACCGAAGTGCGCAGTCAGCACTTCATGCGCATAGTCATAGTTAAAGACCCATTCATCCAGCGCATAGGTATTAAACCGATCACCGAAGCGGGCAAAAAACGTCTCTTTTCTGGCCTTGGCAAAAACAACTTCAGAGGGATTGAAACTCTGCAACAGCTTGTCAATATATCCCATATCTCCTTCCGCTGCCAGAAACTCCCCGGTAGATATATCCAGAAATGCCACACCGACGAGTTCCTTGGTAATATGAACCGCAGCCAGATAATTGTTCTGCTTCACCTCAAGCACATTGTCATTGAACGAAACCCCGGGAGTTACCAGTTCGGTCACCCCCCGTTTCACAATACCTTTGGCCGCCTTCGGATCCTCCAGCTGATCACAGATTGCAACCCGCTGACCGGCTCTGACCAGACGAGGCAGATAGCTGTCCAGCGAATGATGCGGAAAACCTGCCAGCTCCGTTTCGGAAGCCGTACCATTATTTCTTTTGGTAAGAGTAATATCCAGGATTTTGCTCGCTTTTACAGCATCCTCGCCAAAGGTCTCATAAAAGTCCCCCACTCTGAAAAGCAACAGCGCACCAGGATATTTCGCCTTGATCGCATGGTATTGTTTCATTAATGGAGTTTCGGAAATTTTATTTGCAGCCAAAGTGGAGTATTTTAGCGTTCTCAGAATTAATGCAATCTAAAAATACTGTTTTTATTGCACAGATAGGAATATTGTTAAAATTTTGTGAATAACTTTTAGATTACCAATATGCGTAAACTTAAACTTGACGAGCTGAATCGTCCGGACCTGGACTCCTATAAAAATACCGGGAAAAAACCGATTGTACTTGTCCTCGATAATATCCGCAGCATGCATAATGTAGGCTCTGTATTTCGTACTGCTGACGCATTTCTGGTTGAAAAAATAGGCCTCTGCGGCATTACCGCGACTCCACCCAACAGAGAGATCAATAAAACTGCCCTGGGAGCAACAGAGTCGGTCAAATGGGAATATCACGAAAAATGTCCCGTCCTTATTCAGCAACTTAAGGAGCAGGGCTATCATATACTATGCCTCGAACAAACAGACAACAGCACCATGATGCAGGATTTCCGGTTTGCACCGGAGCAAAAATACTGCTTCGTATTTGGCAACGAAGTTTTTGGCGTGGATGAAAGTGTCATTGCGCTGGCAGATACCTGTCTGGAAATCCCGCAGTTCGGCACCAAGCACAGTTTAAATGTTGCCGTTACGGCGGGTATAACTCTATGGGATTATTTTCTGAAATCAGGAAGTTATTAATAATATCCTGGTCCTGATTAACTGTAAATAAAACGGACTGATTTCCGTTAGTATTCCGGCAATGTCATTTAAAACGCAACTACTTCTTCTTATCCTGAGCTTCTTTGCCTGCCTGCAAATCTCAACAGCACAAAACACAGTAATGCTGGGTGAAGACGATCAGTATATCATTACACCTGACAATTTCAGGGTGGTACGGGACTGTCACAATACATTAACCATCAGAGAGCTTGCCGCACAACCTGAAGCGGAAGAGCAATGGAATGCAGAACCAGACTGCCCGGGTTACTGGCTTGAGTTTACCGTAAGCAATCTATCGCAGAACGGGGCTGTATGGTACCTGGAAGTATCCGATCCACACATTGACAGCGTTGCACTATATATTCGAGACAGCCTGATAGGTCAAAGCGGTTATTACCAGATTTTTTCTACCAGGAACTATGCACATAAGAATCATCTTTTTCATCTTCCCCTGGAAGCCGGAAAAACGGAGACTTTTTACCTCAAATTAAACCCTCACTATGAAATAAATCTGACCTTTTTGATCAGAAGCGACCAATATGTACTATCCTATGCCTTGCAGGAATATGGGATACTGGGAATGTATTATGGTATTATCCTTATTATGGCATTATATAATCTGTTTATATATTGGACAATCCGGGAAAAAGCATATCTGTACTATGTCCTTTATGCTCTTAGCTGCGGATTACGGTCATTTTCAGAAGACGGTCTCGGCTTCCAGTTTCTATGGCCTTCTTACCCCGCCTTCAACTATGTGATAGAGCTTTCCAGCCCTCCACTTCTTCTGATCAGTTTCGTGCTATATTCCAATTCATTTCTCGGCATAAGACAACGGCTTCCCGGTATGTACAGGCTTATTCTCTATTTATGCGCATTGTATTTTTTTCTTTTTCTGGGCAATTATACCGGAATATTGCCCGACAAGATCAAATCCATATTTATACTGCTTCCTTTTGCTGTCATTTATATCAGCGCTGTCAGAATTTACATAAAAGGCTACACACCCGCCCGTTTTTATGTGATCGGATACTCTTTCATTATCATAAGCCTTACCATATATATATTCCGGATATATGGCATGCTGCCAAGCGGTCCCCTGATCGCCTATTGTTTCAATATAGGCTTCATATTGGAAGTCGTAATCTTATCCTTTGCGCTCGGTGACAAAATTCGCGTTGAGAAAGACGCAAAGGAAATCAGCCAGCAAAAGGTAGTACACCAGTTGCAGGAAAATCAGCGCTTGAAAGATTCTCTGAATCAGGAGCTGGAAATTAAGATCCGCGAGCGCACCTCTGAACTCCAGGAAAGCAATGAAGAGTTAAAGAAGGCACAGACAAAACTCAGTGAAGCATATAGGCAGCTTGAAGAACAGGCTCAGGCCATTTCTCAGTTGAATGAGCGTCTGAATGCAGACAATAAGGAACTGAAAATAAATGTAAAAGAACTATCCAAAGCCCGGGTAATGTTTAAAACCGTAAACTTTGATGAGTTTAGCAGCATATATCCCGATGACGAAGCCTGCCTCCGATATCTTGCCGACCTGAAATGGAAAAGCGGGTATTTATGTCGCAAATGTAAAAATGATACCTATTCCGAAGGCAGATCTGCTTACTCCAGACGGTGTACCAAATGCGGATACGAAGAGTCTGCTACAGCTTTTACTATTTTTCACCGCAATCGCCTGCCACTAACGAAAGCCTTTTATATGGTCTTTCTGGTAAGCACTTACAAAAAAGGAATTTCCAGTGAAGAACTTAGCCGAAAGCTGGAACTCCGTCAAAAAACCTGCTGGACATTCAAGCAAAAAATTGTACAGGCGATCAATGATTCATCCGGAAAAAAATTCAATCCGGAAAATTGGGGGAGCATTTTTTTACAAAAATAATTTTGTGATTTAAACGCCTAATCATTTTCTCCCCAATCGCATCTTTCAGTCTGTAAGACCAGAAAAATGAGGGAATATCATATTGCTCCCCATTGATCTTTAAGCGCCTAAAAATACCATACAATATATTGAATAACAAATAGTTAGCATTGTTTTTTCAAACAAAAAACTTGCTTGTTTCAAAAAACACAGACATATTGCAAGAAATTATTGGAAAAATTAAATCGCAACTAATGAAAAAAGCATTCTTAAGCATATGTCTGCTGATTTCCGCACTGCTCAGCTACAGTGCCGATGGTCTGGAAGAAAACTTTGATGATAATACGCTCACCGGTTGGACAGCCCACCAGGCATATTATACCCTGACCGAGGCCAATCAGGAGCTCAAAGTAGAAGCCAGCACCGAAACCGGAGCTTATCATGGTTTTATTTTCAATTTTCCTGAGCCGCTTGACCTGACACTCGTACCTTATGTCAAAGTCAGGATTAAGACATCCAGAGCCTGCTCTGTCCGAATCGATCTGCAGGACAACAATGGCTGGGTAACCAACCAGACTGCTGTAGTCAAACAAATCCCCGGCAACAATACATATAGTGAATATATCTTCAATTTTGGCGGATTATTTTATCAGCAGTATGCAGCTACCCAACCAGGTCAGGGAGTCGTAGACCAGGCAAACATAGCCAACCTTATCGTAATGATTAACGCAGGTCAGGCAGCCTACAATGGCACAGTCTATTTCGACGACGTGCAAATAGGCTCTGCAACAGGAATCACCCCGCCTCCGGGCAAGATTGTGTTAAACCAGGCCGGATTTTATCCGGATGCCAATAAGATTGCAATCGTGGAGGACAGTACTTCCGGCCCCTTCTATATTATCCGGGATGCAGACGAAGACACTGTATATACAGGAGAACTCGGTCCGATAGAGTCATGGACACATTCTCCTCTGGTAGTCCGTAAAGCTGATTTTTCCGAATTCAGTGAAACAGGTAAATACCGTGTACTGGTACCTGCACTTGAGCAACCCTCCCCTGCTTTTGAAATAAAAGAGGAAGTCCACAATGCTGCGCTTCATGGAAGTCTCAAATCATATTACTATCAGCGGGCTTCCATCGAGCTGGAATCAGCTTATGCCGGAAAATGGGCCAGGGCCGCAGGCCACCCGGACACCAGAGTCCTGGTACATGAATCTGCTGCCTCTGTATCCCGACCTGCAGGAACCACTATAGAGACACCCTATGGCTGGTATGATGCGGGAGATTACGGCAAATATATAGTAAACTCCGGTATTGCTACATACCAGCTGCTGGCTCTATATGAGCATTTCCCTTCCTTTTTTGATACTCTGGTACTGAATATTCCCGAGTCAGACAACAATATCCCGGATATCCTGGACGAATGCCTGTGGAATCTTCGCTGGATGCTTTCCATGCAGGACGAAGATGGCGGAGTATATCACAAGAATACATCCCTGCGGCATGATGGCAATATTATGCCACATGCTTCAAGCAGCTCCCGCTATGTTATCGGTAAGAGCACAGCAGCATCCCTGGACTTTGCGGCAGTAATGGCCCAGGCAAGCAGAATATTCCATAAGTATGATGAAGCGCTGGCAAAGTCCATGTACACGGCAGCCATCAGAGCATATGACTGGGCAATTGAAAACCCTGAGCAAATATTTACCAACCCTTCCGGCGTAAATACAGGAGAATATGGCGACCGGAATGTGGCAGATGAATTTGTTTGGGCCCGCGCTGAACTTTTAATCAGTTCATATGGCGACTTAAAATATTATAACAGCAGTGACTTTTCCCAGAATGCTTCAATTCCCGGATGGCAGGATGTAAGGACACTTGGTCTGGTATCACTTAGTAATTACAGAAAATATATTCCGGCAATATGGTCAGACAGTACCACAATCAAAAACCGTCTGTTAAACACTGCCAACCAGTTTGTGAGTACATACAACCGTTCTGCATACGGAGTCGTAATGGGCCACGAGAACTGGAACTTCACCTGGGGAAGCAATGCTGTTGCAGGTAACCAGGGCATGATCCTGATTCAGGCATATCGCATTACGCAAAATCAAAATTACCTCGATGCTGCCTTGAGCAACCTTGATTATCTGCTGGGAAGAAATGCCACCGGGTATTCATTTCTGACTGGTTTCGGAGAAAAGTCCCCTCTTGATCCGCATCACCGGCCGTCCTACGTCGATGGAATCGCGGAACCTGTTCCCGGACTGATGATGGGTGGTCCGCACGCAAATTCTGTGGCAGGCGAACAATGTCCTGATTATCCGGGCTCCTCACGGGCTGACCGCTATGCTGATCACTGGTGCAGCTACTCAACCAATGAAAATGCTATTAACTACAACTCCGCATTTACATATCTGGCCGGAGCAATTGAAGCGCTTCGTCTAAATGCAGATTTTCAGCTGCCTGTAGGATTCGGCAAGGATCAGAGCCGCCAGCAGCTTACTGTTTTAATATATCCTAATCCGGCAACAGAAAAATTGTTTATACAATACGCGGGCAGTGAAAAAGCCTCCATCACATTAAGCAATCTGCAGGGTATTCCGCATCTTCATACAGACTTACCACTAGCCAATGAGGTCGAAATTGATATACGAACACTCCCCAAAGGAATGTATATTATGACCTTTCAGACCCCTAGTGCCAGTTATTCCGAGAAAGTTATAGTTAAATAAAAAATACCCCTTTTTATCTGCTTTAACTATGTAAAAGGTATTGCCTAACCCACAATACCTTTTTATTTTTTTCTCCGGCCGGAGCTACATTGGAATAAATTTTGTTTTTTTGATAAAAACCATTTCTATTTTCAATGGGGCGATTCATTAACTGTCTGATCATATTTTGTATTTTTCTTTCCCTTGTGACTCTTTCCTTAATTAAGTCTTATGATCAGGATCCATACACCTCGATGCCCTTCTATCAGCAAATGCTTGCACGAATCGACAGCATCGAAAATCAGACAACAGATAAAGGCATACTAATGGCCGGATGGGCCAAGAGCCCGATTCTGCCACCAGTCAAAGTACCAATCGCTTCCTACGGCATCAGAGACAACTATGAGTCAGTGCATGATACGATTTATGCAAGAGCCTTTGCCTTCGATAACGGTATAAGTCAGGCAACTCTGGTTACAATTGATCTGCTCATCTTTCCTCCCGCTATATACCAGTATCTGGAAGATTCACTAGGCGCGTCCTATATGAAGACCCTGTTCCTTTCCGCTACCCATACCCACAATGGTCCCGGGGGATGGCTGAAAGGACCCGCAGCCCGTTTTATTGCCGGAAGCTATAGCCACGAATACGTACGACATCTGGGTAACACAATTATTCAGCTTATTAACGAAGCACACGCTAATCGTCAGCCCGCCGGCATTTCTTATTATGAAACGTCACATCCTGAAAATATAGCCAACCGGATAGTCCGCGATGATACTACTGACAACACGATACGCTATACTGTAATTACCGGTCAGCAAAACCGGAAAGCTATTCTGGTCAGCTATGGTGCTCATGCCAATTGTATCAGTCATAAAATAAACCAGATCTCTGCCGACTATCCTGGCGAACTATGCTACGAACTTGAACACCGGGGATACGATATGGCAGCCTTTATTGCCGGATCTGTCGGAAGCATGACTAACAATTGCCATGGTCTTACTGATTATGAATGTACAGGACATATAGGCAAAGCCATCGCTCATAAGATACTGGACGCACCGCACCGACACAAATCTTCCCCAGATACCCTGCAGATCCAGTCAGGCAATATTGATTTGCTACTGAAAGAAACCTCACCTCGCATAACTAAGGACTGGGCGTTACGTCCATGGATTTTCAGGCAGCTGCTCGGTTCTCAGTCGTTATTTATTTCTTATCTGAAACTTGGTGATATATCGTTGATTGGCACACCTTGCGATTTTTCAGGCGTTATTGCCAGCGAAATCTATCAGCAGAACAGTCCGCTGCCATTTATTATAACCTCATTCAACGGTTCTTACGCCGGATACATCACTCCACTCCGCTACGATCATCTCGAAAAAAACGAAACACGTGAAATGAACTGGCTGGGATATGACAACGGCACTTATTTTAAAACCCTGATCAATCATCTTCTCTCGAGGCTGTACACCTCAGATAAACCCTAACATTCATCCCTGCAAAAGCAATTAAAATAGTCAAAGAATTACCCCGTATAATGCAAATCCCGGGCTAAAAAAATACGTACAAACTTCCTATATTTAGACTTCTCACATAATAGAAAAAGGCCTCGTTAATCATGAAAGTTTTTCCGTTTCTTTTTATACTGCTTATTTATTCGTTTACAACATATACACAGGATTTAACAGGAACGTGGCAATGGTCAAATGACAAATATGAAGGAATTGCAGAAATTGACTCAACCATATATCATTCAGTAATATATTTCAAAGGCTCAGACACAAAAGTTCTGGAGGTTTATAATTACTATCTTCTGGATAAATCAAAGCTTTATCTTTCTGAGGAGCCTTTTACCATTAGTTCAGACAAAAAGTCAAAGGTCCAGTACAAAGTAAAGACTAACGGAGACAATCAGTTCAGCCTGACAGGCAACCTTGGCACAGAGAGCTATGTAAAAAAAGCATCCTCTGCAAAACCTGTTCAATATAAAGCCCACGAGTTTTATACGGACAAGAAACTAACCTGCTATAACGAGGCAGGCTATCCGACTAAAACCGGTGCCTGTTTGTCCATAGCCGGAATAAGCTTTTATAGTACTCTTGAAGATGCGAAACACAAGTTTGGCAAACCCGTGCAATCCGGTCTTGATGATGAAACCAATGAATGGTACGCCTTTTACACAGACCCGAAAGACCGGAAATCTCCCGTTCTTACAATAACCATCAAAGACAGTAAAATTATTCGCATAAATCTCAAAGGCTATAAAAGCAGGGATGACATCTCTTTCTCCTCAATCCGGCTTGGCGATTTTTACAGTTTTGTAAAATACCGGCTCGGAGAGCCCGGCTACAAGAAAGAAGTAAAAGCCGCAGGAGATGAAACGTGGGTATACGTAACAGCCCCTATTATCATAGAGTTTCGTCTGAACAAAGTAAGCTCTATAACCATAGAACCCTTTCAGTTATAAAAATCCTCATTCTGACTAGCTGGAAAATTTGCGCTAATTTGACTATTTTTAGTCAATGAAAAATGCACAAAGACGCCTAAACAGTTTTTCGGAAAGTGATAAAAGAAAAAGTCATATACTTAATCTTGTACGCCTGGCACAGGCTGATGGCAAATGGCATGAAAATGAAAAAAAGTTTATCGCTGATGTTGCAAAACGTATAGGGTTAACCGAGGAAGAGCACGCCGATCTTATTTTTAATCCGGAAAATATTGAGTTTGTTATTGCAGAAACCGAACCTGAGCGTGTTACCATGCTTTATGACATGCTTTTCATGATGAAAATGGACGGCGGAGTATCTAAAGAAGAGGAAGCACTTTGTATGGAGATTGGATTTCGTCTTGGGTTTAATCCTCTGATGGTCCAGGAAATGATTGATGTAATGAAAACATATGAATACAAGCAAGTCCCTGATGATTCCCTAATCAATATTTTAAAAAAATATTTTAACTAACCGTTGTTAGCTTATAAAAACAAAAGGGGATAATAAATTATCCCCTTTTGTTTTTATAATATTGTTCGCCGCAGCTAAAACCTGCTTCTGACGACCTAAGATTTCTCTTTTTCAGTACAGATTTACTTTAACCTGTTCTGTTTTCTCACCTTGCTTTAACTGGGCTATAAACAAACCTTTAAGTTCTGTTCTGACCGGAGTATTGGCAGAATAAGCCGCATCATAATGCACCAGATTTCCCTGCATGGAATAGAGCTTCAATTCGTAAATGCCGGCACCCTGTATGGCAAATGTACCCTGAGCAGGATTTGGAAACGCATACAGCTGTTCTACTTCACCCTGAAGATCCGTCAACCCGCCTGTAATAACATCGTCTTCTGCAATATAAATGGCAGAGTTAAGCACATTTCCAGCAGTAGTCCTTAACGCAGGCAGCGTAATTTCGCACCTTACAGAAACAGCTCTGGAAATGTTTTCCGAAAAATACACCTGAAGCTCCCTCGTATTCTGACCGGCAACTGTTGATCCGCCATATACGATCCATCTGTACGTAGCTCCCTGGTACTCCGGAGCCAGGAATGTATGGTATCCCTGTCCGCTATTTTGCGCTGACTGCCAGATAATCTCAAAATCTCTTTCTTTTATATCAATCCAGAAAGTAGAGTTACCCACCTGACACTCAAGATTTTCAGCATGAAGAAAATACTGTCCTACCTGAAGCGAGGCAGCGTTCACTTCATTATTGAGGGTCTGATCGGTGTAAAATTTGAATTCCGTCCCTTCATATATATCATATGGATCGATGTACAAACGTTTAAACAAGCCTGGATCAAAGGAATTATTAAATCCATAGTAAGCGCCATCAATGGTATAAGTGGATAGTGTCCCGGCATTATTCCTCGTAAACACCGTATCCCCCGAGATAGGCAGTTTAGAAGGTGCAGGATAAGTAAGCCTGTAAAAGTAGTTTTCACATACTCCCTGGACAACATTAGGCTGGTAGGCAATCTCAATCAATGGAAAGCGAAAAATACCCTCTGTGTTAAGAGCAATAGCCGTTGGGTCAATCGGCTCTCTGTATGCCGGAATCAACGTCATACCCGACCGGTCCCAAAAAGACATCTGAGCGAGCTGCTCAGATGTAGCCAGCTCTCCCTCAACATAAATGTATGGAGTTATATCCATAGTATTTCCTTCGCAGTACCCGGGAAGATTTCTGATCTCTATCTTACTGCAGTTTGACTCAATAACTGACACATACAAACTATCCCACAAGATCCTGTTAGCACCACATACATCAGCAAAGGCCTTGATTTTATACGTTCCTGGTCCCACAATCCAATGATCCGCAATCGGCCACTCCTCTCCGACAGATTCATCAGTTATTGAAATATTCTCTAAAAGACCAGGTGAAGTATACCCTATTGTCTCAAAATCAAAGTTCACAATAAAATCTCTGGAAAAACTAATTTTCTCACCTCTGTCAACCACATACTTTAGTGTATCGGTCATAAATAACCGCTCAGGCAACTCCACAAGTCGAAGAAATATAGAGACTCCGGCCAGATGATTATTTGTCGGCTCTTTTCTTTGAACAAAAACCTGATCATGCTCACTGTAACGTATTGGTTCGATCAGCTCCTCGAGAATCATACTACCATCTACTCTTCTCAAAATGAAATCATCAACAGTAGCCTGCGGATCATTTAGATCCCTGATACCTGCCTTGTAATAAATACTTTCCAGTGTAAGCAAAGAGTCTTCACAGGAAAACAGATGGTGTGTGTTATCCGCCACTATATACGTATCAGAAGGCTGGGAATATCCATGTATACAACAGCCGATAAAAAATATCACAAACAATCTGAATTTCATAATTCAATGATTAAAGTTTAGCACTAACATATATTAAAGGCCCAAAAAAGGATTGTGCCACAATTCTATCTAATACTCATTATTTCCACCAGAGGTTACATTAAAAACTGTAAAGAGCTCTGATATAAAAAAAGCGACTGCCCGTGGACAGTCGCTTTCATATAGAATTTAATTAACAGCTTTATTTTAGAAGTTTGTACCAGCCTGAATCATGGCACAACGGAAACCGATCGTTGCAGTAGAAGAGTCTTCTGCAAGATATCTCCTTGTTCCCGGAGACATCCAGTATGCAACATCCTTCCAGCTTCCTCCTTTGTATACTCTTACGTGATCATCAATAAGCGACTGGTATCCCGCTTTATCATAACCTTTTTCTTCGTCAAGGAATCCGTTTCTTCTGATAGGGTTAAGATCATCCACCTGAGTGAAAGACAATGGACGATAAACGTCATAAACCCATTCATTAACGTTTCCGGCCATATTGTACAAACCAAAATCATTTGGCGGATACTCATAGATATAGGTAGTAATCATGGCTCCGTCATTAAGCTTTCCTGCTATACCGGCATAGTCACCACGACCTCTTTTGAAGTTTGCAAGAAACATACCCATTTGCTTGCCATACGGATTTCTAAGCGCATGACCATCCCATGGATACAATCTCTTATGTGTCTGATTCTCATCAAGCCATTGGTTACCGATCAAAGCCTGAGCAGCGTATTCCCACTCTGCTTCAGAAGGAAGTCTGTAGTTAGGTAATACAACTCCGGATTCAAGAGGAATCCTTCCGCCATTATCCTGCGGAGGTTCGATTCCGGCATTAAGAGCCAGCTGGTTATTAACAACCTGGGTTCTCCATACACAGAAATCGTTTGCCTGAATCCAGGAAATTCCGACTACAGGAAAATATCTGAATCCAGGATATCTCAGATAATGATCAACATAGGGATCATTATATGCAAGCTCACTCGCCCATACAGTAGTATCAGGAAGTGCAGCCTGGAAAAACTCCTCTGAAGAGTCTCTCTGAATATAAAACAAGTACTCCAGCCAGTGAATGTTGGCAATTTCTGTTTCATCCATATAGAATGATGCAACAGTAACTGTACGTTCTACATTATCACCGGTCTTAAGCAAATCTTCCTCAAAAGTCCCCAGAACAGTACGACCACCCTCAATATATACAAGGTTTGGACCTTCTGGCTGACCTTTATAATCGCTTACCTGAAACCCTTCTTCCTCATTATAAGCCAGGCCCGTCACAGTACTGACTTTACCGGGATTGGAACTGGTGGGATTCCCGCCACCACCGCAAGAACTGAATATCACAGCCCCTGCCAGGAAGAAACCTGCTCCTTTAAATACTCTTAGAACTTTCTTCATAACCTGTTAATTAATAATATTTTTCCAAAGTAGTCTGTAAATATACAAATTATTCCTGATTCATGGCAAATTTCAAGAATATTAATACTAAATATTTATTTTGTACCATTATAAAATCTCAATACTAAATACTTAGCCACAGGAAGTTCCCCATGAAACTCTGCCTATTATAACGCCCCTAATATACTTCGCAAATGAAATAAAGTTACAAAAAAAAGTTTTTTTTGTACTTCTTCTATATCTACTAACCACATCAGGGAACTTTTATTTTATTTTCTGTAACTAAAAACTTAAAACAGGATCAGGTCATTCAGTATCAGATCGCTGACTTAAAAAAAGATAACAACTGCTATTTTACACACCAAGAGACGCAAAACGAAGAATAAGCCTCATTGACTACCCGGCAAACACTAAGCTTCTCACTCCTTATACATTAATCATGAAACAGCTATTTATCTATACGACAACTTACAATACGTTTCCTCTTATTCTGAGATTCTATATAGGATAAAGGGAACTTTGGAAAAGTTCACCTCTCGTTGAAAGCTGCGCTGTGATTTTTGAGCTTCAGATTTTCTCTTTGAATTTTACCATCAAAAATACCTATAACGCGATCATTTGCACAACAGCCAGCCTAACCCTGAAACTTAGCTATTGACAGCCGGCACAGCCAGCATCAGTTCGAACAACTCTATACCTCTGGCTATACTGCCAACATCATCAAGTATAAGCAGAGGTTTTTTATTAACCTCTTTTAACCGGCTCACTTTGTCATTATACTGAACATAACGGAGAATAGCGCCAAAAATATCCGATTTGAAATACGTATCGCTATTCTCGGAGACAAAATAACAACGCATGGTTTCATTTTTCAATGTTACTTTTTCAAAGCCCAGCTGCTCAGCAAGCCAGCGCAAACGGACTGTTTCAAACAGCTCACTTACCTCCCGGGGAAGCGGGCCAAAACGATCTTTTACAGTATCACGCAACTCATTAAGCTCTTCAGGAGTTTTTGTATTGTCCAGTGTATTATAAAGACTCAGTCGCTCTGAAATATTGGCAACATAGGTATCCGGAATTACAACCGCCATATCTGTTTCTATTACACAATCCCGGACCAACGCTTTCGCTGCTATTTTCTGAAGGTCATTTCTGAATAAATCCTGAAACTCATTTTCCTTCAGCTCCATCACAGCCTCATTCAGAACCTTCTGATACATCTCAAAGCCTATATCATTTATAAAGCCGCTTTGCTCTGCTCCCAACAGATTACCGGCCCCTCTGATATCAAGGTCCCGCATCGCGACCTTGAATCCATCTCCCAGGTCGGAAAACTCCTCCAGTGCACTCAGTCGTTTCCTGCTATCAGAAGGCAACATGGAAACAGGTGGAGTAAGAAGATAGCAGAATGCTTTTTTATTGGAGCGGCCTACCCTGCCACGCATCTGATGGAGATCAGACAGGCCGAACATGTGAGCCATATTGATTAATATAGTATTGGCATTTGGAATATCAAGTCCGGATTCGATAATATTGGTTGAAACAAGGACATCAAACTCTCCTTCAACAAAGCGCATCATGATTTTTTCCAGGAGCTCACCTTCCATCTGACCATGCGCCACACCAACCTTAGCATCCGGCACAAGCCTTATGATCCTGTCTGCGAGAGCCTCGATGTCCTTGATACGATTGTGAACCATAAAGACCTGCCCCCCCCTCTTCAGTTCATAACTGACAGCATCCCGGATAATTTCATCATTGAACGTATGAATCTCCGTTGTAACCGGCTGGCGGTTTGGCGGCGGTGTGGCAATAATTGATAGGTCCCTTGCTCCCATGAGAGAAAAATGCAATGTCCGTGGTATGGGAGTCGCAGTAAGAGTCAGCGTATCCACATTCACCTTCAATTCTTTCAGCTTTTCCTTGACCTTTACCCCAAATTTTTGTTCCTCGTCAATCACCAGAAGGCCCAGATCCTGAAACTTTACGTCTTTACTTATAAGCCGGTGCGTCCCGATAAGGATATTGGTTTTTCCTTCGGACACCCGCTTTAATGTTTCTTTAATCTGCTGTGTGGTCTTAAATCTGTTGACATATTCTACTACACATGGCAATCCTTTAAGACGCTCCTTAAATGTTTTATAATGCTGCATCGCCAGAATAGTAGTAGGTACCAGAATTGCGACCTGCTTGTTATCACAGACAGCTTTGAAAGCTGCCCTGATAGCCACTTCTGTCTTACCGAAACCGACATCACCGCAGACAAGCCTGTCCATAGGATGAGGCAGCTCCATGTCTGCCTTGACATCAGCCGTCGCTTTTGCCTGATCAGGGGTGTCTTCGTATATAAACGATGACTCCAGCTCAGCCTGCAAAAAGGAATCCTGTGAATAAGAATATCCGGGCGCAGCCTTTCTCTTGGCATACAGCAGGATCAGCTCCTTCGCTATATCCTTTACATGATTCTTTACTTTCGACTTCTTTTGTTCCCATTCCGCTGAGCCAAGCTTGCTCAGAGCGGGCGGGCCACCTTCTTTTCCGCTGTATTTGGAGATTTTGTGCAACTGATGAATACTGACCAGCATAAGATCATCATCTCTGAACACCAATCGAATTGCTTCCTGCGGCCGGTTATTTACTTCCACTTTTTCCAGTCCTGCAAACCGGGCAATTCCATGATCTGCATGTGTCACAAAATCTCCGGGATGCAAGGTCCGAAGCTCTTTCAGGGTAATTGCTTTGGATTTGCTATATTTTTCCTTTGCCTTGTATGCATGAAAACGATCAAAAAGCTGATGATCGGTATAGCACACCAGCTTGGCATGCTCATCGATAAATCCCTGCCTGAGTGAAACATTGAGATTCTGAAAACGCACAAACGAGTCCAATTCCTCTATTATGGCAGTAAGTCTTTCAATCTGCTTGTGCGATTCCGCAACTATAATATTCGTATAGTCTTTGCTCTGCATATCATTCAGATTTTCGACAAGCAAAGAAAATTCTTTATTAAATGATGGCTGAGGCTTTGAATAAAACTCTACTTCTTCCGCCTTCGGCCAGTAAAAACGATTGCCAAACTCAAGGATCCTGTATTCGTCGAGAAGTTGTTCAAAAACTTCCGGACTTTCAAAAAGCTCCTCCGGATTGGTGATCAGCCTGTTTCCACCATTCGCCTTTCTGATTTCTTCAAACGTTTTTTTAACCCGCTCATACGTATTCCTGATTACATCAAACGTCAGCTGCGCATCCTTCATCCATATAACTGTATTTTCGGGAAGAAACTTCAATAGGGGCTCCCGCTGCTCCTGCAACAGACGGGTCTGAACATTGGGCACCAGGGAGAAACTGGTTTTACTTTCGATGGAAAGTTGTGAATCCGGATTGAAGGTGCGTATACTCTCTACTTCATCCCCAAACAGCTCAATGCGATAAGGCAGCTCATTGGCATAGGAAAAAATGTCTATAATCCCCCCCCGTACTGCAAACTGACCAGCCTCCAGCACAAAATCGGTTTTCTCAAAATCATAGGAAATAAGCAGTTCGGAAAGAAAAGAAATATCCAGTGATTCGCCTAAACGTACTGTGAATGTGTTTTCGACCAGCGAACGCTTGTTAATTACTTTTTCAGAAAGCGCTTCCGGATAAGAAACAATCATAATACCTTCGTCCGCATTCCTGCTATTTATCTGATTGAGCACTTCTGCCCTCAGAAGGACATTGGCATTTTCAACTTCCTCATACTGATACGCTTTTTTATAGGAAGAAGGCAGCAATAATACACTCTCATGCTCCACCAGGCTCTGAAGGTCATTCAAAAAATAATGAGCTTCTTCCTTATCATGCATTATAAATAACATTGGTCTGGGAAAAAGGTAATAAAAAGCCGCAGCCATAACTGCATCCATGCTACCGGACAAGCCCTTAAGCCTGAATTTTTTATCACCGGATGTCAAAAGCTTATCTGCGACAGATCTTACCAGACTATCTGACTTATATATACTTATAAAATCTTTTACTTTCACCGTTGCAATTAACTATCTGTACAAAAGTAGTGAAATACATGAAAACACTGCATAAGGAAAATTGCAAACAGGCTTTTTTAGTTCTCCGGAACAGTAATTCCGATACTGTACTCAACAAGTTCCCATTTTGAGCGTTGTAGGGTTTTACCATATTTGAACGTCCTCTTAATTATTTGTAACTTTAATCTGGCTGCTAAATTCAATGTAATCAATGATACGCAAACTCTCTTTATTGTTCGTTGCCTTGCTTACACACATTCTGGCCTTTGCACAATTTGATGTTATAGAAGTCGGGATTAACGGACTTACCTGCTCCATGTGCTCATACAGTGTCGAAAACTCTATCCGGAAAATTCAGGAAGTGGACAAAATCAGCATGGATCTTAATAACAACATTGCTTTCGTTTATTTTAAGCGAAACTCGGCAATTGACTTTAACTTGCTTGCTGAGCGTGTTCGCAATTCCGGGTTCTCGGTGAGGCATATCAGTTTTACGCTGAGCAAACCGGTTACGATAAATCAGACAGGGATATTTGAAACCGGTAGCCTGACATTTCAATGCATCAATACATCATCATCTGTACTCTCTCCCGGAAGCAGGTTGCGATTAATGGGCAAAGAGTTCATGTCCAAAACCGAATACAAAGAAGTGCAGACCACCTTAAAATCAATTAAAAAACCTTCCGGCCAGGATATATTACTTGTCAATCATGAAGAGTAATGTCCTTCTGATTATTATTTGTCTGAATTATTGCTTTGCCTCCAAAGTATGCAGTCAGGAACTGTATATACACTCCGAGCCTGCCAGCTCTGTACCAAGAGGAGTATTCGGCATTCGCTACAGCATGGAAACCTACCAGGAAGAATACAATCGAAAACACTGGCATGCCTTGCGATTGTATTATGGCATCAGCAACAATCTTTCCATAACAGGTAGCCTTACTGCCTCTAATCATCACCAGAGGGAGTTTCCGGCTAATCCATACGCTTATTTTACCAACCATCATCAGCAAGGCTTCAGCAGAGACTATCCGCTAAACTTTGATGGCGGGCACGTAAACCTGAGGTATCGCCTTTTCTCCCATGACGAACCGAATGGCCATATCCGGATCGCATCCTTTGCCGAAGGCTCATATATCAACTCAGCACATGATGAGGCTGAACCGCATCTTCTTGGAGATAATACAGGATATGGCGGTGGCATCATTGCCACCAAGCTGATAAAAAAGCTGGCGCTGAACGTAACGGCCGGCTTCATGCGTCCGACCACGTATCATCAGAAAAAAGACAATCTAAAGTTCAGATCCGGCAATGCTCGCTATGCTATATTCTCTGCCGGCTATCTGCTTTATCCCAAGGCATATAACAGCTACGACGATTTAAATATTAATCTGTACATAGAAGCTCTCTACAAAGAATATGACGCTGCAACCTTGTATATAAATGAACAATACGAAAACATTGAATTCTTTCCGTATCTCCGCGAAGGACGTTATATGGAACTAAGGCCCGGTCTCCAGTTTATAATGAACTCACGCAACCGACTGGATATCAGCGCAGGTTTTACAGTATACGGAAGGACGTTTATCCGTTATAACCCAACAGTCTACATAAATTATCAACGCTATCTTTTCAAATAAGAAGCGATTGCTTTTAATCAAATATTGACTGAATATCTTCTCTGGTGAGACTTTTTACAAAACTTTCTTCCGTAGTGATAATCTCCTCAGCCAGTTTCTGCTTATTCCGTTGCAGATTGAGAATCTTTTCCTCTACGGTATTTTTTGAGATGAACTTATAGGTAAACACCTGATTTTTCTGGCCTATACGATACGCCCTGTCTACTGCCTGCGCTTCAATAGCAGGATTCCACCATGGATCAAGAATAAACACGTAATCAGCAGCAGTAAGATTAAGCCCGAGTCCTCCGGCTTTTAATGAAATCAGAAAAATCTTAACGCTTTCATCCGTCTGAAAGCGCTCTACCTGCGCCCGCCTGTCCACCGTTGATCCGTCCAGATAAGCATACTGGTAATTTTGTTTCTGGAGATATTCTTTAACCAAAGCAAGGTGCTTTACAAACTGGCTGAAAATTAAAATTTTGTGATTTTCAGAAAGTGCTCTTTCAAGCATATGGATAACATCTTCCATCTTCCCTGAGTCTCCCTCATAATCCGAGTCGGTCAAACGTGGATGGTTAGCAATCTGTCTCAATTTTGTCAGGCCTCTGAAAAGCATGAAACGGGAACCGGAAATACCTTTTTCATCCAGGCTTTCAAGAATAAGATTTCGGTATTCCGATTTCACTTTTTCATATTCTGCTTCCTGCTCTGCAGTCATGGTGCTATACTGAATATTTTCCACTTTCTCAGGAAGCTCCGTTGCCACCTGTTTTTTATGCCTGCGCAAAATGAACGGCTTAATTATCGCGTGAAGCTTTTTTGATTTTACTTCATCCTGCTTCTTTTCTATCGGATATAAGAACTCATTCTTGAAAAAGTTGGCTTCGCCCAGCAGGCCCGGATTCACAAAGTTCATTTGAGACCATATATCCATTATGCTGTTTTCGACAGGAGTACCTGTCAGCACCAGCTTATATTTTGATTTTAAGCTATTAACAGCTCTGGCTATATTCGAATCAGGATTTTTGATTGCCTGCGATTCATCCAGTATTATATAATTGAAATAATATTCCTGCAACAAGTCAACATCTCTTCGAATAGTTCCATAGGAAGTAAGTATCACATCATAGTTTTCGAAGCGGGCTACATTTTTTTCCCGATTGATACCGCTATAATTAAACACTCTCAGCCCCGGGGTAAACTTCCGGGCTTCCATCTCCCAGTTGTACAGCAGACTGGTAGGCATAATAAGCAAGGTCGCCGCCTGTGCTCCCGCCTGCTTATGATATTGCAGCATGGCTAGTGTCTGCACAGTCTTTCCAAGCCCCATATCATCGGCAAGGCATCCCCCGAAGTTGTATTTGTTAAGAAACAGCATCCAGTTATAACCGGCTTTCTGATATGGACGAAGAGTCCCGCTAAAGCCTTCAGGCAGCGGCATATCTTCTATTTCCTCAAAGTTTCTGAGCTGTTCCAGCTTTTCAGTAAAGTTGAAATAGGCGAAATTGTTCTGATGCAGTTCCTGTACCAGCGCCAAATGATGCTTTTTCAATAGAAGTCCGCTATCTCCTCCGTTTTCCATAAAAGCAAACAGTTCACTATACTGAGCGAACCAATACTCCGGGATTACCGCGATTTCACCGTTGGGGAGCGTAAATTCTTTCTTTTTAGCCAATATATACTTTCTCAGCTGCACAAAAGGGATCTCAAATTCTCCAAAATGCACGGTAGCATACACATCAAACCAGTCCTTTCCTTCATTAACCTCTAAGCGGATAGTTGACTCCCCGACAAAATATTTCTTCTGATCGCGGGTATTCTGACGAAGTTGTATGCCCAGCGCTTCGATCACCTGCTTATTCTGAGCCAGCCAGGAAAACGCCAGCGATTTTTCAATTACCTTTTTTCCGTTTTTTAGCTCAAGACCGATTGCTTTAAGATCATTTTTGATCTTTTTTTCCCATTCCAGTGACCGCTTTACCTTGTGAAACACATAAGAATCAGCCGTTTTTTCCATCTTAACAAACGATGGAGCCAGGGTCTCACTACTGAAAATATGCTTGCCGTATTGGTAAGCAAGGCTGAAAACCAGTTTACCTTCGTCCTCCTCCAGCACAGCAGTGTCATTCTCCTGGTCAAACAAGCCGGCATTCTGTGCCGACGCCAGTTCTGTAAAAGTCAGAACCGGGACAGGATTTGCCCTTTCGGAATTGATTGAAAAACCACGCGCAAATACATCAAAATTGGCAATCAGAGGCGTAACAAACTTTTCAAAATAGGTTTGTTCCATCTTTCGGGGCACAACAATAAACTTCTTATTGAGAAACGGTCTGATCTTATTTCCGTCTACATCTTTTTCAAAAGTATATAGTTTATCTCCCAGTAATAACCATGCCGGAGAGTTGGAGATGATAATCGCGCTTTTATACTGAAAGTCAAGCTTCTCTCCATTGTATTTAATCGTCGGGAAATAATGGGTATTATCTTCATTACGCACAAAGTGAAAAAGGACTGTGGCCTTTTTATCAGTGATATAAACCTGTTTCCAGGTGGGTTCTCCATCACTCCCCATTTCGAAGATGAGCTTATTGGCCAGTAACGAAAAGATGTCCGTCTTTTTGGATTCTATATAGGTGGCTATTGTTTCCTGCAGAATTTTATCACCTTTGTCCTTGTCGTATACTTTCAGAAAAAACTCACTGGCGCTTATTTTCTTATTATAAAATTTCTTAACAATAGAATCCTGGCTGATTGAATCAATCAACTTAATCAACCTATAATCTTTTTCATCCAGTCCATCCTCAAACTCCTTACAGTTTTTTGAGCTGATGCTCTGATGTTTCAACGTAAGTCTTCCGTTGGCATCCACCTGAACAGCAAATGCTTCGAAGAGATATCCCAGATACTCATGTTGAAATAATGAATATATGATTTGGAAAGGCTCTGAGGTTAGTACATTCATTTTTTTCGCAAAAACAAGCGTACAATTTAACAGATTTTCAGTCAATATCCTGATGATTGTTGAAAAAAGAAGGAACTCTGTGGATAACCTCTGCGCCAGACCTAGCAAAGCCTGTTAAATATCAAAGATTTTCCCGAACACTAACTTTTGAAGCTTGTAAGGCAGGTCTGTATGAAAGAAGAATTGTCAATATCACAATGATAAGCCCTGTATACAGAAAATCAAGGCCGTTCATACGAACCGGATAGGCGTCAACAACGGACGTCTCCATACCCATTGAGACAAGGCCAAACTGCTGCTGCAATGTACAGACTATAAAGCCAAGAAAAAGCCCGGCAAAGGCCCCTGTCAACGCAATCATCAACCCTTCGGTAAGAAAAATATTTCTAATCATTGATCGCCCCGCCCCCAGCGAAAGCATAATTGCCACATCTTTCTTTTTTTCGATACTCAGCATCGTCAGTGAAAAAAAGATATTAACCGAAGCAATCAGCAGAAGAAATGTAAAAATTATAAAAACAAACAGCTTCTCGATCTTGATAGCTCTCAACAGGCTGGCATGCTGCTCATCCGAATCCTGAATAAGGAATTCTTCTCCGAGTATTTTTTTCAGCTGTTTTTTTACCTCACTTACCTTAAATCCTTTTTTGGTTTTTATTTCCAGTGCATTAATCTTTCCCTGAAGACTAAAAAGCTCTTCTGCAAATGACAGCGGGGTAAACACATAATTGTCATCGTATTGCTTTTCGATAGCAAATACGGCGCTGACCGGAATAAATTTTGAGATCAGCATATCACTGGCTGTCGGATTGAGTACTTTCCGGTTATTAGGAAAACTTATTTTGAGCGGATAGAAATCATTATTCAGGCCTACATTAAGGCTATATTGTATTCCCCGTCCTATAACAGCATACGGCCGCCTGCCTCTGTTAAGTACGAATTCGCCTTCTACAATGGCGGAGTCCATACGCCCCTGCCTGACAAAATTGTCAGAAACTCCTTTTACCTTAACAACCCGGCGATCATCCCGATGCTCGATGAGGGCATTTTCTTCCAATACCTCACTTACAATATCTATTCCCTCAAGCGAGTATATCTTCTCCAGCATTGCCGGATCATTATCAAATGCCCGACCACTCACCAGCGCCACTTTAATCTCCGGATCAAATGTGCTGTACAATGTTCTGATTAATCCTTCGAGTCCGTTGAAAACAGAAAGCACTATCACAAGGGCAGCCGTCCCCAACGCAACTACCAGCATGGAAAGAATCGAAATTATATTAATAAAATTTTTCTTCTTCCCCGAAAAAAAGTACCGTCTCGCTATAAAAAATGGGACATTCAATGATTTGTATTCCTTCTATCGACTATGTTACTATTCCAACTTTTAATCTTCCGGATTTTGTTCCGAAGCATCCTCACCCCTTGCTGGTTTGCTGATCTTATTAAACAGATTTTCCATTTTAGCAGCGTGATCAAGTGACTCATCCAGATAAAACTCGATCTCGGGAATTATACGAACCTGGGAGCGGATTTTCGAGCCAAGTATTCCCCTGATTTTGCTTTTTACTTCTTTTACCTTCTTTAGCTCCTCTTTCTTGTCAGAGACCATCAGAAAGCTGAGAAATACCTTGGCAAAGCCCAGATCCGGACTCACTTTTACATCGGTAACAGTTATGAAAACATTCCCAAACATACTTTTTGCATCCTGCTGGAAGATTGCCGCCAGTTCCTTCTGCAATAATTTAGAATATTTCTGCTGCCTCTGAGATTCCATTGTAATTTATTTAATTGATATATTTACCCAAACTTATAGAAAAAGTACTGGTTTAAAACTATACCAAATATAAAAGAAAGGTTATTGTTTTGGTGAATTTTTTCAAATATACAGATCCTTTAAGGATTATCTCTCTCTTGTTCATATTGCTTATTCTCAGAATCCCCTTTTATCTGACAGATATCCCTGTTACTTATCAGGAACTGGAATGGATGCTGATCGGAGAAAAGCTTTCGGCAGGATTCACGCTTTACAAAGATGTCTGGACCAATTTGGAGCCGCTTTCCGGCACGGTGTATTCCTTCCTGACCGGCATATTTGGAAAATCACTATCCGCTCTCAGAATATCAGGCACTATTCTCGTCTATCTCCAGGCTGTTTTTTTCAACTACATGTGCAACCGTATGGCATTATACAATGAAAAATCCAGCTTTCCGGGACTTTTCTACATACTCTTTTCATGTCTCTTTATAGACTTTTACTCTTTACCGCCTGTATTACTATCCCTTACCTTTATTCTGCCGGCCATTTACCTGACAATTATTCAAGTCAAATTTAAAACCAGCGATGAAGGGCTTTTATACCTGGGTGTCCTCATAGCCGTGTCAAGTCTGTTTTATTTTCCCAATATAATTCTCTTTCCCTTTTTTCTGTTTGTTCTTCTTTTATTTACATCTCTGTCCTTTCGGAAAATATTGCTGACCTCAACCGGCTTTCTGCTTCCTCTGTCAGTATTATCATTATATCATCTGTTTTCCGATAGCTTTGAAGAATTGAATCATAACCTGTTTCTTTCATTCTTTGCTCTCCCGGTAACCACCTACTCTTCATACACAGTCTTCCTGGTTGTTGCAGCTCTGCCATTACTTCTGTTGTTTATAGCATTTGTCATTCTCAACAACCGGTCCGGATATATTAATTTTCAATTCAATGGTATCAAGTCCATGTTGATTCTACTGGTCGGCGGAACCTGCACAATCCTTATCAGCAGAACTATTTCTCCTTCTCAGCTATATATTCTGGTACCGATATTCGCTTTTTTCAGTGCGCACATATTTCTTCTGGCCACTGGCAAAATTCTTCCCAAATTATTTTTCTGGTTTACCATATTGTGCATACCAGCTCTCAATGGGATCTTTCTAAACAACTATTCATCCGAACTCCGGGAAAGTTTATACGTGGGGCCGGTTCCGGCAGAATATGAGGCTGTCATCACAGGGAAAAAAATACTGGTAGTTGGTCACGATCCCGGACTTTATCTTAACTCAAGCCTGGCAACGCCTTATTACAACTGGTCCCTGGCAGAAAGGCACTTTGGTGACTTTGGCAACATGAAGCATCTTTCTGCTCTGTATCTTAATTTTAAAAAGGATCTTCCCTACGTAATTATTGATCGCGAAAATAAGATGGAAAAAATTTTCTTTCACATTCCGATTCTGGAAAAAGAATATCAAAAATCCGGCAAGGAGCCAATATATATTCTAAAAGAAAAATAGCCGTTCTTTTATGAACAGGCTATTTTGTTAACTCTTTTTTCGTGCCTGCCACCTTCAAAATCAGTCTCAAGAAACGCTTTAACACAGGCTCTTGCCACTTCCTCTGAAATAAATCTGGCTGGAAGACACAGAACATTTGCATTATTATGCTGACGGGAAAGCTCTGCCAGTTCGGAGTTCCAGCACAAAGCAGCCCTGACTCCCTGATGTTTATTGGCAGCCATTGCTACGCCGTTTCCACTGCCACAGATTAAAATCCCCATATCAACAGTTTTCTTTTCTACTGCCTCTGCCAGAGGATGAGCAAAGTCAGGATAGTCAACCGAATCACATGAATATGGTCCCATATCAATCACTTCCGCTGACAATTCTTTTAAAAACCCGGTCAGCATCGTTTTATAATCAAAACCAGCATGGTCCCCGCCTATAGCGATCTTCATAAATTCTTTATTTTAATACGTTTGGGTAATTATTGATTTTTTCGACAGCAGTCTCCTGCTCCCGACGCTTATTCATTATTGCCGAAATAAAAATACTCATTTCGTACAGTAAATAAAGCGGGATACCAACCAGCAACTGGCTTAAGACATCGGGTGAAGGAGTAATTATTGCAGCAATAATCATTAGCACGACTATCGAGTGTTTTCTGTATTTTCGCATGAAAGCAGGAGTCATTACCCCTATCTTGCTAAGCACCATAACCACAACAGGGAGCTGAAACATGAGTCCGCCGGCCAATACAATCATACATAAAGTCCCGACATAGGAAGTTATATCAAATTCGTTAACGATAGACTCGTCCAGTGTATAGTTTGCCAGAAAGTTAATGGACATAGGAGCGATAACAAAATATCCAAAAAGTGTTCCTATCGCAAAAAGTGCTGTGACAAACAATACCGTACCCTGTGCCCCCTGTCTCTCATTGAGATACAGCCCTGGTTTAATAAAACGCCATATTTCCCAAAACAAATAAGGGAATCCGATAATAAAGCCGATGGTAAAAGAGGCGACAAAATGCATGGTAAACTGCCCGGAAAGCAGCCGGCTCTGCAGAGCAAAGTTTAGCTGATCGACGCATGTAACGCTGCTAAGCTTGCATAAAACTTTGTAGGTCCAGAAATCTGCCTGAGCGGGAGCCAGAATTACATTCTTGAAGATAAACTTCATGTTGACAAAGGCGAGTATCATACAAATGAAAACTGCCACTATGCCTCGGAGCAGATGCCAGCGCAACTCCTCAAGGTGGTCCATAAAGGCCATTTCTTTACCACCGCTATCCTGCATCATGAATTAGTATTTATAGTCAGCAGGCAAAACGAAAAATTTGCCTGCTGATTGTTTTAAATGCGGACATTTTATAGCAAAAACTATTTTGTCCGTAGAGTATCCTTTTAGTACAGCGGAAACTGTTTCATCCAGCTGTTTACCTCAGCCTTCAGTTCATCCAATTTAACTTCATTGGCATGATTTATAAGGGCAAGATCGATTAGCTCAACAATTCTGGCCATATCATCTTCTTTCATTCCTCTTGTTGTTACGGCCGCAGTACCTACTCTCATACCAGAAGTAACAAACGGAGAACGATCATCAAAAGGAACCATATTCTTATTGATGGTAATATCCGCTTTAATGAGCGTATTTTCGGCCAGTTTTCCGGTAATCTCACCTTTGTTTCTGAGATCAATCAGCATCAGATGGTTATCAGTACCTCCGGAAATAATGTTATATCCTTTGTTTACAAAAGCCTGTGCCATGGCAGCCGCATTCTTTTTAACCTGAACAGCATACTCCTTATACTCATCTGACAATGCCTCGTTAAAAGCAACAGCCTTTGCCGCGATCACGTGCTCCAGCGGCCCACCCTGAGTACCAGGGAATACAGCCATATCAAGCAGACTTGACATACTTCTGGTTTCTCCTTTGGGTGTCTTATGCCCGAAAGGATTATCAAAATCCTGCCCCATCATGATTACTCCACCTCTCGGTCCTCTCAATGTTTTGTGAGTAGTAGTTGTTACAATATGACAGTGAGGTATCGGATCATTCAATAATCCTTTTGCTATAAGGCCGGCAGGATGGGAAATATCAGCCATCAGCAGAGCACCTATACTGTCAGCTACTTCTCTTAGTGTTTTGTAGTCCCAGTCTCTTGAGTAAGCAGAAGCTCCGCAGATAATTAATTTCGGCTTTTCTTTTTTTGCAATATCAACGACCTTATTAAAGTCAATGATTCCGGTTTCTTTCTCCACTCCATAAAAAACAGGGCGGTACAACTTTCCGGAAAAATTAACAGGAGAACCATGCGTCAGGTGTCCGCCGTGAGAAAGATCAAATCCCAGAATAGTATCACCCGGGTTAAGACATGCAAGCATTACCGCAGCATTTGCCTGTGCTCCGGAATGCGGCTGCACATTTGCCCAGGCTGCTCCAAACAACTCCTTCAAACGTTCAATAGCCAGACTCTCTGATTCATCTACTATCTCGCATCCCCCATAATATCGCTTTCCGGGTAATCCTTCTGCATACTTATTGGTTAGAACACTTCCCATAGCTTCCATTACCTGCATAGAGGTAAAGTTTTCAGAGGCAATTAATTCAAGTCCCTCCTCCTGTCTCTTCCGCTCTCTTGCGATGATATCAAAGATTTTCGTATCTCTGGCCATTGATTTAGTTTTAATTTCCATTTGGTAGGATAAATTTTCAACTCCAAAAATACTTTAAGTTAAAATAGGAACAAAATTATGTACGGAGTTTGGAATTCCATATTTGAAAATTGCACAAAGCAAAATAATCCTCATCAAAACAATAAAAGATATATGGAAATTCAGTTGACATACTCTGAAACTGTGCTTAAATTTATATCAGGGTTGGGTTTCAAATGAAAAATCAATAGAACATCAAAAACCGGTCACAACTGGTTTGAAGAGCAGGCCGCACCCTTACGGGCCTCGTCATATGACAGGTTAACGGCGGAAGGTCGACAAATCAGGGCGACTTAATCCTGATAAAAGCGGATTTTTCGCTCCCAGCCCTTTTTTACTCCTTCTCTCTTCTTTTGTATAGCATAAAAAAGGGGCTTACGCCCCCGATTAAATGATATCCTTGTTTGATGCTAGTTCTGACCTTTCAATTGCATAGTCTTTGATTTGACAGCACCTGGCGAGTTAATATTATTTTCTCTGATCCAACGCTTCAATATTCCTGCTTCCGACTCCTGTAATGTCTCAATCGCCTTCCTGTACTCTTTTTTAAATAACTTACGGTCAAAACTAACTTTTTGCAAAATCACCTTGTAGTAGTCTAAAAAGGATGTCTTCATACAGTCAAAAGTTTAAGTTGAATGATTAAAAGTTTCAGCCGCGCCAATCAAAATCTACCCTGGTTTAAAGACTTTCGGTTAACGTTTCTCTCCTGTCTTTGCAAATGATTTTTGATAATAGAAGATTATAGTTTTAAATAATCCAGGTATTGAACCTTTCTTTTGATCAGACACTCTTCACTAATTTAACCCATTTAGAAGTAACTTATTATACGTACTTATACCGAAAAAGTAAACACAATGGTTATCATTCAAAGAAACAGCACAATACAAGATACTAAAATTTAAAATTCATTTCTGCTTAGTTTGGCGAATATAGAGTATTTCCTGTTTTTATATCCATGCCACACAACAGCAGCCATCATCAGAAAAGATACAATAATGCTTAAATACGCAACAAAGGGGTGCTTTTCCCATTGCTTAACCGCAATACCTGCAATTGTCCAGGCCCCTACAATCGCCGTTTCGCGCATGTTTCTCTTAAAAATCAGGGATATATACACAGCTCCGGTTACCAGTATGAGCACTATAGCCCACCATTCCGGACCTATTGGCCCGCCATTCCAGCCCTGACGCTCAAGAAATGCTACAATCATTACAAACATAGAAATAATTATAAGACCCAAATACGTACCAAGCGGCCACCACACAAAGAAAACAATCCGGGGCGGAGCGTCCCAGCATTCCATATTGAACAAGACCACCTGCCTTAGCAAAGACATAAGAAGAAAAAACATAAAAATGACAGAAAGCCCCACCATTTGATGAATCCAGGCATAAATCCACAATGAATTGGCGACATTCGTAATGGTAAGCCAAATACCAGTAATTTCACCACCATTCCTGCCTGTAAGCGTTTCAAACCATTGAAAAGAAAGCAATGCAACCATACCAAGATAAATCAGTCCCCATATAAAAAACACATAATCAGCCGGATAATACAGACCGTGATATGTAGCACTGACATCTTCTACTCTAACTCCATTAAACCGCGCTATTGCCGCCCAGTAGTTAAAAAAAATGGTCAAAACCAAAGTCAGGGTGTTGAGAGCCGGGATAAATAGCTTTTGCATATATGTCACCTATGTATTTTATCCAAGGTAACATTCAGAATAAACTTATTGTTTTAGGCTAACAGTTAAAGAATAGATCAATCCGAAGCTCAATCACCCGCATAATATTATCGCTGCCTGGTAAGCAGAAAGAGACTGCTTATCAGGCAGCCTCTCCATATATTAACTATAACCAAACCTGCCGGCTTGCGTTCTCTATCTCTTCATAACCTTTATGATCCGGGCCTCTTCATGTAATCTGACGAAGTATATGCCTGCCGGAAAATGCTCCGTGCTGATTTCTGCATACTCCGGATATTGTCCGAAAAACCATTCCCGTCCATATGAGTCTGTTATTTGTATGCCACCAGGCCTGGTCTGATTTATTTTAAGCCTTTCTTTAAATGGATTGGGTGAAACTCTTATTTTCTGATAATTATCTTCAAAAACCGTAGTCACCACATCCGATCCCAGAATCCGGATATTATCTATTCCGATTTCCTCATTGTCTGCATCATTGGTAAAAACAATCTTCAGAATAACTTCTTCCGCAGACACAACCGGAAAAGAGAATTCCTGAAAGTTTGTCTTAAGATAGGTACTGTCTCCGACTCCGTCAAAATCACTATCTAACCGAAGCGGTTCATTAAAAGCGTCTCCGTTATACTCAAAAGCAAACTTAAGTCCCCGTTCAAAAGAGCTACCTCCATCAACACTATAATAAACAACCAGCGAATCGCCCCGGTCAAAGCCGCTTGCTCCATTAGCTACAGCCTCATTTCCGACAGCAACCATAATTCTTACTTCAAGTCCGGAATACCCGGCAGTCTGGATCGGACCCAACTGCAAATATTGCTCCTTTATACCAAGATGATCAACATCTTCAGAAGCCCAGAATAAATTCCCATCATAACCGGAATATGGCAACGTGGTATTGGATATATTGGCCCCGTCTGTCCAGGAAAAGTGATCATTGGGAGAACTTCGGAACTTTGATGAATAAGTACCGGAAAAATTAAGGGTATCCTCAAAAGATTCCTGATAGATCAGTTCGTTTTGTGCAAATCCGACATGGACTAACGAGGATGCCACAAATGTGGCAAGCATTTTTTTCATAGCTGCTAAAAAAATTAAGGTTGTAAAAAATAATCACGCAAAAGTAAGAATTAAAGACACAAATCAAAAAAATGAAAGATCCTGATCCATTGACAGAAACGTATCAGAACTCAAAAAATTCTTCATCATTAAGCGCAGGCTCTTTTTTTGTAATTTCAGAAACCTGCTTCCCCTTAAGCAAATTCCCAATCTCCTCCTTTTCTTTCTTCAGATCTTCCCGAATCTTTTGCCCGGTTCTTCTGGTATCATACGAAACCTTGAAATTATCACCGGGGCCTTTGATCGTAAGATGAAGCAGTGTGTTTCCTCTATGATCATTTTCTATGGCGCCAAACGCTTCGTCTTTATCCTTTTTCCTGAAATTTTTCAAAGGTACAGTAAGCTTATAATCCAGATAATTGTCAAACGTATGCGTACCATAAACAGTAATATGGGATACATTGGAGCTAATTTGCATCTCAGGGATATAGATACTGTTATCCTTCACAATCAGCTCGTTTGTCAGTTCAGAGAACCGCACATTATACAGGTCCCTCTCATCAACAAATAAGCTTAATTTTTGCATCGGACTAAATCCGATTAGCTCTCCGTTACTGATCTTCAGGGAAATTTTGCCAACCAACCCCGTATAATCTACATTATTTTCCTGATCCAGCGGTATAATAAGGTCAACAGACGAGCCAAGAGTTCCACGAAGATTTGTCTGGGTAATAAAACTTTGATCAAAATCGTCAAAAACATAAAAGAGCTTACGCACATCAATATTATCGGCAGAAACCAGCATTTTGACAACTGGCTTTTCTGTCATTGTATAAGCAATATCTCCACCCAGGGTTCCTTCGCCAAATTTCACTGAAAAATCATTAAGAATAGCAGCATTCTGCCTGAGAACCAGTTTTGCTTTCATATTGGCTACCGACAGTTTATTGTAAATCAGACTATCAATCTTCAGATCCAGATTTACAGAAAGACGTTCTTGGGTTTTTAAAGGCATTTCACCCGATACATTATCCATGCGGGAAGTTGAATCAGTGATTATAAAATCATTGATATTCAGTTTCGAGCTTTTAAGAGATGCATTTACCTGCAAAACTTCTTCATCAAATAATACCCTGGGAATCAGATTTCGGAAATATCCGTTTAATAAAAAATCGCTGCCGTTGATTTTTCCTTTAAAATCATTTACTGCTACATCATTTCGATTAAACAGCAGATTTCCGCTAAAGTCATTAAGCCTGTAAGCAAGATCCCTGAATAAAAAAGACGCATTTGATATTTTCGTTTCTCCGGAAGTAATTATTTTCTCGGGAAATTTCTTCAAATCATCCGGACGCCCCATGAAATAAAAATCCGTATGTATTGTCCCGCTAGCCTGTTCAAGAGTACTTATCGGATAAAACCTGATAAATGAAGCAAGATCAATGGTGCCATTACAGGAGACTTCATATAACGGATCTTCAAAATCTGTCATGACAAAGTAACCTTTTACAGGCATATCCTGAAAAACAGCATTGAATTTACTAATCCGCAACTCAGAAGTTTCCGCTTTTCGTCCGTCTCCATTAGTAAAAGATCCCGTTAAGTTCGCCTGCCGTATTTCTCCTTTATATTCTGCATTACGAATTCTGGCATTTTCAAAACCAAAATCTACTGTAATAAGAGGATTATTTCGTGAGGATAGTTCCCCTTTTATGGATCCGTTAAAATAAACATTGCCTTCGCTCTGATAACTCGCCAGATGGCTTGTTACAGACGCAGGAAGCACCGAAATCAATGTCTGGATCTTTCCCTTATCGCCCTGAAAACTCAAATCTATCAGGCTCTTGTCCATAAAATTTAAACTACCGGCAAGGTGAAATCCCGAATTTGATATAATAAGATCAGAGGGCATTATTTCCAGATTCTTATTCTTAAAGGAATACGTTTGCTTACTTCTGATGCTTACTGGTTTTTCTCTGAAATAAGACTGACCTGCAATTACGATATCGTAAATATGCAGATCTCCGTTCAGGCCGATTTCCAGCAAATCCGATTGCTGGCTAAGCCTGGCTTCTGCATGTTTTTGCAAAACACTATAATACTGCATCCCCGGATCATATCGAAAGTTCACAAGAACATCTCTTAATTCAATCTTTTTGAGAGCAAAGCTCATGGATGCATCAGAAGAAGTGTCATCCTGTGTTTTCAGTATAGAATAATTACCACGCCCCTCACGATCAATCGTTACATTGACAACTGCTCTTTCAAGTATGATTTGTTCTATCTCATATTTCTTCTGCAGCAAATCCAATGGATTAAAAGCAAGATAAAGTGTCTGGGCAATAGCCAGATGTCCGTTTGAAAATCCCTCTGGTTCTTTTATCCGGACATCACTAAACGACAAAGAAAGGTAAGGAAAGTGCTCAAGCATGCTGAGCTCCATTTTATTAACTTCAACATCTGCTGCCAGATAATTATTCATTTCCGCAACAAGCAGATTCATTATTTTTCCGCGATAGAAGTACGCAATGCCGGCAGTAATCACCAAAAGTGTACCGGCCGCAATACAAACAGCCACTATTATATTTCGGATACTGCGGAATGTTTTCAATTGCAGATTTTATTTTAAGCTATAAAATTACGAGGAATAACAATACCCACTTCAAAAGCAAAACGCAAAATCATACACGATATGCATATTCCTTTTGGTTTTCCTCAATCCGGTCCTTATTTTTCAAATCAACTAGTTTTTACGCAAACAATCATTTTTTTGATTATTTATTTCTCGGGGTTTTTATTATCCCAAAGCAGACGCTCCGTATCTTCGGGAGAAGCTGCCTCTATTTCTCTGAGCTTTCTCTCGATTGCCCTCGTTCTCACTCCCAGTACCTGCTCAAGCTGCCCGGAAGCTGTATCAATATTGCCCTTGGCCTTCTGGAGCATCGCGGCAAAATTTGCAAATTCTGCTTTAACAGCAGCGAGAACCTGCCAGACCTCACCGCTCCTTTTCTGAATCGCCAGCGTCCGGAAGCCCAGATGAAAACTGTTAAGCATCGCTGCAAGAGTGGTAGGTCCGGTTATTATTATTTTCATCTCACGCTGCAGCAATTCAATCAAGCTCGTTTTTCGCACCACCTCTGCATACAACCCTTCAACAGGCAGGAACATCACGGCAAAATCTGTTGTATGAGGCGGATCTATATATTTGTCCCGAATATCACGGGCTGATTTTCTGATAACCTGTTCCAGCTGCTTCCCTGCAATCTCAATGTGGGCCGGATCACCTGTATCATATGCTTCCTGCAGTTTACTATATACGTCCAAAGGAAACTTCGAGTCAATGGGCAGAAAAACTTCACCTTCCTGATCGCTTCTTCCCGGAAATCGTATCGCAAATTCGACTGCATCTGCGGAGCCACTCTTTGTCCTTACATTTTCCGCATATTGAACCGGAGATAAAATCTGTTCCAGCAGACTTTTTAGCTGGATCTCACCCAGAATTCCTCTCGTACGTACATTTGACAATACCTTCTTGAGCCCTCCGACATCCTGAGCCAGTAGCTGCATTTCTCCAAGACCTTTCTGGACACTCTCCAATTGCCGGTTTACAATTTCAAAAGACTGACCGATTCGTTCATTAAGCGTCTTCTGCAGCTTCTCATCTACCGTGATCCTCATTGCCTCCAGTTTTCCCTCGGTAGATTGAACAAGATCCTGCATACGTTGCTCCAGACGCATAAACTTTTCGCGCTGCAGCTCATTAAACGAATGCACATTTCGATCAAAAACATCCTGGAATCCCGAAAAAATCCGCTCCAGTTTTTCCTGCATTCCGGAGATACTTTGCTGATTCTGAACAGACATCGATCTCAAAGCTTCTGTAAGCTCCTGCCGAAACTCCAAAACTGACAACCTCAGCTCCTCGCGATTTGATTTGCTCATGGACATTGCTTCCTCCCTGTTGACCCTGAGCTCCTCCCGTACAGATTCATTTATTCTGAAGACATGCGCTTCCAGCACATTCAATCGGGAAATAATCTTTCCCGCTCCGGTTTTGCTGATTCTGAACAATACCACCACCAGAATCACCAGATTAACCAGACACAGGATGTAAAGACCTGCCGCTAAAAACCCAACCATTTTGTATATGTTTTATTTACAGAATTATTCTATACAACAAGAGACTTTATCAGTTACGGTAAATAGTGTTCCTGTTTAAGAAGATCTTGAAAAAGAAACACATATATTCATAACGAAGAATAGCTTCTGCATTTGCTTTACCCTCTCTCATCTCAAGGGCAATCCGCTGAAAATGACCGGAGTGTTGCTCTTTTTTCATTCCTGATGTTCCAAATAGGAGGTCTACTTTGCTGATAATAGCATCATTACTGAAAAAAGCTCCTTTAACCCATTCATCCGAAAAAGGAAATGAGAACAAACGAAAATCCGAGTTTGTCAGATTAGTAACGGCATCAATACTACTCAGCGTCTGCCTTATCTGATCTCCCAGATCCAGATTCCAGTACTCAGGATGATCAATGCTATGTCCCCCGAAGTCAAACCCAATTTTTGTCAATGACTTAATATCTTCGGAAGTCATATAAGGCTTTTCAGTTTCCAGATAGTCCCTGAAGCTAACTCCAAGATGTTCGGCAACTATATCAAGGAATGCTCTCTCATGATAGGAAATACCAAGAAGAGTTCTTTTTATATCTTCTTTGTAGCCATGTTCCCGGAATAACCTGGTCAGATTCCGCCAGTCAACTTTTTTTTGCTGGATTTCCTCTACCAGCAGACTTGCTTTATATCTGAAAAAAAGATCCTTATTATCTATAAATCCGGAATTAAGAAAATTGACTGCCGGAATGCCTTTTTTCAAAAGTATCGGCACAATCACTTCCTTAAACTCTTTAAGTCCATCGTCAAAAGTCAGAAGAAAGGAATTATAATCAGGGCTTTTTCCCTGCACATGTTGCTGCCTGAATTCGGAAAGTGAAACCGGTTTATAGTGCTTTAGCAGAAAATCAAGATCTTTTTCGAACTCTCTTTCACTCTTATAAGGATACAAGTGAACAACATGAGGCACACGCTCATTGGCAACCAGATGATAAAAGGGGAAAATAATCCTGTAATTATTAAAGGACTGCAAGGTGCGAAACGGGAACAACCCGGATAGCATAACTATACAATCTCTGAATAAACCTGCCATGATGCGAGAATTGATATTTTTAGTCCGGCGAATCTCCGCAAGATAAAAAATGTACCTTGAATACTCACATACCAGTTATGCTGAAATGTATAATTTACTCAATAGAAGGATAGTCGATCATAGTAAGATCTGTAATTACAACTACAGCGTTAACACTATCGTCCTCAAAGGTAACCGGTGTTGCCGCCACTTTTATTGTTTTGTTTTGCTCATTGCCCGGTTTTTTTACAATTATAAGAGCCTCATTCGCCTCACCTTCCTGTAGTGCTTTGTATATAGGCAGTTCCTTGTACTTATACAAGTCATCCTTATCCGTTCTGTATAAATGATAATGCTCCGGAATCTCTTTCCATTCAATATCCTTTTCTATCTTCCCGAGAATATCAGAAGCTTTTTTATTAACAATAAATGGCTTACCTTTTTCATCGACCACAATAATTCCTTCTTCAATCGACATAAGAATAGCTCTGAGTTTTCTGGCATTCTCCTTTATCTCTTTCTGTATCTTTCTTCTCTCCGTTACATCTCTGAAAACTGCCACTGCCTGTGAGGATGCCCCATTAACAACAATGGGCATAGCTGAAACACTAAGATGCTTTGGAGCATCCCATTCCGGATTTTTAATCAGAAGCCCATAATCAAAAACCTTTTCTCCATTCAGCGCCCTGATCAGGGGCCATTCCTCAGAAGGTAATACATTTTCCCCTTCAACATCGTATATGTAATTATCTTGGCTGCCAATATTCTGGATTTCTGTAATATCAACCTGCAGTATATCCCTTGCAACTTTATTGTACAGCAGGTTTTTTCCTTCCTTATCAGCCACCAGTACACCTTCTGCAAGGTTATCCAGAATGGAGTTTAACCATGCCTTTTTCTCTTTTATTTCTTTTTCATTCTCCTTCAGCATTGTAATCTCAACACTCACACTGCATACTGCATATATCTTATTGTCCATGTCCCTCAATGGAAACGTTTCATTCCAGAAATAACGTTCTCTGTCCTTAAAGGACAGCGTAAACTCCTTTGTCTGAGATTCTCCGGTTTCAAGTACTTTGTTCCTTTCATTAAACAGCTCTATATACTTTTGTTCGCTAAATACCTCCTCTATTTTCTTGCCAGCCACCTGTTCCTTCGTCAGGTCATGAAATTTCTCAAAGTTTCTGTTGATTGTTTCAAACCTCCGATCCATGTCCATTATATAAATGACAGAAGGAATGTTATCCAGAATAGAGTTCAGTTTCTTCGCATCTTCCTTGACGGTCCGTTCCTCTTCCTTCTTCAACTCTCTCAATCGATACTGAATAGCAGATTGTCTTTTTAGAAAAAACATACTGACGCCATATGAGAAAATGGCAAATATCGCTGTTCCGAACTCCTTTGTAAACCACTCCTTATCTTCTCCATAGAGCTTCGCCCAACCAACAAACAAAGGCATAAAAAATGCGATAAGCCTCATGGTGATCACTTCAAACGGACTCTCTCCGATTAATATAGCCATGTTGCCCCGATTGGGTCGTGCAAATAAAACTGCCAGATTTAGAAATAGTATACAGAACGCACCTAATATGGACATTGGAAAAAGATTCCCGATACCAATCAGAAACTTAACTCGGTATGCATACCCGTAAAGACATAACAAAGCGATCAGTGTATTGAAGAACAAAAGATTCTCCGAAATTATTATGTACTTATCCAGCAGAATAATTGCAATCCCTACGTTGACAATGACAAATGCCATAACAGCATCCAGCTCATTACGCTGGAAACGCCCCGGCTCTATCAGGTCTTTAGCAAAGAAAATCTGATCAAGAATAAAGGGGAATCCGAAAATCAATGAAAGGATCTTATACAATCCCACAACAATCAATATCAAAGCCAGAAATACTGATATGTTTCTTCTTGTTGCTGAATAGCCTTCATGCTGAATCGCTCCAAAAGAAATAAACGTTATCATCAGCAAAACAGCTGCAAGCGGATTCATTGCAACCGAATTGTCAACAAGGCGCTTAAACAGCTCAATATCAAACATCCACCCTATCAAAGTCACTGTTGGAATCAAACCAACCAGTGTAAGCAAAATCTTTGACATGATGCATAATTCCCTGCTTATACTTTCCTTGCTTTTCATGAATATTGACAGGATTAATCAAATCTTGGCATATCTGACCTCTGATCCAATAACCTCTGTTTTTCTCCCATTGTTTAATGCAAAACGGAGTATTGCCATATCTTGCCCGCAGAACAGGAACCGGAATCTGCAATTTAAGTCTTCAGATATTATTCATTTACCACGATGTAGCCCGGATGCATTGAAAATATGTAGTACATTTGTATTATATTTGTCGCCATTATGTGCCTTTGAAACATAGGCTGGTAAAAGCTCTGGATGAAAAACATTCTAAAAAAGTTCTGCATAGCTCTTTTCTCCCTTAAACATTTGGCCCAAATCAGAATAATACTATTGATTCATAAATCTAAAACCAATGAACAATTCTCCACAATTCCCATATGAAGCAGATATTCCGGAAAATTTAAGGATAAAAAGTCCTGTTACTGTGACTGAATATCTTGTAAATGGTGAATTTCATACCCATAACGGACCGTTCCAGCAGGTAAAATCTCCTATTTCGCTTAATACAACGGAAGGTATAAAGGAAAATGTCATCGGAAGCTTTCCGCTTCTTTCAAAAAAAGAAGCCCTTATGGCTCTGAATGCCGCAACTGAGGCTTATGACCACGGCAACGGCCTCTGGCCCTCTATGACAGTAACTGAAAGACTCAATGCCATGGAGCGCTTCCTTGAGCAAATGAAGCTCAAAAGACAGGAAGTTACCAATCTTCTGATGTGGGAAACCGCAAAACCTCTTAAAGATTCCGAAAAAGAATTTGACAGAACTGTCGACTATATATATCAGACTATTGCAGAGGTTCGCAAACAGGAAAACAGATCAGCTTTTGAGGTTACCCAGGGAGTAATCGGAAAAATTAAAAAACGGCCTATCGGGGTAGTTTTATGCATGGGACCATTCAATTATCCCTTAAATGAAACATTTACAACCCTTATGCCTGCACTTTTAATGGGCAATACGGTTATTTTTAAGCCGGCCAAAATCGGTGTGCTATTGATAGCCCCTTTGATGGAAGCATTCAAAAACTGTTTCCCCAAAGGAGTAATCAATATTGTATTCGGAAGAGGTCGCGATACCGTAGGGCAAATTATGGAAACAGGCAAGGTTGATGCATTCGCCTTTATAGGAACCAGCAAAAGCGCTAATGAAATAAAGAACAAACATCCCAAACCTAACCGTTTACGGTCAGTCCTGGCCCTTGAAGCAAAAAATCCGGCTGTACTACTTCCTCATTCTGATCTTGACATTGCAGCCAGAGAATGCGTAATGGGGAGCCTGTCATTTAACGGACAGCGCTGTACCGCAATAAAAATCATTTTTGTTCATACCTCAATCGCTGAAAAATTTATCGAGAAATTCACCGGTGCCGTTACCGAGCTGAAAAGGGGTATGCCCTGGGAAAACAATGTATTTCTTACCCCGCTTCCTGAACCTGACAAGCCTGGGTATCTGAAAGAGCTGATTGAGGATGCTGAGAGCAAAGGTGCGAGAGTAATCAATGAGAACGGTGGAAAGCTTACAAATACGTTTTTCGAACCGGCAGTTCTTTATCCGGTTTCTCTGGATATGAGAGTAACACAGGAAGAGCAGTTCGGGCCGGTTATCCCGATTATGCCTTTTGATGATATCAACACCGTACTAGAATACCTTAAAGATTCTGATTATGGTCAGCAATTAAGCCTTTTCGGGAACCAAGCAGAAGAAGTTGGACTTTTAATAGATAAACTGATTAACTATGTCTGCCGGATCAATCTCAACAGCCAGTGTCAGCGTAGTCCGGACAATTTCCCTTTCAACGGACGAAAAGACTCGGCCTATGGTACACTCTCTGTTACAGATGCACTGAATGAATTCTCTATTCCGACGGTTGTTTCTGCCAAAGAATCCGCCAGTGAGAAATTAATTCTTTCAGATATCGTTAATCAGAAAAAATCAAAGTTCCTTGCAAACGAGTTTATCCTCTAAACCATAACTATGGATACTATAATCGAAGTATTTAACTTTATCCTTCATATAGATCGTTATCTGGCTGATTTTTCGAGCCAGTATGGTCTATATTTATACCTGATTCTTTTCCTCATCATTTTTTGTGAGACAGGGCTTGTCTTTACACCATTTCTACCGGGCGATTCATTGCTTTTTGCCGCCGGAGCGCTTGTAGCCAACGAAGCGTCAGGACTATCCATCCTTATTCTGTATGGTCTGCTTGTTGTCGCAGCGATCCTTGGAGATTTTGTTAATTATAACATAGGCAAGCATTTTGGTCTAAGAATAACCCGGATGAAGATTATCAAAGAATCAAGCTTAAAAAGTACTGAAGCTTTTTTTGAGAAGCATGGTACAAAAACAATCTTCATGGCGAGGTTTTTCCCGATTGTAAGAACGCTTGCTCCTTTTATGGCAGGCATGGCCAAGATGCCGACCAAACAGTTTGGAAGCTACAATGTAATAGGAGGATTTACCTGGATCACTGTTTTTCTTTATGCAGGCTATTTCTTTGGAAATATCCCGATCGTGAAGTCAAACTTCTCGTTGGTTGTTGTTATGATCATTGTCCTTTCCATAATTCCGTTGATTATCGAGTTCATAAAGAATAAGAGGCAAAAACCCGCCTGATAAGATTTTGCAAGCAGCCTGGTAACGTATATTATATGCATTTACCAGGCTGTTTTATACTTCATTCGTAATCAATCAAACCATTTTTACTATTCCTTTTTGTTATTCCGGATTTCATTTTCGGAAAACCTAAATTGTTTTTTCGTATATTTAATTCACTTATTGCTCTCATTTGGCAAGTATTTCGAAAGAAATTTCGTTATAAGTCTTATTATTAACCTGTAGTAAATTCAGTGAACCGATGTTTTCAGGAAAAGTATTTAAAGTACTTTTAAGTATCCTGTCTGTCCTGAGTATTATTATTGTTGTAATTCAACAAAATCCCCCTGACAGTCATTATATTTTCAGTTTTCTCTACCTGGCGATTCCGTTCACATGGCTATTCAACATAGTCGCACTGATTATATACAGACGCCTTCGCAGCAGGTTGATACTCGTTCCCGTATTGTTTATGGTTGTTTCCTTGCCCCAATTGCAGGAAACATTTGCTATCAATCTCAAACCCGGCACACCTCAGGATTCCGTATTAAAGGTTGTCAGCTATAATGTAGGAGCCTTCAATTATTTAAGATTCTATAGCATTATGGATACTGTGGCCAGCAAAGAAAGTATTGACTGGCTTGCCAGCAATATTAATGCTGACATCATTTGTCTTCAGGAGTTTTATAATGATGACGGCAATATGGCAGAACAGGCGTTAGAGAGGCTTGACTCCAATGATATCGAGTATTTTTATACTAATCCTATTAAGATCGGAAACCATAACGGCTATTTTGGCCTGATCACTTTTAGCCGCTATCCGATAATTGATGCAGGACCTCTGATCTTCGGAGATACCGGATTAAACAGAGGCGTCTATACAGATATCAAAATAAATGACGACACACTGAGGGTAATCAATATTCACCTGAAGTCAATGACTATACGTATTGATAGCGGTGCCACCCTTAAAGACCCGACTTCTATTCTAGCCAATGCGCTGAAAATAAAAAACAAGCTGAAAATGGGCTTTGACAACCGAAACCGGGAAATTGAGATCATTGCTGATTTTATAGATAATTCTCCATATAAGGTTATAATCTGCGGAGACTTCAACGAGACTCCTTACTCATATGTATACCGGCACCTTAGAAAACGTCTGCGTAATGCATTTGAAGATGCCGGGAATGGCTTCGGGTTTACCTACAACAGATTCCCCTACTTTATCCGGATTGACAATCATTTTTATGATCCCTCTCTGGAAGCTGTATACTTTACTGTTCATGACAATAATAAGCATTCCGATCATCTTCCGGTAGAAGCCCATTACAGATTTCCTTAGAAATCACAGTTATTTCCATTCCTTCACGGCTTATTTCCCCCAAAAGCGCTGGACCTGCAAATTATTCTCCTTACCTTTGCAGGGAACAATCCGAAAAACGATTGTTTGAGTTAGTTTCGGAATTTCAAAATAATCCTCATTCATGATAAGTGTAGAAAATGTTACTCTTCGTTATGGGAAAAGAACCCTTTTTGAAGATGTAAACATCAAATTTACTCCAGGTAACTGCTATGGCATCATCGGAGCCAATGGTGCAGGGAAGTCCACCTTTCTGAAAATCCTTTCCGGTGAAATAGAAGCACAATCCGGGAAAGTTCTGATCACCCCAGGTGAACGTCTTGCAGTTTTAAAGCAGAACCACTTCGAGTTTGATGAATTTCAGGTTCTTGAGACAGTCATCATGGGGCATAAAAGGCTGTATCAGATAATGAAAGAAAAAGATGCGATTTACCTGAAGCCCGATTTTTCCGAAGAAGATGGAATCAAAGCCTCTGAATTAGAGGCTGAGTTTGCAGAGATCAACGGCTGGGATGCGGAAACCGAAGCTGCCAAGCTACTTAGTGGCCTTGGATTAAAAGAAGATCTTCATTACAGTGTGATGAAAGACCTTGAGGGCAAAGACAAAGTGCGCGTGCTTCTTGCACAGGCTTTATTTGGCAATCCGGACATTCTGCTACTTGACGAACCAACAAACCACCTCGATATTCAGTCTATCCAATGGCTGGAAAACTTTCTCGCTGACTTTAAAAATACCGTTATTGTTGTTTCACACGACCGGCATTTTCTGGATCAGGTATGTACCCACGTAGCAGATATTGATTTTGGCAAGATCAAACTCTTTGCCGGCAATTACAGCTTCTGGTATCATTCAAGCCAGCTTGCATTAAAACAACGTCAGGATCAGAACAAGAAAGTAGAGGATAAGCGCAAGGAGCTTCAGGAATTTATTTCCCGATTCAGCGCCAATGCCTCCAAGTCTAAACAGGCTACATCCAGACAAAAGCTTCTGGATAAGCTTACACTGGAAGATATAACACCTTCCAGCAGAAAATATCCGGCCATTTTCTTCAAACCTGAACGCGAAGCAGGAGACCAGCTCCTTTTAATCGAAGGCCTAAGCAAATCCCATGAAGGCGAAAAGCTTTTTTCCAACCTTGATATACGTATAAACAAGGGAGATAAGGTAGCATTTATAAGCGACAATAGCCTGGCCATATCTGCCCTGTTTGATATCCTCAACAATGAAAGCAAGGCAGACAGCGGAAAGTTTACCTGGGGAATCACCACATCTACAGCCTATTTTCCGGCAGACAACAGCCGCTACTTTGCCAATGATCTCAATCTTGTTGACTGGCTCAGACAATACTCCGAAGAAAAAGATGAAAGCTTCATACGCGGATTCCTTGGAAGAATGCTATTCTCCGGTGAAGAATCGTTAAAAAAAGCCTCCGTTTTGTCTGGTGGTGAAAAAGTACGTTGCATGCTCTCCAAAATGATGATGGCTGCATCAAACGTTCTCGTAATGGACGACCCGACAAATCACCTTGACCTTGAATCAATCACGGCGCTGAACAATGGTCTTAAAGATTTCTCAGGAACCGTTTTGTTCAGTTCACACGATTATGAATTCATTAATACCATTGCAAACCGCATTATAGAACTGTCTCCCAATGGCTTTATCGATAAAACGATGACATATGAAGAATATCTTCAGGATGAAGGAGTCAAATCACTCAAGGAACAATTGGTATAACACTTGATAAAAAGTGGATAATTTTGTTAAATTGACGTTGCATGTGTCTGGACAAACATTTTACGGTATAATCTGTAATATTTCCAGAAGTAATTAACACTGGTAATTCTGTTATGTCCGACTCTTGCATAGTTAATTCGATTTTGAATCTATTTTTTTAATCTGCCAAAATTCGTAATGTCAAACATAGAAAAAGAACGGGTTAAAATAACCCGAAGCAACAGAGGCTGGAAAAAGTGGGGGCCGTATTTATCCGAAAGACAATGGGGGACTGTCAGAGAAGATTATAGCCCGGATGGTTCGGCATGGGAAAACTTCTCGTTCGACATGTCTCGCAGCCGGGCATATCGCTGGGGAGAAGACGGGATTGGAGGCATTTCTGACAATAAAGCATTCCTTTGCATTGCATTAGCAATGTGGAATGAGAAAGATCCTTTTCTGAAAGAACGTCTGTTTGGCTTAACGGGGAACCAGGGAAATCACGGTGAAGATGTGAAGGAAATGTACTATTATCTTGATAGTACGCCAACTCATTCATACATGAAGATGCTTTATAAGTATCCTCAAAGGGAGTTCCCTTACAATGAGCTTGTCTACGAAAACAGAATCCGCGGTAAAAATGAACCGGAATACGAAATCATGGATACCGGTGCATTTGATGAAAATCGCTACTTTGACGTATATATTGAATATGCCAAAGCCGATATGGAAGATATCTGTATACGTTATACTGTATGGAACCGCGGGCCGGAGAAAGCCAGAATGCACCTGCTTCCGACCATCTGGTTTAGAAACATGTGGAGCTTTTCCAAAGATAGCTACAGACCCTGTATCCGCGTCGGCGATGAAGGTGAATTATTAATATCGCACAAAGATATTGGCAATTATACCCTGTATTACGAAGGCGACCCCGAATTACTCTTCTGCGAAAACGATACCAATCATCACGCTGTTTATAATCACAATCCCGGACCTGGCTTCTGGAAAGATGGTATCAACGACTATGTCACTTTCGGCAAAAAGTCGGTAAACCCTGAAATGAAAGGTACAAAGTCTGCCTTACGTTATATACTTGATATCGAGCCGGGAAAAAGCAAAGAAGTAGTGCTCAGGTTCAGCAATGAAAAACTAAAAGATCCTCTTACAGATCTTCCGTTTATATTCAGAACCCGGCTCAAAGAAGCCGATACCTTCTACAATGACATTGCTGAAGGTATTGAAGATACCGAGCTCAGAACCATACAACGTCAGGCTTTTGCCGGAATGCTGTGGAGCAAACAGTTCTATTATTACGATGTCAGTCTGTGGCTGGAAGGCGATAACGGAAATGAACCGCCTCCGCAACGCATCCATGGCCGTAACAAGAACTGGAAGCATTTGAATAATATGGAAATTATTTCCATGCCGGATAAATGGGAATATCCATGGTACGCTGCATGGGATCTGGCTTTTCATTGTATTCCGATTGCTATTATAGATCCCGATTTTGCCAAACGGCAACTTATACTTCTGCTTAGAGAATGGTATATGCACCCCAATGGTCAGATACCTGCCTATGAGTGGAACTTCAGTGATGTAAACCCGCCTGTACATGCCTGGGCATGCTGGCGTGTCTATGAAATAGACCGGGACATGAACAACGGTAAAGGCGACACAGAGTTTCTGGAAAGAATTTTCCATAAGATGATGCTAAACTTTACCTGGTGGGTCAACAGAAAAGATTCGGAAGGCCATAATATCTTTGAAGGCGGCTTCCTCGGACTTGATAACATCGGAGTTTTTGACAGAAGCAATCCCTTACCGACAGGCGGTAGCCTGGAGCAGGCAGACGCTACAAGCTGGATGGCCATGTATGCGCTGAATATGCTTCGGATCTCACTGGAACTAAGTAAAAGCAACACGGTTTACCAGGATACGGCATCCAAGTTTCTCGAGCATTTTCTATACATTGCCGGAGCAATTGCCAATACCGGAAAGATAAACAAACTCAACGACGATGACCTGAGTCTATGGGATGAAAATGACCAGTTCTTTTATGATGTACTTCATGCTCCCAACGGTGATTACATACCATTAAAAATTCGTTCCATCGTTGGGCTGATTCCGATCTTTGCGGTGGAAACCCTTGAGCCACAAATGGCAGAAAAGTTTCCGCACTTTAAACGCAGACTTGAATGGTTTTTAAACTATCGTCCGGGGCTTGCATCGCTTGTATCTACCAGAGATATTCCGCATGTCGGCATACGAAGACGATTTTCCCTTGTCCGCGAGGATAAGCTGAAGGCTATTCTCAAAAGAATGCTGGACGAATCAGAGTTTCTTTCCGAATATGGAATCAGGGCTCTGTCCAAATTCCATGACAAGAATCCGTACGAGTTTCATACAGATGTTGGAACTTTCTCTGTAAAATACCTGCCGGCCGAATCCGACAGCTACATGTTTGGTGGAAACTCCAACTGGAGAGGCCCGATCTGGTTTCCCGTAAATTATCTTATCATCGAATCATTGATGAAATATCACGAATACTACAAAGATGAGGTAATGGTAGAACACCCGACCGGATCCGGAAATATGATGAACTTAAAGCAAATTGCAGAGGAGCTCAGCAAACGTCTGGTGAGCATATTTCTGAAAGATCAAAACGGAAGACGACCTGTATTTGGTAATAACGAAAAGCTTCAGAATGACCCTCATTTTAAAGATCATATATTATTTTATGAATACTTTCATGGAGATAACGGAAGAGGATGCGGAGCCGGACATCAGACTGGCTGGACAGGACTAGTTGCCGATTTGATTCACTCTCACTATCGTAAAAAGATATAATAGAAAGGCCTGCTCTAAACAGGCCTTTTTCATTTGTGAATAACCAACGATTCAAAGAATCAGGATTCAGCACAAACATTCGGCTTGCTCTATGTATTAATCTTGCATTACACATTACTTAATATGTACACTTATGAATATTCCCAAATCAGACAAACCCCGGTTAGTAGTCATTGGCGGCGGTTTTGGCGGAATTGAGTTAATCAAAAATATTGCAAAAACCGGCCGGTTTCAGATTGTACTGATTGACAGAAACAATTATCACACGTTTCAGCCTTTATTGTACCAGGTTGCAACAGCCGGTCTGGAACCTGATTCTATTGCCGGACCATTGCGCAAGATTTTTACAGGATACAAAGATTTCTATTTCAGAATTGCTAATGTGGAAGCCATAAATCCTGATCACAATCAAATTCATACATCAATCGGAGATCTGACATATGATTTTCTGGCAATATGCTCGGGATCAAAAACCAACTACTACGGAAACGAAGAAGTAAAGAAGGCTGCCTTCCCCATGAAGCAGATCCCTCAGGCACTTGATCTTAGAAGTAAAATACTGCAGAATTTTGAGAATGCCCTTCTTACCGGTTCGACTGAAGAGAAGAAAAGCTTTCTGGATATTGTCATTGTAGGGGGGGGGCCAACTGGGGTTGAGCTGGCTGGGGCTCTTGCAGAGCTTCGCAAACATATTCTTCCCAATGATATTCCGGAACTTGACTTTTCTCAGATGGATATTTATCTGCTTGAGGCTGGACCCCGAATCCTGAATGGTATGTCCGAAAATGCTTACCAGAAAGCATTTCAATACCTCGAAAACTTCGGCATACTGGTAAAGCTTAATAAGGCAGTCAAATCTTATGATGGTTATCGGGTCAAACTGAGTGACGGAAGTGAAATTATCAGCCGAACACTTATATGGGCAGCCGGAGTACAGGGTAATATAATAAAAGGTCTGCCAGATGATGCTGTCAATGCAAGCAGGTATGTAGTAGATAAAACCCTCCTGCTCAAGGGAAGTAAAAATATATTTGCCATTGGCGATGTTGCCGGTGTTTATACAGAGGATACTCCTCGAGGATACCCGATGCTCGCACAGGTCGCCATTCAACAGGGACGCCTGGTTGCCGCCAATCTTTCCAATCTGCTGCAGAAAAAATCCCTAGGCGGGTTTCGCTATAATGACAAAGGAAGCATGGCTACAATAGGCCGGAACAAAGCAGTCGTTGATCTGCCTAAATTCAAATTTTCCGGATTTTTTGCATGGTTCGTCTGGATGTTTGTTCACCTGATGTTCCTTATCGGTTTCAGAAACAAGCTTTCTGTATTACTGGGCTGGATGTGGAACTACTTTACATACGACAGAGCTACCAGACTTATTATCAGACCTTGGAAGGATCATCAGAAACAGGCTCCGGAATAGCAATAGTAAAACGGATGCTCTAACTATTGACAGCTACGAAGCGATCCACATCTTTCGTTTTGCCCAACAGTATAATAATGTCACTTTCCAGAAGTATTGTATCTCCATTGGGAACACCTACAATATGTTCGACTTGTACGGAGTTCCCGTTTTTCGCTTCATTAAATATCCGCTTTATGGTAATCAGGTTGATATTATACTGTTCTCTGAGACCAATCTCTCTGATTGATCTGTTAACCACTTTCAGGGGAGCATGAATTTCGACAATTTCATAATCATCGGGCAATAGCAAAAAGCGTTTCATTGAAGGATGTAGCAACATTTCTGCAACTGTCTTCCCGACTTCATCCTCCGGTGACAATACTTCTGCAATACCCAGCTTTTGTAAAATTAATTTCTGCTGCTGATTGCCGGCTCTCGCAATAATACGCTTCACTTTCAGGTCCTGCAAAATCGTAGCTGTCAGAAGCAGGCTTTCAAAATCATCACCAATCGCTATTACTGCCGCATCTACCGCTTCAATTCCCTGGGCACGCATGCTTTTAATATCAGTAGAGTCCAAAGCAACAGCAAAAGCAACAGTATCGTTGATCTGTTCAACCTTGGCAAAATCAACATCAATAGCCAATACCTCAGCTCCTCTGTCTGCAAGTGTTCTGGCTATCGATGTACCGAATTTCCCCAAACCGATTACAGCAAACTTGTTAATCATATAATCCTGGAGTGTATAAAAGTAGTAAGAACTGCCAACGCGTTTTCGAAAGTCACATTATTAGGAATTATCAGATCGGAGAAATGTCTGGTCGGAGAAATGTATCGCTCATAGGTTGGCACGACATGATGCTCATACCTGTAAAACACATCTTCCATGGTATAGCCTCTTTCCTCCCAATCCCTTTGAATCCGTCTTTTTATCCGGATATGGTCTTGGGCTTCTATAAAGATCTTTAGATCCAGTTCCTGTAAGAGCTCCTCAAAAACCAGAACAAAGATTCCCTCAACAAGAATAACAGGCGCGCTTTTTATCAGATATTCTTTCCCCGATCTATTCGGACTGTTGTAGACATATTCAATCCCCCGTATAGTGTCTCCCGCCTTCAGTCTCCGAAGATCCTTCAGAAGCAGCGCCAGATCAATCGAGTCCGGACTATCAAAGTTAGCCACTCCGGCTAAATCCAAAGGCTGAAGATCAATCGTCTTGTAATAGTTATCCATTGAAAAAAGACAAACATCTTTCTCAGGAAACTTCTGTCGTATTGCCTTTACGAAAGCAGTTTTACCAGACGCGCTTCCTCCACAAATACCAATGGTATAAGACATAAAAGTTACTTTACCATAAGCTGAGTCTTGAAAAAGTCGACCATCTTCTTGGCTGCCTTTCCCCGGTGGCTGATTTGGTTCTTTTCTTCCACACTTAACTGTGCAAAAGTCACAGAATATCCTTCCGGCTGAAAAACAGGATCATAGCCAAAACCTTTCTCTCCATGCCGCTCAGTGGTTATTTTTCCTTCAACCAGCCCTTCAAACTGATGCATTTCTCCATCAATAATAAGCGTTATTACAGTCCGGAAACGAGCCGCCCTGTTTTCTACTCCTTCCAGATTTTTCAAAAGCAACTGTATATTATCTTCCGGATTGCATTGAGGGCCCGCATACCTTGATGATACAACTCCCGGAGCTCCGTCCAGAGCATCCACTTCCAGTCCTGTATCATCCGCAAAGCAGTCTATTGAATATCTGATATTGACGTACTCAGCTTTCTGCATAGAGTTTCCTGCAATAGTAAGCTGGGTTTCAGGCAGCTCCTCATTACAGCCGATATCATTCAGGCTCAAAACCTTATACTGATCTCCGATTTGCTTTCTGATCTCTTCAAGCTTGCCCCTGTTGTTCGTAGCAAAACAAATTTCTTTCATAATAGTAACATTTATCCAGTCTGTACGGGTACTTATAGATAAGTATTCCCTCTGTTAAATAGCGTCTCCGATGTTTCTAATTACGGATTCTTTGCCGAAAAGCCAATAGCATCAGGTTAAAATTTTATGATATGAAAACTAATGGTATAAAGAAATAACGAATAAATGAACAAATTAGACATAAACCGATGTTTCTTTTGTTAAATCCTGATTAAATAACTAAATTTGGCGTTCTTTTGTGGACGAGTTCCACGCAATACGTATTAAAGTTTAAACACTAACATGGCAACCAAAATCAGATTATTACGTCGGGGACGTAAAAAGTATGCCAGATACGACATCGTCGTAGCTGACTCAAGAGCACCGCGTGACGGAAAATTCATTGAGAAAATCGGCCTTTTCAACCCAACTGGTATTCCAAATATTACCGAGCTGAACCTTGAAAGAGCGTTCTACTGGATAATGAATGGAGCACAACCAACTGACTCAACAAGAACAATCCTTTCCAAATCCGGAGTAATGCTGAAAAAGCATCTTCAGGTCGGAGTAAACAAAGGAGCCATTACTCAGGAACAGGCTGATAAAAAATTCCAGGAGTGGGTTGATACCAAAGAGAAAAAGGCACAAACTGACCTTGCAAGTTCACAAGCAAAGAAAGAAGCTGATAAAAAAGTAAGACTGGCTGCTGAAGCAAAAGTTAACGAAGCAAGAAAAGCTGCCCAGTTAGCGAAACTGGCTGCCGCTACTCAGGAAGCTTCTACTGAAGAAGCCGCAACCGAAGACGAAGGACAGGCTGCCGAAGAAACTGCAGCAGAATAAATCATTCTTCCGGGAAATGAAAGCAGAAAACTGTTTTGAACTCGGATATCTGACAAAACCTCATGGATTATCAGGAGAAATTCAAGCCATTCTGGATTCTGAAACTCCTGAATATTACGAAAATATGGAATCAGTTTTTGTTGAGCTCAACAAAAAGCTGATTCCTTTTTTTATAGAATCTATCAGCATATCCGGGAAAAAGGCGATAATTAAATTTGAGGATATTAAAAGTCCGGGCGAAGCAGCCGGATTTACCGGAAAAAAACTATATCTTCCGCTTGAGTTTTTACCCGCTCTGGAAGGCGATCAGTTTTATTACCATGAGATCATCGACTATAAAGTAACAGACAAAAAACTGGGGCCTCTCGGGAAAGTTGAATCTGTTGTTGAAAACCCGGGTCACGATCTCATAATCATGCAATATCTGGACAGGGAAGTAATAATCCCGCTAAATGATGATATCGTATATAAAGTTGATCATGACAATTCAACCATTCTGGTTGATCTTCCGGACGGACTTCTGGAACTATATATGGAGGATTAATCATGCGAATTGATATTATCACAGCCGTTCCCTCTCTTCTGGACAGCTTTCTCAATCAGTCAATTCTAAAAAGAGCACAGGACAAAAAAATTGTTGAGCTTGTCATCAATGACCTCCGCGAATATTCGGTCAATAAGCACAGACAGATCGACGATTATGCCTTCGGCGGCGGAGCCGGAATGGTACTGATGCCCGAACCTCTTTTCAATTGCATCGAGACTCTCCGGAAACAGCGAAATTATGATGCGGTAATATATGTCACTCCGGACGGCCAGACATTTGATCAGAAAACAGCCAATAAGCTTTCGTGCTATCAGAATCTGATTATCATTTGCGGCCACTACAAAGGCATAGATGAAAGAGTGAGACAAGCTCTGGTAACGCATGAAATCAGCATCGGAGATTATGTACTATCCGGCGGAGAGCTCCCTGCTGCAATTCTGACAGACGCTATCATCCGGCTAGTTCCCGGAGTGCTGTCTGACGAAACATCCGCTCTTTCCGATTCATTTCAGGACGACTTGCTGGCGCCACCGGTATATACCCGTCCTGCCAGTTTCAGAGGCATGGACGTACCCGAAATTCTGCTCAGTGGCCATGAAGAAAACATAGAGCAATGGCGCCATGATCAGGCCCTTGAAAAAACAAAAATCCGTCGTCCTGACCTCTACAAAAAACACCAAAATAATAATTAAAAAATTATTTGGTTCTGAAATAAATATCTATATTTGCAGTCCGTTTTTGGAAAAGCCTATAAAAATATACGAATATGAGCACTGAATTACTCAATGTCATAGCAGCTGAATACAGTGAGAAGAGAAAGGATATACCTGCATTCAAGGCTGGTGATACAATTAATGTACACGTAAAAATCACTGAAGGAAACAAGGAAAGAATTCAGCAATATCAGGGGACTGTTATTCAGAGAAGAAATGAGAACTCATTGGGAGAAACATTCACTGTCAGAAAAATATCCGGCGGAGTTGCTGTGGAAAGAATTTTCCCTTTACTTTCTCCAAGTATTGAAAAAATCGAGCTGGTTAGAAAAGGTGTTGTAAGAAGAGCAAGACTATTCTATCTGAGAGACAAGAAAGGTAAAGCCGCAAAAATCAAAGAAGATAAAAAATATGCCAACAAAGTTTCTGAATAAGAAACACAGGTCTTATAAACTAAAAAAGCTCCCATTAGGAGCTTTTTTAGTTTTATGTCTATATGTCAGGTAAGGTCTTCTGGCATATCTATTGTTCTGTTTTTTTGATAAACATATTTTAATGGAACTATCTTTTTATAAATATCAGGGAACCGGCAACGATTTTATCATGATAGATAACCGGAACGAACTTTTCAATTCTTCCGACAATCAGTTAGTTGCCCGCCTCTGTGACCGGCGCTTCGGGATCGGTGCTGACGGATTAATCCTTCTTGAAAACGACCCTCAGGCTGATTTTAAAATGGTATATTTTAATTCTGATGGCAATACCAGTAGCATGTGTGGCAATGGCGGCCGTTGTATAGTTAAGTTTGCTTATGATCTTGGAGTTATATCGGACAAAACGACCTTTATAGCAATTGACGGACTTCACGACGCTTACATTGAGAGCAATCTTGTTCATCTCAAAATGATCAATGTAGATCAAATCGAAAAAAATGAAGCTTTTTTCTTCATGAACACAGGATCTCCTCACTATATAGAATTTGTTAACGAACTCGAGTCCTTTCCGGTTTATGCAGAAGGATATAAGATACGGAACAATGATCGCTTCAAAAAAGAAGGCACCAATGTAAACTTCGTTCAATGCATTTCTTCTGATACGATAGGAGTTCGTACATACGAGCGAGGTGTTGAGGATGAAACCTGGAGCTGCGGCACAGGAGTTACTGCCTCAGCAATCGCGGCCAGTTTCAAAGGCTACCAAAGCCCGGTAAATGTCGTAACAAAAGGCGGCAATCTTTTAATAACATTCGCTGTCAGAGACCAGACATACGAAGAAGTTTTTCTTTGTGGTCCCGCTGAGAGAGTATTTGCAGGAGTCGTAAATATTTAATTGATACTTTTCCTGAAACAAAGATTACAAACTGATTTTTTTATATTTGAATATATTTAACTTAATACCAACATACGGTTGCACAGATGCTAAAAAGTATTTTAAAAATATTTGGTACCAAAGCAGAAAAAGATTTAAAAACGCTTTGGCCAATCGTCCGGCAAGTCAATGAAGAGTACTCGAAACTTCAGGGAATCTCAGATGACAGTCTCAGACAGCGAACACTCGATCTGAAAGGCGAAATCAAAGCCTATCTTAAAGAAATAGACACCCGTATTGAAGACTTACACAAACAGGCTACCGAAGACCTGAATATAGATATCAATCGTAAAGAAGAGCTATTCAGCCAGATTGACAAGCTTGAAGGCGAAAGAAACAAAAAGCTGGAAGAAATTCTTAATGCCATTCTTCCTAAAGCATTTGCTGTTGTAAAAGAAACAGCACGCCGCTTTAAAGAAAACGGGCAACTGGAAGTAACCGCTAACGAGTTTGATAAAGAGCTGGCCGGCAGAAAATCAAATGTCTCCATCCAGGACAATAAGGCTATATGGAAAAAATCCTGGATCGCCGCAGGCAATGAGGTTAGCTGGGACATGCTGCATTATGATGTACAGATAATAGGTGGGGCTGTATTGCATCAGGGCAAAATTGCCGAAATGGCAACCGGAGAAGGTAAAACTCTTGTTGCAACGCTTCCCGCCTATCTGAATGCAATCGCAGAAAGAGGTGTACATATCGTTACCGTCAACGATTATCTTGCACGCAGAGACAGCGAATGGATGGCGCCGATTTTTGAGTTTCACGGTCTCCGCGTTGACTGTATAGACAAGCATGAGCCCAATTCTCCGGAAAGACAGAAAGCCTATCAGGCAGATATCACTTACGGTACCAACAACGAGTTTGGCTTCGATTATCTTCGTGACAATATGACCAAAACAGTTGATGAACTGGTTCAGCGTAAACATCATTACGCAATGGTCGATGAAGTTGACTCTGTTTTAATTGACGATGCCCGTACTCCGCTCATAATATCCGGCCCGATCCCCAAAGGAGATGAACACGAATTTTATGAATTAAAGCCAAGAGTATATAAACTTGTAGAAGCTCAAAAGAAACTCGTCCTTGCATTCCTGAATGAGGCCAAAAAGAAAATAGCAGAAGGCAATGAAAAAGAAGGCGGTCTTGCATTGTTCAGAGCCTACCGCGGATTGCCAAAGAATAAGCCGCTGATAAAGTATCTGAGTGAAACAGGAATTAAATCAATATTGCAGAGAACAGAAAATCATTATCTTCAGGAAAACAGCAAGCTGATGCCTGAGGCTGATGAGCCTCTGTTGTTTACCATAGATGAGAAGCACAATTCAGTAGATCTTACAGAAAAGGGTATCGAATTTATCACCAGTGAGAATGAAGATCCACAAATGTTTGTGCTTCCGGATATCGGCACAGCCATTGCGCTACTTGAGAAGGAAACCGGACTGAGTGACCAGGAACGTATTCAGAAAAAAGAGGCCCTCCTACAGGAATTTTCCACCAAATCCCAACGGATTCACTCTGTCAATCAGCTTCTGAAAGCGTACTCGCTCTTTGAAATTGATGTCGATTATGTAATACTGGAAGGGAAAGTCAAAATCGTTGATGAGCAGACCGGCCGTATTATGGAAGGCAGACGCTACTCCGATGGTTTGCACCAGGCACTTGAGGCAAAAGAAAATGTAAAGGTGGAAGAAGCCACGCAGACTTATGCTACAGTTACCCTGCAAAATTACTTCAGGATGTACCACAAACTGGCTGGTATGACAGGTACTGCCGAAACTGAAGCAGGCGAGTTCTGGGAAATCTATAAACTGGACGTTGTTGTTATCCCAACCAACAAACAAATATCCAGAGACGACAAACAAGACAAGGTGTACAAAACCATGCGGGAAAAGTTCAACGCCGTTGCAGACGAAATCGTAGAACTTACCTCACAGGGCCGGCCTGTTCTTGTCGGTACCACATCAGTTGAGATCTCTGAAATATTGAGCCGGATGCTTAAGCTCAGAAACTTAAAGCATAATGTTCTCAATGCCAAGCAACATCAGCGTGAGGCAGAAATTGTTGCAGAAGCAGGAAAACCGGGGACAATCACAATCGCAACCAACATGGCTGGTCGTGGAACAGATATAAAGCTCACTCCGGAATCAAAAGCCGCAGGCGGACTTGCTATCATAGGTACCGAACGACATGAATCCAGACGTGTAGACAGACAGCTGCGCGGACGTTCGGGACGTCAGGGAGACCCCGGATCTTCTCAGTTCTTCGTTTCATTGGAAGATAACCTTATGAGATTATTCGGCTCTGACAGAATCGCACGACTCATGGATCGAATGGGGCATCAGGAAGGTGATGTAATTCAGCATTCAATGATTACCAAATCAATCGAAAGAGCTCAGCGGAAAGTAGAAGAAAATAACTTCTCGATACGGAAGCGACTGCTTGAGTACGACGACGTAATGAACAGTCAGCGTGAAGTGATCTATACCAGAAGAAGAAATGCTCTGTATGGTGAGCGTTTGCAGCTGGATATCATGAACATGCTGTTTGATACCTGTGATGATCTCGTAATGAATGGACAGGCTTCCGGCAATTATGAAAATTTCCAGTTAAATGTTTTAAGCGCGCTTGGAGTAAAAACCAATATTTCTGCTGACGAACTGATAAAAAACAACCCGAATGAACTGGTAAACAGACTGTATGCACAAACTGTAGAGCAATATAACCTAAAAAACAAGGTTCTTCGCGAGAAAACCCAACCGGTTTTTATTGACCTGTATGCTCAAAAAGGTTCAGTTGTAGAAAATGTAATGATACCTTTTACAGATGGCAACAAGCGCCTGACAATATCCGCGACCCTCAAAAAGTTGATTCAGCCTGAATCGAGAGAATTGGTCACTCAACTTGAAAAATTCGCAACACTTGCTATAATTGATCAGGCATGGAAGGAACACCTTCGTGACATGGATGACCTTAAACAGTCGGTACAAAATGCAGTATATGAACAGAAAGACCCTCTATTGGTATACAAATTCGAAGCTTTCAATCTGTTCAAAAAGTTTATTGCGAAAAATAATGAAGAGATTATTTCTTTCCTTCTGAGAGCAGACATTCCGGTGCAGGCACCTGAAGAAGTCAGAGAAGCCAGACCGGTTAAACAAATACGCCAAGAATATAAAGAAAATAAGGAAGAAGTACAATCAGCACTTTCCAGTTCCAGGCCACCTATACCTAATGTTCCCCAACAGAACGAAGAAAAGGCTGAGCCGATAAAATCAAGGAAGATTGCCGGCCGGAATGACAGGGTCAGCGTTCAATATTCCGATGGCAGCGTTAAGAAAGATGTTAAGTATAAGACCGTCGAGGAAGATGTCCTTAATAACCGCTGTGTCATAATTGAAGATTAATTTTAGTTAAATTAATAGTATTTCCAACGATGACTTCGCGGGAGTTTTCCTTTCGCGAAGTCATCATTTTAAGAGAACAATAGTGCCATGAATAAAATCTTTCGGATAGCTAAACTTACACCGCTGCTGAGCTTTCTTTTCCTACTCTTTAGCTGCGCTTCCGGAGTTTCACAAAAATCAGGAAGTAAAAATACAAATTCATATAAAGAAGACTTAAGCAGTTTCAGACCACGAATCAACCCGGATAGCCTCATCAAAGAGAATGAAGCAGCCAGCGCTTCTAATAAATCTCTTCCCCTGGTTCCGACCTCGGATATTACAGATGAATTAAATAAAAAACTATTCTCGATAAGTGAAAACGCACCCTCGATTGCAAAAGGCTATCGCATTAACCTCTATTCTGGTACAAGCCGGGAAGAAGCAACAATAATTAAGAAAAAAGCTGAGCAGCTTACTCAGGCCAGTATTTATATCCAGTTTAGGACTCCAAATTTCAGAGTCAAAGCCGGAGATGCCATAAACAGACTGGAAGCCAGCCACCTGTTAAGCCAGTTAAAGAATGAATTTCCCGGAGCAGTAATTGTTCCGGACGATATAAATATAAATCTTCAGCCATAACCAACTGCTGAAGCAAGCAGTCTGTACTATGAATTTATCAGAAAAAATAAAGCAACTGGCAGAAGCCAACAGCAATGACATTATTTCTACCAGGCACTATCTGCATGCACATCCGGAACTCTCTTTTGAAGAATATCAGACTTCTGCTTTTGTTGCAGAGAAACTTCGGTCAATAGGAATTGAAACACAGGAAGGAGTAGCAGACACAGGAGTTGTCGGATTAATTCATGGGCGAAATCCGAACAAGAAAGTAATTGCTTTAAGGGCTGATATGGATGCTCTTCCCATTGAGGAGGCGAATAATGTCCCGTACAAAAGCCAGAATCCGGGAGTCATGCATGCCTGTGGTCATGATGTGCACACTGCCAGCTTATTGGGCTGTGCTAAGATTCTGAACTCGGTCAGAGAAGAATTTGAAGGGACTGTAAAACTCATATTTCAGCCTGGCGAGGAAAAAATACCGGGCGGCGCCTCTCTGATGATGAAAGCTGGCGTCTTGCAGAATCCGGCTCCTGACTATATCATAGGCCAGCATGTAATGCCAGCTATACAGGTCGGCAAAGTTGGCTTCAAACAGGGCATGTATATGGCAAGTGCCGATGAGATTTATTTTACTGTTAAAGGCAAAGGTGGTCATGCAGCAATGCCGGACAAAGCAGTTGACCCTATTCTCATAACATCCCATATAATCATTGCCTTGCAACAAATCATCAGCCGTAACTGCGATCCACGGACTCCCTCCGTTCTCTCTTTTGGAAAGATAACAGGTATGGGAGCCACCAATATAATTCCGGAAGAAGTAAAAGTAGAAGGCACATTCCGCACTCTTGATGAAAAATGGCGCGCCGATGCTCATATTAAAATGAAAAAAATGGCAGAATGTATAGCAGAAGGCATGGGAGCTTACTGTGAGTTCACCATATTAAACGGATATCCCTTTCTAAAGAATGACCCCGCTCTGACCCAAAGAGCAAAAGCCTCAGCAATTGAATATCTTGGCGAAGACAATGTAATTGATCTGGATATCTGGATGGCCGCAGAAGATTTCGCCTACTACACCCAGGAAGTTGATGCATGTTTTTACAGACTCGGAACCGGAAATACAGCCAGAGGCATTATATCCGGAGTACATACGCCTACATTTGATATCGACGAAGCTGCGTTGCCTGTCGGGGCAGGGTTAATGGCATGGCTGGCCGTAAACGAACTGAAACATAAATAACAAATACAATGTTCTGCTGTGATATAATATGCAGATTCATAAATTCGGATGTAAAATCCATCAAAGAAGTAATGCTATTGTTTTCTTCCATTAGAAAATATTGCTTTATTTGTATTAAATCTTAATTGAAATAATTCACTCCAAGGAATTCATCATTATGCCTAAAATAAAAGTCCCAAGACAAAATATTTCGCTCGATATGACTGCCATGTGTGACATGGCGTTTCTTCTTTTGACTTTCTTTATGCTGGCAACTAAGTTCAAACCGGATCAGCAGGCAGTTGTAGACGTGCCTTCATCCAGATCTGAAATAAAAATTCCGGATACAGACATTTTTACAATCGCTATACAAAAAGACGGAGCAGTATTTTTTACCCTGGACGGCCAACCTACCAGAGTACAAATGCTGGAAAGAATGGCTCAGAAGTATAACTTAGAATTTTCAGACCGTGAGAAAGCAGAGTTCGCCAAATTAGAAGAAGTCGGTCTGCCGCTTAATCAGCTAAAAAGCGTGTTAAATATGGATACTGAAGATCGGAAAAATATAAAGTATGTTGGTGTACCGGTTGACTCCATCTCAAACGAGCTGACAGATTGGCTACGATTTGCACGCTTTAGTGAAAGGCCGTTGCGCTTTGCAATCAAAGGGGATAAAGATGCAAACTATCCTGTAATAGAAAAAGTGATCGCATCACTTCAAAAACAAAACATTAACAAATTCAATCTGGTAACTACCCTGGAGCAGTAATATTTGCTCTATAACAAATAACATTTTATGGCAGAAGTAAACACCTCCGGAGCCAAGGAAGGCAAAGGCCGATCAAAAAAAACCTCAACCAAAGTCGATATGACACCAATGGTTGACCTTGCATTCCTGCTTATTACATTTTTTATGCTTACCACAACATTTGGCAAACCTCAGGCAATGCAGGTAAATATGCCGGACAAAACCGAAAATGAAGATACCAGTCCCGTACCTTCCAGTAAGGCTTTTACCATATTACTGGGGGAGGATGATAAAATATTCTATTACGCAGGTTATGAAGATCCTGACGTAAACATAACTGATTATTCGAGTCAGGGTATAAGGAAAATCGTACTTGAAAAACAGACGGAAGTTGACAAACTGGTCATTGTCATTAAACCATCCCCCAAGAGCAGATACAAGAACCTTGTTGATATTCTTGACGAAATGGAGATTACGAACTCCAAACGATATGCAATCGTTGATATTACTCCGGTAGATGAGGAACTAATGCAAAAGGCCCTTGCTCAGTAGTAATAAAAAGAGAGGAAAAGATCAAATCTTTTCCTCTCTTTTTTTGGTATGATAATCACTCGTCTAAAATCCGTATTACAGATTCATCAGAGACTCTCTCCTTCTCATCTTCCCGGCAGGGATTCCAAACATCATTTTAAATCTCCTGCAGAAGTAGGCAGTGTCCTTATAACCTACCTCTCGGCCAATCTCCCGAATCGATTTCTTAGAAGTTCTCAATAAGTTGACAGCCATTTCCATCCTCTGATATTCGATATAATCCTGAGGATTAATCCCCGTCAGCATTTTAAAATATTGGCCGACATAATCTTCTGAGACATTGGCAACATTCGCAAGCACCTTATTTGACAGATCTCCACCCAGATTTTTCTTAATGAAAGCAAAGATATCAAGCAGCCTCGGATCTTTGAAATATGTACTGTTAGTAGCCAGTTGCTCAACAAACAGCCTTTTCTCAAGAATATAGCGTAAAATCTCAACAACAATACGTTCCGTATTGATTTTAATTACACGATCTTTTCCGGGAGCATCGGACAAGTCCTCTGTAACCGTTTCATGAATAATTGATGCAAGCTTAGGATTATCTGATATAATAAAAGCGGTAATATCCAGCGACGCAAAGAAGTTAACCGAGTCAAAAACCTTTGCCTCAAAGCTTACATAGCTGTAGTTATCAATTTCATAGAAGTTGTCCGGATTGGTATTAACTCCAAAAAACTTGTCCCTGTTGTTAATCAGATCTTCATTTGTCAATCTGACAGGATTATACTTTCCGTAAGTAATTGAGCTCATTTTCCCCCCCGGAATAAACAACATATCCCCTTCGCTTACCTTATGTCTGTCTTCACCAAAAGAGATCTCTCCCTTATTAAGCAGAATAATACTGTTTCCGACATCATAATAGTTCTCAACAGTCAAAGGCTGAATAATGCGAATATTCTTTGAACGTAAATATCGAACTCCTAATGACTCTATAATTTTATTGTAATCTTCCATGAAACAGAGAATTTACATTGGCCTTATAATATAAAAAAAATCAAAATACGATAAGACATCGGCATTTGTACAAATCTAATACATAACAACAAATCTTTCAAGTATTCTGACCTTTAAGTTTAATAAAACATATATTTAACATGTCATAGAAGATTAAACAAGAGTCAAGATATCAATTTTTTAATAATCCACGTGATATTACTATTTTTTGTATTTCAGAAGTCCCCTCGTATATCTGCGTAATTTTAGCATCCCTCATTAGCCGCTCCACATGATACTCCTTAACATACCCGTAACCACCGTGTATCTGGACTGCCTCTACAGTGGCATCCATCGCAACCTTTGATGCATAAAGCTTGGCCATAGCCCCAGACATAGTATAATCCAGACCATGGTCTTTATGATAAGCAGCTTTTAAGCACAAAAGTCTGGCTGCATCGATTTGTGTAGCCATATCCGCAAGCTTAAACTGTATAGCCTGATGATCCGAAATCGGCTTACCAAATGACATTCTCTCTTTTGAGTATTTCAAGGCCAGCTCATAGGCACCTGAAGCAATTCCGAGCGCCTGAGACGCAATTCCGATACGACCGCCATTTAATGTACTCATAGCAAATTTGAAACCAAACCCATCTTCGCCGATACGGTTTTCCTTTGGCACTTTAACGTTTTCAAACATCAGTGAATGAGTATCCGAACCACGGATGCCAAGCTTGTTCTCTTTCGGCCCGACAACAAAACCCTCCATGCCCTTTTCAACAATAAATGCATTGATACCTTTATGCCCTTTACTTCGATCTGTTTGAGCAATTACAATATATACAGACGCAGAACTACCATTAGTTATCCAGTTTTTAGTTCCGTTTAAAAGATAATAATCACCCTTATCCTCTGCGGTCGTCCTCTGTGAGGTAGCGTCTGAGCCAGCTTCCGGCTCAGACAGACAGAATGCTCCGATTTGTTCCCCGGAAGCAAGCCTGGTAAGGTATTTCCTTTTTTGTTCCTCTGTACCATACTTTTCAAGTCCCCAGCACACCAATGAGTTATTCACTGACATACAAACAGAAACGGACGCATCAATTTTGGAGATCTCTTCCATTGCAAGCACATACGACACAGTATCCATGCCACTTCCACCATACTCGGGACTTGTCATCATTCCCATAAAGCCCAATTCTCCAAGCTTCCGAATCTGCTCCCGCGGAAAAATCTGATGCTCATCTCGTTCAATAACCCCCGCCAGCAATTCAGCCATGGCAAAATCCCTTGCAGCATTCCGAACTGCTATTTGCTCTTCATTCAATTGGAAATTCATATACTAAACAGATTTATATTCAACATGTAACCTAGTACGAGTAGCCAACGACTTTTACAATAAAAAAAGGCCGTAATGCTATTACGGCCTTCTGCACATTTGTGTTATAAAAGACTATTTATTCCATTATTTTGACAAGGATACTAATCTCTGCGTCCCATTAACAAAGAAACATAGTATAATAAGGTAGCCAACGAACCTAATGCAGCAACCACATAGGTCATAGCTGCCCACTTCAATGCATCTTTAGAATGCGCATATTCTTCAGGCGCAGCAATATTTTTATCCTGAATCCATTTCAAGGCACGGTTGCTCGCATCAAACTCAACAGGCAGAGTAATAAAAGCGAATAATGTCGTCATTGCAAAAAGCCCGACTCCTATTGCCAGCACTGTCGGATTGCTCGTATTGGCCATTACCAGCACACCGATAAGAATAATCCACTGCATAAACGATGAAGCCACATTAACTACCGGCACAAGAGCCGAACGCATCTTCAGCCATGTATAAGCATCTGCATGTTGTACAGCATGCCCACATTCATGCGCGGCTACCGCAGCAGCAGCAGCATTTCTCCCATAATATACTTCACGACTCAGATTGACTGTCTTGCTCATCGGATTATAATGATCTGTAAGCTGCCCGTCAACAGACATGATCTGAACATCATATATACCATTGTCTCTCAGCATCTTTTCAGCAATTTCGGCACCGCTCAGATTGGCACGAATTGGTGTTTGTGAGTATTTCGCAAATTTACTTTTCAACCTTGCACTTACCGCAAGACTTATCAGCATAAAGATAATACCGATCAGATATGCACCCATCATAGTCGTAAAATAGTTATTTGTTCTTTTTAATAGTAGAAAGTATATTCGTAGTGCTTACACCAGGAACAAGCGGTATTGTTTCGACACTACCACCATTTGCGATAACAAATTTCGCACCAATTATATTCTCAATTGTATAATCATTCCCTTTTATCAGGACATCCGGACAAACTGCTTCAATAAGATTGGCAGGTGTATCCTCCTCAAAAAGAACTACAGCATCTACAAACTGAAGGGCCGCCAGTACCCGGGCTCTCGCATATTCATTATTTACCGGTCTCTCTGGACCTTTCAGTCTTTTGACCGAGCTATCCGTATTCAAGCCAACAATAAGCCTGCTGCCTTTAGCAGCCGCCTGCTCAAGATAATCAACATGGCCAAGATGCAATATATCAAAGCAGCCGTTTGTAAAGACAATCTTACCTTCTTCTCTCCAACGGTTTACCAGTGTCTGCAACTGGCCTAGGTCGCAAATTTTATCAGATGTTTTCATTACTCAACAACCACATTGATCTTTTGTCTCTTCTTTTTCCCAATTATAAAGGATGCAAATAAGCTAAGAAGTCCGACCGTTACTATAAACAACAGCTGACTGGAATGAACCAGTGTTGCATACAAACGCCCCTGCTCCAACGTAAGTCCGTAAAGCAGCAAGCCATTCATGATGATCCAATGATATGAACCGATTCCACCCGGAGAAGGAGCTGCCATCCCGATCCCGCCAAGAACTAAGACAGCGAGTCCGGCACTTATTCCAAGATGTCCGGTATCCGGAAGTGCAAAAAACATCACATAGGACATGTAGAAATAACAAACCCAGATAACGATAGTAGATATGATAAACTCTTTTTTCTTTTTAAGCTTCCTGAAACTTAATACTCCCTGCAACAACCCGGTGACAAAAACATATATTTTCTGGTACAGAGCAGTATGATAATATTTTTTCATTATAAAGCGAATAAGCAGGTATGCCAAACCCGCTCCGAGAATAAGAAACACAAATCCTGCTGCTATCACTATGTATATCCCGGCGCCTCCGCTAAACTTTGCTCCGAGCATTCCAAGGACAAAATCACTCAGACGATCCATTTCAATCAGAAGCGCTGCAGAAAGAATAACAATCAGAGAAAGTAAGTCGAACACTCTTTCTGTAATAACTGTACCAAAAGACTTACTAACAGGTACATCATCGGTTCTGTGCAGTATGGCACAGCGACTCACTTCCCCCATCCGGGGTAACAGGGTATTCGCAAGATAACCTACCATTACGGCAAAAAAAGAATTACGTATTCCGGGAGATATACTGACCGGCTCCATTAGCAGGTTCCACCGGTATGCTCTTGCGCCATGACTTATAAGCGTAAATATAAAAGACAATAATACCCAGCTATACTCAGCTTCCTTTATCTCCTGATAAAGGAGCGCAATATTGGTATCTTTATATACATACCAAAGCAATCCTGCGCCAAGAGCGAATGAAACAGCATATTTAACAAAAGCTTTTAACCAGTTTTGCATTGATAGTGTTATATCAGACGATTATCCTGATCAGGAAATATCACAGTTGGTTTCCATTCCTTGGCATCTTCAATATCCATCGATGCATAAGAAATAACGATTACAACATCTCCGACCTGTACTTTTCTTGCAGCAGGACCATTCAGACAAATTGTGCCGGAATTACGTGCTCCTCTAATAACGTAGGTTTCAAAGCGTTCTCCGTTATTAATATTTACAATCTGCACTTTTTCATGCTCAAGAATACTAGCAGCCTCCATCAGAGCTTCATCGATAGTTATACTACCAACATAGTGAAGCTCAGCCTGAGTTACTTTTACCCTATGTATTTTAGATTTTAAGATCTGGATCTGCATCAATTTCTACTTACTTCCCAAATGTACTTTATACAAAACTAAGAAATAATAATAATATTATCGATAAGTCTCACCCCGTCGAGGAATGCAGCAATACATAAAGCATATCTTCTACCCTGCTGAACATCTGATACCGGCCATAAAGTTTCCTCATCCACAATTTCAAAGTATTCAAGCTCAATGGGAGAAAACTTTCCTATAAAATCCCCTACCTTCTTTTTAACTTTTTCAGGACCATCTCCAAACTGGAGCAGATCTCCGGCATAATTAAGAGCGGCAAACAATTTAGCAGCAAGAAGCCTTGACTCCTGAGAAAGGCGAGCATTACGGCTTGACATAGCCAGACCGCTATCCTCTCTTATAACCGGACACATAACCAGCTCTACAGGAACTCCCAACTGCTTTGTCATTGATTCTACAACCTTGAACTGCTGAAGGTCTTTTTGCCCAAAATATGCCTGATCAGGCCGGACCAGCCGGAAAAAATGATGTACAATCCGCATAACTCCCTCAAAATGTCCTGGCCGATGCGCACCCTCCATTACCGTATTCAGATTTCCCAATGTAACCTTCACTGTCTCCATCCTTGCATAAACTTCCTCTTCTCCCGGTATAAACAAGATATCACATTGCGCTTCTTTAAGCATTTCAATATCTTTTTCCGGAGTCTTGGGGTATTTAAGAAAATCATCCGCATTATTAAACTGAATCCGGTTTACAAAAATAGTCCCTACAACGATATCGTTATCCAGCTTTGCACGGCGGAATAGGGAGACGTGCCCTTCATGTAAAGCGCCCATTGTAGGCACAAGGCCAATCCTTTTTCCTTTCGAGCGGTAAGCTTCAAGCTCAATACCCAGTTCATTTATAGTTGTTACAATCTTCATAAGTCTACGCTACACCCACGGAGAGCCGGGCGGGAAAATAACGGTATGATTGTAATTTTCCTTGAAAAATCAGAAATTTTTTTTTATTTTTGTATGCCCATACTACGCTTTTGTTTGAAACAACCAAAAAATGCTGATATGTCAAAACTAAAAATTCTTTATGTAGCCAGTGAAATCAACCCTTTTCTTCAAACCTCCGAGGTTGCGAATTTCGTAAGAAAGCTACCTGAAGCAATGCAGGAAAGAGGAATGGAAATCAGAATCCTGGTTCCAAGATTTGGCTTAATCAATGAACGAAAAAACAGGTTGCATGAAGTAGTTAGATTATCAGGTATAAATATCTCAGTAGGCGATGAGGAGAAACCACTCATAATCAAGGTTGCTTCCATACCCAATGCGAAACTCCAGGTTTATTTTATTGACAATGAAGACTATTTTCAGAGAAAGTCCGTATTTCTTGACAAAGACAATAAATTCTATTCCGACAATGATGAAAGAGCAATCTTCTTTTGCAAAGGAGTATTGGAAACTGTAAAAAAACTGGGTTGGTCACCTGACATAGTGCACTGCAATGACTGGATGACAAGCCTGATCCCTTTATACCTGAAAACCAGATACAAAAAAGATCCGATATTTAAAGATTCAAAATCTGTTTTTACTGTTTACAACAATTACTTTACTCATAAATTTTCAGGTGACCTTTTGGGTAAGGTAAAAATGCTGGACATTGAAGACTCTATGCTGAAACACCTGGAATCAGGAGATTTTGAAGGCTTCGTAAGGATAGGCGCTGAATATGCTGACGCTGTTATTTCCGGTGACAGCGATTATGATGAAAGCGTACAGGCACTGATTACAACCCTTGGCAAAACCACCAAGATTAACTCGTTTAAAGAGCACGACAACTATCTGGATGCCCATTTTAATCTGTACACAGAACTTACAAATTAAGAAGTTAAGACAGTCAATTTACAAAGAAAGAGGGGCCTGAAACGGCCCTTTTTTCTTTGTAAATATTATTTTGAAAAAAAAATCGTTTTTGATTAACATTGACAAATAATCTAATATCTATATGTGTGGAATTGTAGCGTACCTGGGACATCAGGAAGCCGCCCCGATTATTATCAAAGGCTTAAAAAGACTGGAATATCGGGGGTACGATAGCGCAGGAATCGCCCTACTAAACGGAGATCTTAACGTTTACAAAAAGAAAGGGAAAGTTGCCGATCTTGAAGACTTTATTGGACGGCAAGAGCTCCATTCAACAATTGGTATCGGGCATACCCGCTGGGCCACGCATGGAGAGCCAAGCGACCGAAATGCTCACCCTCACTACTCTAACAATAAAGATCTGGCAATTATTCACAACGGAATAATTGAAAATTATGCTGCCTTAAAAGCCGATTTAATTAAAAGAGGACATACATTTCAGAGCGATACTGATTCTGAAGTTTTCATTCATTTTATTGAAGATATACAGGCCCATGAGAACTGCTCACTTGAAAAAGCTGTGCGAATCGCTTTATCCAAAGTTGTTGGAGCATATGCAATCGTTATTCTGTCAAAAGAGAATCCCCGCCAGTTAATTGCTGCAAGAAAAGGCAGCCCGCTTGTACTTGGCCTGGGGCACAATGAGTTCTTTCTTGCATCTGACGCAACACCAATCATCGAATATACTGATCAGGTTGTATATCTCAATGATCAGGAAATTGTAATTGTAAATGATGAAGGCTTTTGCATCAAGACCATTGATGACGAAATAACCACTCCTTATATTCAGAAGCTGGATATGGAACTGGAAGCCATCGAAAAAGGTGGATTTGAGCATTTTATGCTTAAGGAAATTATGCTCCAGGGAACCTCTATCACTGAATGTCTCAGAGGGAGGGTAAACTCAACCGAAAACAGGCTAAAACTGGGTGGTATTAATCAATATTACAATCGCCTGCTGAATGCCAAAAGAATTATTATTATAGGATGCGGAACCTCCTGGCATGCTGGCATGGTAGCAGAATACCTGTTCGAAGATCTAGCCAGAATTCCGGTAGAGGTAGAGTATGCTTCCGAATTCAGATACAGAAACCCTGTTATCCACGAAGGAGATATTGTTATTGCAATTTCACAATCCGGGGAAACCGCAGATACACTTGCTGCAATAGAATTGGCAAAATCAAAAGGAGCGATCATTTTCGGTGTTTGTAATGTTGTAGGCTCGTCCATTGCAAGAGCCACTCACGAAGGTGCCTACCTTCATACCGGACCGGAGATTGGTGTAGCTAGTACCAAGGCATTTACAGGACAAGTAACCGTGCTCGCTATGATGGCTATCATGGTAGGCTATACCAATGGACATATCAGCGAGAGTAAATACAGAAAACTCCTGCTTGATCTGGAGATGATTCCCGAGAAAATAAACAAGATATTAAAGTCAAACGACCTGATTAAAGAGATTGCAGAAACTTTTAAACAGGCCCGCAACTTTCTTTACCTCGGTCGTGGCTATAATTTTCCTGTAGCACTCGAAGGAGCCCTGAAGCTGAAAGAGATATCCTACATCCATGCAGAAGGTTATCCGGCTGCAGAAATGAAACATGGCCCTATTGCGCTGATTGATGACGAAATGCCGGTAGTATTTCTTGCCACAAAAGACCCTTCATATGAAAAAATTGTATCAAACATAGAAGAAGTGAGAGCAAGGAAGGGGCGTGTAATAGCAGTGGTAAATGAAGGTGATACCGAAGTTCGCCAGCTGGCAGAATTCGTTATAGAAATTCCGGCGACCAACGAAGTTCTCCAACCATTGCTTTCTGTTGTTCCGCTTCAGTTGCTGGCCTACCACATTGCCGTACTCAGAGGGTGCAATGTTGATCAGCCAAGAAATCTTGCAAAATCCGTCACTGTAGAATAAGATTCAGAATATTCTCTTCTCCAAAAGGCTTTGATTTATTTTATACCTGAATCAAAGCCTTTTTTCAATCCATGCCCCAATTGTTCTGGCAAGCCAGTATTCCGGCTCCGCCATGGCCCGTTGCATGGTGCCTGCATTTTGCTCAAGACTGATATAGTCTTCATCGCTCCGGGCACAACCAATCGCTTCTTTTTCTATTCTACCTGCCACTACCAGCACCCGCTTATTATATTTTTCTGTGAGTTTCAGAATTCCCGAAACCAGCTTACCATTCCTGCTCTGATTATCAAACCGCCCTTCACCCGTTATAATCAAATCTGCCTGTTTTATTTTTTGGTCAAGCGCAGCATACTTCACTATCATTTCAATGCCAGAACATATTTCGGAAGGGAAAAAAGCCATAAACGCAGCACCAAGTCCCCCTGCCGCTCCCCCACTTTTGGCAATAGCAGGATTTATCCCGGTTTTACTCTCCACAACAGAAGCGAAGAAAGCAAGGTTCTGATCCAGTAACCGGCACATCTCAACAGAACCTCCCTTTTGGGGACCATATATCATGCTTGCTCCGTCAGGGCCCACAAGCACATTAGTTACATCACACGCAATCTGAAATTCGGAGTACCCGACAGATGGACTAAAATTATCTGTGTCAATATCACATATATCGGCCAAATAAATGCCCCCGGCTCTAACATCTCTCCCATTCCTGTCAAGGAAACGCATACCAAGCGCCTGCAACATTCCAAGGCCTGCATCATTAGTCGCGCTGCCACCCAAACCAACAATAAATTTTCTGAACCCGGCTTCCAGCGCTGCCCGGATAACTAGCCCGGTTCCATATGAAGATGTATAGAAAGGATTTCTTTCCGAAGATTTTAATAAGTGCAGCCCTGATGACGCTGCTATCTCGATAATAGCTTCTCCGGCTCCGATATTAACTCCATAGCTCGCGGTAATCGGACGATTTAGCGGATCCCTCGCCTGTACCGGGACACGATATCCGTCCCCTAAATGCAGAAAAGTATCAATAAAACCTTCTCCGCCATCAGACAAAGGAAGTACGATACTCTTATAATCAGGCCTTCTGACAGCAAATTCTTTTGCAATAATACTGCCTACCTGTATTGCTGACAACGTCTCCTTAAAAGAGTCCGGCACAATCAGAACAGTCATTATCAAACTAGCTTTTCTGTGAATTAGCAATATACACCGAAAAGAGAGAAAATAGTCAATCCGGCGACTAATATCAGCCGGATTGATATATCGTTCATTTTTTGATATTCTTTTCTTCTTTGTTTATGCGCTTACGCAACATTTTCCGCGCAAACGGTCTGGTTGAGCGGTCAACCTTATCTTTATTGATATTGTATGTTAAAACTGGTATAGAGCCGTAAGCACTGATATTTTCTGCGACACTTTGTCTGAAAATATGCGCGAGCCCCGTCCTGCCATGCGTATACATACAAAGCAGATCTGTCTCATTTTCTTCCACATAGCGTGTAATGCCTTCTTCCGGAGAATCCGCGACATAAATATTCAGGTCTAAATGACTTATTTCCAGGTCTTCCAGAATATTATTGACCTTTTCTTCTGTCTGAGGAGAGTTCAGATATTCATTATTAAGCTGCACATACAGCAGATGAAGATCCGCATCAAATAATTCTGCCAGATCAAAAACCCTTTGCAGTACTGCTCTTACTTCCTTATCACGAAAATCGGAGACAAATGTGATATTTTCCAAGCTAAATTCTTTGCCAAGTTCTCCTACCGTAATAACAGGAACCCGGGATAACCGTATCGTTTTCTCTGCAACGGATCCGGCCCATATAGACTCTTGGTTTTCCGGTCTTTTTCTTCCCATAATCACAAGTTCTGTTTTCTCCTCAAGAATCTCATCTGTTACCGAGCCGGAAGACACTTTCACTTCCCAGGTACGATTTACTTCTTCGGGAATCAGTCTGGATGCAATCTTTGACAAATGCTCTTCTGCTGACTGAACCATTTCAGGCAGGTATTCTTCCTCTTTTTTCCGGCTAAAGAAAGGGAAGCCGGAAGCCGGCTTCTGGACTATATGAAGCAACTTTATCTCCATGCCCTTTTTTCCCGCAAAGTATGCCGCCATTCTTACAGCATTCTCTGAGAAATCGGTGAAGTCAACCGGAACTAATATTGTTTTCATATACCACTCTTTTAAAAAATAACACAAGGAATCATCAGAAAGTTAATTAATATGGCACGACAACTGCGGATATAATATTTTTGTTATATTAAAAGTTTATCAAAATTCGTTGGACGTAGGCAAGATAACCACCATGAAATCTACAAATACAAACACATTCCTTTATAGCGTTCTTATAATACTGACTTGTCAGATGCAGCTGGTGGCTGCAGATACTACCTCTGTTCAAAAAGTTCAAGGGCTTTCCAACGAGTTATCAAATTACACCTCATTCGAACAGGCAGATCATATCATAGAAAAGTTTTTACGAAAATGGAGCCTTACCGGCGCCTCTGTTGCCATCGTAAAGGATGACCGGTTAATATACGCAAAGGGATTGGGTTACGCGGATAAAGAAAAGAAGATACTGGCAACTCCTACCCATTCGTTCAGAGTTGCCAGCATTTCAAAGCTTATCACGGCAATTGCCATAATGAAGCTTGCTGAAGACGGCAGTATAAGTATTGATGATCATGTCTTTGGGAAAACGGGAATATTAAACACAGCTCCTTATACAGGATATACAGATAAGCGTTTCAATGACATTACCGTACGTCATCTGCTGATTCACGAAGGCGGCTGGCATAGTAAGTATGGGGATCAAATGTTTATGCCGCATTATATTGCTCGCTTTATGGGTGAAAAGCTTCCCATAAGCGATGAAACGATTATTCGGTTTGCCCTTAAAAAAGGATTACACTATACCCCCGGTTCTGCCAGCAGCTACAGCAACCTTGGCTACTGTATTCTGGGAAAAATAATTGAAAAAGTCAGTGGAATGCCCTATTCAGAATATGTACAAAGACAGATCCTTGAGCCTCTGAATATTTATGGAATGCATATCACCAGCAATCGTTTTGCTAATAAAAAACCTCATGAAGCCAAGTTTTATGATGCTCCGGGTGCTCCCACCCGACTATCTGTATATAGCAGCTCAGCATATGCCCCAAGGACCTACGAAGGGACAGACTTTGAGGCACTGGGGGCTGCAGGCGGCTGGTCAGCTTCTGCAGCTCAGCTGATGCGTCTTCTTACGGCTGTTGACGGACACGCCATTATTGAGGACATTCTTTCATGCAACTCTATTGATACCATGACCTATCTGGAAAATCCGGACAAATTTGGCTTTGGCTGGATGCACTCGGATAATATGGGCAACTGGTGGAGGACCGGTACGCTAAGCGGAACTTCTGCGTTTATGATGCGGCGTTGTGATGGAATCAGCTTTGCCTTTATAACCAATACGAGCACTAACCGGGGTGCTAAATTCGCCTATGATATAAAAGAAATGATGACAGAGGCTATTGATAGTATAAACTGGTGGCCTAATGAGGATCTTTTCCCGTATCTGGAAAATTCCGAGATTTCCTTTATCCAGGACAGTATTCATAAAACGCCTGTCGAGCTCAAGATAGACTGATTTGATCAAAGGTTCCATATTTTCTTCGCAAGCATTGAGAGAAAACAAAAAGAGGGATAACCCAAATGGATTGTCCCTCTTTTATTTTAACTCGTTTCTTCTTAGGAGAATTAGCTTCCGCAAGCCTCGCACCCTTCCGGATTATCCAGAGAGCATGCCATATCGCTGATATTTTTCTGTTTACGCAGTTCTTCGTCTGTTTCGACAGGTGCCTTCAATGCCTCTTTATCTACTGTAAATTTAATAGCATCAGCTGCAGCCTTAGTTCTCAGATAATACATTCCTGTCTTAAGTCCTTTCTTCCAAGCATAAAAATGCATTGAAGTAAGCTTTCCGAAGTTAGGATCAGGCATATGCACATTAAAACTCTGACTCTGGCATATATAAGCACCGCGATCAGCAGACATGTCAATCAGAGCTTTCTGTTTAATTTCCCAGACAGTCTTATATATGTCTTTAATATGCTGAGGAATCTCAGGAATCTGCTGAACGGAACCATTGGCCTCAATCAGTTTATTTTTCATACGCTCATTCCAGAGCCCCAGCTGAATCAGATCTTTTAACAAATGTTTGTTTACCACAACAAACTCACCGGAAAGTACTCTTCTGGTATAGATATTACTTGTATATGGTTCAAAACACTCGTTATTACCAAGAATCTGAGAGGTGGAAGCAGTCGGCATAGGTGCCACCAGCAGAGAGTTCCTTACTCCGTATTTCTTAACTTCTTTTTTCAGGCTCTCCCAATCCCAACGACCGGATCTTGGTGTCACTCCCCACATATCAAACTGGAAGATTCCTTTAGATACCGGAGATCCTTTATATGTGGAATACGGGCCTTCTGTTTTTGCCAGCTCGTTAGAAGCGCTCATCGCCCCGTAGTAAATCGTTTCGAATATATCCTCGTTCAGCTTACTGGCCTCATCGGAGTCAAAAGGCATCCGAAGCATAATAAAGACATCGGCTAATCCCTGTACACCAAGTCCGATAGGCCTGTGACGCATATTAGAGTTTCTGGCTTCTTCAACCGGATAATAGTTTACGTCTATAATCTTGTTCAGGTTTCTGGTTGCCACCTGAGTAATCTCGAACAGCTTCTCATGATTGAACCGGCCATTTTCCACAAACTTTGGCAACGCAATAGATGCCAGGTTACAGACAGCAACTTCATCCGGAGCAGTATATTCTATAATCTCGGTACACAGGTTACTCGATTTTATAGTACCAAGATTTTTCTGATTCGATTTCTTATTAGCGTGGTCCTTATATAGCATATAAGGAGTACCTGTTTCGATCTGGGATTCAAGTACGGCAAACCATAACTCTTGTGCCTTTACAATCTTTCTTGCTCTTCCTTCACGTTCATACTTCTCATACAGGGCTTCAAACTCTTTTCCATACGTTTCGCTCAGACCGGGAGCCTCATTAGGGCAGAATAACGACCATTCCCCATTTTCCTCAACCCTCTTCATAAACAAGTCCGGGGTCCATAAGGCATAGAAAAGATCACGAGCTCTCAACTCCTCTTTTCCATGATTCTTTTTCAGATCAAGCCATTCAAATATATCTGCATGCCAGGGCTCAAGATATATAGCAAAGGCACCTTTCCTTTTTCCGCCACCCTGATCTACATAACGCGCTGTATCATTGAATACCCTTAGCATTGGAATAATTCCGTTAGAACTTCCATTTGTGCCCTTGATATATGAACCCGTTGCCCGGATATTATGTATGCTCAGGCCAATTCCCCCGGCTGACTGGGAAATTTTTGCACACTGCTTCAATGTATTATAAATTCCATCAATACTGTCTTCCTTCACAGTCAGCAGGAAACAGGATGAAAGCTGAGGCTTGGGAGTACCCGCATTAAAAAGTGTCGGGGTGGCATGAGTAAACCATTTCTCCGACATAAGATTGTAGGTTTCGACGGCAGCCTCAATGTCATGTCCGTGAATTCCTATAGCGACCCTCATAAGCATTTGCTGAGGACGCTCCACGATTTTGCCATCAAGTTTTAAAAGATAAGAGCGCTCAAGGGTTTTAAAACCGAAATAATCATAGTTAAAATCCCTGTCGTATATAATGGATGAATCCAGAAGCGCTGCGTGCTTTCTGACAACCTCATAAGTCTCTTTGGATATCAATGAAGCATTTTCACCTGTTTTAGGATCGAGATAGGTATAGAGTCTTTTCATGGTATTTGAAAAAGACTTACTGGTAACCTTATGCAGATTGGATATCGCAATCCGCGCTGCCAGAATCGCGTAGTCAGGATGCTTCGTTGTTAAGGAAGCAGCGATCTCCGCAGCCAGATTGTCCAGCTCAATGGTAGTAACGCCATCATATAAACCGTCTATAACTTTTTTGGCTACATCTATCGGCTCAATATAATTCAGGTCCAACCCATAGCAGAGTCTTTCAATCCTTGCTGTAATTTTATCAAATTTTACAGACTCACGACGGCCATCTCGTTTAATTACATACATAGTTTAAAATGCTTCAATGTTGGTTTAAAAATCTTCGTCAAGTGAGAATTTAGGCGCGTCTTTACCTTCATTCTTATTCATTACTCCCGCCTTCTGATACTCGGCAACACGCTTTTCAAAGAAGTTGGTTTTTCCCTGCAGCGAAATCATCTCCATGAAATCGAAAGGATTAGCAGCATTGTAGTGTTTTTTAAGACCTAGCGCTACCAGTAGTCTGTCAGCAACAAACTCAATATACTGAGACATCAGATCAGAGTTCATACCTATTAATTTTACAGGCAGTGCATCAACGATAAACTCTTTTTCGATATCTACCGCATCGGTGATAATCTTCAATACCGCTTCCTCCGGAAGTTTGTTTTTTATATATTCTGTATAGAGTAAACAGGCAAAATCGCAATGCAGACCTTCGTCTCTGGATATCAACTCGTTTGAAAAGCTCAACCCAGGCATCAGACCACGTTTCTTAAGCCAGAAAATGGAACAGAAGCTTCCGGAGAAAAATATTCCTTCCACTGCTGCAAACGCAAGAAGCCTTTCCACGAAAGAGCCGTTATCGATCCAACGCAGCGCCCATTCACCTTTTTTTGCAACAGCCGGAACAGTTTCAAGCGCATTAAAAAGCTTATCTTTTTCCTGCTGATCTTTAACATAGGTGTCAATAAGCAGAGAATACGTTTCCGAATGGATATTTTCCATCATAATCTGGAATCCATAAAAGCACTTGGCTTCTGCATATTGCACCTGCTCCAGAAAATTCTGGGCAAGATTTTCATTAACGATCCCATCACTTGCGGCAAAGAAAGCGAGCACATGAGAAATAAAATGACGTTCTCCGTCATTTAACCGTTCCCAATCCGCAAGATCACTGCTCAGATCGATTTCCTCTGCGGTCCAGAAGCTGGCTTCGGCCTGCTTATACATTTGCCATATGTCGTCGTACTCAATGGGAAAAAGGACAAATCTGTTCTTATTTTCCTTCAACAACGGCTCTTCTAATTCCTGACTCATATTTATCGGGGTTACCTTTTAAATATAACAATTATTTTGACCCAAAATAAACTTTCAACCGGATATAATTTACTCAGTTTTGAGAGATCCCGGACTGCAACAGCCATTTCCCTCATAAAACACGCAAAATCAGCGAAAGATGACTTTTTACCAATTAAGGCTGTACAAATATTGCCAAAATGTTAAATAAAGTCAAAGTCCTTTTATCCACAGACAGGTATGTTAAAAAGTTGTTAACAACAACATAAAATTCTATAAATAAGAACAATAACATTATCGGGCAAATTATTTAAAAATAGACAACTTCAACGATTGGCCCAGAATCATAGTCAAGTCTACACATTCAGCCGATGTAAGTCTGCATAAAAAAAACTTATATATTAAAGTGCCTCTAATTTGTTTCTTAATAATTAATAATATACATTTGCAATCCTTTTTAGAAAAAAATTAACTAAGAAAGCAATGTACGCAATAGTTGACATCGCAGGAAAGCAATACAAAGTAGAGAAAGACAAGTTTATATATACCAATAAACTTGCTGGGGAGGAAGGATCTTCGATTGAATTCGAAAATGTCCTTCTTATCAGTGCAAATGGTAAAACTGACGTTGGCGCTCCTGCTGTAAAAGGCGCTAAGGTTTCCGGAAAAATCCTTTCTCATCTGAAAGATGACAAAGTAATCATCTTCAAAATGAAAAGAAGAAAAGGATTCAGAAAAAAGAACGGTCACAGACAGGCTTTAACAAAGGTATTAATCGAGAACATCTCTAAATAATTAAACGACTATGGCACACAAGAAAGGAGTCGGTAGCTCAAAGAACGGTAGAGAGTCAGAAAGTAAACGACTTGGCGTTAAAATATTTGGCGGACAGGCTGCAAAAGCCGGCAATATTATCGTCAGACAAAGAGGAACAGAACATCATCCAGGTAAAAATGTTGGTGTAGGTAAAGATTTCACAATCTTTGCTCTTGTTGACGGCAAAGTGGAGTTCAAAAAGGGAAGAAAAAACAGATCTTTCATTTCTGTTATTCCTTTTGAAGCCTAATTTGTAAAAATAATTCTCTGTTTTAGAAAGGTTGTCTTTTATTAAGGCAACCTTTTCTTGTTTTCCCCTCATAAGAAGTATCCGAACCGGTACATTTTCCAATTCAACTATTTTTATTTTTTTAAAACATTCTTTGGGGGAGAGCATAATTCTACAGATCAATCTGTTATACCCCTAAAAGCTTCTGAAAAAATCCTCCGTCGATCATCTCAGGGGAACGATTCTTTATTTCCATCTGTATGAACATATAAGTTTTAACAGCAGAATTTCTGCGCCTAATTTTCTAATCATTAAAACTTATCTTGATGAAGAAAAAACCAGCCTTCAAAGCTCGTAGATTTCATTTTATTCTATCTATGGCTTTATTATCTCAACTATTTCTCTTCTCTCAATGTAAAAAAGAGCATGAGGAACCTCTTCCGGATAACCCTATAGAATCAGCAATGCCGGGGGACTCTTCCGATCAGCGTTATCAATCTCTCGGCAGAGTAGCTTATGTCATTAAGGCAACAGAACAGGTAATCGATGGCGAACAACTTGATCTGAAACCGGGCGATATTATCAAAATTGCTTCAGGAAACCGCGGACCATTATTGCTGAAAAATATTAAGGGTAGCAGCTCATCTCCTGTAGTCATTATCAATGAAAACGGGAAAGCCACCATTCAGTCATCCGGGGCATATGGACTAAAAACAGAAAACTGCCAGTTCTTCCGTTTATCGGGTTCCGGCAGCAATTCGACAAACAAAGGTCTTGTAATTGATGGGGGGCAGATCGGAGTCTCTTTTGACAAGTTCAGCTCAGACTTTGAAGTCGACAATATTGAAGTCAAAAATTGTGGCTTCGCAGGGATCATGGCTAAAACTGACCCAAGTTGTGAGCTGCAATCTGATTATGGCAACTTTACCATGCAGAACCTCAAGTTTCATAATAACTTTGTTCATGACGTAAAAGGAGAGGGTTTTTATGTAGGAAACTCCTTTTTCTTTGAAGGCAGGGACCTGGATTGTGGTAAAATAAGACCTCACGAAATTCATAATGTAGAAATCTATAACAATAAAATTCTAAACTCTGGCTGTGAAGGCATCCAGGCAGGATGTGTAACACAAGGATTAAAAATCCATCACAATACAGTTGAAAGTTTCGGGATCAGTCCATTTGCCCAGGCTCAGGATAACGGTGTGCAGATCGGAGAAGGATCTTCCGGTGATCTTTACAATAATGTCATCAAAAACGGACCGGGGAACGGGATCATTGTCCTTGGTACCGGCAACACCAAAATTTATAACAATCTTGTTGTAAATCCGGGCAGCCATGGCGCATTTGTTGACAACAGAGGTTCCGCATACGGAGATGTTTCGTTTATTCATAATACATTTATTAATGTACAGGCAGGCGGAATCAAAACCTATAATGAGCTTGTCGCTAATAAGTTCTACAATAATATCATTACAGGGAATGTCACTCCGTTTAGTTATGACCATGGAGCTACAGGAGATGAACAGAACAACCTGACTGTATCTTCTGCTGAGGAATGCGGGTTTGCCAATGCAGCTGGCGGGGACTTCCGCTTATCAGCAAACTCTCCGGCCATAGACAAAGGTATTACAACGGAGATCAATACGGATCTTGCCAATAAAGCACGAACAGGCTCTGCACCGGATATTGGTGCCTACGAATTCTAAATGTTAAAAATCAGATTTGATTAACAACACAAACGGACTGCGATCGGGTAGTCCGTTTGTTGTTTCTAAAATATACTCCAATTGGACAGCTGATCAAAGAAACTGTTAATTAGCCGGGGCTCTATAAGGACAATGAAAAGCATACCGAACAAGGCCCCATAGAAATGTGCATCATGATTGATTCCGCCAGACTGTTTCTGAGCTGAAACATAGGAATAAACAAGGTATAAGACTGCAAATATTATAGCAGGGACAGGCAACACAAAGAACAAGTATATTATGTCCACAGGTCTTATGATTACCCATGCAAACAATACCGCCGCAACGGCTCCGGAAGCCCCCAGCGAGTTGTACCTGTAATCATTCTTATGCTTCAGAAATGTAGGAATATCGGCGACAACAATTGCCAACAGGTAAAAGCCCAGATAATATAGCATCCCCGAGGTCCCATACAAATAATTAAGGAATCCTTCCAGATTTCTGCCAAAGAAATAAAAAGACAGCATATTGACGAAAAGATGTGTCTGATCAGCGTGGATGAAGCCGCTCGTAATAAACCGGTCATACTGCTTTTTATGTACAACCATATATGGGTTTAACAGCCAGCGCCGATATACATCCTCATTGTTCCATGCATAGAAACTCGCAGCGACAGAGGCTATAATTATTAAAATAGTAATCATTTCTTAATTTTCCCTTTGTGCTAATTGTAGGAAATATTTCTTCAGAGCATTCTTTTTATATAAAGGAGAATTAACCTTAACCAGACAACTTAATGCGTTGTCAATATATTTATCAATCATGCGTTCTGTCTCCTGCCCGATTCTCAGCTTTTTATAAATCTCTGTCACAGCCTTCACTTTTTCAGCAGAATCGTGGTCTTTACTGTCAAAGTACTTCCGCAATACAGTCAACTCTTCTTTTCCGGCCAGGTCAAAGGCTTTTATCAACAGAAATGTTTTTTTATTGGAAATAATATCTCCCCCTACCTGCTTTCCAAACTTTTTCTGATCTCCGAATACATCCAGCAGATCATCTTTAAGCTGAAAGGCTATTCCCATATTCTCGCCTGCCTGTTTGATCCATTGCTGATTTGCCTTATCTGCCCCGCCTATTATTGCTCCCAGCTCCAATGCATAACCCAGCAGAACAGCAGTTTTCAGACGAATCATCTCAAGATAATCTGCCTGATTTACCATGGCAGCTGTCTCAAAGTTTACATCGTATTGCTGCCCCTCGCAAACCTGCGCAGCGCAACGATTGAACGGCGGCAGTATCTGCGGATACAATGCAGGAGCTGTTTCAAGCAGATATTCATATGCTTTTACCAGCATCACATCCCCGGCAAGAATAGCAACGTTCCTGTTCCATTTCTCATGAACAGTCTGCTGATTTCTCCGCAAAGGAGCATTGTCCATGATATCATCATGCATCAGGGTAAAGTTGTGAAAAACTTCTACCCCCAGAGAAGGCATGATGGCTTTTTCATAATCCTCAGAAAAAAGATAGGTGCCAAATACTGTCAGCAACGGGCGGAGTCTTTTGCCTCCCAGTTGCATGAAATATCGGATAGGGTCATATAATTCGGCAGGATCGTCACCAAAAGAAGCCTTCTTTATTTCAGCATTAATCTGGTTAAGAACGTTTTCTGGATTAAAAAGCATTTTAAACAAAAATGAGATCTATGGTTCGTTTATGCAGATTGGTATCTTTTACTTTTACCTTCACTTTATCCCCCAAAGTAATCATCTTTTTGTTTCTTTTGCCAATGACACGGTAATTATCTGCATCCAGTTCATAATAATCATCATCCATTTCGGACAGGCGGACCATACCTTCGCACTTTGTTTCAACCATTTCCACAAACAGTCCATATTCCGTAAGCCCACTGACAATTCCGTCAAATTCCTTATCAGCCATACCCTGCATATACTCCACCTGCTTATATTTTACTGATGCCCGCTCTGCTTCTGTAGCCAGTTTTTCCATCTCCGAAGAATGTTCGCAGAGACTCTCGTATTGCTCTTTGTCTACACTCTTGCCGTCTTCCAGATAATGGGCCAGCAATCTGTGCACCATTACATCAGGGTATCGGCGAATCGGGGATGTAAAGTGTGTATAATGCTTAAATGCCAGTCCAAAGTGAATTTCGGGCTCTGTTGTATACTTTGCTTTGGACATTGTCCGGATAGCAAGGCTTTGCAATACATTCTGCTCGGGTTTGCCCTCTACTTCCTCTGTCAGCCGGTTAATCGTTGAACTGAGTCTGCCTTTTGTGAAATCAAGACTATAGCCAAATTTTCTGGCAAAGACTGACAATGCGGTAAGCTTCTCCTCTACCGGATGCTCATGTATTCTGAATACCATGGTAAGCCGCTGATCACCGCGTTTCTTAAAATGCACATATTCGGCTACTTTCCTGTTGGCAAGCAACATAAAGTCCTCGATGAGCTTATGTGCATCCTTTCGTATCTTTGGTACAACTTCCAACGGTTTTCCATTCTCATCAAGCCGGAATTTTACCTCTATTGTCTCAAAACTGATTGCTCCCTTTTTAAAGCGCTCGTTTCTCAATTCATGAGCAAGCCGGTTTAATACAAGGATCTCCTCGGAAAAATCGCCCTTCTCTGTCTCAATGATATCCTGTGCCTCTTCATAGGAAAATCTTCTGTCGGAATGTATAATAGTCCGTCCAAACCACTCATCTCTGATAGTCGCCTTATCATCCAGTTCGAAAATAGCCGAAAAGGTAAGTTTGTCTTCATTGGGGCGCAGACTGCACAAATCATTTGACAATCTCTCCGGCAGCATCGGTATAGTTCTGTCAACGAGGTATACGGAAGTGGCCCTTTTCACTGCTTCCTTATCCAGGGGAGAGCCGGGAGTTACGTAATGAGATACATCTGCGATATGTATGCCTATTTCCCAATTTCCGTTGTCGAGTTTCCTAATAGAAAGTGCATCATCAAAATCTTTGGCATCGGCAGGATCAATTGTAAATGTTGTCACTGAACGCATATCCCGGCGTCTCGCAATTTCCTCATTTGTAATCTCGCCCGGGATCCTTGATGCCGCCTGAATCAGCCGGTCATCAAACTCGTAAGGTAATCCGAATTCGGCCATAATAGCATGCATCTCCACATCATTATTACCGGCCATGCCAAGAATTTCAATTACCTCGCCAACCGGATTGTTGTCTCTTACCGGCCATTCCGTAATTCGTACAATTACTTTTTCTCCGTTCTTAGCTTCCTTGCTTCTGTCAAGCGGGACCAGAATATCCTGATACATTTTTCTTTTATCAGGAATCACATACATGTATCTGTCATGCAACTCTACAGTACCTACATATTCAGGCTTGCCTCTCTCGATTATCTGAATCACTTCTCCTTCAGGATTTTTTCCGGACCTTCGGGCAAATGTTCTTACCCGTACCAGATCTCCGTCAAGTGCATTCCTTAATTTTGATGCGCTGACTTTTATATCTGCGGTCTGGTCTTTGCAGACAATAAAGGCAAAACGAGGATTTACAAAATCAACTCTGCCTTCCTGCAGATCAGCAACTGCACCATTAGCATCTTCTTTTCCGGCAAACTCTCCATTTTTCATGCGGCCAAGCTCACCTTCCAACACCATTTCGTTCAATATATCCTGTAATACAATCTTCTCATCCCTCTTACGAAGTCCGATCTTCCGGATGAGTTGCTTCAATGAAGCGGAACGCTTCTTCCCTTCTGATAAAAGCTGTAAAACTTTTTCACGAAGAAACGATCTCTTATCAGGATTTCCTTTGGCTTTTTTCCCGGCCATATTTTTTTAATGAGGATTAAAATGTTAGTTTTCTCTTACCAAATCTGGCTTTCCTTATCTCGTCAGGGTCTCCTTTAGGAATCGAATTTATAAGACTTTTAGTATATTCTTTGGTTGGATTATGGTATATATCTTCCGCATATCCCTCTTCTTCGATTTTTCCCTTATTCATTACAATGATACGATCCGACATAAATTTTACGACCGAAAGATCATGGGAAATAAAAATATAGGTAAAATTAAATTCTTCTTTAAGGTTATTCAGCAAATTGAGTACCTGAGCCTGTACACTTACATCCAGGGCCGAAACGGATTCATCACAAATGATGAATTTCGGATTCAGCGCAAGCGCTCTTGCTATACAGATCCGCTGACGCTGACCTCCTGAAAACTCGTGCGGATAGCGATCAAAATGAGCAGCCGTCAGACTTACTTTATCCAGTAACTCAATGGCCTTCTTCTTTCGCTGAAAATCACTGCCCAACACACCATTTACCTTCATCGGCTCTGTAATAGCCTCACCGATTGTAAGACGCGGGTTAAGGGATGAATAAGGATCCTGGAATATTATCTGTATGTCTTTACGAAGATCCCGCAGCCCTTTCTTGCTAAGCCCATTAATCAGCTTGTCCTCAAAGTATATTTCTCCGCCTGTAGGTTCAATCAGGCGCAAAATTGTTCGGCCCAATGTTGTTTTGCCACATCCGGATTCTCCTACAAGCCCCACTGTCTCTCCCGGATACACATGAAATGAGACATCATCTACTGCTTTTACATAGCTTTCTGCCTTGCCAAACAAACCTCTTGTAACCGGGAAATGCGTTTTAAGATTTTTTACAACAAGAAGAGGTTTCTGAGCTTCTAAAGCAATCTGGCGCTCTTTTATTTCTTCATCTGTTGTATAATTCATGAGAATTGCGTGACCTACCGAAGAAAAGACTCCTTTCTTTTCAATCATTGTACCGGACTTATCCGTTTCCATAAAATCCGATACGGTTGGCAGCACCTTCATTTTAATATCCAGTCTGGGCCGACAGGCCAAAAGGCCTTTGGTGTAGGGATGCTGAGGATTGTTAAATATCTGAAGGACATCTCCCTGTTCCACAATTTTTCCTCTATACATAACCAGAACCCTGTCTGCTATTTCTGCTATAACACCAAGATCATGAGTAATAAAAATAATGGACATATTATTCTCATCCCGGAGTTGCGCCATTAACTTAAGTATCTTTGCCTGAACCGTAACATCAAGTGCTGTAGTAGGCTCGTCAGCAATCAGAATCGAAGGATTGCAGCTCATTGCCATAGCAATCATTACCCGCTGTTTCTGCCCACCGGATATCTGATGCGGATAGGCCCTGAATATTTCTTCCGGCCTGGGAAGATCTACCTTATTAAATAGCTCGATGGTTTTCTCATATGCTTCTTTTCTAGGCATATTCCGATGTACCCTCAGCGTTTCCATCACCTGATTGCCGCACGTATAAACCGGATTAAGAGATGTCATCGGCTCCTGAAAGATCATGGAAATCTCATTGCCGCGAATAGCTCTCATATCTGCTTCGGTGGCTGTGACAATTTCCTTTTCTCCGCGGCTCAGGGTATTTAATTTTATTGACCCGCCTACAATCTGTCCTGGCGGGTTGGGGATCAGCTTCATCAAAGAAAGCGCTGTTACCGATTTGCCTGAGCCGGACTCTCCGACAATACCAATCGTTTCTCCCTTTCTCAGATTGAAACTTACTCCATCAACAGCCTTTACAATTGACTCTTCCGTCTTAAAAAACGTTTGCAGGTTATTTACCTGCAAAAGAAAATCATCTTTAAATCCCTCTTGTTCTGCCATTAAATAGTATGTCTAACGTGCCATTGTCCTCTGTTTATGAAAATATAATATTTTCAGGTTCCGGCAATGGCATCTGATTAAATTTTAGAAATAAAGAAGCTGTTACAAATACATCCTGACTGCAATAATCGGCTATCCGGCTGAGATTATTCTCTCTGTAGTATACTTCGGAAACCTGACTTCCGTCCATATCACTTTTGCTTCCGGGAATATCAAACAGAGCAGCAAGAAGCTCCAGACTTGTATAATGCTTTCGATCGCCAAACTTCCAGAAATCCATGGTATCAATATGCTTTACTTCCCAGGGCTTTTTTCCGGACAGATTAAGAACATCAGGGATTTTGATTTCATTTATCAACATTCGGCGACAGATATAGGGGAAATCAAATTCTTTTCCATTGTGGGCAACCAGCGTAAGACGATCGGATGGATATTTCTCAACGATAGATTTAAACTCTTCCAGTAACTTCTTTTCGTTATGATCAAACAGTGATTTTATTTTTATTCCGAACTGAAGATTATTGGTACTATAAAAACGGCCAAGTGAGATTGCAACTATTTTCCCAAACTCTGAATAAATTGCTCCTTTATTTCTAAAGAGTTCGGCCGGGCACGCCTCAGCATTAATATATCCTGATTTTCTGTCCCACTGTTGCCTCAATCGTTCACTGAGGTGTTCATACGAAGGCTCACAACAAACAGTTTCAATATCCAGAAACAATAATTCTGACAGAGAACGGCTCATAACTTCTGTCAGGTTCCCCATATTGTTGCGACGAGCCCCCTTGCTCCTCCTTGATTTCTGTGCTCGCACAGATAAATTCCCTGCCAGGTGCCAAGATTAAGATATCCTTGTGTAACCGGAATAGTCAGAGAGCTGCCGATCAAAACCGCTTTGATATGTGCCGGCATATCATCCGCACCCTCATCGGTATGCTGATAGTATGGAGCATTCTCGGGAACCATACTATTCAGATATTTTTCCAGATCCTTTCTTGCTGTTGGGTCTGCATTTTCATTGATTGCAAGAGAGGCAGATGTATGCTTGATGAATAAATTAAAAAGACCGGCAGATACAGACCGGATTTCTGTCAGCTCCTTTTCTATCAGGGAAGTTATCAAATGAATACCTCTCGGGAATGACGGAAGGATTATCTCTTTCTGAATTATTCTCATCTCATAAAAAATAACAAAAAATAAAACAGGATCTAATTACTCTTTACTTCTTTCTCCAGCCCTCTGGCGAGCGGAATAAGCACCTCATCCTCGATACGGGCGTGGATCAGTAGATCTATCTCCAGCATTTCAATCTGGTTGAGAAAAACCCTGAACGGCATCGGCACTCTATTTTTTCTAAAACGCGCTTCGATGGTTTCTCTTATCTGTGTAAGAATTTCCTCTTCGTGATGATGCTCATCATGAAAATTTTCAATTGAATATCTGTCCAGCCCCAGAGCTTTGACACTTTTCCCTTTCTGCTTCACTTTTATTAACTCTTCGATATAAGGGAAAAGAACGTACTCTTCATCATCAATATGCTCAACCAGGTCTTTTTTATAGTCCATAAAAAGCTTGGCCAGTATCAAAAGCTGAGGATGAGAATATGAAAAATCCCTGCACATAGAAGTAAAGGACAGCTCTATCTCAGGAATTTTTTTATTCAGATAAAAGTTGTGGGTTTTCTTGAGATAATCAAGAGTCAACTCAAGAGAAAAAGATTTTAACTCATCTGCCGGAAAAGAAACTCCTTCCGAGAAAGCTTTAATTACCTGGATGACAAAATCAGCATCTGTATTGTGCAATGAACACAGATCCTCCAGCTGGAAATGCAAATTCCTTTTCTCAAAGCCCAACCTTTCAATCACAGACTCAAGAGCTTTATTGCCCGCAATGATATCATGTACTGAAGTGGTTTTACTGATCATGAACAATGATAGTATTAGGTTTTACTTTCTAAGATAGCAAAATACATTTTCTAATAAAATAATCTTCGGGCATTTTTTGTTATGTGCTTTACAAGTCAGGCTACCCGATGTATATTTATAAAATGTTCAATGACTGCTCTTTAATTTTTTCAAGTTCTTCTTTCATACCTACTACGTTGCGCTGAATGCTGGCATCGTTTGCCTTCGATCCTATGGTATTTATTTCACGACCTATTTCCTGAGCAATAAATCCAAGCTTTTTTCCGCTCCCTTCTTCGCCTTCCATTGTCTCGATAAAATAATTGAGATGATTACGTAAGCGCACTTTTTCTTCGCTGATATCCAGCTTTTCAATATAATAGATCAGTTCCTGTTCGAATCTGTTTGTGTCAAGTGATTCTGTCATTTTGTACTCTTCAAAATGGCCTAAGATCCTTTCTCTTATAGTTTCTATTCTCTGGGGATCAAACTCATCAATTTTCACTAAAAAAGCCTCTATACTTTTTATATATTCTTTTAGCTTCGATGCCAGTTCATTTCCTTCCTGAATTCTAAACTCTCCGCATTTATTAAACGCGCTTTTAAGTGCGCTGAAAATTATTGCCCATTCTTCTGTATTATCCGAACCCTCCACCTCTGTATTGACTGCTTTAGGCATCGTCAGCGCTATCCTGAACAGCTCATCTGTAGACTGCAATCCAAGCAGTTTACTGGTTTCAAGCAAATCGTTATAATATTGCTTCACAAGGGCCTTATTGACAAACACCGCCGGTTTAGGTTCGCCCTTCTCCTGCACTTCAACTGAAACGCTTATTTTCCCTCTTTCAAGTATGGTACTGATCAGGTTTCTTACTTCAAATTCCTTGTCGGAGTACTCTTTAGGAAGACGAAGACTCAAGTCCAGAAACTTCGAGTTGAGAGATTTAACTTCTACTATCACCTTTATTTTTTCATTCTCAGCAACAGCGTTACCGTATCCAGTCATCGACTTTATCATAATTCAGAGCAGTTATATCAAAACTAATGTGCAATGTTACTAAAAAAATAAATTCCCCATAGCAAAAGCCATACACCTCCTCCGATAATCCTGAAAATTTAAGCTATATCCACCCGGGTAGTATTTAAAATACTAAAAAACCGCATTTGTTCAATGGTGAGTAAAAGCAGGTTAAGAACAGCTTATACTCCTTACCGGAAGAGCGCCTAAACGTTTCAATACCATAAACAGTTCTTTAAATAAAAAAGGATATGATATTGGTTGTGGTACCTCTTAGCAAAGATAAAGTCAAGGACTGGTGCGAGCTTTCAGACAAGCTAAAGGAAAAATACTCGGAAAAAATAAAAGACATGAATCTCCGGTATGGATTAACAAAACATTGTACCTGGCTATTGGAAGAGGATTCGGGCGCCAGGGCAATCGCTCTATACGAGGGTCCTGGTTCCGAAGACTTTCTTCCCAAGCTATCCAAATCTGATCATGAGTTTGACCAATGGGTAAAAAAGAAACTGGAAGAAATTTTTGATATTGATTTCTCCAAAAAGCTCGATATTCCGGAAACCAAACTACTTTTGAATTCTGGCTTCTAACCGGATAAGCCTCCAATTAAGTCAGACTTGTATTCTTAATGAATTCCGGGGTTTAATACCGGTTTGCCAACCAGTTCAATATTCTCTTCAAGCTCAATCCAGCTCTTACAGCCACTATGTTCCGGCAGAATCTCTATTGTAACCGGTTCGAGCAAGCTGTACACCTGCACTACAATCATATGAACTTTTTTCTCCCAGCGTTCAAATCTTTCACGAATTACTTCTTCGGTCCAGGCATGGTATCGATCCAGTTTCTTTAACATCTCCCAGTCTGTAATAACCCTTGAGTCGGCAACTTCTGCAAAATACTCTATTTTTACATGATATTGGTCAACCTGATATTTCTCTGCGTTCAGAAAGGGCCTCCAGGAATCTTTTATCTGCTCATCTGACTGGTGAAAACGGGTTGGCAGCAAAAGGAACTTATTAGCTTTTAATTCAAAGCTCCCTTCTTCTTCTACAATGCCGCCTTTTCGTAATATCAGATTTTGCCTGCCGCTACCAAGTGCATCTACGATCAATGCCCACTCTTTAAATGCTTTTGTCATATTATAATATCATGGTTAGAACTATCAATCTGCATTTTCTCCAATCTGCTTCGGTTTCCCAATCATTCCCACAAGTTACATATCTTTCTATTCTCCATAAAAACTATTTTGTTTTTATACAAAAAATAGTATTATGTAAATTTGGCAGGATATAAACAGCTATGTATAACGACACTGATGACATACTAATTATCGGCGGGGGGCTCGCAGGCCTGTGCAATGCCATCTGCCTGAGTCAGGCAGGCTTGAATGTCCATGTAATCGAACAAAAAACGTACCCTGCACACAAAGTTTGCGGAGAATATATAAGCAACGAAACGCTTCCGTTTCTTCAATCGATACAAATTAATATAGCGAAGCTGAGACCTGCCCGGATTTCAAGGCTTATGCTCAGCTCTCCTTCCGGATCATCTGTCAATCTGCCTCTCGGGCTCGGTGGATTCGGCCTTAGCCGTTATACACTGGACCATTTTCTTTATATGCGCGCACTTCAATACGGGGTCCGCTTTTCTTTAAATGAGCGTGTGGATTCCATAGTATTTCACGATGACCGGTTTACAGTACAGCTTGCCTCCGGCAGATTTGAGAAAAGCAAAATTGTTATCGCCGGCTACGGGAAAAGGTCAAATCTTGACAAATTCCTGCAACGTCCGTTTATCAGTAAGCGTTCTCCTTACGTTGGAGTCAAATATCATATCAGAACAGACTTTCCCAGAGATCTGATTGCTCTTCATAATTTTGAGGGTGGCTATTGCGGAATCTCGGCCATAGAAAACGGACAATACTGTCTCTGTTATTTAAGCAATCGAAGCAACCTGAAAGAGGCTGGTTCGATTGAAGCTCTCGAAGAGCTGATTCTTAAAAAAAATCCATATCTGAAACATATTCTGGAAAACTCGGAGTTTCTTTATGACAAACCTCTTGTAATCAACGAAATTTCCTTTGAAAGTAAAAAACCGGTTGAAAATCACCTCCTGATGTGCGGCGATGCAGCAGGCATGATTACCCCCTTGTGCGGCAACGGCATGGCCATGGCTATCCATTCTGCCAAACTATTGTCAGGATTAATTATCCGCTACTACAGAAATCCTGATTTCGGGAGAGATCATCTCGAGCATTATTATCAGAAAGAATGGAACCGGCTTTTTGCAAGCCGCATCTCCCGGGGTCGTCGTATTCAACAGCTATTTGGCCGTAAAATCATAAGCAATCTGTCAATCCAGTCATTACGATTGCTGCCACCGGTAGCCAACATGATTGTAAAAAGCACCCATGGGAAACCATTCTGATTTCTGGCAGGCTATGCCATCAAAGGAAGGTTAGCAAAACAAAAAAAGAGATAAAACAAACAGATGAAATCTGGTTCAGCTGCATCGTTGAGTTCCAGTCAGCCCTGGATTCATCACGTATAATCTCGAGTACCCATGTCATAAAGTAAATCAGAACAGGTGAAAGGAAAAGTACAAACAAAACGGCCGTCAAAAGTGAGTACCTGGAAATAAAATAAAAAATGAATCCACCGGTTCCGATCATAAAAACAACCGCTGTCCAGACAAAAGTACCCCTTATTCCAAGAATCCTGCTAAAAGTAAGATCTCCGCGTCGCGCATCCTCCTGATGCTGATAAATCTGAGTCATAGGGTAAGAGCCTAAAAGTAAAAAGGAGCACAATATGGCCGGGAATACTATGTCATATGAGAATATAGACGAAGAATACCCATTAAGCGCTACACTCGTCATCAGGTAAGTAAAAAATCCCTGGAAAAAAACTACTGTAAACAGCCCCGCTATCGGATATTTTTTCAGACGAATTGCCGGATGGCTGTACGCTTTTGAGGCAAGTCCATATATTACGAGTAAAACAGCAAACTCGACATTCACCAAAAGGCCGGTCAGGATAGCCATAAGGTCAAATATCAGTGCATATATAAATAACTGCTTGCTCACCGGTGGTGGCTGTTTCAGACCTCCAATACTTTCTTCGTCCTTGTCAAAGTAACTATTATAACCGTTGCTGGCAGGATAAAGAAATAAATGCAAGGCAATAAAAGTCAGAGCAAGAGTAGTCAGGTTATACCCTTTCGACTGGCTGAGGGCAAAACAGAAAAAAGGCATCAGATAAACCGAAAAAGGAATTCTGAGGTGTAGTAAAGTAGACTGATTCATATGGTAGTAAAACAAGTACCATTTTTTTTTGTTAATTTGACACTTCCATCGCGGTTAAAAGGACACAGCGCAATTGATGAATTCTTACATTATCTCCATAGGGACTGCCAATCCGGATTATTGCTTTGATCAGCTAAAATTAACTGATTTTATGGCCAATTCCATAAATATGGCAGGAAATGAGCGGATACGTCTTGACGCTTTGTACAGAGCTACCGGGATAAAAAGACGCTATTCTGTGCTTCCGGATTTTGGTCTCAAGGCCGGACAATATGTTTTCTTCCCGAACAATCCGGATCTGCAGTCTTTTCCGGGCACCGGGGCCCGAATGCAGATTTACAGAAAAGAGGCATTAAAACTGGCCTGCAAAGCTCTTGAGGATTGCTTCCGGCAGATTCCGGAAAACATAATACAGGGGATAACTCATGTCATTACCGTCAGCTGCACCGGTATGTATGCCCCCGGACTTGATATAGAAATCGCGGAGTATCTTAATCTTCCCGGTACAACATCGCGCACTGCCATTAACTTCATGGGGTGCTACGCAGCATTCAACGCATTAAAAACAGCTGATGCTTTCTGCCGCTCCGATCCGGAGGCAACAGTGCTTATTGTAAGTGTTGAACTCTGTACCATTCATTACCAGAACAGCTCAGAGTGGGACCACATTCTTTCAAATGCCATTTTTGGTGATGGAGCAGCTGCCTGTCTTATTACCAGCAGTCCGCTTACTGATAAAGCATTTCAGCTACAAGGTTTTTTCTGTGATTTGGAACCCAAAGGCAAAGAAGAAATGACCTGGGGAATTGGTGATTTCGGCTTTGAGATGACACTTTCAAGCTATGTACCGGAACTCATCAAAGGAGGTATAAAACACCTGATAAAAAGACTGCTGCATACGTTTTCATCGGCCAATACCCAAATTGATTTATATGCAATTCATCCCGGTGGTAAAAGGATTCTTGAGGTGATTGAGGAAGAGCTTTCTCTTGATAAAAAGCAGAATCATTATGCATACTCAGTTCTTGAAAACTATGGGAATATGTCATCTGCTACCATTTTGTTTGTTCTTAAGGAGTTATTGAATGATCTAAGCGGACAAGATAATAGCAAGAATGTTTTAAGCGTGGCTTTTGGTCCCGGTCTGACGCTGGAGTCTATGCTCCTTAAACCGTGCATACGCAATAAGCCCGGTTATCCCATCGAATTCTTAATCAGCGAGTCTGTTGAAAAAGTTTAGCCGGCGATCAGATGCTCCTGAAATCATGGATGATCTCAATTTTGATGACCCTGTGATCTTTCAGACACTTAAGGAAATAGATATAATAAACCGATATCTGGGCGGCAACAGAATAACATTGGACGCACTTAATAAAGTACTCAGACAGGTTAATTCTTATCAAGCTATAACGATCGGAGATCTTGGCTGCGGCAGCGGAGATTCTCTGAAACAGATTTCCGGGTTTCTGCGACATAGAAATCATTCTGCCAAACTTATCGGCCTGGACGCCAATCCTCATATCATAAGATATGCAAAGGAAAATACTCCAGATAGTATGCTAATTGAATATAAAACAGTAAACATTTTAGCGGCTGAGTTCAGCAAATCCCGTTTCGATATAGCCACCGCCACACTCTTTTTTCACCATTTTACGGATCAGCAATTAGTGGCCATTCTGAAAACTCTACGCCAACAGGTCCGGATTGCCATTATTATCAATGATCTTCACAGGCATTGGCTGGCATATTACTCCATAAAATGGCTCACCGGTGTGTTCTCAAAATCATATATGGTTCAATACGATGCGTGCCTTTCCGTTCTGAGAGCTTTCAGCAAGAAAGAACTTGAACGAATTATCAAGGCTGCGGGCTTCACTTCCTACTCAATTGAATGGAAATGGGCATTCCGTTTCCAGATAATACTTTGGTGCTAAGACTATTTTACGACCAGCAAAAGGGTATATTGTTTCTGCTGATCCGGAACAGTAATCGTACATGCATAAACTCCCTGAGCTACTTTTTTACCCGATTCATCTCTTCCATCCCACATTAGCGGATTAGAAGAGGAAATCGCCATACCCATCATACCTTTTATCAGCCGGCCCTGCATATCGGATATTCTCACATCGGCAATTAATAAGCCTTCTGCCTCTCCCGGGCGTATATGGGTGACATTATCGAATGGATTGGGATAAGCATTGATTCTGACGAACTCCGCCATCTGAGGATGGAATATTCCTGTAACTTCATCATATACGACAAAATCTATGGAAGCTATACTTTGGTTATTATGTAAATCAGATACTCTTATCATGAGATTGTAGCTTCCTGATTTCAATCCATAGAAGGGATAATTCACAACGCCTTTTCTATGATCTGTCAGATCCGGAACAAAATAATTAGTAAGAATAATTGTGCTGTCCTCATTCAGGTAACTCAAAATCGCATGATCAGGATCGGTTGTGGAAAGATTAATACCGGATTCATCAAATAATTCTGCAATCAGAACCGGTTTAGTCGATACTGTATCTCCATTCTTAAATGAAACCGAATCAAGATACATTGTAATCTCCGGCTCCGAGAAATCATTTTCTGCCTCAGGATTCATGCCGCCAGTCTGGTAATTAAGATCTGCACCCAATGCATCACGACCATCATCCGAGACTGCATACATTCTGATCTTTGCAGATCCTATCGAGTCTGCCGCCTGAACAGGCAAAGTAAAGTCAAGCTCAAACTCTCCGTTTACAACTTGAGCCTGGCCGGAATACAATTCTCCGATACGCTCTGTAAATGACACAACCGGCTCTCCCTGTCCAAGTGTGGTTATTTTCTTTTCCTTATCAAATATCGTTATATGAACCTGGCCATTGAAATCACTCAGCAACCGGTCCTCTCTGTCATAAACCTCCCCTTTTAGCCGCATATTCGCTAAAGCCTTCAGAATATCCTGATCATTCCCTTCAAGGTCTGTAACCGATACAATTCTGACCTTATTAAGAGGTATATTCAGTCGAAGCGCCGGGTCTCCCAGGTACGTAAAATGCCGGTTCCTCATTCCGGAAAAGCTCTCATTTTTGGCAAGTCTGATAACTTCACCAATTGACATTTCCGGATTAAGAATATTTTTCATCACATTCCTCACCATCAGATTGTTGGATGTAGCATAAGCAGCTCTTGTGCCTGAATAGATTCCGACTCCTCCGTAATCTTTAAACAAAAGAAATTCTCTCCCCAGAGAATATACTCCCGGCTTATCTGCCAGGGCAAACTCACAGGTTCCCGTTATAAAAAAAGCCAGCTTATTTTTGTTTTTCCATGTCAGCACTTTTTCCCGATCAACCATGCCGGTTGCAAGTCTTCGCGGCGCTCCGTGTCCTGTATAATTCACAATCAGAGCTCCTTCATTAACCACCCTTGTAAGCTCTCTTGTCAGGTCAACTGAGCTTTCTCCACTATCGTCTCTAACCTTCTTGTATCTGGCAAAATATAATTTATGTGCAGAAAATTCGGGATTATTTAAATCCAGATTTCTTGCATACAGCTCAGCTTCATCCAGAAACAGGTTATTTTCACCATCATCCGCCATGAAAGCGATATTTGACCGCCAACGCCCCAGAAACTCAGGATTGGCAGAGTAGCTGATTACCTTATCCACACAAATCTCTGCTTCTTTCAGATTACTTACAGGAAAACGCCCGACTGCAATATCCATAGAGTGGTGATTGACACGACTGCTTGTTTCCAGCCACTCCCCTTCATCATCTTCAAGAAAAGCGAAATAATCATCCGAAGCATAATTTGTCAGCGGAGCAAAAGACTCCCTGGACTGGTATATCGGGATATAGTTGACAGCATCTCCATCCCTTGATTTATAATCATGACTACCCAAACCAAACAGAGTGAGGTATTTTAAATCCTCTCCGTTATTATAAAAATACCGGCACAGATCTCTGATCGCACTCAAATCACGTTTTCCGGATGAGAATTCATTATATACTTCATACGTTGTCAGAACATAGACGATATAATTATTGTGACTTCGGTGAAAGTTGGCCAGCCGTTCCGCCTGAGATTTCAGGCCCGGAGCTGTAAAGATGACCATATCAGGAGAAGTAAGCCCCCTGATATTCTGATTCACAACCTTATAATATTTATGTGGTTTTTTATACTCTCTGAAAGCAATAAACTCACTAACCTTTCCACCTTCTGTTGAAAAAACGGATTGTTCTTCATTAAAACTTACTACCACATTCTTTGGACTAAACGGATCAGTAACATCCCAGACATGGCTATTCTGAGCATTTGTCATCGAAAAAGTAAATGTGCCATTCGCCTGAGTACCCGAAGACCTGAACGCAGTCTGCGGTTGTCTTCCAAGATCAAGAGTCCTTTCAAAAAAAAGCTCAATAAAATCAAGAAACCCTCCATAGATGGCAGTAGGACTGGGAGACAATACTCCATTCTTATCATACTTCAATCTCAACGACAACACATTATCCGCAGCAGAACGCATAAGGCCATATTCTCTTACAACCCGATGCGTGACCGGAACATAGTAGTTATTGCTCAACACAACATTTGTAGAAAATTTAATTGTATCCACAAATTCCTGATCCAGATAAACATTCATAAATGGTTTTGATTCCCGGGATTCAGAATTATATCTTGTTGACCGGCCTGCCACAGCGAGTTTCATTAAGATATTATTACCAACCATCCCACCTACATTGAAGCGAAAAGTCTGATCAAGATTCGTATCAAAAGTCTCTCCAAGCCATACCCTGCCCGTCTCATTCACATTTATGAGATCTTTTTCGTAAAATACCCGCTCATCATAGGTAGTAAGAGGCATACCACTACCACTCCCTGCCGGAGAAATCTCATCCTTAACACGCTTACCATCCTCCTCTTTATTAACCAGTAGAAAATAGTAAGAAGTATCTGAGTATATGTTGAAAACATGTTCATATTTACCCTGCACCATATTATTGGGCAGCCACACATGCGGCCCTTCTCCGTAAAAAACAATTTTATCATTCTGGGAGAAAACGCCATCCTCTTCACCAATTACCCAGATTGCATTTTCTATAAGATCTTCCGGGCGGTCAGCCGAGTTGTTTTGAGGCAACATAGCTCCACCATTGCCATATACCGCGATTTTTTTAGGGTCCACTGCAGTAGGGTTCACACCCATGGCCAGTAAATCATTGTAAGTAATGGAATAGATTCCGGACTCGGTAATAGCGATTTTATACCAGTCTCCTTTAGCAAGCACACTACCATTCTGCGCAAAACCTGCACGAAATAGCAAAAGAATGTATATCAGGATAAAAGTAAATCTTCGCATACTATTTTCTTGAAGAACGCATTTATTGCGTTAAGCATATATTTTCCTATCTAATATCGATTAAATACCATTAAAACGATAATTAGTAAACCCTCAAAGCAGATTTATATCAATTTTATGAGAATAATTCTTCCTTAAGAAATTGCCCGGTATAGCTTTTTTTATTATTGGCAATGTCTTCCGGAGTCCCGGATGCAATAAGCCGTCCCCCGCCATCTCCGCCTTCAGGTCCCATATCAACGACATAATCTGCGACTTTAATCATATCCATATTATGCTCAATGATAAGAACTGTATTTCCCTTATCAACTAATTTATTCAGAACGAGAATCAATTGTCTGATATCCTCAAAATGAAGCCCGGTGGTCGGTTCATCCAGAATATACATTGTTTTACCGGTATCTTTTCTGGAAAGCTCAGTAGCCAGCTTTACTCGCTGGGCTTCGCCGCCCGAGAGGGTTGTCGCATGCTGTCCAAGCGTAATGTACCCCAGACCAACATCCTTAAGTGTCTGAATTTTACGAACGATCTGAGGCTGATTTTCAAAAAAATCGCATGCCTGCTCAACAGTCATATCAAGAACATCTGCAATAGATTTGCCTTTGAAGCGAACTTCAAGCGTCTCTCTGTTGTATCTTTTTCCTTTACATTCCTCACAATGCACATGGACATCCGGCAGAAAGTCCATTTCAATGGTTTTAAGCCCTGCCCCTTCACAAGCTTCGCAGCGCCCGCCTTTTACATTGAAAGAGAATCGTCCCGGCTTATAACCGCGAATCTTTGCTTCAGGGAGCTGGGTAAAAAGCGACCGGATGTCACTAAATACTCCGGTATATGTAGCAGGGTTTGATCTTGGGGTACGTCCGATAGGGGACTGGTCTACTTCAATCACCTTATCCAGATTTTCAAGTCCTGAAACTTCCTTGTATGGTAAGGGTTCTTTGCGCGCCTTGAAAAAATGTTTATTCAGAATCGGAAAGAGTGTCTCATGAATGAGACTTGATTTGCCGCTACCTGACACTCCGGTTACACATATCATTTTGCCAAGTGGCAGGACCAGATCAACATTCTTCAGGTTATGCCCTGTTGCACCCAGCAGTTGAATCTGTTTTCCTGATCCCGGACGCTTTACTTTAGAAGTCTTAACAGTCAACTCTCCACGTAAATACCTGGCAGTAAGAGTGTCTTTTCTAGTAAAATCTGCAGGGCTGCCCGCTGCTACTACTGTACCTCCGTGACGCCCTGCTCCCGGACCAATATCCAGAATATAATCAGATGCCAGCATCATGTCTTTGTCATGTTCTACCACAAGAACCGTATTGCCAATATCACGGAGATTCTGAAGAGACTTAATGAGCTTCACATTATCCCGCTGATGCAATCCGATACTTGGCTCATCCAGAATATATAAAACTCCGACAAGCTGGGTTCCGATTTGTGTTGCAAGTCTGATCCGCTGAGCTTCTCCGCCTGACAGAGTCCGTAAAGGACGGTTCAGGAAAAGATAATCAAGACCTACATCAAGCAGAAATCCAATCCTTTTTCTGATTTCTTTTAATATTTCGGTCGCTATAAGATTTTGTTTACCTGAAAGTCTTTTCTCGATATCCACCAGCCAGCCAGCCAGTGTGGAAATAGACATATTCGCGAGCTCAGAGACATTCTTATCATCGATTTTAAAATGCAACGATTCCTTTTTCAGACGAGCTCCTTTACAAACAGGGCACTCTCTTACTTCTTTAAAATCCCGCAACCAGTTCTCTGTCTTTTCTGAATACTCCTGTTGTTTTTCAAGGTAAGTCACTATTCCTTCATAAATCTGTCCTGCGCTATATCCATTGGCCGTCATTGCTTCTACCGGCAGACCATAAAGTATTAACTTTAATACAGATTCCGGTATTTCAGCAATTGGGGTCGATAACGTCAGATCTGCTCTTTTCAGAATTGCCTCAATCTGCCGAAAAATCCATATATCTCTGTATTCCCCAATAGGAAGGATTCCGCCTCTGCTTATACTTAGTGACTTATCCGGTATTATCCCTGACTCTGTCAGCTCTTCAATTTGCCCAAGTCCGTTACATTCCGGACAGGCGCCATAGGGAGAGTTGAAGGAAAAAATATTGGGAGCAGGATCATCATACGCTATACCGGACTCCGGATCCATTAAATATTTCGAGAAAAACATGGGGATATCAGCCTCTCCATCGGATAAATAAGGCAAAACAAGCATCGTACCCTTCCCATGATTCATAGCAATCTTTACTGCCGATGATAAACGGAAGCGCTCTTCTTCTCTCAGCAGCAGCCTATCCACTACAATATCAATATCATGAACCTTGTACCGGTCAAGCTGCATTTTAGGATCAATATCCAATATCTGCCCATCGACTCTGACCTTGGAAAAACCCTGCTTTCTTATCTGCACAAAAAGCTCTCTGTAATGCCCCTTACGGCCTTTTACTACCGGTGCAAGCACGGCAGCTTTCTTTCCCGAAAATGAGCTTATAAGATAGTTAATTATCTGGTCTTCGGACTGCCGTGCCATTTTTTTGCCGGTCACATAGGAAAACGCTTCTCCTGCCCTGGCATACAATAACCGGAGAAAATCATAAATTTCCGTTACTGTACCGACTGTAGATCTCGGATTACGTGAAGTTGTCTTTTGTTCAATGGAAATCACTGGACTTAAGCCATTGATCTTATCAACATCAGGCCTTTCCATGTTTCCCAGAAAAGACCGCGCATACGTCGAAAAGCTCTCCATATACCTCCGCTGCCCTTCTGCATAAATCGTATCAAATGCAAGCGAGGATTTTCCGCTTCCGCTTATTCCGGTAATTACAACCAGCTTATTTCTCGGGATAAAAACATCAATATTCTTCAGGTTATGCTCACGTGCCCCATAGACTTCAATCTGCTCGTCTCCTACAGGATCAAATACCTGCTGATTAGTGTTCGTTGTAGTATCTGCCAAAACCTTATTCTCCTGCTTTAAACAATAAAATTACAAGATATTGGCTCCGTATACCAGCATAAAGAAGACTTTTTACCTGAAAGCAGTTCTTTTATGAGCAGCTTTCACTCTGTATCACAGCCAAATTATCCGTTATTGCTCTTGTGTTTTTCCTCTGTTTTCCCGGGCATTGTCCCAAAAACATAATCCCACAGAGGAGAAGACACTCCGAAAACTACGGTATCATCCTTGTAATGATGAATCGCATGATTAATCCACAGATGCTTGAAAATATTCTTAGGCGGCGGATAGGCATGCACAATATAATGTACAAAAAGATAAGCGGAATATCCACATAGTATGCCTGGTAAGAAGCCAAACACTCTGGTATTCATAAGTGAATAGAAGACTGCGAAAAAAAATACCGCAAAAGTGATACTTAAAAGCGGCGGCATGGCAAGACGATCCTTATCCTTGGGAAACTCATGGTGTACACCATGCATATTGTACTGAATGGTTCTTTTCCAGCCCTTATCCGGCTTCATATGAAACAGGTATCTGTGGGCCATATATTCCATGAAAGTGAAAAACAGAAAACCACCCAGAAACAAGAAAGGAATGACCAGAACGGGCAAATTGGTATACATCACTGCGTATATCAGCAAACCCGCTGAAGTCGTAATAAAAATTGAAATCGGAATCGAAATATGTGTTCTTGATAACCGTTCCAGAATCGGATTTTCAAAGATCCTTTTTGATCCGGAGTGCTTGGGTTTAATTTTATAGCCGTCCAACATTTTTTTAACCGTTTTTTCAGTAAAAAACCACCAACTAATGATAAAAAAAAGCTATAATCTTTATTTGAATAATAAAATTATCCGACAAATTGTTTGCCAGATTTGGTCAATACTTCGGTGTAGAGTTCAATGTATTTCGGTATTATATTATCCATATCAAATTCTTTGGCCCGATTGAGCGCATTCTCTTTAAACCGGGGCAAATTCGCATCATCCAGAATAATCGCAGCCTTTTCGACCATATCATCAATATCTCCCACATTGCTCAGAAATCCGGTCTGCCCGTTTATATTCAGCTCCGGCAATCCTCCGGCATTAGACGATAATACGGGCACTTCACAAGCCATTGCCTCCAGGGCAGCCAGTCCAAAGCTTTCTGTTTCGCTTGGCATTATAAAAAGATCTCCCACCGAAAGCACCTCTTCTACCGAGTCAATTTTGCCCAGCAACCGTATATCCTGACAAATCTGATATTCACGACAAAGCATTTCTATTTTCTGACGGTCGGGTCCGTCTCCGACCAACAGCAGTTTGCATGGGATACGCTCTTTCAGCTTACGAAAAACTTTCAGGACATCCTCTACTCGTTTTACCGGCCTGAAATTGGACGTATGTACAAGAAGCTTTTCATTATTGGGGCAAATCGCTATCTTGAAGTGGTCTTTCCGAAGTTTCTTGAAGCGCTGTATATCAATAAAGTTAGGGATCACCTGAATATCCTTATGTACCGAAAAATGCTTGTAGGTATCTTTCTTTAAATCCTCGGAAACTGCCGTAACCCCGTCTGACTGATTGATACTGAACGTGACAACCGGTGCAAAACTCTGATCTTTACCAACGAGCGTAATATCCGTACCATGAAGCGTTGTTACAAATGGCAGATTATAACCTTCTGCCCTGAGAATCTCTCTGGCCATATAGGCAGCAGAAGCATGTGGTATTGCATAGTGTACATGAACAAGATCCAGGTTTTCATATTTAGCGACCATAACCATTTTGCTGGCCAGCGCTAATTCATAAGGCGGGTATTGGAACAGAGGATATGAGAAAATATCAACTTCATGATAAAAAACATTCTCATTAAAGAAGTCCAGCCTCGACGGTTGCGTATAGGTTATGAAGTGCACCTGATGTCCTCTTTTTGCAAGAGCTTTTCCAAGCTCAGTGGCAACAACACCGCTGCCGCCGAACGTCGGATAACAAACTATTCCTATTTTCATTGTATCAGAATCATTGGGACAATATAAAAAATATGTTTTTAAATGGATGCCCCCTGATGATCTTTCTCATCTGGCATACATCTAAACTAAAAATAACACTTTACCTTTCAGACAATTTCTCTGAAATAATTATTTCATTAAATTTTTTCTGTCTCTTCTCTATTACTATTGCTCATATGTATAATTCAGAATTGCCTTATAGATGACATCCTGGATCGCCGTTCTGACATTGGTACGAATCAGCCTGGTATTGGAAGCATCAGGATAAACCCTGTTTGAAAGAAAAACATAAACAAGATTCTGATCCGGATCAACCCATGCTGCCGTTCCGGTAAATCCTGTATGCCCATACGTTCTGGGTGAAACGAAATCCGACGTCGGACCATTTCCGTCCGGTTCAGGCTTATCCCACCCCAGTCCTCTCCGGTTTTTATCAAACTGCTTGCGGGAGAATGTACCGAGTGTTTCCGGAAGAAGATATCGTAATCCACCATAATAGCCGTTTTGCAGATTCATCTGCATAAGAATGCCCACATCTCTTGCATTGCTAAACAACCCGGCATGCCCTCCTACACCACCCAGCATGGCAGCGCCCTGATCATGCACATTGCCCCGAACCAGCTTTTTCCTGAACAATACATCATTTTCGGTCGGAGCGATACGGTCAAGCGAAAATTTTTCAGCCGGCTTGTAAGTCATGGTTGTCAAGCCCAGAGGAGTATAATAATTCTGCTGCATAAACGTATCGATACTCTGATTAAGCAGCTTTTCCGCTATACGTTTCATAATATAAAATCCGAGATCACTATATGTATAAGGATACTTCTCTTTCTTCTTTCTTTTCAGCAGATCAGATTGAATCGTCCACTGCCAGAGAGAGTCCTCAATAGATGCTGATGAGTATAGCCCCTCGCAAACCTGATTGGGAAAAGTATCTGAGCGCACACAACTGTAGAATGCAGCCATAAAGCCTGATGTATCCAGTGTTTTTTTCCAGTGTGGCAGAAATGGTATAAGGCCGGCCTGATGGGTCAGAATATCCCTGATCTCAAGATCTTCTTTGTTTGTCCCCTTTAGTTCAGGCAGGTAAAATGAAGCTTTCTTATCCAGGTTAAGCTCTCCGCGATCATATAAAAACATGATTGCCTGCAGAGTCCCCGCAACTTTCGTAATTGAGGCAATATCATAGATCGTCTTATCAGTAACTTCCGCATCCTTTTCATAGGTGAGAAAGCCAAAGGATCGTTCATAAACAACTTTGCCATCTCTTGCCACAAATACCTGAACACCAGGCGTAGCCTTGTCTGCTATTGCTTTCAGCGCGATAGAGTCAATTTTAGACAATGTTTTACTATCCATTCCTGCATTTTCCGGGAAGGCGTATTGTAAACGATACAGCGCAGAGGTTTCGATGCCACTTCCCAGCGGCAACCGATCGCCTACTGATACCGGCAGTTTTCCTTTTATACCAAATGCTCCGAATATTGCCTGTGGTACGAGGCTCCGGGTAAATTCATTATCTTCATAGGCACAAATAAGCGTCTCGCTATTCGAGAAGTACTGCAAACTGTATGGCGGAGCGAATACAGCCACTATCACTCTCTGATTTTGTTGTTGCAGCCGATTTACAAAGTCAATGGTTTTTTCAGATACTCCATAATTTTTTGAACTCCATAAAGAAGTTCCCATAATACCTACAACTACGACTTCTTCGCTTTTTAATTCATTCAAAAGATCTGTATATACAGATTCTGGCGCATTCTTATCGGAAAGGGAATAATGATTAAATGGGGCGTATTTGCTCAGGGTTTGTTGAAAAATAGTATTCTTTTCCACCCCTATTGCAACTGAAGCAAAACGAGTCGTATCCAGGATCTGTACAGGTACAAAATTCCGGTCATCCTTTACCATTGTTATGGCATTACGATACAAATCCAGAATCAGCGCTTTCTTTTTATCATTATTCAGATCATCATGAAGATTCTGAGCAACTACGTTTGAATCAAAAACAACCCCGGACCAATACTTTGCCAAAAGGACCTTTCTGGCACGTATATCAATCTCCTCCTGCGTAATTTCCCCTTTCTTTATTGCCCGGGCAATTCTTTTCATCGCCAGCGGAACATCTTCCGCAAACAGCAGCACATCGTTGCCTGCAAGCAATGCCTTTAATTCCACTTCGCCGGGCTTATAATAACTGGATACTCCCTTCATGTTCAGCGCATCTGTAAATACCAGGCCCTTAAACCCCAATTCATCTTTAAGAAGGGAGTTAACTACTTTACCGGAAAGAGTAGTGGCCAGATTCTGAGTATCATCAAACGAAGGCACATGCAGATGACCTACCATAATACTTTTCAGATCGCTATTAATCAGCTTTTTAAAAGGATACAATTCTGTCTCTGCAATCTGATTCCGATCTTTTAAGATCACCGGCAGTGAGTAATGAGAGTCTGAATCCGTATCTCCATGTCCGGGAAAATGTTTTGCATTGGAAAGTACGTGCCGATCCTGCATCCCCTGCATATAGGCGATACCCTTGCGGGCAACATTATCTTTATCTTCTCCAAAGGAACGTACACCAATCACCGGATTGCGGGGATTGGAATTAATATCCACAACAGGGGCAAAATTGATTTGCATTCCAAGGCGGCGGCATTCATTGGCCACCTCTTTTCCCATCCGATAGATATACCTATCATCCTGAATAGCTCCAAGGGTCATTTGTCGCGGAAAAGCAAGTGTACTGTCAAGCCTCATAGCAACTCCCCATTCTGCATCCATCGCTATAAATAATGGCACCTTGGAAAGACTCTGATAATGATTAGTAAGCAATGCCTGACGGACCGGGCCACCCTGAAAAAAAATCAGCCCCCCGATTCCGTGCTCAGAAACCAGGTTTGCTATCTGGCTAACATGCTCATTCCCTTTGTTGGAATATGCCGCTATCATAAACAGCTGCCCGAGACGCTCCTCCGGAGAAAGACTATTAAAAACACTGTCAACCCATCTTTCTGCAAACTCATTTTCCGCCTTTTGTGCAAAAGCAATGCTTCCCCACAGGAGTAATAAGAAGCAAAAAAAGACTGAAGGAGCTGTTCCGGTTGCTTTGTCAAACATATTCTTAAATAAAGAAAATTATTTCGGGACCTAGTTAGTCAAATTCCAAAAAGAGACCAAATTTTATAAGCATATCAGGAGGTTCTTTTTAGAATAAACTTAGTAAATCGCCGGACGGTATCCCATCTTGCCACAATCATGCCGGCATTGTTTCCTACATTTATAAAATAACTGTTCGTCAACAAAAGTTATTATAAGTGAAAAATATTCTCCGCGAGAAGCCCTCAAAGAAAATTCCGTTTCACTTTTTAAGTGAAATATCCGCATATTTGTTGCCTCATGAAAGTTTAGTTTATGCCTGATATTATTCGATTACTTCCAGACTCACTGGCCAATCAGATTGCAGCAGGAGAAGTGGTGCAGCGGCCTGCATCCGTGGTAAAAGAGTTGCTGGAAAATTCTATTGACGCCCAAAGCACAAAAATACAACTTGTAATAAAAGATGCCGGCAAGCAGCTTATTCAGGTCATTGATAACGGAAAAGGAATGTCCGGAACAGATGCACGCATGAGCTTTGAGCGGCACGCAACATCTAAGCTTGCAACTACCGAAGACCTTTTCAATATCCGGACACTGGGATTCAGGGGAGAAGCGCTCGCATCGATTGCAGCTGTCGCTCAGGTAGAGATGAAAACATGTACTGCAGAAGATGAGCTCGGAATACTCTTAAAAGTTGAAGGATCAGAGGTAAAAACACAGGAACCGATAGCAACTGCCCAAGGCACCTCTATCGCAGTAAAAAATCTGTTTTTCAATGTACCGGCAAGAAGAAACTTTCTCAAATCAAATGCGGTGGAGATGAAGCATATCATTGAGGAATTTCAGCGCGTGGCTTTAAGCTTCCCGGAGATTGCCTTCACATTTGTACAAAATGATCTCGAGGTATATAACCTCCCCTCAGAAAAACTGAGCAAGCGAATCATAAATCTTCTGGGGAACAGCTACAAAGAGCAATTAATCCCCTGTCAGGAAGAAACAGATCTCGTAAAAATCAAAGGGTATATCGGCAAACCGGAAAGTGCCAGAAAAACACGAGGAGAACAGTATTTCTTTGTAAACAGCCGGTTTATAAAACATAATTACCTTCATCATGCAGTAAAGACAGGATACGATAACCTGATTGCAGAAGACTGCTTCCCCTTTTACACCTTGTTTATTGAAATTGACCCCAAACATATTGACATCAATGTTCATCCAACCAAAACGGAGGTTAAGTTTGATGACGAACGTACATTGTACGCAATTCTTCTCGCCGCAATAAAAAAAGCCCTGGCAACGCATAACATCACTCCCTCCCTGGACTTTGACCAGGACATTAATTTTAATATGCTAAATACCAGCCTTGAGACCTCCAGTCTGAAAGCCGCCGGCTTTTACAGCCAGTCCTCAAATTTTTCTCTGCCTAAAAAGAACCTCAATAACTGGGAAAAGCTGTACGAGAACTTTAATCAGGAGAAAGATACTTCCGGATTCGATACTCCGGACACGCATGAAGCATCCGGGAATGCACCATTAATCTTTGAAAGCAGGGCAAATAATCAGTCCGACCCAGTCAAAGAAGAAGCCGCTCAGGAAAACAATAGTCCGACAACAACTTTTCAGCTTCATCTGAAATATATAGTCAGTCAGGTAAAGTCTGGAATGGTCATTGTGGATCAGCAGGCTGCGCATGAACGTATACTTTACGAAAAATACCAGCTAATGCTCGCTAATCGCTCCGGAGCCTCGCAGCAATCTTTATTTCCTCAGACAGTTGAGCTTGATCCGGGAGATTTTTCACTAATCATAGAGATGGAAAAAGAAATAAAAGCCCTCGGATTTCAGTTTAACATATTCGGGAAAAGTTCCATCATTCTTAATGGTATACCAGCAGACATGCCCACTGGCATAAGTGAAAAGCAATTATTCGAAGGACTCCTGGAACAGTTCAAGCACAATCAGTCCGAACTAAAACTGGAAAAACAGGAAAACCTGATTCGTTCTCTTGCACGCAGATCTTCGATGAAATCCGGGACCCGCTTATCCACTATGGAGATGAACAGCCTCATCGATAATCTTTTCGCATGTAAAGTGCCGAATTATGGCCCTAACGGGAATCCTACGTTCGTAATACTCGAAATGGATAAAATTGCAAAATTCTTTACCAGATAGCCATGAGACCCTTTTTCAGACTTACACCGGCAATCACCAATATCATACTGCTCAACGTACTGATCATGCTGCTGATGATGTTTCTGCCGGGTATACAGTTACTGTTTTATAATGCATTGGCATTGCACTCTCCCATGTCGCCCGAATTTATTCCGACACAGTTTTTTTCGTATATGTTTTTGCATGCCAACATCGGACACTTATTCGGCAATATGTTTGGTCTGATGATCTTTGGCTCATTGCTTGAAGACTTCTGGGGAGCGCGCAGATTAATAAGCTACTATCTGATATGCGGACTGGGTGCAGGGGTTATTTACAGTGTATTCCAATATATCGAACACAGAGAAATGTATGCAGTGATGCAGGACTTTCTGAAGGAACCCAATCCCGCCAATTATTCATATTTCATGTATGAATACAACCGCGAATATTATACCGATATGCTTAACTGGATTGACAGATTCAGAGAAAATCCGGATAATTATTTGTATATTGAACAAGCTAAAGCAAACATTGTTAACTATTATTCCAATAAATTGAGCATTCCAATGGTGGGAGCATCGGGAGCATTGTTTGGAATTCTAATGGCCTATGGGATGTTATTTCCCAATACGACACCGTTTATAATCCCGATTCCGGCCAAATTTATAGTAGCTCTTTATGGAATTACCGCCTATTTCGGCGTTATAAAGAATGATCCCGGTGATTTTACGGCCCACTCGGCACATCTGGGAGGCATGATAATTGGTTTCTTTGTAATTAAATACTGGCAAAAAAAACGAACCCGATTTTACTAGAATGAATATTTTTGAAGACATAAAGTACAACTTTCGTCAAAAAGACAATGGATTAATCAAAATTATTCTGATTAATGTGATTGTCTTTGTCCTAATGGCGATACTAAATGTAATCTTCAGATTATCCAGTTTAGATTATCTTTCCGAGCAATTACGGCATCTGGTAGCCTTACCCGCAGAGTTTTCCCGGTTTATCTTTCGCCCCTGGACAATTCTGACCTATTTCTTTACCCATAGCCTGACAGATTTGCTGCATATTGTATTCAATATGCTGTTTCTGTATTGGTTCGGAAGAATCATTGCAGAATATATCGGCAATCGCCGCCTTGTTAATCTGTACCTTACAGGAGGTATATTCAGCGGACTTGTTTTCCTTCTGCTCTTTAATCTGATACCTTTTTACATTCACCGGTCAGCCGGTGTTTCCCTTGTAGGAGCATCCGGCAGTGTATATGCAGTAGTGGTTGCCGCGGCTACACTTCTGCCTCATTATCGCTTCAATCTTATTCTTCTGGGCCCGGTAAAGATTACATATATCGCCGCTTTCTTTATTGTCATTTCAATCATAGGGTCAGTAGAAGCCAATGCGGGCGGCAATGTATGTCATTTAGGTGGTGCATTGTTCGGTTATTTATATGTTACCCAACTGCGAAAGGGGCGGGATATGGGCAAGCCAATAAACCTGATTGCCGGCTGGATCAAAAATATAGGTAAACCATCCATGAAAGTCTCCTACCGGTCTCCCTCAGCTCCTGCCGATAAGAATACGCCGATCAGTCAGGAAGAAATAGACCGTATACTCGATAAAATTAACAAAAGCGGTTACGAAAGTCTTACCAAGGCAGAAAAAGAAAGGCTTTTTAAAGCCAGTGAAAAATAGCTTTAACTATTTCCTTGACATAAAAAAAGCGGGCTAGCCCGCTTTTTGTTTATCGCTATATGTTCTCGTACAAAGACAGCCAATCAGCTCTTTCTGACATCGATATGCAATTCTGTCAGCTGTGCACCACTTACCGGTGCAGGTGAGTCGATCATTACATCTCTGCCACTGTTATTTTTGGGGAAGGCAATAAAATCCCGAATTGAATCCACTCCGCCAAATAAGCTGCACAAGCGGTCAAAGCCAAAAGCAATACCTCCGTGCGGGGGGGCACCATATTCAAAAGCATCCATCAGGAACCCAAACTGGGCTTTGGCTTCTGCATCAGAAAACCCAAGAACTTTGAACATTTTACTCTGTAGCTCTTTGTCATGTATCCTGATTGACCCACCGCCGATTTCCACTCCGTTGATCACAAGGTCATATGCATTGGCCCGAACCTCTCCCGGTGCTGAGTCAAGGAGCATTATGTCCTCAGGCTTTGGCGAGGTAAACGGATGATGCATCGCAAACCAACGCGCCTCATCTTCACCCCATTCCAGCAGAGGGAAATCAACTACCCAAAGGACTGAATATGTATCTTTATCTCTTAGTCCCAATCGCTTGCCCATTTCTAACCGCAATTCATTAAGCGCAGATCGGGTTTGTTTTACTTCTCCGGCAAGAATTAATAACAGATCACCTGGTTTTGCATCAAATAAAGTCGCCCATTGCTTAAGATCATCTTCCGTATAGAATTTATCGACAGAAGATTTTACTGTGCCATCTTCATTTATCCGTACATATACCAGCCCTTTGGCTCCAATCTGAGGCCTTTTTACAAAGTCTGTAAGCTGATCAAGCTCTTTTCTTGTATAGGAAGCACAGCCCACAGCATTGATGCCAACTACAATATCTGCTGTATCAAATACCGGAAACCCTTTGCCTCTTGCAGCATCAGTCAGCTCAACGAACTTCATACCAAAACGGGTATCCGGCTTATCACATCCGTAATATCTCATGGCATCGGCATACGTCATTCTTGGAAAATCACCCAGCTCCAGACCTTTTACCGCTTTAAACAAGTGGCGCGTAAGCCCTTCAAAAGTACTGAGTATATCCTCCTGATTTACAAAGGACATCTCGCAGTCTATCTGGGTAAACTCGGGCTGACGATCCGCTCTGAGATCTTCGTCTCTGAAGCATTTTACGATCTGATAATAACGATCAAATCCGGAAACCATCAAAAGCTGCTTGAAGGTCTGCGGAGACTGTGGAAGTGCATAAAACTCTCCCGGATTCAGTCGGGAAGGGACAATAAAGTCTCTTGCTCCTTCGGGAGTTGACTTGATCAGAACGGGGGTTTCTACTTCTATAAAATCGAGCGAATTCATATAATTTCGCACTTCAGAGGCCATACGGTGCCTCAGTTCAAGAGATTTCCGGACCACTGACCTGCGCAAATCCAGATAACGGTATTTCATTCGCAGATCCTCCCCGCCGTCTGTGTCATCTTCAATCAGAAATGGCGGCAGTTTTGCAGAGTTCAATATTTCCAGATCGGAGATCAGCACTTCAATATCTCCGGTTGGCAGTTTGGGATTCTTTGAAACTCTTTCAATGACCTTCCCGGTTGCTCTGACTACATATTCCCGCCCAAGCGAGCGTGCCTTTTCTATGAGCTCTGCGGCAGTCTTACTCTCATCAAAAAACAACTGAGTGATACCATACCTGTCCCGCAAGTCAATCCAAAGCATACCGCCTTTATCCCGGGTACGCTGTACCCAGCCACACAGGGTCACTTCATTATTTATATCGCTAATTCTAAGCTCTCCGCAAGTTTTTGTTCGTAACATAAGGTCAATGGTTTTTGAAGATTGCGAATTTAAGGATTTGTTTATGTAACCAAAAGCAATTAAAAGCATCCTTTTTGTATGAAATCCATGATTACGGAAATAATTAGTAAATTGTAAATATTTTCCCTGTGAGGGCGTTTACATAAACACGTTATCTACTTGTATACAATGAATAAAATGCCGAACGTATTGTTTTCACTAATCGTGCTGCTTGCCTTATGCAGCATGAAGCAGGCCACTATGAAAAGATACCAGCTGACAGAGGGCATCAGTGCATCAGTTCCGGATAATTTTGTGCCTATGTCCGACAATGACATTGCAATCAGGTACCCTTCTACCAAAAAGCCCCTTGCCATGTTTACCTCAAGTGATATGACTGTTGATTTCGGGCTGAATGTCACCAAATCAAACTGGGCGGGAGATGATCTTGCCTTGCTAAAAGATGTGTACAAATCAACGCTGTATACCTTATACAATGAGGTACAGATTATCCGCGAGGAAATACAGACAGTCAACAAGCAGAATTTTGTTGTTCTGGAGTTTACGTCAAAAGCGGACCAGACCAGAAAATATACGTTTCTTCAATACGGAATATTCAACAACCGGGTATACATTTTTAACTTTACATGCCCTGAAAGGGAAATGCCTAAATGGAGCACAACAGCCGGTGAAATCATGGCTTCTGTCAGAGTTAAGCCGGGAAAGCTAAAAGCAGTTGAATACAACCCTTCCGGAACAGCACCTTCGAAAGGCAAGAGCCCCAGGGAAGTGCTTGATGAACAAAAAAGTAAATCCGGACAAAAGACTACCGGTCGCTAGAACAATTTGTTATGCTTTCTGTTTTCTCTGATGAATATTTTATGAAAGAAGCCCTCAAAGAGGCCAACAAAGCCTTCGAAGAGGGCGAGATACCGGTAGGGGCTGTTGTTGTATGTAAAAACAGAATAATTGCGAGGGCGCATAATCAGACAGAGCGTCTTACGGATGTCACGGCACATGCGGAAATGCTGGCGCTTACTGCTTCATCTCATAATCTGGGAAGCAAATTTTTACCGGATTGCGATTTATTCGTAACACTCGAACCCTGCACTATGTGCGCAGGGGCTATTTTCTGGTCAAGAATTCGCAGGCTGATTTATGCAGCCCCGGACCCTAAAAGAGGCTTCACATTGCTCAGCCCCAATGCACTACACCCCAAAACTGAAGTACAGTCCGGGATTCTTGCAATGGAAAGCGCGCAATTATTATCGTTTTTTTTTAATAAACTTCGAAATTGACTTAATTTTGATATTATAATATTGTTTAACCTTTAATTTTTGGATTTATGGCTTTTGAATTACCGTCATTACCGTATGCACCCGATGCGTTAGAACCCTACATAGATAAAGCGACCATGGAAATTCATCATGGAAAACACCATGCCGCTTATGTAAACAATCTGAACAGCGCTATCGAGGGCACTCCTCTTGCAGGCAAGTCTATTGAAGAAATCATGAAATCAATAAGCTCTTCTTCTGCTGCTGTAAGGAATAATGGAGGCGGACATTACAATCATACCTTATTCTGGACAATCCTTTCAAAAAACGAAAGTAAACCATCAAGCGAGCTTGCTGCTGCAATTGATAAGGCGTTCGGTTCCTTTGACAGCTTCAAGGAAGAGTTTGCCAAGGCCGGAGCGACACGCTTTGGTTCCGGTTGGGCCTGGCTTATTGTTGATCAGTCCGGCGAATTAAAAGTAACTTCTACTCCGAATCAGGACAATCCGCTGATGGACATTGCCGAAGTAAAAGGAACACCAATTCTCGGTATGGATGTCTGGGAACACGCATACTATCTGAAGTATCAGAACAGAAGACCCGATTACATTTCTGCATTCTGGTCTGTTGTTAATTGGGAAGAAGTATCGAAGCGATATGCTGCAGCTAAGAAATAATCATTTAGCAGCAAAAATTTAAATAAAAAAGCTCCGGCCCTGATAGCAGAAACCGGAGCTTTTTTATTTGTTTGACCTGATAAAAGCAAAAGGCCGCATAAACCAACTGTTTATACGGCCTTTTTAAAATCAGACAGACCTGTTTTCTTAACCGTTCATTGAGATTAAGAATTCATTATTGTCTTTCGTATTTTTCATTCTGTCTATCAGGAACTCCATCGCTTCTACAGAAGTCATATCTGACATGAACTTTCTGAGGATCCATACTCTTGACAGTTCATCTTTATCCATAAGAAGATCTTCTCTACGAGTACCGGAAGCCGGAACATCTATCGCCGGATAAATTCTCTTATTAGCAAGCTTACGATCAAGCTGAAGCTCCATGTTACCGGTTCCTTTGAATTCTTCAAAGATAACTTCATCCATCTTGGACCCGGTCTCGATCAATGCCGTAGCGATAATGGTAAGAGAACCTCCATTTTCCACATTCCGGGCAGCGCCGAAGAAACGTTTAGGCTTATGCAATGCATTTGCATCCACACCACCTGAGAGTATCTTACCTGAAGAAGGCACCACTGTATTATATGCCCTTGCAAGCCTGGTTATTGAATCAAGCAGTATTACTACATCATGCCCGCACTCAACCATTCTTTTAGCTTTTTCCAAAACAATGCTGGCAACCTTTACATGCCGTTCTGCCTGCTCATCAAATGTAGAGGAGATAACCTCAGCCTTCACATTTCTTGCCATATCTGTCACCTCTTCCGGACGCTCATCAATCAGAAGAATCAGCAGATGCACTTCCGGATGATTTTCGGCAATAGCATTGGCTATTTCTTTTAATAATACGGTTTTTCCTGTTTTAGGCTGGGCAACGATCATTCCTCTCTGACCTTTTCCGATCGGAGCAAACAGATCCAGAACTCTTGTGGAAAGGATATGATGTCTGGTGCTTAGATTCAATCTTTCCTGCGGAAAGAGCGGGGTAAGGTATTCAAAAGGTATTCTGTCACGGATTTCTTCCGTAGTTTTTCCATTCACACTTTCAACTCTTAAAAGAGCGAAATATTTCTCTCCTTCTTTCGGCGGGCGAATCTGGCCTTTAACAGAGTCTCCGGTTTTTAAACCAAAAAGCTTAATCTGTGAAGGAGACACATATATATCATCGGGGCTGGCCAGATAGTTATAATCTGCCGACCTGAGAAAACCGTAACCATCCTGCATAATCTCAAGGACGCCAGAGTTGGTAATAATACCATCAAACTCCTTGATCGATACGTTGTATTTGAATCCGCTCCGTTTGGGTCTTTCGGGTCTTTCTTCTTTTTCTGTCAACGGCAGCTCAACAGTCTCCTCAACAATGGGATGTATAACAACTTCTTCTTCCTTTTCATATTTCTCAGCAGGAAAGTCTAAAGGCTCTCCCAGAGCTATTTCTTCCGGAGAAGCATCTCTGACATTTTCCCTTTTTCTAGGCCTTCTCCGAGGCTCGTTTGAGTCTTCTTTTGGTCCGTTATTCATCGTGTCACTTTTGGAAATAGTACTCTCTGGCATAATAGCCTGCTGGTCGAGTATCTTATATATAAGGTCTTTTTTTGGCAGTTTTTTAAAGTTGCTGATGCCCATTTCCTCAGCAATCTCCTTAAGCTCAGATAACAATCTGACTTCTAAATCTTCAATATTGTACATGCTGAAATGATATTAGAAAATGGATTTAACTCACGAGAAAAACGAAGCGCACAGGCATGGGTCTTTCAAGGTAAACCGGATTTTCAATAAAGAGTTAACTGTTAAACTAAAAAGATATGAACTTGTTTGTTTAAGAAAAAGCTAAAAGCTGTTTTAGAAGTGCAATATTAGCTAACAGTATTCAATAAACAAAATATGCACCGTCAATGGTTTCAAAAAAATTAAATTATTTGCCACTGCAATTCTTGAGGCATTCGGCAAATCTTTTATACCTTTAGGGGTTAAAAAAAACTTTTAGCAGATGCTGCAAATTGGTTACATCAGAGAAAATCAGGCAGACGTAATAGCCAGGCTGAAAAAAAAGCATTATGGCAAAGCCGAAGAAAACGTGCAATTAATTCTGGAGACTGATCGTAAACGCCGGGAAGCTCAGCAGGAGCTTGATTCTGTTCTGGCGGAATCCAACAATAAGGCGAAAGAAATCGGATCTTTAATGAAAGAAGGCCGCAAAGAAGAAGCTGAAAATGTCAAAATTGTTGCAACAAATCTTCGGGAAAAAGCAAAAACACTGGCTGATAACTTAAATACTATCGAAGCAGAGCTTCAGAATATTCTGGTACAGCTGCCTAATCTGCCTCATGCCGCCGTTCCTGAAGGACGTTCTGCGGAGGACAATATGATTGTACTTACCAACAAGAAGGATATAAAACTTCCTTCGGAAGCAGCTCCTCACTGGGAACTGATAAAAAAGTATGACATCATTGATTTCGAGCTGGGCAACAAAATTACCGGCGCCGGATTTCCTGTATATAAAGGCAAAGGAGCAAGGCTGCAAAGAGCTTTAATCTCTTTCTTTCTGGATGAGGCAATTAAGGCAGGATACACAGAAATTATGCCTCCTATTCTGGTAAATGAGGACTCTGGTTTTGGTACCGGCAATCTTCCGGATAAAGAAGGCCAGATGTATCATGTAACCCAGGACGATCTTTATCTTATACCTACAGCCGAAGTGCCAATTACCAATCTCTACCGCGATGTAATTGTCAGAGAGGAAGACCTTCCTATTAGAAATGTTGGTTACACTCCATGCTTTAGGAGAGAAGCCGGTTCATGGGGAGCCGATGTAAGAGGCTTAAACCGCCTGCATCAGTTTGAAAAAGTAGAGATTGTTCAGATCTCCAAACCAGAACAATCATATGAAACTCTTGATGATATGGTCAATTATGTTGAGAGTCTGCTACAAAAGCTGGAGCTTCCATACCGGATTCTAAAGTTATGCGGCGGAGATATGAGTTTTACCAGCGCTCTGACTTTTGATTTTGAAGTATATTCTGCGGCCCAGGATCGCTGGCTGGAAGTAAGTTCCGTAAGTAACTTCGAGAGCTTTCAGGCCAACCGGCTGAAGCTCCGTTATAAAACGGAAGGCAAAACACAGCTTTTACATACCCTAAACGGAAGTGCATTGGCTCTGCCGAGGATACTTGCGGCGATTCTGGAAAACAACCAACAGGAAAACAGCATAAAAATACCAGAAGTATTGATTCCTTATACAGGATTCGGCACTATCTGAGATCTGATAAGAGGAAGCTGCCGGAATAACACTTCCGGCAGTTCCCTCAATTAATTTCCTCCAGCCAGGTTTTAAAATATACAAACTTCCCCTCAAAACGCTGATGTAGCTTCACTTCCAGCGACTCTTCATAGAGGTTCCGATAATTGCTGAGCTGATCAAGATTATCCACCATAAGCTGGACGCTATACGTCGTTCCTCCCTGCGCATATTCATCATTCAAAAGCTTCAGAATTTTGTAGCTTTCAATATAGCCGGTCTTGTGAATAAGCGGGAGATAATCATCTTTCATAAAAGACAGCCACGCTTCTGCTGCACTATTTTCAACCTGGAAGGTAATATTATATAGAATCATCGACTTAACTGTTTAATTATTGGGTCACCTATTCAACCCACAGAACCAATCCTTTGAGATATTCACCTTCCGGATGATAAATATTCACCGGATGATCTGCCGGCTGGTGCAGCTGATGAATAATTCTGATATTTCTGCCCGAATCAGCCGATGCCGAAAAAACAATTTTCCGGAAAAGGTCTGTATCGATATTCTGTGAACATGAGAAAGTAAACACGATTCCGCCTTTTCTGATTTTGTTAAAAGCTCTGAGATTAATCTGCTTGTATCCTCGTGACGCATTTTCCACTGCTTTGGCATTTTTTGCGAAAGCTGGCGGGTCAAGAATGATCAGATCATAATATTGATCAGGCATATCCCTAAGATAATCGAAACAGTCCTGTGCAATGCCCTTATGATTTGCACCGGGAAAGTTAAGATTTACATTCCTTGCTGCCATTTCTATTGCATCCGAAGAAATATCAAGAGAATGAACCTCTCTGGCATTACCGGCAATTGCGTATACTGAAAAGCCTCCGGTGTAGCTAAACGCATTCAGCACAGTCTTCTCGCTGGCCAACTGCTGAACAAGCAGTCTGTTTTCTCTCTGATCAAGGAAGAAGCCGGTTTTCTGTCCTTTGATAAAATCAACTTCAAACCCCAATCCATGCTCACAAATCACTATTGACTCTTCCTTATCTTCCGTCAACCACCCTGCCTTCATTTCCACCGCTTCAATATTCCGGGAACTGGATTTTGTCTTTGCGTATACTTTAGAGTACCCGTTTAGCCGCAATGCCTCAATGATCAACTCTTTTCGCTGTTCAGTTGCCTTTATAAGCAACTGCACGACGGCGATATCCTTATATATATCCACGATAACTCCCGGCATAAAATCGCCTTCCGCATGAACCAGACGATATGCATTTGTTTTGCCTGAAATCACCATTTCCTGACGAAGCCATAAGGCTCTTCGAATCTTTTCTGCCCAATATTCTGCAGTTTCAAAATCAACCGGCTCTTTGCTCCAGTCAAACATTCTGCAACTTATCTGGCTTCTGTCGGAATAAAACCCATAGCCCAGCACCTCTCCTCCGGCAGATTTTACTTCAACAATATCCCCTTCATTTGATTTCGGTTTGTATTTCAGCGCTCCTGAAAAAATCCAGGGATGACGATTCAGGACTGACCGGTCCCGGCCAGATCGTAGTTGCAAGGTTTCTATCATAGAAATGCAAAAATCAAAAAAGGAGATCTTCTATACAAAAAATAAGAACAGATATTTAAAGCGGCTTTCACATTAACTCAGGAAAGTTCTTTGAAAAAACAGGGGAGAGCGGTTTGTATGTTTGAAGGATAAACCTGATATTACTTCAAAAAAAACAATAAATTAAAATTCTGCATAGTTTTTGCCGCTACGATGCCCGAAGCAGCGGAGGCAGAAAAATCCATGCGTATTTCAGTATAACCCATAAACTTTATTTAACCCAAAACAACATGAGTATGAGAAACCGATTATCTTTTTTCTTTCTTTTTTTATTTCTTTCCTCGTTTGGAAGTCTTTTAGCCCAAAACAGAATTGTGGATGCTTATGGTCAGCTTTCGGTCAGAGGAAATTACATCTTTAGTGAGAAAAATGACACTGTCCAGCTAAGAGGCATGTCTCTCTTCTGGAGTCAGTGGATGCCGCAGTACTACAACAAGGATGTGTTGAAATGGCTTCGTGACGACTGGAAATGCACCATAGTCAGAGCAGCTATGGGTGTTGAGAAAGGTGGTTATCTGGAGCATCCTGATGAGGAAAAACAAAGAGTCTTTGACGTTGTCGATGCCGCAATTGAGCTGGGCATGTATGTGATCATTGATTACCATAGCCATGAGGCCCATACAGAGCCGGATGCAGCTGTTGCTTTTTTTGACGAGATGGCAAAAAAATATGGCAAATACCCCAACATACTTTATGAAATCTACAATGAACCGCTAAAAGAGCCAACCTGGTCAGAAGATCTGAAACCTTATTCTGAGAACGTCATAAAAGCTATTCGCAAGCACGATCCGGACAATATTATTATCGTGGGAACCAGACAATGGTCTCAGCTTGTCGATGAAGCGGCCAGTGATCCGATCAAAGGAGACAGCAATATCGCTTACACCCTTCATTATTATGCAGCATCTCATGGGCGCTGGCTAAGGGAAGAAGCGGAAAAAGCCATGTCCAAGGGAGTATGCATCTTTGTTTCCGAGTACGGAACCTGCGATGCATCTGGCAATGGCCGTTTTGACCCCAAGAAATCCAATGAGTGGTATGTCTGGATGGACAAGCACCATATCAGCTACTGCAACTGGTCAGTTGCTGACAAAGAAGAAACAGCTTCTATTCTGGTACCAGGTGCAAGCGGCAAAGGTGGCTGGAAAGAGACTGATCTTACCGAGTCCGGAAAATTTGTCAAAGCTGATCTGGTAAAGAAAAATACTCCGATTCTTGAAAAGGCCAATAAAGCTGCCAAGAAGAAAAAATAATCATTGGAATTTTAGTTAACAATAGTACCCCCAGAGGAGCAATCTTCGGGGGTTCTTTATTTCCGGCAATCACTGCAAATTGACATATATCTCGTCAAAAGCAACTCCCGGTATACCTAGTTCCTTTACCAGCTCAAACTTTCGCTCATGAAGGAATTTTTTAATAAGAGAGTTCCCATAATTATTCTCTACAGAAATCACTTTTATATGTATGCGCTCAAAATCAATTGTTGTTAACGTCTCCAGCTCGCTTCCCTCAGTATCGATGGAACAATAGTCCACTTTTGAAATTCCATATTCCGGCAGAATATCACTCAGCCGTCTTGCCTTTACCGAATAACGATGCTCTTTGTGGTAGTTCTCCGGCTGCCCCAGGCCTTCTTTTACCTTCTCAAGATGCTGCGGATAGAAGTTTCGCTGAAGTCCACTTAAAGGAGGAAGCCATTTGCCTGTATATTCCGTAAATTCTTCAACCTCCTCTCCGCTGTCGCTAATGCATACATGCTCCAGAATACATGAACGATTTTGTTTCAGCAATTTAAACTGGCTGATTCTTGGTTCGATGCACAGACCGGACCAGTGACGATACTTTTCAAAAAAATATGTATTGCTCATGCCGATTCCATCGGCAGCTCCCACCTCAACGAAGAAGCCATTTTCAGCTTTTTTAAAGATTTCTTCATCCAGAAACTTATCCTGACCATGTTCACTGTAGTATTGCATAGATATTATTTCGTTAAAGCGGAGTCAGGTGCGCCTTATTTAAGTGAACAACTCCAGGTTCATACGATAGCCCCGTATTATCGAAACTGCTTTTCTTAATCCGGTAATACCTCGGATTTGATGCACCGTTGCTACCCATAGGATCAGTACCAGTACTTTGTACCACCCACTCTCCATCAAAATTAATTGTCCCCACAATATTCAGAATATAAGAAGGCGTTCCAACCAGTAAGCTTTCTGTCTGAATTACAATCTCGTCCTCATTGTCCGGGTGCATAGTCATGCTTTTGATCCTTTCAAGATCAAAAGCATATGCATTCGCTCCATCTTGCAGATTTACATAGAGATGCCAGTTGTAATCCCTCACAACACCAAACAGCTGTGAAACTCTGTCCGGATTTACACCGTCATCAGCAACAACCGCATTGGCTCCTCCCAGCAGGAAGTGCTTATATGTTGCGATATTCGTGTTGAAGCTAGTGATGTTGTCAATCCAGTTGTCTACAATTATTGCCAGATTAGCACTACTAATATGATTATTCCGGATACCCAGATAGTTTGAAAAAACAGATATGCCGATCGGGAATACCACGTTCTGCCCCATATCATTCAAGTTGAATGAACTCCCGGCAGGAAGAATAACATAATCATCCGGGATATCCAGGCTGTGGGAAAGCTGACAGCCGGCCAGTTCAAGAGAGCTAAAAGTAGTACTATTCGCCCCGGAAGGGAATAAGAACGTTTTCAGATTGCTGGCGCCCCCAAGTGTTACGTATGCGTTGGAAGCATTATTGTCGCTCAGATCCACATCCAGGTCCCCGGATACCGAGGCATTATACAAACATCGCAGGTCTCTTATCTTTTTTGGCTTAATGGTCCCGTACAACTTATTGTTATTGGCCTGAAAAATCTCTATATAATCAAATGTATCAGGCAATAAGGTGAAGCTGTTATTATTAATATTCAGGATATACAAGCTATCAGGAAAATCAGGCAGTTCTCCTGACAACTGGTTATTATTCAGATAACATTCCCTTATACTTTCCGGAAAATCTATTTCCCCGTACAACTGATTCTGTTGAGCATTGAGTATCTGAATATCTATATTTGCGGAACAGAGCGATTCGAATAATTGATTCAGCTGGTTATTATTACAAAACAACCTCTTTATCATTATCGGGCCAGGTGCGGAAATATTCAGATTGGTGAGTCTGGCATTCACACAGTAAAAGTCGAACATGTCTACCTGCTGCCCCGACCACTGCAATGAGTTGCTTCCGGACTGACCTTGCATGAAAAAGTTTCGGACATGAGACGATGTCACCGAACTGATTCCGGATATATCATTATTGTCAATCAGCAAGTTTAGTAAGCTTTCCGGCAGCTGCGTATTCCCATCTGCATCAGACAAGACTCCGTCCAGACTCCTCCTGTTAATGACTCCGCTTCCATTTGGGTATACATAGTCTTTCAGCGTTTCACTTTCTGCACGCTTCACAGCTGTATAGGAAGCACGCTCCCACGCGCCAAACTTTCGTACAGACCCCGCTTCAAAGTTTGCATCTATGAAGTCTTCTTTCGTAAATAAAGAACGATAGGTCATGCCGGCTCTTTCTACCGGCCATTTTGCATGAAACTGTCCCTGATAAAAACTCGCACGGTCAAACCGGACATAAAACGAGCAGACCCCGCTAAATGGCAACCTTCGAATATCACATCCATACCCTTTACGATACATCAGGGCCACTTCTTTGTTCAGGGGCAGCCTGTTACCCAGGCTAAACTCCTTCCAGATAGCCAGATCATAGATTGTAAATTCTCTATCAGAGGCATCCAGTTTCCCAATCGAAAGGTTCTCTATATTTCTTAGCTGAAGAGGAGGAGCGGTACCAGATTCAATATAGCTACGTTGCTTTCCGTTCACGTATATATCCGGATAAAACGCACGGGCATCACTTATCGAACTATACCCTTTTTTTACCAGAACCACATGCCGGATATTGGCTATTTCTTCTGTCAGAGTCAGCTTATTGGAGGGGATAGACATATTCGCATTATCTCTCCGCTCAATCACCAGTCTGCGATTCTCAATATTTATTCTAAATCCGCTATGGAAATCAGCTATTGAGGAAGAGGCAGATAAAATTGTCTGGTCAATCGATATATCGACATTGGACAGCCAAAACGATACAGCTCCTGCCTGATAGTATAATGCAAAAAGATAGCCCAGGTTATTGGCGACAACCGGCACATAAGCCCCATTGATACATATCTCGTTCCATTCACCTCCATAGTACGCCAGCCGCGTAGTTTCATATAGTATGATCGCGTCTTCGCGCGTTCCGCTAAGTCTCAGACCATCGGTAAACATCCTGTCTCTGTAGTCCAGCATAATCTAGCTCAGCGGGTTAATAAACAATCTGAATCGGTTACTTCCGGTTGTAGCGACCGTTCCGACAACCTCAATATATACCTCATTTACAATACCGTCGACAAAGTCATATCCCGCATTTGTAACAGCCCAGCTGCTAATATCAATATCAAACTCATCAATCAGGCGGCAATCCACATCTGTATAGGCAATAGAAGGGTGAAGAACTGCAGCCAGTGTTATTTCTGTGCTACTTACAAAAGTGGCCACTGTTCTTCGTACACCGGATATTTCGACCGTCCTTCCTACATGCGAGGAAGCAAAAACAGCATTATTGGCAGTTACCGTGGTGGAGTTGGCACTCACCGATACTTTATCGGTACTACCATTCGCCAGTATGACATTGGCGGACGTGAGCTCCAGACGAACTTTTCTTCCCAGCCCGGTATTGATCAAACTATCTATGGTGACTTTCTGACCAGTAAGATTTCTGTGCTGATAATCCACAGCCATATCAACCACAGAGCCAGTCTGCTCGCCGGCAGAAGAGTCTGATCCTCTCATATCCAGCCTGGCCCATACATCGTTCTCAATGGCCAAATAGATATAATTACTATCGCTGCTGATCGCTCCTTTGGGACCTTCCCGGTCGCAGGTTTCGAAATTGTAGAAAATGATGGCCCATTTTGTGTCATCATCCAGCTGAATTCCATTGGAATCGGGAATATCAGGAAGTATTGATCCGTTGGCGATCTTGTAGTTGGCGGCCACTGCGCCACCTACGGCTGACACCACATACTCGCTGATTAAATCTGCGGTTTGCAGCTGCTTTAGCGGTTTTTTGATATCCAGCCTCAGCAGATTCGGATCATCTCCAAGGGATAATTCATTTGCCACATTGACACTTAATGCTTTCTTATAGGTGCTGTTGTCTGAAACATAGACCGAATGAGCGTCAATACCTCCTGAGAATTTCCACCTGCCCAATATTTCCGTTGTATTCTGAACAGCAGCCGACCACCAGTCGGTTGTCAAAAATCGCTTCAATTTTTCCATTATTCCACAATAATCGTGTTAATTCGCTTTAAAAGTTTTATCCGATGACCGGCAGCAAAGTACCTCCGTTACACCATACAGTATTACCTGACTGTGGCTGTCCGCCGGAAGCAGTTTCTTCATCAGTATAGTTAAACAATACCATTGAAGAATTCCCTTCCAGATCATCCATTGTTTTACCAGACTTTTTATCAAACTTATAATACGACAAAACATCGGATCTGAGCTGACGAGGCAATCGCCCCCGCAGTTTAAGGATCTGATCCGCCTCCTGATCCGTAACCAGCCGGTCAATACAAAAAAAGGATGAATAATAACCGGACCTCAACTGAATCACCGCCTGCGGGCCTGTATCAAAGCCGGAAAAATCTCCACTTCCGTTTTGAAAGGCAAAATATGCCTTGCTTCCGTTAAAATAGGTGTACCAGTTTGCGAAACCGATCCCGTCCTGACACAAAATCAGGCAATGCCAGTGGGTATTCCGCAAATTATTAAGGTTGGTCTGAAAAGACGGATGAATTCTATGCCTGGACGCTGCGATCTGGGCTCCCGCACTATTAATCCGGTCCAATGTAAATATACCACTGCAATTCAAATATACCCTGTCGCTATTGTAATAGCCCGTGGATGATATATTCATTATTATACTGTTTGAGTTAGCCAGCTCCTCAAGATTATTCGTATTAAACCAGATTACATAGGTTCTTTGCTTATCATATCTGATGCCCATATCCGATGCATTATTTATCCGGATATACTTATTAGTCATCGATCGGGCTGCATTTCCGATATGGTCTTGTTCTGTTATCCCACCCGGAGTATAGGAGATATCTTTTACAACACGTATCTGGTTATTTACCGTTGTCCGGAAAGCATACAACGCTTCTGCCTGAGCATTCCACTCTCCATGCACATATTCATTGAGAGACCGGAACGGAGTCGCTGTACCTTTATCAATCAACAGGCTCGTCCCGTTTCTTTTTGACACCCAGACTCTGTTTCTGAATACGGAAAGGTTTAATGCGCTACTGGTCGAGCCACCCGTGCCTCCATTAATGCTTTTTATAAAGACACCGTTTTTATAGATATTGACAATAAATTCTGAGCTATGGGAGATCAGCTCATACAAAAAGTGCCCCACGTAGACGATATCAACCACTCCGCTTCTGGGATAATTAGAGAATGAACGGGTAATGGTATTAAACAGCCGAAGGTCCTGATTCCCGTTTCTGTATCCTGTAAACAGAATATCTTCCTGGTATTCTTTAATAGCAGCAAACTGAAGATTGAGATTCCCATCAGTTGCACCTACAATAACATCACTTACCGACAAATCAGAAACTTCAATGATATAAACGGTCTTTATTGCCGCTACATAGAGCTTGTTTTTGTAAAAACAGATTTTTGAAAGGCTCCCTGAACTATAGGTATATGCTGAAGTCCGTATCAGTGCATGCGTATCGAGGTTTCTTTCTTCGATGGAGAAAAAAGAGGTTTGGGTATCACGTGTCAGATAATATGCCTTGTCAGCAGAGTAATCAAAACTAACATCCATGACGATATTGCCCGGACTTGTCTGTAACATTTCCGCACCGGCAAAATCCGGCTGCGGGGACAGAAAAACAGCGGTAGTACTATCAACCGCAATGGTCTTTGTAGTATAAATTCCGCCTATGCTGCCGGTATAGCTCGTATGGAGCGCAAATACCATATCGTTTTTATTTACTACCGGATAAAAGATATGGGGCTTAATATCGTATATACGCAACTCCCTGGTATTGGCATTGATAATGGCAGCTATATTTCCATTATCTCTGTAGAACAAAACATAATGACCAAATACTATGGAAGACGCGGCATTTGCAGCAACAGCAATATCGTATTGCCTGATAAGCACCATGGTGGCGGCATCGCGTACCCGCAGATGGTGATTGTTGCCGGAGCCACGCTCGATGGAAAAAATCATGTTGTTCACAACTCTCAGATACATCATCTGCGTTTGAGGAGCCGGAAGTATCTCTACACTATAATCTGTCGTGCTAATTTTTAAGTTTCGCTGGCTCGTCCAGCTGTTGCCGGAAGCATATAAATACCCGTCAGAACAGGATATCGATTTTATATCGACAACAGATCCGGTGGTGGAATAAGAAGCAAAATCAAGTGTTGAATATGCTGACAAATCATCAAGCTCCCGGACTTCTATAAGCGAATTATCCGGACTAGTGATTCCCGATACCGTGATAAACAGCTTTTCCGAAATTTCACAGATCTCCAGCTGCACACTTCCCGAAAAGTTATGTGTTTCATAACTCGCCAGCAAGGAATAGTCATCCGCGTCATACAATAGCAGCAAAGGAGAAGCATGCCTGGTATACACAATAAACCGGTTATACAGCCTGTCATATACAAATGCCTGGCTGTTGACCTGTATTACTCTGTCCTGTAGCTCAAAATAGGGAGATCCTGAATAATGCATACTGGTCCTTATATATTCAGGTCCTGAAATTTTTGTCTGATCAACGCAGCCCAGCGGGTATGGCCAGCCAGATTCAGATAGCCGCCACCGGGTGTATAGTACTTTTCCGCTCTGGTCAGGACACCATCTTCACTCAGCTCATTATTATCTGAGCCATCTGAATTAAATGCCTGTAGCTCCGTATCTTCATCCAGCAGCACTATGCCATTGGGCGCATGCGTCCAGGTCCCTTTGAGCAGATTGTTAAGCGTTACTACCTTAGAGTTATAGTTCGTCGGATTAAGGCCTTCTGTTCCCGCATCAGAGGAAATGTATAGCGGATAGGTAGAAACAATGATATAATCATAGCCCACCGCCCTCGCTTCTCTTACATAGTTATTGAGATTTGTAAAAACATTGCCGGCAGATGTCGAACCTGAAAGATCGTTGAGTCCGGCAAACAGAAATATTACATTCTTTTCCTGGCCCTTATTGTAGGTTATAAGAGCATCATTATTATTTACCAGACGGCTGTATACAGCCGAAAGCGAACGACTATTAACCCCCAGATTGGAAAAAGAATAATCCGTATTATAAGCAGCTGCAACCTGCCGCGCGATATTCTGCTGAATAGTATTACTGCCCGGTCCCCAGCCCAATACATATCCGTCACCTATGAAAAACACATGGTTTTTACTATAATCATCTGCTGTACGTCCGACCATACGCTCCGCTTTCTTTACACGTGTGGCCAGCCTCTCTACCTGAAATTCCGTCAGAAATTCTGAGACAAAATAAAAAGATATATGCCCCATAGCCGGAGCCAGCTGGATCATGTTCGAATTGAAGGATACCTGTGGCGCGGTATTGGTCCCAAACAGCTTTCCATCTATATAATAGCGGGATACATTGGCAGCAGCTGTTCCGACGTGCAAAAACGAGGTGTCCTGCCGGGCATTAAAAATAGTGGAAACAGATCGCGCACTGTTATTGCTGAGATTGACAGAAGGAGCTCCGTTATTATCTGACGGAAACCAGAAAGACAAATGATTTACTGTCTGGGAACCAAATATCGTCCGTGAGTTGTTCCGCACATCGTCTCTGAGATAGAAGCCCATCGCCACATTGGTTGACTGCACCTGATTGCAGGAGATACCGGTACTGTAGCTGGTTGTTGCGGAAGCATTTCCTATTCCATTGACAGAGAAGCTACTATCCTGTCCATCTGCAAAAGAGGCGTTGTTTTTATATTTCAGCTTTTGCCTCCTTCCTCCCGGACCGGATCCGACGCAGAAGTACAATTCATCCAGCCGATACCAGATATTATCTGATTTCAGCTCATCAATCAGAACCTTTAATGCATTGATTTCATCCTCCGACAAGGTCGATTCAGCCGCCGCATGTCTGGATATAAAATCCTGATATACGGGATCATCTGATACTGTCTGAGCCGATGTGTATTTTACCTCAATTCTGTCTCCTGGGATGAGATTATCAAACGTAAAAGCAAGCTTATTCTGGTCAGGAAGATATATATATTGCCCTTCATACACATATACATGATCAATCATTATCAGATCAAAGCTGGCTGCTTCATATCCTATATCAACACACGGATAATCTACACCGTCAATAGTAACTATTTCGCCATTGTACCAGACGCTGACAACGTATTTATGCAGAATCTCCAGACCGGTTACCTCGGAAGGAGCAATCGGATCATCCTTATGCCTGAAACTGTCAAAAGTATCATTGAAATTGGACTCCGTCGGCTGATCCCCGGTCTTAAACCAGTTCTTAATTGTAGCTAAAGAAACTTTTGTCATTCGATAAAATCAAAAATTTAATACTTCAGTGAAAAAATAGCCACCGAAAAATTCACACCTAAACTATTCTCATTAAATACCAGAAATCAACCAGGGACAAACCCATACCGGCAACCATTTGAAAAAAAACCTGTTGATTCAAGTCGGTTTTTAAATATTAAAAATTAGTAACAATAAAGCAACTATTAGCAATCTTAATTTCCACCGGCAAACACAATCTGCTACAAGACAGAAATATAAAAAACAAAACAACATCAGAAATCTTCGCAATCCTGTAAAAAAATACTTCTCTGGCAGATTTATCCAAGCAGCTTTTTATTTATAAATATTTCAGCGACACCATATCTGCCAGATTATTACAATATTCTTTTTCACAACGAATCATGTGACTGGGCAGACGGAAATTCCGCTGCCATATCGTACCCAGAATTCCTCCCTGCAGACACCAGCCCCTGCTGACCAATCCCTCATTATTGATTGCCAGATGGTCCAGACCGATATTGCACTGACAGCCATACCAGCGATTCCGGCTGAGCGCGTGAATTTCTGCGGAGGTTATCAGCTCCGCAGAACCATCATCATACAACAGATTCATTCTGCCTTTATAGTCATCATGAATGCTTTCCGTAAAATATTGCCGGTACTGCTCTGCCATTATATTCCGTTCATTTTCCGTATATGTCCGGACAGCACTGTGCACATCTGCCAGGTCTCCCATGACCGGCTGAAGGGAAATTCTGATTCCCGTAGCTTCATAGACTTCAATGGCAATATCCAGCAGCTCTTTAAAAAAATCCGGCTCCATCAAAAAATGAGCGACCACATTTTTCCCTGCTTTTAAAAGATCAGCCACCTTAATAAAATGGTCTTTTGAGGTATGCTCATAATGATACGAAAGCAGCACTCTGTCATAATAAGGCAATGATTTTTCCCACCAGCCAAGTGATCTTGACCCGTTGGACAAAAAGTTAATCCGGATGGGCCGGTCCTGGCTTTTCAGATACTGGCAGCATCTTAAAAAATCGGGCCACATGGTTGTTTCCCCGCCTGTAAAAGAAAACATAATATTTTTTCCCTCAGGTATCTGAGGCAACAGAACATCACAAAACCGGACGAAGTCATCAAAACCCAGCCACCGGAAATTTCCAGCATGCAATACCGGCGGACAATAGGAGCATTTATAATTGCAGGTATTTCCGACTGACCAGTCAACAAAAAAAATATTCCTGAAAAAATCTGCCTCCGCTTCTACCTTAATTAATTTCCTGTTCATGAAATCTAAAAATAATATGGACAATTAGCATATCGGATACTATATCTGTTCTGATTACACACCACGTATGGGGGTATAACCCCAATATATGCATTATTCAGTAATAATGTTAAACTCTGCGTTTGCCACATTCCGCTGTTTTTATGCAATACAACAAGTTACTTTACTATCTTTGAGCCGCACTCCATAGCCCGAAAGCTGTTATGAAAAAAGTACGGATACTCATCCTTGTTGCATTAATTGTAAAAACACTTATTCTTCTGTTTCTGGACCAGAAACTGGAGCTGAATCCGGATGAAAAACGGAATTATCAGATAGCAGTCAATCATCAGCAAGGCAAAGGCTATACTATTCCTGACCCGGAAACCGGCGTGTATAAAGCCACTGCGTATCATGCCTCTTTTCCTGTATTTGTGTATGAGCTGATGATCAGATACCATATTTCTGTTGCAGCATGGATGTTGTTTGTATCTGTGTGTTCGCTTGGGTTATATGCCCTTTCTATCTGGTATTTTTATAAGCTGGCCTTGCTGTTTCTTGACAAACGGTATGCATTTGGGGCCGCTATTACCTACAGCTTTTATCCATCTGTGCTGGTATATATCGGTGGTCTGATCGCCCTTTATGAAAACGCGGTTCTGTCTGTTATTGTCATTACCGTATACCGGGTACTACGATCAGTAACATACGGGCTAAAAACTGTAGACTACATCGCGCTGCCACTGCTCGTGACCATCAGCTGCCTGTTCAGACCAAGCGTTATACCGGTTTATATCCTCTTGTTTTCCGTTTACTCCGGGATATGCCTGTACCGGAAAAAGCCTGAAAACCTGTGGCCTGTACTCGGCACTCTGATACTTGTCGTAATCATGCATGTGCCTGTCATTGTCAAGAACAGGCATTTGTTCAATGCCAGTATAATAAGCACACAATCCGGATATGAATTGCTGCAAGGGCATAACCCAACAGCCAGGGGCAGCTGGCGGGGAGACTGGCAGGATTCGACAAGTGTCCTGTACCAGTATGTGCATACCATGATTCCGGATATTGACATGCTGAATGAATATGAGGAAGGGCTGGCCCGAAAAACTCTTGCGCTGCGCTGGATCGCGGAAAACCCGGTGGACGAGCTGATTCTGACTGCCAGAAAACTGGCCATTTACTTTTTGCCTTATAATTATGAAGTACTGAAAACGGCCAGGGTATTTAATCCTGTCAACTTTATCGTGCATCTTTTATTTGCCGTAGCTTTGCTGCTCAGGATATACAGGCGGGATCTTACGATCAGGGATCTTATCATTCTTAGCCCTGTAGCCGCTTCGATCATATTTTCTCTTGTATATTTTGTTGGCTATCGGTGGAGATATTATGCCGAACCTTTTATGATCATATATGCATGGACAGGCGTATGTCTGCTTATCTCAAAAATCAGACGAACCACGTAAAATATGACTTTTTCATCCGTTTCCCTTTTTAATTAAGTTGGCAATTTTTCCCTATTTATAATCGCTACTATTTATAGGGAAGATTACGAATGTATACCATGTATTCTCGGCACATTCGATTAACCGGAAGGGCTCCCGGAAGATTCTTCTGTTGCAGGAGAGTTTCCCGTCGGAGTCGTAGTTTCGCCAGGAGTCTCTGCACCATCGATATTGTTTATAGGCTTATTGGCGGCATATGCATAAGGGCTCAAATGCGCATACTTCGGTGCCAACGGATCCACACTCACAAACCGGCACATCCAGGGGGCATAGTAACGCATACCATAGTTGTACAAGCCGCTCTCCTCGTCTTTCTCCTTGCCATTGTACCGGTAGCGCTTGCGCCCATAGCTCCCGAAGCTCGTCTCCCCAAAGGGCGTATACTCCTCTTTGT